>NZ_CAAAFO010000157.1:292982-294795 GCF_900634715.1 Candidatus Protofrankia californiensis | reverse complement strand
CCGCCGAGGTCGAAGAAGTTGTCGTCGACGCCGACGGCCGGCAGCCCGAGAACCTCACCGAACAGCTCACACAACACCGCCTCGCTCCCCGGACGTGGCGCCCGGGAGGCGGTACGGACCGCCGAGAAGTCGACCGCCGGCAACGCAGCCCGGTCCAACTTGCCGTTCACCGTCAACGGCAACGCATCCACCCCGACGATCACAGCCGGCACCATGTACTCCGGCAACCGCCCGGCAAGCCAGCCGCGCAGCGACGAGGAATCCAGCGACGCGCCGTTGGAACCGACGACATAGCCGACCAGGCGCTGGACACCGGGAACATCGGTCGCGCACGCCACAACAGCGGCCTGGGCGACGTCGGCGTGGCCCACCAGCACGTTCTCGATTTCACCGGGTTCGACCCGATGACCACGCACCTTCACCTGATCATCACGCCGACCCAGAAACTCCAAACACCCATCCCCCCGCCACCGCACCACATCCCCCGTCCGATACATCCGCCCACCCGACACCCCGAACGCCCCCCCGAACGGATCAGCCACAAACCGCTCCGCCGTCAAACCCGCCCGCCCCACATACCCCCGCGCCAACCCCACACCCGTCACATACAACTCACCCGCCACACCCACCGGAACCGGCCGCAACCAGCCATCCAACACATACACCCGCGTATTCCAAATCGGCCGCCCCACCACCGGCGACACACTCTCGGTCGTACCCCCACCCAACGTATTAATCGTATACTCCGTCGGCCCATACAAATTATAACCCGACACCCCCTCGGTATCCCGCAGACACCCCCACACCCCCTCCGACACCGCCTCCCCACCCAACAACACCAACACCGGACGATAACCCGAAGCAAAACCCGCACCTGAATTCGCATCCGAACCAGAAGCAGAAGCTGAATTCGAAAGCAGACCGCACTCGAACAGCTGCTGCGCATACGTCGGCGTCACATTCACCACATCAACACGATGCCGCACGCAATACGCCGTCAACGCCTCCGCATCCCGCCGCAACCCCTCATCACACACATGCACCTCATGCCCCTCCACCAACCACAACAACTCCTCCCACGACATGTCAAACGAAAACGACACCGTATGCGCCACCCGCACCCGCCGACCACCCACACCCGCCACCACCGGAGCGAAAATATTCGCCCGATGATTCAACAGCATGTTCGTCAACCCCCGATACGGCGTCACCACCCCCTTCGGCCGCCCCGTCGACCCCGACGTATAAATCACATACGCCGCATGCTCCAACCGCCCCGGAACACCCCGGGCAAACCCCGGCCGCTCCGCATCCACCACATCCCCACCCGACAACCCCGCCAACTCCCCCACCACCCCCGGATCATCCAAAACAATCCGCTCCACCCCCACCTCCGACAGCACATCCCCCAGCGCCCCCACCGTCACCAGACACACCGCACCCGCATCCCGCACCATAAACTCCAGACGCTCCACCGGATAATCCACATCCAACGGCAGATACGCCCCACCCGTCTTCAACACCCCGAACAAAACCGCCACCATATCCACCGACCGCGGCAACGCCACCGCCACCACCCGCTCCGGCCCCACCCCCCGCGCCAACAAAAGCCTCGCCACCCGATTCGCCCGCGCATTCAACTCCGCACCACTCAGCACCACCTCCCCACACACCAACGCCGACGTCTCCGGCGACACCGCCACCCGCTCCTCCCACACATCCACCACCGACACATCCCCCACCACCCCCGAAAAACCCCCACCCCACCCGTCCACCAACCGACCCCACTCACCCGGAACAAGAACATCGACAC
>NZ_CAAAFO010000157.1:276001-292957 GCF_900634715.1 Candidatus Protofrankia californiensis | reverse complement strand
TGCGAAGGGGAGCGCTGAAATCGGCGGCGAGTCGGTCGAGCAGCGTCGTGAAACGGGTCATGAAAGCTTCGGCAAACGGCCGGTCGACTATATCCGGTCGAAAGATCAGAGTGATTCTCAGCCGAGCTCCCGGCGTCACCACCAGGGTCAGCGGATAATGGGTGGCATCCACGCTGCCCTCGGCCACAATGCTGTGCAGGCGCCGGCGTTCGGCTATCTCGGCCTCGCCCGGCCCGAAATTCTGCAACACGTACAACGTGTCGAACAGCTGCCCGTGACCGGCCACGCGCTGCACCGTCCCCAGCCCCAGGTACTCGTACGGCAGCAGCGCCGATCGTTGCGACTGGAGCCGGCGGAGCAGGTCCAGGACGGATTCGTGCGGATCGAAGGCGACGCGCACGGGAAGAGTGTTGAGGAACAGTCCGATGACACTCTCGACGTCCCGCACGGCCGCCGGGCGACCCGACACCGTGGTACCGAACACCACGTCGTCGCGGCCTGTCATGGTGGACAGCACCAATCCCCAGGCTGCTGTCAGCAGGGTGTTCAGCGTCAGGCCGTGACGGCGGACCAAGGCCCGGATCCGGTCGCTGTGCTCCGCCGTCAGCTCCACCCGGCAGTCGTCGGGGATGACCGGTCTGCGCTGGCTGTCGGCCGGCGCCACCAGGGTGGGCTCGGCCAGACCCGCCAACGCCGTGCTCCAGGCGTCGGCCGCGGCCTGCTCGTCCTGCTCGGCGAGCCACGCCAGGTAGTCACGGTACGAGCCCGGCCGCGCCAGACCGTGGTCGTCGCCGCCCCGCTCGTACAGGGTGAACAGTTCCTGCAGGAACAGCCGTCCAGACCAGCCGTCCCACAGCAGGAGGTGATGGGTCACCACCAGCCGATAGTGGTCGCGGCCCAGCCGGATCAGCATGAGCCGGCACAGCGGCGGCCGGGACAGGTCGAACCGGCGGATCCGGTCCGAGGCCATCAGCTCTGTCAGCTTCTCGCGCTGTTCGTCCGGTCCGTAACCGGACAGGTCGACTTCGGTGACCGGCATCCGCGAACCGCGGATGATCACCTGTACCGGACGGGTCAGCCCGTCGGTGACGAAGCCGGCGCACAGGTTCGGGCTGCGGTCCACAAGGGCCGCGCAGGCGGCGCGCAACCGGTCGCCGTCCATCTCCCGCCGCAGATCGAGGTAGTCCTGCACGATGTAGACGTCGAGCGTGCCCTGGTCGTACGTGGCATGGAAGAGCAGCCCCTCCTGCAGCGGCGACAGCGGCCAGATGTCGGCCACGGCCCCGGGGAAGACCGACTCCACCTGGTTGATCTCGCTCTGGTCGAGCGGGACCGCCGGCAGGTCCGACGGTGTCAGCCCGCCTGCTCCCGGCGTCCGCGCATAGACCGCCAGGGCGTCGAGCGCACGGGTCCACTCCTGGGACAGCTCGCTGACGTCGTCCTCGGTGAGCGCGTCCGGTGACCATGCCCAGGTCGCGGTGAGCTCCGGACCGTCAGGGCCGTCCTGGGTGACGACGTCGATCTGCAGCAGGTAGGCGAGCGGCATGTCCGGATCCGGCCCGGCGACCACCGCGTCGGACTCCGGCGCGGCGACCCAGTCCCGCTGCTCGCCGGCGCGCAGGCGACCGAGGTAGTTGAACAGGATCTGCGGACGCGACATCGCCGCCAGCGGCACGGCCGTCTGCGGGTTGCAGTACCGCAGCATGCCGTATCCGATCCCGCTGTCAGGTGCGGCGCGCAGCCACTCCTTGACGCTCCTGAGGGCGTCGCCGGCAGCGGGTCCGCCGGCCAGCGCATCGTCCACGTCGACGGATCCGGTGCCGACGGGTCCGGTCCCGACGGGTCCGGTGCCGAGCCGCACCGGATGGACGCTGGTGAACCAGCCGACCGTACGGGACAGGTCAACCCCGGCCGCCTGCCCGATCGGCTCCTGCCCGATCTGTTCCTGGCGGCCATGCCCTTCCACGTCCACCAGGACGCCGTCGGCACCGCCGTGACCACGGCGTTCCCGCCACCGGGACACGGCGAGCCACAGGGCGGTCAACAACACGTCGGTAGTGTTCCCGCGGATGATCGCGGGCACGGTGGTGAGCAGCGGCGCGGTGCGCTCGGCGCTGAGGCGCACCGTCGTGGCCGTGGCCGAGCCGACTGTCGCGGTGATCGGCCCAGCCCCGGGCAGCAACTCGGCGCCCGCGGCGAGGGTCGCCGACCAGTGCTCCAACTCGGCCAGCCGCTCGGGTTCGCTCGCCGTGTCGGCAACCAGCTGCGCCCACTGCCGTAGGGACGTGCCGACCAGCTCCAGCCGGGGACGGCGTCCGGCCGTGACGGACTTCCACGCCGCGGCCAGGTCGGGAAGCAGGACCAGCCATGACACCGCGTCGATGACCAGATGGTGGGCAACGAGCAGGATGCGGCCAGCAGCGTCCGGTCCGGCATCGAACCATACAACCTGCAGTGTGATCCCCGCGACCGGGTCCAGCCGGTCCGCGGCGGCGTCCGACTCGGCGGCGACGGACGCTCGCAGGGCGTCCGCAGCCATGCCTGTGACGTCCACCCGGCGCACCAGACCGGCGGCGCGGACGCTGCCGGCAGCGATGATCTCAGCTGACCACACGCCGGGCAACGGCTGGGTGAGCCGCAACCGCAGACCGTCATGATGATCAATAACGGCCTGGAGGGCTTCGGCCAGCCGCTGGGTCGCGGCCTGCCCGGTGCTGGTCCGCGGTGGCACGGTTACCAACTGCCACTGGTTGAAGCGGCGGACGGGGCCGCCTCGTTCACGCAGCCAATGCATGATCGGCAACAGTGGAAGGGTGCCGACGCCGTCGCGGCCACGCGCCGGCTCACCGGATGCCGGCGACCCGGACAGCTGGACCGACTGGACCGGGTGGACTGTCTGGTCCGGCCGGGTCGCGCGGACGGCGGCGGCGAGTCCGGCGGGCGTCCGCCGCTCGAACACGTCCCGCGGGTTGATGTCCAGGCCGTGCCTGCGCGCGCGGCTGGCCAGAGTGATCGAGATGATGCTGTCGCCACCGAGAACGAAGAAGTCGTCGTCAGCGCCGACCCGGTCGACCCCCAGGATCTCGGCGTACAGCGTGCACAGGACGCGCGTGTGATCGTCGTGAGGTCCGGACGGGGCGGGACACGCGGCCTGCGCCGCCGGCGGCTCGACCCCGGCTCCGGCCTCGGCTCCGGCCTCGGCCGTGGGCGGGATGCCGGCCGTGGTGCCGGGATCAACCGTGCAGCCGGGCAGTGCCTCCACCCGGTCGACCGTCATCCGGTCGACCACCCCGTCGACCATCTGGTCGATCGGGATCTCGGGGTGAGCCGCGGCCTGTTCCAACAGCCGGACGACGTGGGAGGCGATCCGCTCGACCAGGCTCCGGTCGAGCATGTCCGGGCGGTATCGCAGCTCGAACCTGCTCCCCTCGTCGGTACGGACCATCAGGGTGAGCGGGTAGTGCGTGGCGTCACGGCTGCCGACACCGACAACACGCAGGTCCGCGGTGACCGTACGCAGGCCAGCTACGTCCGCCGGATAGTTCTCGAAGACGACGAGGGTGTCGAACAGCGGGCCGAGCCCCACCCGGCGTTGGATCTCGCGCAGGCCCAGGTGCTGATACGCGACCAGGTTCGCCTGTCCGTCCTGGAAACGGGTGACGACATCGATCAGGCGGTCGTCCCGGTGGAGCCGCACCCGCGACGGCACCGTGTTGATGAACAGGCCGACCATGTTCTCGATGCCGGGGACGTCGGCGTGCCGCCCGGAGACCGTGGTCCCGAACACCACGTCGTCAGCGCCGGTCAGCGCGCCGACGAGTAGTCCCCACAGGCTCTGGACGACATTGCTCAGCGTCACCCCGTGCCGGGCGGCCATCGCGGTCACGCCGGCGGCGGACTCCGCCGACACGTCGATGACGACACTCTCAGACTCAGCCGGCACTCCGGCGGACGCGGGCGACCGTCCGGCGAGATGGCGCGGTCCTGCGAATCCCGCGAGCGCAGCGAGCCATGCGTCCGCTGCCGCGTCGAGGTCCTGCGTGGCAAGCCACGCCAGGTAGTCCCGGTAGGGGCGGGCGGGCGGCAGGTCGGCGACGGCATCGGCCGAGTTGTACAGGGCGAGCAGCTCCCTGGTCACGATCGGCAGGGACCAGCCGTCGAGCAGGATGTGGTGACTGGTGATGACCAACCGGTGCCGAGACCGCTCGGACCCGATCCCGCGGATCACCGTGAAACGGATCAGCGGCGGCGCGGTGAGGTCGAACGGGTGGTTCCAGTCCTCGTCCATGGCCGCGCGAAGGGCAGCCTGCTGGTCGGGCGTGGAGGTAGCGAGCGCGGAGGTGCCGGACGCGGAGATGAGGTCGACCTCGCGCAGGAACACCTCGCCCGCACTGGGAATGAACTGCACCGGACGGTCACGGTCCTCGTGGGCGAAACCGGCCCGCAAATGGGGATGGCGGTCCAGCAGCGCGCGCACCGCGGCCCGCAACCGGGCGCCGTCCAGGATGCCCTCAAGGTCGAGATGGACCTGGACCACGTAGACATCGCGGGCCGCGTCGTCGTACAGCGCGTGGAAGAGGAAGCCCTCCTGCATGGGGGACAGCGGATGGGCGTCGTCGGGTCCGCTGCCGCCGGCCCCGGGCAGGTGGGCGTCGGTCAGATAAGTGTCAGTTTTGTAGGTGTCGCTCCAGCGGGCGTCGGTCGGGCGGGGGCGGGCGACGGCGGCGAGTCCGGCCGGTGTCCGGTGGCGGAACACATCCCGGGCATCGATGTCCAGTCCATGCTCACGCGCACCGCGGACCAGGGTGAGCGAGCTGATGCTGTCGCCGCCGAGCGTGAAGAAATCGTCGTCGACACCGATGTCGGACGACCGGAGAATGCCGGCGAAGAGCTGGCACAGGACGCGTTCACCCGTGCTGCGGGGAGCGCGCGGACGGTCGACCGAGAGCTCATCCGTGGTCGGGCGGTGGGCGGCCGGCAGGTCCCCGGTGGTCAGGGCGGCCCGGTCGAGTTTGCCGCTGGGGGTAAGCGGCAGCGCGTCGACGGCCACGAACAGGGCCGGCACCATGTAGTCGGGCAACGCCGCGGCGAGCGCCGACCACAGCACCCTGTCACCGGACACCCCGTCATCAAGAACGCCGTCACCGGGTAGCCCGTCACCGAGCACGCCGTCACCGGGCCCACCGGTTCCGGGCGCCGGGACGGCAGGAGACCGGACGACAGACGACCGGACGACAAAGGCGACCAGCTGCCGCGAACCGGACGCCGCCGTCCGCACGACCACCGCGGCCTGCGCCACCTCCGGCTGGGCCAGCAGCACCGCCTCGATCTCACCCAGCTCGATCCTGTTACCTCGGATCTTCATCTGGAGGTCGCTGCGTCCCAGGTATTCGACGGTCCCGTCCGCCCGCCATCGCACAAGATCCCCGGTGCGGTACATCCGCTCACCCGGCTCGCCGAACGGGGAGGCGACAAAGCGCTGCGCGGTCAGCCCCGGCCGGTGCAGGTATCCCCGCGCAAGCTGGACGCCGGCCAGGTAGAGCTCGCCGGGCACCCCGACCGGTACCGGACGCAACCGGGCGTCCAGCACATACAACCGCGTGTTCCAGACCGGACGGCCGATCGGCACGGATGATGATCCGTCACCTTCGGCGTACTCGTGGTAGGTGACGTCCACGGCGGCCTCGGTCGGCCCGTACAGGTTGTGCAGCCCGACGTCCAGAAGCTCACGGAAACGGCTCGCGAGCTCGACCGGCAGAGCCTCCCCACTACAGATCACCCGCCGCAGACCGGCGCATCCCGCCAGCAGGTCCGCCGGGGAGTCCAGCGGGTCCAGTGAGGAATCCAGTGGGGAGTCCTCCGGCAGGTGCGCCGCCACGAAGCCGGCCAGCATGGACGGGACGAAGTGAACGGTCGTGATCCGTCCGGCGCGGATGATCCGGGCCAGGTACAGCGGATCGCGGTGACCGCCCGGCTCCGCCAGGACAACGGCGGCGCCCTCGCACAACGCCCAGAAGAACTCCCACACCGACACGTCGAAGCCGGCCGGTGTCTTCTGCAACACACGGTCGTCCGGCCGGAGCACATATTCGTGCTGCATCCATGTAAGCCGGTTCACGATCGACCGGTGGGAGACGACCACCCCTTTCGGCCGTCCCGTCGAACCCGACGTGTAAATCACATAGGCGGGATGATCCGGAAGCAGCTCGGAAATCCGGTCGGCGACCGTCAGGTCGGCACCGGACAGCGCGGCCAGTTCGGCTGTGACGTCCGGGTCGTCAAGGACGATCCCGGCGGTGCCGGCGAGGGCCGGCCGGTCACCGGCTCCCGACACGGTGACCACGACAGCCGCGCCCGAATCGGCCAGCATGAACTCCAGCCGCTCCGCCGGGTAGTCGGTGTCCAACGGCAGGTAGGCCGCACCCGCCTTCACGACCCCCAGCAGCGCGACGACCAGCTCCGGCGAACGCGGCACCGCCACCGCGACCACCCGTTCCGGCCCCACCCCCCGAGCCACCAGCAACCGGGCCAGCCGGTTCGCTCGCGTGTTCAGTTCGGCGTATGTCAGCGACACGCCGTCGAAAACCACTGCCACCGCGTCCGGTGCCATCCGCGCCCGAGTCTCGAACCGTGACACCAACGTGCCGTCGGGAACATCCCGGATCGTGTCATTCCAGTCGTGGGAGATACCACGGTGCTCGGTTTCCAAAAGCACGTCGGTTGCGGACAACCGCAGCTGCGGGTCGGTCGTCACCTGGACGAGCAGCAGGTGCAATCGAGAAAGGAGAGCCTCCACGGTGGAACGGTCGAAAAGATCGGTCGCGTAGGCGGCGAAACCGTCGATCCCGGCGTCGGCGGTCTCGGTGAAATACAGGTCCAGGTCGAACTTCACCCCGCCGGTCTGCGGCAGAAACGTGCGCGCGTCGATACCGGGCAGGTCCAGCTGCACGTCGTCGTCGCGCTGATGGACGATCATCACCTGGAACAGCGGGCTGTGGGCCAGGGATCGGCGCGGGTTGAGCCGTTCCACCACCCAGTCGAACGGCACATCGGCGTGGGCGAACGCTGCCAGGTCGGTGCGGCGGACCCGCTCGAGCAGCTCGGTGAAGGTGGGGTCCCCGGATGCGTCCACGCGCAGCACGAGGGTGTTGACGAACAGACCGACCAGGTCGTTGAGGTCCTCCTCGCCCCGGCCGGCGATCGGTGAGCCCAGCGGGACGTCCTCCCCCGCGCCCAGCCTGCGCAGCAGCGCGACCACGGCCGCGTGGAGCACCATGAACACGCTCGATCCGTGCTCCCGGGCCAGCCGCCGGACACCGGCACCGACGTCCGGCGGAAGGTGGAACTCCACGAGCCCACCGCGGCCGGTCGCTTCGGCGGGTCGCGGCCGGTCCGCCGGAAGCTGCAGCTCCGCGGGCAGGTCGCGCAGGGCCTGCTCCCAGTAGGCGAGCTGGCGGGAGGCCAGCGAGTCCGGGTCGGACCGCTCACCCAGGACCGTCCGCTGCCACACGCTGTAGTCGGAATACTGGGCCGGCAGTTCCGCCCACGCCGGCTCCCCACCGTCGCGCCGTGCCCGGTAGGCGCTGGCCAGGTCGGCGAGCAGCGGTCCGAAGGACCACTCGTCGGCGGCACAGTGGTGGTGCAGGAGGACGAGCGCGGTCTCGGTGTCGGACAGCTCGAACAGTGTCACACGCAGTGGTAGTTCCGCGTCGAGGACGAACCTGTGCGACGCCGCGGCAGCGGCCTGCGCCGTAAGCTGTTGCGGCGTCCAGCCCCTGGCGTCCACCACCGGCGTGTGCAGCCGGTCCCGCGCGTCGGCGGCGGGCAGCACGTGCTGGACCGGTAGCCCGTCCGACCCCTCGACCAGCAGTGTGCGCAGCGCCTCGTGCCGGATGACCACGTCCCGCAGGGCCGCGCACAGTGCCGCGGAGTCGACCGGTCCGCGCAGCCGCAGCCCCAGCGGCAGGCCGTAGGCGGTGGACGAACCCCGCAGGCGCTCCTCGAACCACAGGCCCGTCTGGGCGAACGAGGCCGGGACCGGCTCGGCCCGGACGACGTCACGGACCCGCGGGCTCCCCACCCCGGTCGCCATGGTCGCCCCGGTAGCCCCGGCCGACGTGACCGCCGCAAGACGTGCCGCAAGCCGGGCGACGGTAGGTGCATCGAAGACGTCCCCGATGGTGATCTCGGTGTTGAGCCTGGCACGGACCCGGCTGACCACCCTGGTGGCGAGCAGGGAGTGCCCGCCGTGCTCGAAGAAGTTGTCGTCGATCTCGACGCCCGGCAGGCCGAGGACCTCGGCGAAGACGTCGCAGAGCGCGACCTCGCGATCGTCGCGTGCAGCCCGTCGCGACGGCACGGCCGGCCGGTCGTGCCCGACCGGGCCGAGGGCCGCCAGCGCCGCTGCGTCGAGCTTGCCGTTGACGGTCACGGGCAGCGCGTCGAGCACCACGTAGGCGGCCGGCACCATGTAGTCGGGCAGTGTGGCAGCAAGAGCCGACCGCAGCTCGCCGGCGTCGATTACAGCTGCGGTGGCAGGGACGACGTAGGCGACGAGGGCCTCCGTCGCGCCCCTATGGGCGCGGGTGGGGTACCCCATCGTGCTCTCCTGGGCGCGGGGGAGGACCGTGGCCCGGGCCACACCCGGCTGGGCCAGCAGCGCGGCCTCGACCTCGCCGAGCTCGACCCGGAATCCGCGGATCTTCACCTGGCTGTCCGTCCGGCCCAGGAACTCGATCGTCGCGTCGGCCCGCCAGCGGACCAGGTCACCGGTGCGGTACATGCGGCCGCCGGGTACGCCGAAGGGGCTGGCGACGAAGCGTTCGGCGGTCAGGCCGGGCCGGTTCAGGTAGCCGCGGCCGAGCTGGACGCCGGCCAGGTACAGCTCGCCGGGCACCCCGACGGGCACCGGCTGTAGCCGTGCGTCCAGGACGTAGACCTGGGTGTTCCAGACCGGCCGGCCGATCGGCACACCGGCGGCCGCGCCACTGGTTCCGGTTCCACTGTCGGTTTCGGGATCGGGATCGATACTGCCGGTGTGTTTGTGGTGGGTGACGTCGACGGCGGCCTCGGTCGGCCCGTAGAGGTTGTGCAGCTCCGCGTCGAACAGCTCACGGAAGCGGTCGGCGACGTCGATCGGCAGTGCCTCACCGCTGCAGAACACCCGGCGCAGGCCCGGGTCGTCCCGCACCGCCAGCTCCCGCCGGACCGCCGCTTCCTGCAGGACCGCCGGTTCCCGCAGGAACACAGCCAGCATGGACGGGACGAAGTGCACCGTGGTGACGCCGAACTCACGGATGACCCTGGCCAGGTAGGACGGGTCACGCTGCCCGCCCGGCCGGGCAAGCACGACCGCGGCGCCTTCGCTCAGTGCCCAGAAGAACTCCCACACCGACACGTCGAAGCCGGCCGAGGTCTTCTGGAGCACCCGGTCGTCAGCGGTGAGCCGGTACCTGTCCTGCATCCAGGCGAGCCGGTTGACGATGGCCCGATGGGTTATGACCACGCCCTTCGGCCGTCCGGTCGATCCGGACGTATAGATCACATAAGCGGGATGGTCGGGATGCCGCGGCGCCCGCAGGTCGGTGTCGGTGAAGTCGGTGAGGTTGTAGCCGGGTTGCGACCGCAGCGTCCCGACCACCGCCTGATCGTCGAGCACGATCCGGACAGTGCCCGCGGGCAGGTCGTCCGCCAGACGGTCAACGCCTCCGGGCGCATGGACAGAACTATGATCACGCACTTCCCCGCCGACCGGGCCGACCGAGAGCGGGTCACTGCGCGTAGTGGTCACCAGGGCAACGGCCCCGGCGTCGCCGAGCATGTACGACAGCCGTTCGGCCGGATGGTCGGGGTCGAGCGGCAGGTAGGCCGCACTCGCCTTCAGCACCGCGAGTAGGCAGACCACGAGCTCGGCGGACCGCTCGACGGCGACCGCCACGATCCGTTCCGGGCCGGCGCCGTGGTGGGTGAGCAGCCGGGCGAGCTGGTTGGCGCGCATGTTCAGCTCGCGGTAGGACAACTCGCGGTACGACGGTGCGGCGGCCTCGTCGATGACGGCCGGCGCGTCCGGGGTCGCGGCCGCCTGCGCCTCGATCTGTTCCACCAGGGTGGCCTCGGGCACAGGATGATCGGTGCGGTTCCACCCCGAGACGAGGTCGCCGGACTCGATGTCGCCGAGGATGCCGATCCGGCTGATCGGCTGGTGCGGGTCGGCCAGGGCATTGCCGAGCAGGATCTCCAGGTGGTCGAGGAAGCGTCCGATCCGGGACCGGGTGAACAGCTCACTGCGGTAGGTGGCTTCCACGAGCAGGCCGTCACCGGTGAGGAACGCCTCCAGCGACAGGTCGAACTGGGTTGTGCCGTTGTGGACGTTGCGCCAGCTCGTCACGACACCGGGCAGGTCCAGGTTCTCCATCTCCTGGGTCAGGAACAACAGCATCACGTCGAACAGCGGCGAGTGGCCGCCGGCGCGCTCGGGCCGCAGCTCGTCGATCAGCATGTCGAAGGGCGCGTTCTGGTGGGCGTACGCCTCGGTGCACACGGTTCGCGCCCTGGCCAGGACGTCGGCGAAGGTGGGGTCACCGGAGAGATCCGTACGCAGGACCAGGGTGTTGCCGAAGTTCCCGACCAGCCGCTGGACCTCGGCGTGCTCCCGGTTCATGACGGCGGAGCCGACCGCGACGTCCGTCGAACCGGTGTGGCGGTGCAGCAGCGTGGTGTACGCCGCAAGCATGACCATGAACGGGGTGACGTTCTCGCGGGCGGCGAACCGCCTGAGCCCACCGGCCAGCGGTGCGGCAAAACGTTTGACGCATCGCCCGCCTCGCTCCGAGCGGACGGGTCCGCGCCGACCGTCCAGAGGAAGATCGAGCGGCAGGGGGGCGGGATCCAGCCGGTTCCGCCAGAACTCCAGGTCGGCCCGGGAGTCCTCCGACGGCCACCGGGCCTGCTCCCACGCGGCGAAGTCGGCGTACTGCACCGGCAGCGGCGGCAGACTGTCCGGCAGGACGTCCTGCCGGACGTTCGGCGCGCCGGCCAGCGCCGCCCGGTACAGACTCGACAGGTCGCTCGACAGCACACCCCAGGTCAGACCGTCCCAGGCAATGTGATGGACGACGAGGACGAGCGCGTGCTGCCCGGGCGCGAAACGCAGCAGGAGCGTCCGGATCGGTTCCTCGACCCGCAGGTCGAACGACTCGGCCGCGATCTGCCCGGCGACGCGTTCCCCCACTGCGTCCCACGGGTCGGCCCCGACACCGCCGATGTCGCGGACCGGGAGCTCAAGGGCGACGTCGTCGGCGACGACCTGGTGGGGCGTACCGTCGTCGCCGACGTGGTAGGTGGTGCGCAGCACCTCGTGACGGGCGACCAGACCGCGCAGCGCGACGCGAAGCGCCACGATGTCGAGCGCGCCCGACATCCGCACGAGCAGGCACACGTTGTACGCGGCACTTCTGGGAAACGCCTGCTGGTGCAGCCACATGCTGCGCTGGGAAAACGACAGCGCAGCGGGAGAGCGGCGATCGCTTCGGACAATCCTGTCCATACTCGCAGCCTCGTTCAGACCGGCGTCCGCCAGCAACAGGCGCATCAGTTCCCGACGTCGTGCGGCGGCCGCGTCGGAAAAGCCGGGTTCGGTTCTCATGGTTGACAACCCTCCGGAGACAGGCCGTGGGACAACATTTCGCCACCCTTTGCTGTGCGACTTGCCATATGACTTGCCGGGCGGCTTGCCATGCGACTTTCCGGGCGACCACCGCCGGTCACGCGGATGAATGCTCGGCTTCGAAGGCTGCCGGTGAAATGGTTACCCGGACAATGCGCCACACGGTTCTTCCCACGCACCCGCGGACCCCGAGGAATCCCTTACCGCAGGGACAGTGCACGGACGGACAGCGCATCGGAGCGTTCCACGCCCGGGTCACCCCGACGGCCGTGCGCCGTGATCGAATGCAGGATCTCACCGGACCGCACAGCGACGTTCGACAGCAGCGAGGAGGAAATCCCGTGCGTGTGCTCGGTACCGCCCTGCAGGTAGATACCGCAGGTAAGCTCCGGATCCGTCACCACCCGGTAGTCGCGGTCGACCATGAGCCGACCCGAGGAATCCGTCCGGCAGAACGGAGCGAGTTCGCCGAGCAGCCCGATCGGGTCACGGGGACGGTAGCCGGTCGCGAAGACCACGACGTCCGCGTCCAGCACGGTTTTCTCTCCGGTGGGGAGGAATTCGACGGTGGTCTGGACACCGGCGGCCCCCGTGCTCAGCCCCACCAGGCTGGACGTCTTGAGTATCCGCAGCCGGCGCCGGCCGCTGACCTCCTCCTGGTAGGCGCGCCGGTACAGCTCCTCGATCAGTTCTGTGTCGACGACCGAGTAGTTGGTGTTGCGGTGATAGTCGAACAGCGTGCTTTTGACCTCCGCCGGGGCGTGGAAAAACTCGTCCACGGCATTCGGGTCGAAGATGCGATTCGCGAACGGGCTGTCGTCCGCGGGGCTGTAGCCGTACCGGGAGAAGACCGCGCAGACCTCGGCGTCGGGGAAGCTTCGATGCAGGTATTCGGTGGTCTCGGCGGCACTCTGGCCCGCGCCGACGACAACGAAACGGCCGGGCGGAGTCACCGACCCCTGTCGGGACCGCAACGTTTCCAGGCGCGTCAGCAGATCGTGATTGTGCCAGACCCGGTCGCTGTTCTCGACACCGTCCGGCAGGTATGGTTCGAGGCCCACGCCGAGGACGACGTTACGGGTCCTTCTGACGACAGACCCGCTGGGCGCCGCTGCGGTATTTATCACCACGTCGAGGCAGTCGACGACATCATCGTGGAAAACCGGCCTGATCTCCCGGACCTCGGAGTCGTAGAGTACGAGCGCACCGAGCCTGGCGGCCGCCCAGGCAAGGTAGTCATGGAATTCGACGCGGGACGGATACATCGTCTTGTGGTTGATGAAGTCGACCAGGCGACCGACCGCATGTAGGTACGACAGAAAGCTGAAACCACTCTCCGGATTACGTAGCGTAACCAGATCCTTGAGAAAGGCGACCTGCATCGTGGCTCCGTCCAGGAGCATTCCCCGATGCCAGCCGAACGTCGCCTGCCTTTCCACGAACAACGCACGGAGAGCCGCTTCGGGTGCGATCTTGGCGTTGTGCTCCGCGATCGCGATCGCCAGCGCCAGGTTCGACGGCCCGAACCCGACTCCCACAACGTGACTGATTTCCGTGGCCTCAGCGGTGACCGGCAGCGGCGTGTGTGATCCCTCGCCTGCAGTGGCGTCCATGATCCCGTCTCCTCGGCCCCGCCCAGGCCGACGGTCGGCTGCATGCAATGGGCGGATTATTAGGTAAGGCTCACTTAGCTTCTGCAGCGAGGAGTGACCTGTCAAGCCCTGGTTTGCATCTTGACGAGGAGGCTTGACCCGTGATGGGCTCACCACCAATACAGGTGAAGTTAACTTAACACACAGTGCTAACCACACAGTATCGACCACACAGTGTTGACCACACGGTGTCGACCGCCGGCAATGGCGGGATGAAGGTGGTGGGCCGGCGGGATAGCCCGGGGTGGTGGCCGGGCCCGCGCCCTGCGAACCCTGTGGATCGGGGAGCCGATCCACAGGAGCCCCGACATGTGCCGCACGGCCGAGGACCACGCAAACCGGCGAGACCGCAGCCGGCGCACCGCCCGCGCCCGCCCCTACCTGCCCACCCCCTACCCAACCCACCCGCCGTCCGGTAGCCCATCGGACGCCGACCATCGGAGGAGACCGTGCTGTCGGCGGCCGCCCTGCTCACCGAACCCACTGACCTTCTGGATGGTTACCGTCCGGGCGAGCACTTCTTCTTCGCTTCACCGCGTGCGACGCTGCTCGCCGGCGGGGGGAGCAGCGAGATCTCCGTGGCGTGGGCGGCGAACGCCCCCGTCCGTGACCTGCCCGAACTCGTTACCGGTGTGCTGCCCTTCGACAGCGCGGCCCCGGCGGCGCTGATGGTCCCGGCGGACGTCCGCTGGTCCGGACCGCTGGGTCCGGCCCGTCCGGTCGTTCCGGCCGGTTCACCTCGTCCGATCGGTCGTTCCGGCCGGTCCGGCCGGAACGACCGGCAGCCGATGCCCGACGCCCAGGGCCGATGGCAGGCGCGGCCGGTCCCGGAACCAGAGATCTACCTGCGCGGAGTCGCCTCCGCGTTGGAACGGATACGCGCCGGCACCCTCGACAAGGTGGTACTGGCCCGATCGCTGCACATGACCGGGTCGGTCGACGTGGGCACGGTGCTGCGGGCGCTGGCCGCGAACGACCCGGGCTGCTACGTCTTCGCAGCGGACATCCCGGCGGGTCCGACCATCCCGGCGGGTCCGGCGACCGGGCCGGGCGCCGCCGGCAGCACCGCGACCGGCAGAATCCACACGACCGGCGGAATCCACGCGAGCGGCGGGACGGGCCGCGCATCGGCGCGCACGCTGCTCGGCGCGAGTCCGGAGATGCTGGTCTCCCGCAGCGGCCGGCTCGTCGTGACCAACCCCCTGGCCGGGTCGGCCGCCCGCAGCCCCGACCCGGCGGAGGATCACCGCCGGGCGCAGAACCTGCTGACCTCCGCCAAGGACGTCCGCGAACACGCCGTGGTCGTCAACGCGGTCGTGAGCACGCTACGACCGTACTGCCTCGATCTCGACGTCCCAGCCCGGCCGTCGCTGATACGCACGGCGACCATGTGGCACCTGTCCACCCGGATCAGTGGCTGGCTCGCCGACCCACAGGTGTCGTCCCTGACACTTGCGACCGCATTGCACCCGACCCCGGCGGTGTGCGGGTGGCCGGCGGCGGCGGCGCGGCGCGCGATCGCCGAGATCGAGCCGTTCGATCGGGGCCACTACACGGGGCTGGTCGGCTGGTGCGACGCCTCCGGTGACGGTGAGTGGGCCGTGGCGATCCGATGTGCCGAGGCGGACGAGAACTCCCTGACGCTGTTCGCCGGTGCCGGAATCGTGCCCGGCTCCCAACCGTCCGACGAGCTCGCCGAGACGTCGGCGAAGTTCCGCACGCTACTGACGGCGATGGGCGTGGACGTCACGGCAACGAGCGTGGACGCCCCCCGGCAGGCCCAGGTCGCCCAACCGACGAACAGACGGGATAGCTGATGCTCGCAGGCAGCGTGGGCTGGCCGCAGGAGTATGCCGCCCGGTACCGCCGGGCCGGCTACTGGCGGGGAACGTCACTGTCGCGGATGCTGCGCGATCGCGCGTCCACCCACGGCGCGGCGATCGCGGTGGTCGCCGGTGAGCACCGTTGGAGCTACCAGGAGCTCGATGCCCGTGCCGACCGGCTCGCCAACGGCCTGGCCCGGCTCGGGATCAGACCCCGGGACCGGGTCGTCGTCCAGCTTCCGAACATCGCCGAGTTCGTGGCGGTCTGCTTCGCGATGTTCCGCCTGGACGCCGTCCCAGTGTTCGCGATGCCCGCCCATCGCTCGAACGAGATCATCCACTTCTGCCGGATCACCGAGGCGACGGCCTACATCATCGCCGGCCATCACGGTGGGTTCGACTACCGGGAACTCGCCGACGACGTGTGCAAAGCGGCACCCGATGTCCGTCACGTTCTGGTAGCCGGCAACCCCGGCCGTTTCACCGCGCTCGCGGATGTGGACGCGGACGCCGGAAGCGGCGCGGACGGCCGCAACGGCGGAAACGACCAGAATGACCGCAACGGCGGGAGCGGCCCGCGGGACGCCGACACCGCGGCCGACCCCCATACGTTCGACCCCGATACGTTCGACCCCGACCCGTCCGACGTGGCGCTGTTGCAGATATCCGGCGGCAGCACCGGGCTGCCGAAGCTGATCCCCCGCACCCACGACGACTACCTCTACAACGCGGCGGCCAGCGCCGAGCTCTGCGGTCTGGACACCACCAGTGTCTGTCTGACCGTCCTACCGGCCGGCCACAACTTCGCGCTGAGCGCACCCGGCATCCTCGGGACGCTGTACGCGGGAGGTCGGGTCGTGCTTGCCGAGACACCGAGCCCGGACGTCGGGCTCGCCCTGGTCGAACGGGAGGGCGTGACGATCGTCGCGATGGTCCCGCCGCTGGCGCTGGTGTGGATGGACGCCGCGGCCGCCGGCGGGCACGACCTGTCCAGCCTCCAGGTAGTGCAGGTCGGTGGCGCGAAGCTCGGCGCCGAGGTCGCCCGGCGTGTCCAGCCGACCTTCGGGGCCACCCTGCAGCAGGTCTTCGGGATGGCCGAAGGTCTGATCAACTACACCCGCCTCGACGATCCGGACGACATCTGTGTGACCACCCAGGGCAGACCGCTCAGCACGCAGGATGAGATCCGCATCGTCGACGAGGAGGAGCGGGACGTCCCGCCCGGGCAGCCGGGACATCTGCTGACACGCGGCCCCTACACCATCCGGGGGTACTACCGGGCGCAGGAGTACAACCGGACCGCCTTCACCGCGGACGGCTTCTACCGCACCGGTGACATCGTCCGCCAGGTCCCCTCCGGGCACCTCGTCGTCGAGGGCCGGGCCAAGGAGCAGATCAACCGGGGAGGGGAGAAGGTCTCCGCCGAGGAGGTGGAAAACCACCTGCTGGCCCACCCGGGTGTGCACGACGTCGCCGTCGTCGGTGTGCCCGACGATTTCCTGGGTGAGCGGATCTGCGCGTTCACCATCACCCGGGGTGATCCCCGGCCGGGCGCGGCGGATCTGCGAGCGTTTCTGCGCGCCCGTGGCCTGGCCACCTACAAGATCCCGGACCGTTTCACGTTTGTCGAATCCTTCCCGCAGACCGCGGTGGGGAAGACCAGCCGAGCGCAGCTGCGCGTGAGGCTGGGCGCGACGTTCACGCCGAGGACGTGAGACGGCACGCCTCACCACGCCACGTCACGGCAGCCGACCCGATCGAGGTCCAGATCCAGGTCCAGGCCCAGCCGCCGTGACGTCAGGGATCCGACCGGGGC
>NZ_CAAAFO010000157.1:262339-275638 GCF_900634715.1 Candidatus Protofrankia californiensis | reverse complement strand
CGTCCCTACCCCGCCGACGACGGACAACGGTCGCCACCGCGCCGGCACCAGCGACAACCGCAAGAACAACGAGCTTACGAAGCATGTCCGTCAACCTACCCGCGTCCGGCAATCCTGCCCACCGCCATGGTGGTGACATGCCAGGAGCTGTCAACGCTGGTAGGTGGCCCGCAGCACACCCCGGGCAAGGGCGTGGAACACCAGATTGAACCCCACCACCGCGGGCGAGACGGAACTGTCGACGCCGAGCGAGGAGACGTCGACCGCATGCACCGCGAACACGTAGCGGTGTGGACGGTCACCTGGGGGAGGCGCGGCACCCCCGTACTCGGCTGTCCCGTAGTCGTTGCGGACGTGGAAGGAACCCGCCGGCAGGCCAGAAAGATCACCGCTTGCCACCCCGTGGGGCAGTTCGGTCACCGTGGCCGGGATGTCGACCAGGGACCAGTGCCAGAAGCCGCTGCCGGTCGGGGCGTCCGGATCGAAGCACGTGACGACGAAGCTCTGCGTCTGTTCCGGGAACCCCGCCCAGCGAAGGTGCGGCGAGGCGTTCCCACCTCCGGCCGTGGTGTGCACGAGCTCCTTGGTGAGAGCGTCCCCGTCCGCGAAGTCGTCACTGGTGAGGGTGAACGACGGCACGACGGGGAGGACGTCGAACGGGTCCGGGGGAGTACCGCGGTCAAGCAGGGACATCAGCCAACCTCACTTCTGTAGTTCTCCGACGGCCGGTACGAGGACCGCCCGAGGATCATGACGAGGACGCCTCGGGGAATACCGTCAACCGTGTATCACCCTCCGACCACGACCGAACACTCGGGGCATGAGGAATGGCTCCCTAAAAAGGATTTTAGTGACAGATGGGGATCTGTTAATTTGATCTCGGAGGGCAGACGGCTTCGTTGCGGTTTTTTGGGCACCAGGTGGGACGCACCGGGCTCTGGACGGCTAGGGTGGGAACGTCCCGGTGGGGTGACTACCGACTCCCCCCGTGTCGGTGGCCCCCCACCGGGACTTCGCTTCCAAGGCCCCGCTTCCAAGACCCTGCTTCCCACGCAGCGGCAGCTCGACCGCCCCACCGGCCGGGATCTCATGGCCGGTCAGTCGCTCCCGGTGATCGACCGTGACCGGGTGGAGTGCCGGGCCTCGGCCGGAGCCGAACCCCGAGCGGGACGCGTACCCCGGCGCCGGGCACGCAGCAGCTCGAATCCGATCGGGATGACCGACAGCAGCACAATGCCGATAAAGATCTTCTCGACGTTGTGCGCGATGAAGTCGACCTTCCCGAGGAAATAGCCGATCACTGTCACGCCGGTGCCCCACAGCAGCCCACCGATGACATTGAACGTGACGAACAGCCGGTAGTTCATGCCGCTGATCCCGGCAACGATCGGGGTGAACGTCCGCACGATCGGGACGAAGCGGGCGAGGATCACCGAGCGGGGGCCGTAGCGCTCGAAGAAGTCATGGGCCTTCTCCACGTTCTCCCGCCTGAACAGCCGGGAATCGGGACGCCGCAAGAGCGTGGGGCCGACCTTGCGCCCGAACAGGAATCCCGTCTGGTCACCGACGACCGCGGCGATGGAGATCAGCACGCAGGCCAGCCACAGCGGGGTGGACAGCGTGCCGTTGGAGACAAGCAGACCCACCGTGAACAACAGTGAGTCACCCGGCAGGAAGAAGCCGACCAGCAGGCCGGACTCCGCAAAGACGATCAGCAGGATGACGATCAGACCCGCCTTGGCGAGATGCTCCGTATCCAGGAAGCTCGGGCCAAGCGCAAGAGTTGTCGAAGCAAGCGCGGACGCGGTCAACACGGTGGCAGGCCTCCGGAGCGACTCGGGACACCAAGGCGGCTGGCGGCCGATTCGGTTCCCGCCTCGACCGGGCACTCCTCGAAGATGGCAACGAACCAACGCCGACCCGAGTGGCACGACCGGCGGAAAGCAATACGATCATTACTGTCCGCATTGCTGGATGCCTGCCGGCTCACCGGACCAAAGCTTGGCTGTCCGACAGCGTATCCAGTAGGGCCGCGGGAGGTACCTCGGCCTACCGTGATGTCCCATCACGCCGGTGCGGACATCCACACCTGGCGTGCCCCGCGTCTGCCGTGCTCCATAGCGACGCCGGAGCGTCGCCGGCCGATTCGAGCGGGCACACGCATGCGCGGTGGAACCACACGATGGACCGCACCCGCACGATGGACGCAGCTAACGGTGTTAGCTTAGCTTGTGGCTAACGCCGTTAGCCGCGTGATGACATCGCCAAGGCCGAAGGAATTCGATCATGCCCGACGCGTCCGAGACCCATTACCGCAAGCCTGGCCGATTCACCCAGCACGTCGCCAACAACCTGGTCGCGAGCTTCACCCGGGCCGGTATCAGCATCTGGGGCAGCCGCGTCCTGGAGGTGAAGGGACGAACCAGCGGGCAGCCCCGCCGGGTCCCGGTCAACCTGCTCAGCCATGAGGGCAGGCAGTACCTGGTCGCGCCGCGAGGCGAGACCCAGTGGGTACGTAACCTGCGCGCCGCCGACGGCAACCTCGACATCCTGCTCGGACGCCGCCGAGAGCACCGAACCGCCCACGAGGTCGCCGATACGGACAAAGCACCGATCCTGCGTGCCTATCTCCGCCGCTGGAAGGCTGAGGTGGGGGTGTTCTTCGACGGTGTCAGCGCGGATTCGACCGACGAGGAGGTCGCCCGCATCGCGCCGAGGCATCCCGTGTTCGCCCTCGACCCGCTCGCATGACGCAATCCGATCCAGTCCTGTGCGCACCGTCACGACCGCATGCATTCAGCCCCCGCGCCACGGAGATCATCGCCGCGGGTAGGCGACTGCTCGAGGCGGAGGGAGCCGACGCCCTGACCATGCGCCGGCTGGGCGCCGAGCTCGGCATCCAGGCGCCCTCCATCTACAAGCACCTGCCGGGCAAGCACGCCGTCGAGCTGGCCCTGGTCGATGAAGCACTGGCCGAGATCGGCCTGGCTCTGCATCAGGCGGTGCGTCACCCCGGACCGGCGGGGAGCGTCGCGAGCGTCCTGGCCGCCTACCGTGAGTATGCCCTTGCCCACCCGAATCTGTACCGCCTGGCCACCGGCTCCCGCCTGCCCCGCGGCTCGACAACACCCAGCCTGGAGGACTGGTCCGGTGAACCGTTCTTCTTGGCAACCGGCGACCCGCAGGTGGCGCAGGCCATGTTCTCCTTCGCCCACGGCATGGTCATCCTTGAGCTGGACCAGCGTTTCCCCGACGGCTCCGATCTGCAGCGGACCTGGGATGCCGGCGCCGACGCCTTCGTGTCCGCGTGCAGGTCACGATCCGCGACCAGCGCCGTCGCACCCGCCCCCGGGCCTGAGGCCGAGGTCCACTGACAACGATCGGGTGCAGGCCTGTCTCCATGCGCCTGATCTCCCCTCGGAGTGACCCGGGACCTGAGCCCCCGGACCTCCCAGATCGGTTCCCGGACCTCCCAGCGCGAAAAAAGCATGATCGCGCTGCCGGTGGCTCTCCAGCGGGTACCCCCTGGTCTACCGGGCATAGTCCGCAGGCGCGTAGGAGGACCGACATGGACGAGGCCGACATGCACGAGGCTGACGTGATCGTGATCGGGGCCGGGCCGGCGGGGGAGAACGTCGCGGGCCGATGCGCGGACAACGGGCTCGCCGTCTCGGTCGTGGAGCGCGAGCTGGTCGGCGGGGAGTGCTCGTACTGGGGATGCATCCCGAGCAAGACGCTGCTGCGCCCTGGTGACGTACTCGCCGCGGCCGGCCGTGTTCCCGGCGCCGCACAGGCGGTCACCGGTACCGCCGACGCCGCCGCGGCCTTTGCATGGCGTGACTACATGACCAGCGGCTGGGACGACAGCGGCCAGGTGTCCTGGCTGAGCAGCAGGAAGGTCACATTGTTTCGCGGGGTAGGCCGGTTGGCCGGGACCCGGATGGTCGAGGTCACCGGCAACGACGGGACCAGGCGGCTGACCGCGAGACGGGCGGTGGTCCTCGCGACCGGGACGGTTGCGGCCGTCCCGCCGGTTGACGGCCTGCGCGACGTGCGTCCGTGGGACAACCGGAACGCCACCGCGGCAACCTACGTGCCGCGCCGGCTGCTGGTGGTCGGTGCAGGCGCGACCGGGGTGGAGATGGCACAGGCGTTCCACCGGCTCGGGTGCCCACGGGTGACCATCGTCGAGGGTGCCGGGCGGCTGCTCGCGCGGGAGGAGCCGTTCGCCGGGGAGGAGCTGCGCGCGGCGTTCCAGGCCGCGGGTATAGAAGTGATCACCGGCGTGCCGCTGGCGTCCGCACGCAGGGACGGCGATACCGGGACGGTGGTGACGACGCTGGCCGACGGCGCCCGGATCAGCACCGAGGAGATCCTCGTCGCTGTCGGTCGCCAACCGGCGACGACGGATCTGGGCCTGGAGGTGGTCGGGCTGGCCTCCGACCGGTTCGTCGACGTCGACGGATGGATGCGAGCCACCGGGGTGGGCGAAGGCTGGCTCTACGCCGTGGGTGACTGCAACGGCCGGGCGTTGTTGACGCACATGGGCAAGTACCAGGGCAGGCTCGCCGCCGACATCATCCTCGGCCGCGACGTCCCGGCCGCCACGGACGTGGTGCCGCGGGTGGTCTTCACCGATCCCCAGGTCTGCGCGGTGGGCCTGACCGAGCAACAGGCACAAGACGCCGGTCTGCCGGTGCGGGTCGTGACCTACGGCACGGGTGACCTGCCAGGAGCTCAGGTGCAGGGCACCGGGATCACCGGAACCAGCAAACTGGTCATCGATTCCGAGCGTTCAGTGATCGTCGGAGCGACGTTCGTCGGACCGGGCGTGCAGGAGTTGCTGCACGCCGCAACCGTCGCCATCATCGGGCAAGTGCCGTTGGACCGGCTGTGGCATGCGGTGCCGTCGTTCCCCACGGTCAGCGAGGTCTGGCTACACCTACTCGAGCAATGCGGCCTGTAGATCCTTGTCGCATAACGGCGCCGATATCCACTGACCGTGCCGAAGCAACTCGCTACATCCGCTAAGATCACTTCACGTGACCAGCGCGCGACTGCCTCCGGCGGAGTTCTATGCGACGCTCCCCCGCTCGATCGCCGGGGCCGGCGTCCTCTTCCGCGATCCTGACGACCGTGTCCTGCTCGTCCAACCGTCCTACCGCACCGACACCTGGCTCATCCCCGGCGGCCACATGGAGGCGGGAGAATACCCGTGGGAGACCGCACGGCGAGAAATCAAGGAAGAGCTCGGGCTGGATCTGCGCCCCGGGCGGCTGCTGGCAGTCGACTGGGTGCCACCCCAGGACGACGGACGACCGGCACTAGTCAACTTCGTCTTCGACGGCGGAACGCTCACCGCCCACGACGCCGAACACCGCCTGCACCTGCAGGCCGACGAACTGACCGCCTGGCGGCTGTGCACTCCCACGGAATGCGACCAGCTCCTCGCGCCGTACATGGCCCAGCGCATCCACGCCTGCGCCGACGCCCTGCGCACCGGTCGGACCGCCTACCTCCAGCATGGCCGGCCGCCCGCAACCACGGCTGACTGACCGAGCGCCTGCCTGACTGGCCGGATGACCGCCTGGCCGCATGCCTGACCGGTTGGCCGGATGGGCGGATCCGAGGCCGTCAGGCTCTCCGGGCGGCCCGGGGACCCTGGGCCGCCCGGACCTCCCAGACCGGCTTCACCGATCCGGCAGGAACCCCGAGCGGGAGAAAAACATGATCGCGCCGCCTTTGGTCCTGCGGGGCCGGCGTTAACGGCGCAGTCGGTCGGCCCGTCCAGCAACACCATTGCACCTGCGCGAATCCGCACCTGCATGGATCCGTGTGCTGCACCGTCGCCGCAATGATCCTTTCGTGGCAGCGTACGGGTATGGCGCATGAGCAGCGGACCTCGGCCGCCGGACACCATCCCCATGACGCTCACCATCTCCGTGATACCTGTGACACTCAGCGCAACCACGACCACGACCACAGTCATGGTGATAACACCGGTGCACTGCCCAGGGATGGTGCACGGTGGCGGTACCGGCTGGCTCACCGGCTGGTGCCGCACTCCCACGACACGGCGAACCGGGTGGATCCGATTGTGGAGACGTCCGCCGAGGGCATCCGCACGTTGTGGATATCGCTGGCCGTGCTCGGGGCGACCGCTGCCCTTCAGATGGTCATCGTCACGCTGTCCGGGTCGGTGGCACTGCTCGGGGACACCATCCACAACGCCGCGGACGCACTGACCACACTGCCCCTGGGCGTCGCGTTCGTTCTCGGCCGACGGCCGGCAACCCGCTGTTACACCTACGGTTACGGCCGCGCCGAGGACCTCGCCGGTGTCGCCGTCCTTGCGACGATCGCCGCATCCGCGGGCCTTGCCGCCTACGAAGCCGTCGACCGCCTGCTGCATCCCCGTGCAGTCACCCACCTGCCGGCGGTGGCCGCGGCCGGGCTGGTCGGGTTCGCCGGCAACGAGCTGGTGGCCAGGTACCGGATCCGCACCGGACGGAAGATCGGGTCGGCGGCGCTGGTCGCGGACGGGCTGCACGCCCGCACCGACGGGTTCACCTCCCTGGCCGTGCTGCTGGGCGCCGCCGGCGTGGCCGCGGGATGGGACACGGCCGACCCGGTCATCGGCCTGGTCATCACCGTCGCGATCATCGCCGTGCTTCGTGACGCCGCAGGCGGGGTCTACCGGCGCCTTATGGACGCTGTCGACCCGAACCTGATCGATGCCGCCGAGGCCGCGCTACGGGCCACCCCCGGTGTCAGCGCCGTCGGCCGGGTCCGGTTGCGCTGGATCGGCCACCGGTTGCACGCCGAAGCCGACATCGTCGTCCCCGGGGAACTCACCGTCGTCGATGCGCACGCGATCGCCGTGACCGCCGAGCACGCCCTCATCCATGCCGTACCGCGGCTGGCCGCCGCGACCGTCCACACCGACCACCCGGCAGCGCACGACGCTGACCACCCGCACGCACTGCTCGCCCACCACGGCGTCCTCGCACGCTCCCTCGCCAGCAACGCCGGCCCGTGAGGCGGGCCTGGATGTCCGGGGGACGGCGCAGCGGGTGATCCGCCCGCATGGTCACCAGGTGCCCATCTCCTGCTGGAGACGGCAGCGGTCAAGGACCGGTCGAACGTGCACACGCTGGTCATCACTGGTCAGCGTGGACCCGCTCCCGCCGCCCCCTGCCGCCTGTGGACAACAGGCCGGACGGGCGGCAAACCCGCCGAAGCGTTGGTCAAGTAGCGCGGATCGTTCTGAGGACCCGCCGGTTGGCATGCCATCGGCACGAAGCGGCCCCGGCAAGCGCCGCCTTCGCATCTCGGCCCGCTGCCATAGCTCACCCACGGTCGCGAACGTGACGCACCAGACCCATCCGAGCACCCGCGTGGCGAGCGAGCCCGGCAGCTTGTCCCGCAGGATGCTCCCGCAGGATGCGGGAGGCCACGGATGTCCCGGAGTGGTGGGGCGGCGGCGACCGGGCTGCGGCACTCGAGCCGGCAGCAGAGCCCTACGAGTGCTCGGTACGCCTGCGCGCCGCGAGCAGGTCCGGCAGTGAGGCGGCCGGATCGGCGCCTGGCTCGGCGCGGGCCCAGGCCAGCAGCTGCGCGAGATCGGGCTCGTCCCTGACGCTTACCGGGGCCACGACAGACTGCCCTCAAGCACTTCGCCCGCGGTGGCGTCAACGGTCACCACGGTGCCCTCCAGAGTCATCAGCGTCCCGGCACCGCAGCCGACCACGCAGGGCACGCCGAGCTCGCGGCTGACCACCGCGGCGTGCGACGTCGCGCCGCCGAGCTCGGTGAGGATCGCCGCGACGATCGACATCACGGGCGCGTCCTCGCCGTCACTGTTCGTAAAAACTCAGAAGGAGCTTTGGACCTGCTGCGCCGGTGGGCTCCCTGACGACACGGTCAGGGAGCCCACCCAGACGTCCGATGGCCGACAGAGACGTACGAAGCGCCGGCGACGCGTGTATCAATGTCGCACCGAGGCGATTCGGGTTAAAGAAACGGTATTTATCCACTATCGGCGATCATTTGTAGGAAATTTGCAGGAACAAGGCCACGCCGATCGACATCCGACCCTGGCGACCCATCGGAGCGCGCATGAAGCCGCCGCCGTCATCACCGCATTCTCAGCAGCGTTCACGCTCATCGCGCCAGGTCAGGGCCGCAGTGCAGATGGACAGATGTCCACGATCCGACCTCTCACGATCGGATTCAAGTGGCCATTTCCGAGAAACGCAGGTGACGCATAGGTGAGTACGCGTGACGTGCCCGCCCCGCCCGAGCGGGAGAACCAGCCTCAGCCGGTGCCCCCGACCCTGCCCAAAGGGGGCGGTGCCATCCGTGGAATCGGCGAGAAGTTCACCGCAAATCCGGTGACCGGGACCGGTTCTCTGCACGTGCCGATCGCGACGAGTCCCGGCCGGTCCGGCTTCGGCCCGCAATTGGCTCTGTCATACGACTCCGGTTCGGGTAACGGCGTGTTCGGTTTCGGCTGGCGGCTCTCCCTCCCGGCGATCACCCGCAAGACCGACAAGGGGCTGCCGCGGTATGACGACGACCGCGAGTCGGACGTCTTCATCCTCTCCGGATCCGAGGATCTCGTACCTGTCCTGGCGCCGGGCGGCGAACTCAGGGACGACACCACGACCGATCCGCGCTACGCCATCCGGCGCTACCGCCCGCGCGTCGACACCCTGTGCGCCCGGATCGAGCGCTGGACGCGACTCGACGACGGGGACGTGCACTGGAGATCAATCTCCAGCGCCAACGTCCTCACCGTCTACGGCACGGACGGTGACTCGCGGATCACCGATCCGGAGGACTCCGCACGGGTCTTCAGCTGGCTGATCTGTGAGTCCAGGGACGACAAGGGCAATGCCATCAGCTACGTGCACGTGCCGGACGACGATGCCGGGGTCGACCGGGGCCGCGCCTGCGAACGCCACCGCAGCGACGCCGTCCGCAGGACCAACCGGTATCTGAAGCGGATCCGCTACGCCAATCGCCGCCCGTTACTCGACGCCGAAGGCAGGCGGCCGCGATTTCTCGCCGACCTGCCGCCGGCGGAGGCCGCCGACCCCCGCTGGATGTTCGAGGTCGTGCTGGACTATGGCGAGCACGACGTCCACAACCCCGCACCGGACGACACGGGCGTCTGGGACCACCGGCCCGACCCCTTCTCCTCCTACCGGTCGGGCTTCGAGGTGCGCGCCACCCGGCTGTGCCGACGGGTGCTGATGTTCCACCACATCCCCGACCAGCCCGCCCACCTCCCCGACCGGCTCGCCGGCGTCGCCGGGTACGACGGCCTGGTCCACTCCACCGATCTGGAGTACTCCTTTCCGGACGGCTCCGCGCCCGGTGACCCGACCGGGCCACCGGCATCCCGGGGCGCGCTGCTGCACGCCGTCACCCGGACCGGATACCGCCGGGACGGCGCGGGGTACCGCAGCCGGAGCCTGCCGCCGCTGGAATTCGACTACACCCGACCGGTCGTGAGCGGGACGGTGCAGGAGGTCGGCCCCGCCCACCTGCAGAACCTCTCCGCCGGGATCGAGGGTGGCGGTTTCGAGTGGGTCGACCTGCACGGTGAAGGCGTTCCCGGCCTGCTCGCCGAGAGCGCGGACGCCTGGTACTACAAGCGGAATCTCAGCCCGCTGGCGCACGGGTCCGTCGACCTCGCGCCGCTCGAGCTGGTCGCCGCCAGGCCCAACCGGTCGACGACCGGGGTCGGGGCGGCCCGGTTCATGGACCTCGCCGGCGACGGGCAGTCGGATCTGGTGGTGCTCGACGGCCCCGTCACCGGACTCTACGAGCATGACGCCGACGACGGCTGGTCACCGTTCCGGCCGTTCGACTCGCAGCTGCACCGGGACCTGAACAACGATGACGTCAGGTTCGTCGACCTCGACGGCGACGGCCACCCGGACGTACTGGTGATCGAGGACGATACCTTCACCTGGCATCCTTCACTGGCCGAGGCCGGATTCGGCCCCGCGATACCGGTGCCACGGCCGCTCGACGAGGATGCGGGCCCGCGCCTGGTCTTCGCGGACGGTACCCAGTCCGTCCACCTCGCCGATTTCAGTGGCGACGGGCTCACGGACCTCGTGCGTATCCGCAACGGGGAGGTCTGCTACTGGCCCAACCTCGGATACGGCCGGTTCGGCGCCAAGGTGACGATGGACGGTGTCGGGCCCTTCGACGCCCCCGACCAGTTCGACCAGAAGCGGATCCGGCTGGCGGACATCGACGGCACCGGCACCACCGACCTGATCTACCTGCACCGGGACGGGGTCCGGCTGTACTTCAACCAGTGCGGCAACGGCTGGCACGGGCCGGTGCACCTCACCGTCTTCCCGCGGGTGGACGACATGGTGTCGATCACCACCGCCGACCTGCTGGGCAACGGGACGGCGTGCCTGGTCTGGTCCTCGCCGCTGCCGGACGACACCAGCCGACCGCTGCGCTACGTGAACCTGATGGGCGGGGACAAGCCCTACCTCCTGACCAGGGTGACCAACAATCTCGGCGCCGAGACCGCCGTCACCTACGCGCCGTCCACGAAGTTCTATCTCCAGGACAGGCGCGACGGCGTGCCGTGGGTCACCCGACTGCCGTTCCCGGTGCACGTGGTCGAGCGGGTCGAGACGTACGACCGCATCAGTCGCAACCGCTTCGTGACCCGGTACGCCTATCACCACGGGTACTTCGACGGCGAGGAACGTGAGTTCCGCGGGTTCGGCCTGGTGGACACGTGGGACACCGAGGAGATCGGTGCGCTGACGAGCAACGGTGTCCTGCCGCCGGACGGCGGCCTCGCCGACAACGAGAACCCGGCGTCCCACCTGCCAGCCGTGCTCACGAGGACGTGGTTCCACACCGGCTCCCCGGCCGGACCCGCCCACCTGCCGCCAGGCTCGCTGACGGGGCCCCCGCCGCCCAGCGGCCTGACGGACACCGAGCACCGGGAGGCCCACCGCGCCCTGGCCGGGTCGATGCTGCGCCAGGAGGTCTACGCCCTGGACGGCGGTGTGCGTCAGGAGCACCCGTACGCCGTCTCCGAGCACAGCTTCGCGGTCCAGCTGTTGCAGGCACGGGGCGTCAACCGGCAGCATGCGGTGTTCCTGCCGCATCCGGCCGAGACGGTCGACCGCCACCACGAGCGCGACCCCGACGACCCACGGGTGCAGCACACGATCACCCTCGAGGTCGACCCGTTCGGCAACGTGCTGAAGGCCGCGACCATCGCGTACGGCCGGCGGGTGTCGCCGCTGGCGGACGCCACTGATCGCGCTCGGCAGACCGTCTCGCTGCTCACCTGCAGCGAAAACGCCGTCACCAACCCGATCGACGACGTCGCCGCCTTTCCGGACGACCATCGAACCCCGATGCCCGCCGAGTCGCGCAGCTACGAGCTGACTGGGTACACCCCGACCGGCGCGCAGCACCGGTTCCGGGCATCGGACCTCAGCGAACCGGATCCGGCCGGGCCGGGCCGGGTGCGGCTGCGCTTCGACGACGAGATGCCCTACGAGGGGACGGCCGTCGGCCCGCGGCGACGCCGTCTCATCGAGTCGGTGCGCACCCTCTACAGGGCGGACGACTTCTCCGGGCTGCTGCCGCTGGGCGTCCTGCAGCCTCGGGCGCTGCTGGGCGAGGGCTACGAGCTGGCCCTTACAGCCGGGCTGGTGGCGCGGGTGTTCCGACGCGACGGCGTCCCGCTGATGCCGGATCCGGACGCCGTCCTGGGCGGCGCGGCCGGCGACCACGGCGATCACGACGGCTACGGCGACCGTGGCGGCTACGTGAGCGGTGCGCGGGCGAAGGCCGACGGCCGCTTCCCCGCCACGGACCCGGACGGCCACTGGTGGGCGCCCACCGGGCGGACGTTCCTGTCCCCCGACCCCGCGGACACGGCCGAGCAGGAACACCGCCATGCCTGCCGCCACTTCTTCCTGCCCTGTCGGCGGCGGGATCCGTTCCACACCACGCAGGTGAGCACCGAGAGCGTCATCAGCCACGACGACCATGACCTGTTGACCGTCGAGAGCGTGGACGCGCTCGGAAACCGGGTCACGGCCAGCAACAACTACCGGGTGCTGGCGCCGACCCGGCTGACGGACGCCAACGGCAACGCCAGCGAGGTCGCGTTCGACGCTCTCGGGCTGGTGGTCGCCACGGCGGTCAACGGCAAGCCCGGCCAGCTGACCGGCGATACGATCGGCGATCTCGACCCCGACCCCGACGAGACGCAGATCGTCGCCCTCTTCGACGACCCGCTCGCGAACGCGGCTTCCCTGCTGGGGACGGCGACGACCCGGCTGGTCCACGACCTGTTCGCATACTGGCGGACGCGGGACCAGCCGGACCCACGACCCGTGGCCGTCGCCACGCTGGCCCGCCAGACGCATGTCGCCGAGCTGCCCGCCGGTGCCCACAGCCGGATCCAGCCGACCTTCTCCTACTGTGACGGATTCGGCCGGACGATCCAGCAGAAGATCCAGGCCGAGCCGGGTCCGCTGGTCGATGGTGGCCCCCGCACGGATCCGCGCTGGGTGGGCACCGGCTGGACCGTGTTCGACAACAAGGGCAACCCGGTCCGCCGGTACGAGCCGTTCTTCAGCGCCACCCCTAGCTTCGAGTTCGGTGTGCGGGCCGGCGTCAGCCCGGTGGTGTTCTACGACCCGCTCGGCCGTGTGGTCGCCACCCTCCATCCTGATCACACCTACGAGAAGGTGGTGTTCGACGCCTGGCAGCTCACGCGCTGGGACCGTAACGACACGGTGCTGGACGACCCGCGCACCGATGAGGACATCCGCGGTTACGTCGCCGGGTACTTCGCGAACCTGCCCTCCGGTCCGGCCGTGCCGCCGTGGCAGACCTGGCACACCGCCCGGCAGTCCGCCGCGGCCGGCAGCCCCGAGCAGGATGCCGCCACCAAGGCTGCGGCCCATGCCCGGACACCCGGGCGGGAGCATCTCGACGTCCTCGGCCGGACGTTCCTGACCATCGCCGACAACGGGCCCGACCCGGACCCCGACCACCCCGACCGGCGCCTGCTGTTCGCGAACCGGGTCGACCACGACATCGAGGGCAACGAGCGCGCGGTCCGCGACGCCGTCGTGCAGGCGGGCGACTCCCTCGGGCGGGTCGTGATGCGCTACGCCTACGACGTCCGCGGCCGCCGAATCCACCAGGAGAGCATGGAAGCCGGGGCCCGGTGGATGCTCGACGATGTCGCCGGAAAGCCGCTGCGCCGGTGGGACGAGCGCGGCC
>NZ_CAAAFO010000157.1:260809-261927 GCF_900634715.1 Candidatus Protofrankia californiensis | reverse complement strand
GGCCGCGCTCGATGCGGCCCTGGCGCCGCTGCTCGAGGCCGCCGCCTACACCGGCTCCAGCAGCTACGACGCGTTCAACCGTCCGGTCACCGTGACGACGCCGCACACCCCGGCGATGCGGCCCAGCGTGATCCGCCCCGGCTACAACGAGGCGAACCTGATCGAGCGGGTCGACGTCGACCTCCGCGGCGCCACCGCGAACGGGCAACCTGTGTGGACACCGTTCGTCACCGGCATCGACTACGACGCCAAGGGCCGGCGCCGGCGGATCGACTACGGCAATGGCGCGAGCACGATGTACGAGTACGATCCGCTCACCTTCCGGCTTGTCCGCCAGTTGACGGCGCGCGACGCCGCCGGCTTCCCGGACGACGACCCGCACCCGCCGCTGCCGGACTGGCCCGGCGCGCAGGTGCAGGACCTGCGGTACACCTACGATCCGGTCGGCAACATCACCCGGATCCGGGACGACGCGCAGCAGCGGGTCTTCTTCGCCAACCGGCGCGTCGAGCCGAGCGCCGGGTACACCTACGACCCGCTCTACCGGCTGGTCGAGGCCACCGGCCGCGAGCATCTCGGCCAGGGCAACGCGCCGATCCCACACTCCGCCGACGACACGCTGCGCTCCCGGCTACCGCATCCCGGCGACGGGGCTGCGATGGGCACGTACATCGAGCGGTACGTGTACGACGCGATAGGCAACCTGCTGACCATGCAGCACATCGGCGCGAACCCGGCTCACCCGGGCTGGACCCGCAGCTACCGCCACGCCGAGACCAGCCTGATCGAAGACGGCACCGCGGGCGCCCCGCCGAAGACCAGCAACCGGCTGACGAGCACGGTCGTCTCCGCAGCCGGCAACCCACCGGTCGAGCGCTACCGCTACGACCGGCACGGCAACACCACCCGGATGCCGCACCTGGGCGGCGTGGATCCCGAGCCGAACCTGCACTGGGATCACCACGACCAGCTGCGGCGGGTGGATCGGGGTGGCGGCGGGACGGCCTACTACGTCTACGACGCCGGCGGCCAGCGGGTGCGCAAGGTCTGGGAGAAGTCGGCGGACCTGGTCGAGGAGCGGATCTACCTCGACGGCTTCGAGATCTTCCGGCGGCGCC
>NZ_CAAAFO010000157.1:252710-260478 GCF_900634715.1 Candidatus Protofrankia californiensis | reverse complement strand
TGGTCGAGACCCGCACCCTGGACACCGCCGGCACCGACGGCGCGTCGGCACAGCTGATCCGCTACCAGTTCGGCAACCACCTCGGCTCGGCCACCCTGGAGCTCGACGACCGAGCCAGGATCGTCTCCTACGAGGAGTACACCCCCTACGGAAGCACGTCCTACCAGGCGGTGAGCAGCCGGACCGAGACCCCGAAGCGCTGCCGCTACACCGGCAAGGAACGCGACGAGGAAACCGGTTTCACCTACCACGGCGCCCGCTACTACACCCCCTGGCTGGGCCGATGGACAAGTTGTGACCCGCAGGCGATAGCAGGGGGTGTCAATCTGTACCGATACACCGGATGTCGCCCGACAAAGCTCGTCGACCACACCGGGTTGGCGCCGCAATCACCTCAGGAGGTTCTTGTACAGGTCGAAGACCTGTACAAGAAGAAAGTCGACCTCCAATCGAGGATCACAAGTACCGAGCAGAGGCTCAAGCGGGCCACCGACACCGCAATGCACATCCGCGCCGATGTGGAAGCGAGCGGCAAAGGAGGCGTCCTTCACTACTTCAGCGAAGAACAGAAGTTTCTACGAGCCGCAGAGCGTGACGCGAAGCGGATTGTTGCCGAGCTGGGATCCATGACTAAGGAGTTGGTCGGCGTCCAGCGCCAGTTGGTGTCTGCTGAAGCGACGCTGAGAGAACATGGTCTGGATTGGTATGTGAAGGGGTTGGAAATCCAGGGCGAGCATGAAGCGGCAGCTGAGATAAGAAAGGAATTGATCGAGACCACAGAGGATCGATTCAAAAAATTCGCCGAGGACGAGGCGAAGAAGGCGGGCAAGGGGCCACGAGGCGGTGGAGGTACAAGCGGCGGCCCCGGTGGTGGTGGGGCGCCCCCTCCGGCGACGCCGCATGGTGGACCCCGCGGCACACCGCCTCCCACGCCCGCATCCGGAGGCCCGGGTACATCAGGGCAGCTCGGTTCTGAGGCAGTAGAAGGCAGTATGAAGCTGGCTGCGGAGGGCGAGGCAGCCGCGTTCAAGTCCGGCGCGAAGGGTATCGGCCTAGGAGGTAAGGTCGCCAAGGCTGCGCCATGGATTGGCCTTGGCGTGGGCGCCTTCCTGGTAGGCGGTGACATCGCCGAGCGACGATACGGACGAGCTCTCCTCGACGCTGTGGAGGCGGTTCCGTTTCTGGGCGACGTCGTCATAGCGGGTGAAATCGTTCACGACGCAGCCCCGGAGATGGCCAGACAACAGGCCGAGCAGCCCGAACTTCCACTCATGTTTCCCTGAGTGGAAGCATCGAGTCCATATGTCCGACCTCGTTCTGGGAGCAACGCCATGAACAGAATTTCCGCACCACTTCGGCCGGGCGACCGGGGCGAGGGGGTGGCCGACCTGCAGGAGGCGTTACAGCTGGCGCTGCGCCGGGGGGCGATCGCGGTCGACCAGCCGACGACGGTCGCCCTGCTCGAACAGCTCGCCCCCGAGGTGGCGGAAAAATTCTACAGCGAGGGCACTGCAAAGCCGCTCAGCATCTTCCAGGAGCAGCACCGGCTCAACCCGACCGGCGAGCTGGACGATACGACGGCGCAGGCGCTCAACGACCTGCTCACCCGGTGGGGGCTGCTGGGCGCCGACGTACAGCTGGCGGCGCGCGCCGGCCTGCCGGACACCTCGTTCACGCTTGGGGTCACCGTCCTGGACGCGCGGCAGCAGCCGGTCGCCGGGCTCACCGTGCAGGCGGTCAACACCGCCGACCAGGCCCCGAACAGCAGCCTCAGCGAGCCGGCGGCCACCGGAGCCGACGGGACCACGGTGCTGCGCTTCAGCCGCTCGGCGTTCGTGTCCGGAGGCGACCCGGACGGGCGCGCGCTGATTCTCGGGTTCGCGGTCTCCCGCCGGGACGTGCCGCTGGCCGCCGAGGTGGTCTCCGGCGGCCTGGTCCGCACCGACAGCGGGGTGGGGTTCACGCCGGCCGTGCTCACGGTCGCGGCGCACGCCGTCGTCACCGGAGTGATCACCTATGACGGCTCGCTGCCGGCCACCGGACTGCAGGCACGGATCCACAACGTTCAGTTCGGCGGGGACCGCCGGCTGCTCGGCACGGTGACGACGGACGCGTCGGGCCGGTTCGCGCTCGGCTACGACCCGGGAACCGCGGCGGTGAACCTGGAGGTGGTCACGACCGGCCCGGCCGCTGGCGGTGACGTCCCGCTCGCGCCGACCGCCTACGCCGTCGGCCCGTTCCACGATCTCGTCCTGGTCGCTCCCCGCCCTCCCGACCGGCCGGAGTACGTCCGGCTGGCCGAGGACCTGGCCGGTCAGGTCGGCGACCTCGCGCGGCTGGCGCAGGCGACGGAGAGCAGCGAGCGCCAGGACCTGACGATGCTCGCCCGCTCGACCGGCTGGGACCCGCGCCTGATCGCGCTGGCGTCGATGTCGCAGCGTCTGGCGGCGGCCGACAACCACCTGACGCTGGACGCGCCGACGATCTACGGGCTGCTGCGCGCCGGGCTGCCATCGGACGTCGAGACCCTCCTCCACGTCGACGCGCCGACCGTCACCAGGGCGCTCACCCTGGCCCGGGACAACGGTGTCCTGGACCTGGACGATGCCGCGATCACGGCCGCCACCGGGCAGTTCCGGGCGTTCACGGCCGCCGCGAAGCTGCGGATGACCGCGCCCGGATCGCAGTCGACCTACGCCCACCTGCTGGCCGGCTCCGGAATCGACGCGGCGGCGCACTCCGGCTTCGCCGAGCTGCTCTTCGCCCACCGCGGCGACCCGGACAAGCTGTGGAGCGCGGCCAGGGATCTCGGTATCTCCGCCGCCCAGATCGACCGGCTCAAGCTGCAGGGCAAGTTCGCGCTGCTGGCCGGCAACAGCGCGCCGCTGACGAATCACCTGCTCTCCCTCGGCGTCTCCGACCCGGCCGCCCTGGTGGAACAGGGGTTCTTCACCGCGGACCGGTGGAAGCAGGAGCTCGCCGACGTCACCGGCGGGGACGACGCGGCGCTGGCCGCGCTGATCCCCGCCGGGTACGAGGCCGACACGCTCACCGAGCGGCTCGACGCCTACACCGGCGACCTCGCCCGCAAACTGCGGATCAGCTATCCGACGCACGTCGTGACCCAGCTGGTCGTCCAGGGCGACCTGGCGGTGCAGGCTCCGCAGCCCACGACCACCCTGCTGAAGGCGGCGACAGCGGACGGTTTCGTGCTCGGCGCGACTCCCGCCGCGGCCTTCTTCGCGGCCAGGGGCGCCGGCTCCCTCGGCCTCGCCGAGGCGGACTTCGCGACCGCGGTGCAGGACGTCCGGACCCTGCACCGGACCTACCAGCTCAGTCCCGACAACGAGGCGATGAAGGTCCTTACGGACCTGGGACTCACCAGCGCCTACGACATCGTGGGGCTGGGGCAGAAGGAGTTCGCCCGGGCCTTCGAGGCCGCCTACCAGCGGATCTGGAAGGTCAGGCCCGCGGAGACGGTGACCAGGCTGGTCTACCGCAGAGCCCAGCAGATCAGCAGCGTCACCTACTCCGTGTTCGGCGCGGCGCAGGCGCTGAAGGCCCAGCCCGGGCTGCCGGTGACCGCGCCCCCTGTGGCGGTGCGGCAGGCCGCGCAGAGTAACCTGCTCAGGCACTTCCCGACCATGGAAGGGCTGTTCGGCTCGATCGACTACGTCGAGTGCCCGCACTGCCGGTCGGTGCTCAGCCCGGCCGCGTACTTCGTCGACATCCTGCAGCTCATCGACCCCGACGAGGCGAAGTGGGCGAACTTCCTGACCGGCTGGCGCAGCCGGCACAACGACCAAGAGTACACGGCCAGGTACGCCAAGCCCATCGACGTCCTGCAACAACGCCGTCCGGATCTGTTCGCGATCGAGCTGACGTGCGAGAACACCCTGACCGCCCTGCCGTACATCGACGTCGTCAACGAGATCCTGGAGTACTACGTCGCCAACCGGACGCTTACCGCGGACGCCGCGCACGGCACCGGCGCGGCGACCACCGAGGAGCTGCTCGCCGAACCCCAGAACCTGCTCCCGCTGGCCTACGACCGGCTGCTCACCGAGCGGCACCCGCGCGAGCTGCCGTTCGACCTGTGGATCGAGACGGTCCGCGAGTTCACCGCCGGCGTGGGCACGTCGCTCGCCCAGCTGATGGAGACGTTCCGCAGCGACGATGTCCTCTTCGGCGACGGCGAACGCCCGGACCGGGCCGACATCTTCATCGAGTCCCTCGGGTTCTCCCCCGCGGAGGCGGCGATCCTGACCGACCCCGAACCGCTGACCGAGTGGTGGCTGCTGTACGGGTACCCCGACGCCGCCACGGCGACCATCGAGGCCGTAGACGCCGAGACCGGGCAGCGCGTCGACCTGAACTCGGCCAAGACGCTCTCCCGCCGGCTGGGGCTCACCTACGCCGAGCTCGTCGACCTCGTCCAGACCGGCTTCGTCAACCCGCAGCTGCCGGCGCTCGGCCTGCTCTACCGGCTCGGCGTCAGCATCCGCGACGCCCGTCACTACAGCCAGCACCGGGGTGACCCGCCGCCCGTCACGCCGGAGCAGAAGGCCGCCCGGCAGGAGCTCGACGCGTTCGAGGCGCGCCTGCGCGCGCTCGCCGGGCAGGCCGGCGTCCCGCTGACCTCGCTGCAGGCGGACGTGGACGCGCTGCCGTACGGCACGGTGCTGGTGCTCGCCGACCCGAACACCGCAGCGGACTTCGACCAGACCACCCTGCGGTACGCCGACGGCACCCCGGCCGACCCGCTGACCTTCGTGCGCATCGCCCACTTCGTCCGGCTGTGGCGCAAACTCGGATGGACGATCGAGGAGACCGACCATGCCCTGCAGGCCTTCGTGCCCGCGCAGGCGCCGTTCGCCGAGCCGACACTGGCCGCGCGGCCGCTGCGGTCGGTCCTGATCTACCTTGCCCACCTGGTCGCGCTGACCGACCAGCTCGACCTCGACGACCGGCTGCGGCGACGGCTGGCCACATTGTGGATCGACCTGCCGACCGCCGGAGGGGACTCCCTCTACCAGCAGCTGTTCCTGACCCGCAGCGTGCTGCGCAGTGACCCGATCTTCGACGACCCGCTGGGCCGATACCTCGACTGGAGTGGGCGGGCTCCCGCCGACGTACCCCGGCTGCGCGACCACCTGCACAGCGTGTCGGCCGCGCTGGGGCTCCGCAGCAGTGACGTGGACCGGATCGTCGAGGACGCCTCGATCGACCCTGCAGGCCCGCTCGACCTGGCCACATTATCCACGTTGCACCGGTACGCCCTGCTCGCCTCGATGCTGAAGATGCGCGTGCCGGACCTGGTCACGCTGAAGGAGCTGAGCGGGATCGACCCGTTCACCCCGCTGCACCCGGGCCCGCCGGAGACCCTGGACTCCGACCCCCCGTACAGCCGGACCCTCCGGTTCGTGCAGCTGGCCGGCCGGCTCGCCGACGCCGGCCTGAGCGTGGCGTTCCTGGACGACCTGCTGCGCGGCCGCAGGGGTGCCGACCCCGGCGACGGCCGGGTGCCCGACGACGTGCTGGCCACGCTCAAGGCGCTCGCGGACGGCGCGCGAGCGATCCGGGCCGAACACGCCGTGCCGGCGGATCCCGGGTCCCTCGGCGATGAGCAGCTGCGTCAGGAGCTGGGGCTCGTGCTGGACCGCCAGGTGGTGGACACGCTCCTGGCGATGGTGCTGGGAACCGCCGAGTTCGCCTCCCCCACCGAGGAGGTGCTGGCCTCAGTGAAGGAGTTCTTCGAGACCCACCTGCGCAAGGAGCAGATCGACGCCACGACGAGCTTCGGGTTCCTCAGCGATGCCGAGTTCGGCCTGCTGGTCGCCGCGCTGCCGCCGATCCCGGCCGGCCTGCCGGCGGAGGCGGAACTCGCCGCCCGCCGGGCTGTCGACGAGGCGATCCGGGGCAAGCGGGCCATCCTGGCCACGGCCTTCCTGCCGTTCCTGCAGCGCCGGCTGATCCGTCAGCTGGCGGTGGAGACGATCACTGCGGGCGCCGGCGGCGGTGCCGATCCGGCCCTGGTGGGGGACCTGCTCACCGACGGCACGCTTCTCGGTGCGGCCGAGCCGTTGCTCGCCGCCTTCGAACACCTGGACACCGCCCTCCCCGCCTGCGCCGCGACGTCCGGTTTCGAGGGCTTTCTCGAGGTGCCGGTCAGCGGCGTGTACCGCTTCACGTCGGTCGCCGACGCCGCGGGCGTCTCCGGCGAGCTGCGGTTCGACCACCTGGCCCAACCAGTCGTGCTGCGCGGCACCGCGCCCGCCGCCGACGCCGAGTTCACCGCAACCGTCGAGCTGCAGGCCGGCCGGCTCTACCCGGTCGGCTGGAGCACCGACCAGCCGGGCGGCATCCGGCTGGACGTGCGCAGCGGCGCTCTGGCCCGCGGCAGCGTGACCCGGCTCCGGCTGTACCCGAAGGACGTCGTGACCCGGGCAGGCGCCGCCCTGATCCTGATGGGGAAGGTGCTCCGGCTGGTCCAGATCCTGCAGTTGGGCCCGGCCGAGGTCCGGTACCTGGCGACGCATCCGGAGCAGTTCGCCGGCCTGAGGCTGGGGGACCTGCCCACCAGCCGTGCCGGCGACGAGCCGTCCGATCGGACGGCCTGGGTCGGACGGTTGCGGTGGCTGGACCGGCTCACCGAGTACGCGCAGCTGAGGCGGGAGCTCGGCGGCGGTGGCGAGCTCCTGGCGATCCTGCAGGCGGACGCCTGCGCGCAGCCGGACCGGCTGACGGCGAAGGTGTACCCGATCGTCGCCGACCTGACCGGGCAGAGTGTCGCAACGGTCGCCGCGACGGCGTCCGTCCTCGCCGCCGCGCCGGCGTTCGCCGACGACCGGCCGGTCCGGCGGCTCGTCGACGCGCTGCGCATGGTCCGCTCGCTGGGAGTGCCCGCCGACACGCTGGTGCGGTGGAGCGCGCTCGTCCGGACCACCGACCAGAAGAGGCGCTATCGGATCGCCACCGAGGTGAAGGACGCGATCAGGGCGACGCTCGAGCCGGCCGGCTGGCAGCGGCTCGCCCAGCCGATCTTCGACCGGCTGCGTGCCCGGCAGCGGGACGCTCTGGTAGCCCACATCCGCCACCAGCTGGGGCTGTCCACCGTGGAGCAGCTGTACGAGTACTTCCTCATCGACCCCGGGATGGAACCGGTGGTGCAGACCTCGCGGATCCGGCTGGCGACGGCGTCCGTACAGCTGTTCATCCACCGCATCCTGCTCAACCTGGAACCGGAGGTGCCGCCGGAGACGGTGAACGCGACACAGTGGGAGTGGATGCGGCGCTACCGGGTCTGGGAGGCGAACCGGAAGATCTTCCTCTACCCGGAGAACTGGCTGGAACCGGAGTTCCGCGACGAGAAGACCCACCTGTTCACCGAGTTGGAGAGCACCCTGCTGGAGGGGGACGTCTCCGCCGACGTCGTCGAGGACGCCTTCCTGACCTATCTCGGCAAGCTCGACCAGCTGGCGCGGCTGGACATCGTCGCCTCGCACCTGCAGGACGACCTGGACCCGGCCCGGCGCACGCTGCACGTGTTCGGCCGGACGTTCGGCACGCCGCACGCCTACTACTACCGCCGGTACACCGCAGGCGGCTGGTCGCCCTGGGAACCGGTGGGCCTGGACATCCAGGGCGACCTGCTGGCCCCGGTGGTGTGGCACGACCGGCTGCGGCTGTTCTGGGTGACGCTGAGCCCCGTGGGCGCCGAACCGACGGCCACGCCCGTCGACCCGACCAGGCCCACCACGATCCCGCC
>NZ_CAAAFO010000157.1:251512-252361 GCF_900634715.1 Candidatus Protofrankia californiensis | reverse complement strand
AACCCGCACAGCGGCAGCGCTGATCCGACGACCGGTCAGTCACTGGTGGTCAACGGCTCCGTGTCCCCCGGCTCCGTCACGATCAGTGTCGCGAAGGAGGCGTACACGGCGGACGGCGAGGAGCGCGGCCTCTACATCAGCCTCGGCAGTCCGTTCCAACGGTCGTTCTACCTCCAGGGTCGCAACAGCTCCCCGACCCCGGACGTGGCGCAACCGTATCCGATCGTCTACAACGCCGGCGAGGTACGCGGCACCCGGCGTGCCGGTTCCGGGCCGCTGACGGTGTCCGTCCAGCGACGGGTCAGCGAGATCGGCCTGCAGGTCACCACCAGGCCCGAGCACGCGACGCTGCTCACCCCGCCGGGCACCTACACCGTGCTGGAACCGAACAACACGGTCAGCGGACCGCCACCCGCGGTCGCCACGCTGATCCGGCCGATCTTCGTGCAGGACGGGCGGTACACCCTGTTCGGCGAGCCGGCCGTGAGTGAGCGCACCGTGCAGGAGTGGGAGGAGTGGGTCACCGTCCCGGCGCCGCCCGCCGACGTGCCGCACCTGGGTGACTCCCTCAAACGGATCACCATCAGACCGGCACGCCCGGACCTGGGGTCGCTGCGGACACGCGACAGGATGACGAAGCACGACGTCCTGACGGGTCCACGCCCGCAGCCGCCCGAGGGCGGCCGGGAGCATCCGGACTGGCTGCTCAACGACGTCACCGCGCTGGCCTTCGACGGAGCGATCATCCACCCGGCGACCGGCACGCAGCTGGTGGGCACCGACCGGTCCCACCTGACCGACTCCGGCGTCCTCGGCTCGGACGCCGCGATCACAGCCCGGCTCACCCCC
>NZ_CAAAFO010000157.1:239060-251020 GCF_900634715.1 Candidatus Protofrankia californiensis | reverse complement strand
ACCGCAGCTTCCACCTGCTCACCGAGCAGGACGAACTGCACCTGGACGACCGGAAGGACGCTGCGCTGAAAGCGCTGCGGGCGCTGCTGGCACGACGCCGGTACACCGAACGCGACTACGAAATCACCTTCACCCTCCACCAGCACCCCTACGTCGGCGAGCTGACCCGCCGCCTGCTGCGCGGCGGCACCCGCGAGCTGCAGGCGGCGGACACCGAACCGCTCGGCGACGGCAGTGCGCTGCCGGGCAGCGTCCGGGTGAACCTGCCGGCGGGCGCCGCCGTCACCGTCGACGCGTCGGCCCGGATCACCCTGCTGACCGACGTCACGGTCGGCGCCGGCAACGACGCCACCCAGCTGGCCGCGGGCATGGTGTTCGACCTGGACGCCGCTGTCGCCGCGCAGGCCCCCGACGGCCTGCTCGCCGTCCTGACCGACGGCATGACCCCCGCACCGGCCCCCGGCACCACCGTCGCGGTGGCCGGTCGGCGGGCGTCGGTCGCCGGGCCGACCACCGTGCGGCTGAGCGCGCCGGTAGCGTTCACCCTCTACTCCGGGAAGCCTGCCGGCCTGCCCGCCGGCACGGTCGTCGAGCTGGATGGAGGCAGCCGGTTCACCGTCGCCGCCGGGGTGGACGGTGTGCTCGTCAGCAGCAGGGCGCGGCCCCTGCTGTTCCAGGAGTTCTTCGAGGCGGTGCACCGGCCCGACCCGGAGGTGGTGGGGCTGCCGTACCCGGTGGCCGACCTCGACTTCAGCGCCGGCGGTGCCTACTCGTCGTACAACTGGGAGCTGTTCTTCCACGTGCCGCTGACGATCGCGGTGCACCTGAGCAAGAACCAGCGGTACGCGGACGCGCAGCGCTGGTTCCACTACATCATCGACATGACCGACGACAGCGACGGTCCGTCGCCGCAACGCTTCTGGAAGGTCCGCCCATTCCAGGAGACCGACGTCGCCCGGATGGAGGAGCTGCTCACCAACCTCGCGACCGGGACCGATTCCCGGGCACGCAGGGACATGATCCGCGACATCGAGGCCTGGCGCCAGAACCCCTTCCGTCCGCACCTGATCGCCCGGTTCAGGCCGCAGGCGTACATGTACAAGACGGTGATGGCCTACCTGGACAACCTGATCGCCTGGGGCGACTCGCTGTTCTACCAGGACACGGGCGAGGCGATCGACGAGGCGCTGACCATCTACGTACAGGCCGCGAGCATCCTCGGGCCCCGGCCGCAGGCGGTCCCGCAGAAGGGGACGGTACGCCCCCAGACGTATGCCACCCTGCGCCGGGACCTGCACGAGTTCGGCGTGGCGATGCGGGAGGTCGAGGCCGACGTCCCGTTCGACCTGATGCCGCTGCCGGCCCCCGCTACCGGTGCAGGTACCGGTGACGAGGGTCAGCTTCGCACCGTCCGCGGCCTGGGCACGGCGCTGTACTTCCAGGTGCCGCCCAACGACCGGCTGCTCGGCTACTGGGACACGGTTGCCGACCGGTTGTTCAAGATCCGTAACAGCCTCAACCTCCAGGGGACCTTCCGGCAGCTCGCGTTGTACGACCCACCGATCGACCCGGGAATGCTGGTGAAGGCGGCAGCTGCCGGGCTCGACGTCGCCGCCGTCACGGCCGGGATCAACCAGCCGCTGCCCCTGGTGCGGTTCGCGTTGCTGGCGCAGAAGGCCACCGAGCTCGCGCAGGAGGTCAGGTCGCTGGGCGCGGGGATGCTCGCGGCCATCGAGAAGCAGGACGGCGAGGCGCTGGCGCTGCTGCGCGCGGGCCACGAGCGGTCGGTCCTGGAGTTCACCGAGCAGGTGCGTTACGGACAGCTGCAGGAGGCGCTGAAGAGCCGCGAGGCACTGCTGCGTGGCCTGGACCTGGCCGTCGAGCGGTACGCCTTCTACGAGCGCCAGCTCGGTCGCAAGGACGCCGAGATCTTCGCGGCCATTCCCACGCTGGCCGACCTGGATCCCGCCGAGCTCGCCGCCCTGCGCCTGCGGGCCACCGAACCGGCGGTGGCCGGCCGCACGCTCGACGTGGACATCGCGCCGCACAGTGCCGTCAGCATGCTCGTCCCGGAAGGCGGCCAGCTGACCAGCCGGTTCGAGAACTCGGAGACCGAGAGCCTGGGCAACGGACAGACCGCGAGCGACCTGGCGAACTTCCTCGGCTTCGCCTCCTCCTCTGCGAGCTTCGTGCCGAACTTCACCGTGTCCGCCGAACCGTGGGGCGTCGGCGGTAACACCACGTTCGGCGGCGGCAACGTCGGCAGCGCGATCCAGGCACTGTCGCACGGGGCTCGCGGCTTCTCCGAACGCTTCGGGTACGGGGCCCGGCTGTCGGCCCGCTCGGACGCCGTCGCCCGCCGGGAACGGGAGTGGGCCTTTCACAGCAACCAGGCCGCCGGCGAGATCAACCAGATCTTCAAGCAGCTACGCGCGGCGCAGATCCGCGAGGCGGTGGCCGAGACCGAGTGGCGCAACCACAAGCTCCAGATCGAAAACGCCAGGCAAGTGGAGGCATTCCTCAACGCGGAAGACGCCTCGCAGCAGGGCAGGACCGGCAACCAGACGTCCAAGACCAGTAACCAGGCGTTCTACACGTGGATGAAGCGCGAGCTGAAGGCCCTGCACGCGCGCAGCTTCCAGCTCGCCTTCGACGCGGCCAGGCGCGCCGAGCGCGCGCTGCAGCACGAACTCGGCGACCAGCAGCTCAGCTACCTGCAGTTCGGCTACCTCGCCGGCAAGCAGGGCCTGCTGGCCGGCGAGAAGCTCTACTTCGACCTGAAGCGGATGGAGGTCGCCTACCAGGACCTCAACCACCGCGAGCTTGAGCTCACCAAGCACGTCAGCATCGCCCAGCTGGACCCGCTGGCCCTGGTCCGGCTGCGCAGAACGGGCCGGTGCACCGTCACGCTGCCGGAGGCGCTGTTCGACTTCGACGGGCCGGGCCACTACTTCCGGCGTATCAAGAACGTGGCCGTCAGCATCCCGTGCGTCACCGGCCCCTACACCAGCGTCAACTGCACCCTCACCCTGCTGAAGAGCACGATCCGGACCTCGCCGTTGCTGCGGGACGGCGAGTACGTGCGGGACGACACCGGCGACGATCCCCGGTTCAGCGACTACTACGGCACGATGCAGTCGATCTTCACCAGCTCCGCCCAGAACGACTCCGGCCTGTTCGAAACCAACCTGCGTGACGAACGGTACCTGCCGTTCGAGAACTCCGGCGTGCAGAGTCAGTGGCAGCTGGAACTGCCCGCCAACCCGGCCGAGGGCGATCCCGCCCAGTTCGACTACGCCACGATCAGCGACGTCGTCCTGCATCTGCGATACACCGCCCGGCCCGGTGGCATCGCCCTGCGCCACGGCGCGCTGGCGCAGCTGCGGCAGCTGATCAAGGATGCGTCGGCGGCGGGCTCGGTGCGGCTGTTCTCCGTTCGGCACGAGTTCCCGGACGCCTGGGCCCGCTTCACTGGCGCCAAGACGTCCGACACCGACCGGTTCCGGCTCGCCCTGCCACTGTCCCCGCAGCTCTACCCGTTCTGGAGCCGGGGTGTGCTCGGCTCCGTGCACGCACTCGAGGTTCTGGCCCAGCCCGCCAAAGGCGCCCCGCCGGAGCAGCATGACAAGATCTTCAAACAGCAGGTCAGGACGGACCACACGGTGCAGGTCACCCTCACCAAAGCTCCCGAGCTGGGCAATCTGCTGCGCGGCGCCTTCCCTGCTGACAACCTGCCCGCCGCCGCCGACTCGGGTTCGCTGGCCTGGTTCTTCGACGGCAACCGGTTCGACGACCTCTGGTTTGCCGTGACCTGGGGCGCATGACCCACCCTGACAGATCGCAGCCACAACTCAGCACCGAAACCCGGCGACCCCCACCACCCATAGAACCCACCATAGGAACGGAGGGCTCCGGGGAGCTCGGCCCCCCGGGCAGACATCGCGGTCCCCAGCGAAGCCGACCCCAGATCGGCAAGCCGGCCAAGCGAAGCTCAGCATCGGAGAGCCCCGGGGCGCCCCCCGCCATAGGACCGTGGGGGGTCCGGGGGGCTCGGCCCCCCGGGCAGACATTACGACCCCCGGCAAAGCTGAACGTAGTTCAGCGAGCAGGCGAAGCCGGCGCGTGGACCTGGGAGGACTTGAACCTCCGACCTCTTCCTTATCAGGGAAGCGCTCTAACCGACTGAGCTACAGGTCCTTGCCGGGCTCCACAGTACCGGATGCGCGGGATGTTCAGCGCGGCACCTGGCGGGAAGCCCGCCGTGGGTTCATGCGTCGCTACTGATCACCCAAGGTGACCTCGATGCCGCCGACCATCTCGGTACACAAGTTGTACAGCAACGCGCCCAGGGTCGCCAGCGCCGTCATCAGGATCACGTTGATTGCGCCGATGAGCAGCCCGATTTCCATGGCCCGCGTGAACGACAGCCAGGTGCGCACCCCGCCGTTGCTGCCGTCGGTGAGCGTGTCCGCCGCATCCACGATGCTGTCGAACACCCCGATCGAGTTCAGCACGAACCACAGCACGGCGGCGGCGATCATCAGCACGACGAACACGCACAGGGAGAACGCGAACGTCAGCTGTGCCACCGACAGCGGATTGACCCGGGTGACGCGCAGCCGGGCTCGCCGGCCCTGTCCGGGTGTGCGCACCACGGACGGTCCGGTCGCAGTTCCTGTCATCGGCCCGGTGGCCGGGTCCTTCACGCCTCGTGCCCGTACCGGGATCTGGGACGTACCAGCTTCGACGGGAGGTTCGGTCGACCGATTCACAAGGGCTTCCCGCGTAGCTGCGGCCTTGCCCCGCGGTGTGGGGCCCTCCGGGGAGTGACGATCGGGCGGTGTGGACGTGGCTCGATCGTCACTGCGCGGATATTCACCGTCCAACCGTTCGAAGGCGTCCGTCTCCGGAGCCTGCGCCGCCCCGGCCGCCGGTCCACGTTTCGACTGTCCCACACTGCCAGCATCCCCGCCCGGCGCGCCGCGCGTGACCGGGCTGCCGGTCGCCGAACTGGCAACCGCCGGTCCACCGGTACCGGCCGAACTGCCGGATTTCTTCATGGGTCGACGCAACGAGATCGTGTCCGAATCAGACCGAGGTCTCCCGCTTGCGGACGTCGAAGTAGACGTCGATGCAGGCACTGCCCCGGCGGCATCCGTCTCGACGCCGCCGGCAGCACCACCGGCCACGGTCAGACGCGGCGCCTTCCGACCCGACGCGTTCGAGGAACGCCCGGCCGGACGCCCCGAGCCGGTGGCGGCCGATCCCGGGCTCGCACCGGCCGCCGAGGCCGAAGGCGGCGGGGCCGCAGACGTCGGGGCCGCCGAAGCGGTCGGGGCTGAGGGTGTTGAGGAGACGAAGGGCCTCGCCGGGCTCTGGCGATCGGGGGAGGCATCCGGGCCCGTGGCCGATCTGCTCCCATCCGCTCGACCAGGCGGAGCGCCCTGCGCGCCGCTGCGACGGGGGCTGGTGCCGGATGCGGCCGGGGAGGCGGAATCCGGCTTCGCGGTGGCCGCCCGGCGGGGCGGGCGCGCCGATGAGCCAGGAGGCACCCGCTGCGCAGCCCCGGCATCGTGGCTACCACGGGCCTCCCGTGGCATCCGCAGGTCCCGGATCACCGACGATGCCTTCTGCACCTGCGTCCCGTCGTCATGCGCACCGGACCCCGAACCCGGGGGCGACCCTGACTCCGGGGCTGCCGGGCCGGAACGGGCCTGGCCCGGCGCGGCACGCTGTTCGTTCCAGGGTTCCCCGACCCGTTCGGGCTGCTGCTCCGACCGTGGCAGGGAAGATCCACGGAAGACCGGTGACCGGGTGGTCCGGTCGTCATCGCTGTCGCTCACGGTCCTTCTCCCGCCTTGCCGCCCGGCCCGTCATCCGTCCTCAGGCCGGGTCTCCCCCGCCGGGGCCGGCTGTCGAACCATCGTTTGCGCTGTCTTCCGCATCGGCATTACGCGCCACTCCGACGACCTGTACGCTGGGTTCAAGATCGATGAGACGGACCCCCATGGTCTGCCGTTGGGCCCGGCGGACGTCACGCGCGACGGTCCGCAGCACACCGCCGTTGGACGTGATCGCGTAGAGCTGGTCGTCCGGACCGACCACGAGGGCGCCGACCAGGCCGCCGCGGGTAGAGACGATCTTCGCGGTGAGGACGCCCTTGCCGCCCCGGCCCTGCACCGGATACTCGCCCAGAGATGTCCGCTTGGCGTACCCGCCGCTGGTGGCGACGAGCAGGTTCGCATCCGAGTCCGGCGGGACGACCTCCATCGCGAGCAGCTCGTCGTCGGTGTCGAAACGCATCCCGATGACGCCGGAGGTGGCACGCCCCATTGGGCGCAGTTGCTCGTCGTCGGCGTGGAAGCGGATGGACTGGGCCTGCCGGCTGACCAGCAGCAGGTCGTCGCCCGCGGACACGAGCCGGGCCGCGATGAGCTCGTCGTCGTCGCGCAGGTTGATCGCGACGAGCCCGCCGGAGCGGTTCGAGTCGAACTCGGCCAGCGCGGTCTTCTTGCACAGCCCACGCCTGGTCGCGAGCACCAGGTACGGGGCCGCCTGGTAATCCTTGATCGCCATGACTTCGGCGATGCGCTCGTCCTGGCCGAACGCGAGGATGTTCGCCACGTGCTGGCCCTTGGCGGTGCGGGCCTGCTCTGGCAGCTCGTGCGCCTTGGCCCGGTACACCCGCCCCTTGTTGGTGAAGAACAACAGCCAGTGATGGGTGGTGGTGACGAAGAAGTGCTCGACTATGTCGTCCTCGCGCAGGGCCGCGCCCTGGACGCCCTTGCCACCCCGGCGCTGTGAGCGGTACAGGTCGGTCTTGGTCCGCTTGGCGTAGCCGCCGCGGGTGACGGTGACGACGACGTCCTCGCGCGCGATGAGATCCTCGACGGACATGTCGCCCTCGAACGGGATGAGCCTGGTCCGCCGCTCGTCGCCGAACCGGTCGACGATCTCGGTGAGCTCCTCGCCGATGATCTCCCGCTGGCGGGCCGGTGAGGCGAGGATCGCCTCGAGTTCGGAGATCTTCGCCCTCAGCTCGGCCGCCTCGTCGATGATCTTCTGACGCTCGAGCGCGGCAAGCCGGCGCAGCTGCATGTCCAGGATGGCGACCGCCTGGATCTCCGACAGGGAGAACCGGTCCATCAGCTGTCCGCGCGCGGCGTCCGCCGACTCGGCGTTACGGATAAGGTTGATCACTTCGTCCAGGTGATCGAGGGCGATCAGCAGGCCCTCGAGCACGTGCAGGCGCTCGCGGGCCTTGCGCAGCTGGTAGCGGGTCCGACGGACGATCACGTCCACCTGGTGGTCGACGTAGTACCGCACCATCTGGTCCAGCCGTAGGGTGCGCGGCACCCCGTCGACGATCGCCAGCATGTTCACGCCGAAGGTGTCCTGCAGCTGGGTGTGCTTGTACAGGTTGTTCAGGACGACCTTCGCGACCGCGTCCCGCTTGAGGTCGATGATCAGGCGCTGGCCGGTACGCGCGGAGGTCTCGTCCCGGATGTCGGAGATCCCGCTGATGCGGTTGTCCCGGACCAGTTCGGCGATCTTCTCCGCGAGGTTGTCGGGGTTGACCTGGTACGGCAGCTCGGTGACGACGAGCTGGGTACGACCCTTGTTCTCCTCGACCTGCACGACGGCCCGCATACGGATGCTGCCGCGGCCGGTGCGGTAGGCGTCCTCTATGCCCTGGCGGCCGACGATGAGGCCGGAGGTGGGAAAGTCCGGCCCCTTGATCATCTCAAGCAGGGCCTCCAGCAGCTCGGAGTCGCTGGCGTCCGGATGCGCCAGGAACCACTTCACGCCGTCGGCGACCTCCCGCAGATTGTGCGGGGGGATGTTGGTGGCCATGCCGACGGCGATGCCGCCGGCACCGTTGACCAGCAGGTTCGGGAAGCGGCTGGGCAGGATCGTCGGCTCCTGCGAGCGGCCGTCGTAGTTCGGGGCGAAGTCGACCGTGTCCTGGTCGATGTCGCGCAGCATCTCCATGGCCAGCGGCGCCAGCCGTGACTCGGTGTACCGCATGGCGGCCGGCGGGTCGTTGCCCGGGGAGCCGAAGTTGCCGTTACCGTCGACCAGCGGGTAGCGCAGCGACCAGGGTTGAGCGAGGCGCACCAGGGTGTCGTAGATTGCCGAGTCGCCGTGCGGGTGGTAGTTACCCATGACGTCACCGACGACGCGCGAACACTTGAAGTAACCGCGGTCCGGACGGTAACCACCGTCGTACATTGCGTACAGGACGCGGCGGTGCACCGGCTTGAGGCCGTCACGGACCTCCGGCAGCGCCCGGCCGACGATGACCGACATGGCGTAGTCGAGGTAGGACCGCTGCATCTCGACTTCGATGCCGATGGGCTCGACCCGGTCGCCGGGCGGCGGGGGTAGTACGTCGGTCACGCGGGTCCTTCCATACAGGGATGGTGAGGGTGGTCAGCCGTGTGCGGTACAAACTGTCCGGAACCGGATATCCCGATCCGAGTCCATCGGGTGATCAGATGTCATCGGGTGATCAGATGTCGAGGAAACGGACGTCCTTGGCATTGCGCTGGATGAAGGAGCGCCGGGCGTCGACGTCCTCGCCCATCAGGACGGAGAACAACTCGTCCGCCACGGCGGCGTCGTCCAGGGTCACCTGCAGCAGGATGCGGCGGTCGGGGTCCATGGTGGTGTCCCACAGTTCGGTGGCGTTCATCTCGCCGAGACCCTTGAAGCGCTGGATCGCGTCCCTGGGCAGTTTGCGCCCGGCCTCGATGCCGTGTTCGATCAGGCCGTCGCGCTCCCGGTCGGAGTAGGCGTACTGCCAGTCCTCCCGCCCCCACTTAATCTTGTAGAGGGGCGGCTGGGCGAGGAAGACGTACCCGGCCTCGACCAGCGGACGCATGAACCGGAACAACAACGTCAGCAACAGTGTCCGGATGTGCTGGCCGTCGACGTCCGCGTCCGCCATCAGGACAATCTTGTGATAGCGGAGCTTGCTGGCGTCGAAGTCGTCGTGGATACCGCAGCCGAGCGCCTGGATCAGCGCCTGGACCTCGGTGTTCTTCAGCACCCGGTCGATCCGGGCCTTCTCCACGTTCAGGATCTTCCCCCGCAGTGGGAGGATCGCCTGGAACTTCGAGTCCCGGCCGCCCTTGGCCGAGCCACCCGCCGAATCGCCCTCGACGATGTAGAGCTCGCAACGCTCCGGGTCGGTGAACTGGCAGTCGGCGAGCTTGCCGGGCAGGCCCGTCCCTCCGAGCAGACCCTTACGACGGGTCAGATCGCGGGCGGCCCGAGCGGCGATACGGGCCCGCTGGGCGTCCAAGGCCTTGCTGACGATCGCCCGAGCCTCGACACGGTTGGCCTCAAGCCAGTCCTTCAGCGCCGAGTAACACATCTCCTGGACGAACCGCTTGGCCTCACTGTTGCCGAGCTTGGTCTTGGTCTGACCCTCGAACTGCGGCTGCGCCAGCTTCACCGAGATGATCGCCGTCAGGCCCTCGCGGATGTCGTCACCGGCGAGGCGCTCGTCAGGGTTCTTGCCGTTGGCCTTCGGGGGCTTGAGCAGGTTCTGATCCTTGGCGTAGGCGTTCACCGCGCTGGTCAGCGCCGCGCGGAAGCCCTCCTCGTGGGTGCCGCCCTCGTGGGTGTTGATGGTGTTGGCGAACGTGTAGACCGACTCGTTGTAACCGGCGTTCCACTGCATGGCGAGCTCGGCCTCGATGCCGGTGCCCTTGGAATCCAACGAGATGACGGTCTTGTGGATCGGGTCCTTGCTGGCGTTGAGGTGCTCGACGAAGTCGACGAGCCCGCCCGCGTAGCAGTAGGTGACCTCAAGGGGTTCCTCGGGACGCTCGTCCCGCAGGCTGATCGTCAGCCCCTTGTTCAGGAACGCCATCTCCTGCAGCCGGCGGGTGAGGGTTTCGTACTTGTACTCGGTCGTCTCGAAGATCGAGTCGTCGGCCCAGAAGGTGACGGTCGTACCGGTCTTCTTCGTGGGAGCACCCTTGGCCAGCGGCGCGGCCGGACGCGTGTTCGCGTACGGCTGGAACCAGGTGAAGCCCTCGCGCCGGATCTCGACCTCGAGGCGGGTGGACAGCGCGTTCACCACGCTCACGCCGACCCCGTGCAGGCCGCCGGACACCGCGTAGGACTTGCCGTCGAACTTCCCACCGGCGTGCAACGTGGTCAGTACGACCTCGACCGCCGGGCGCTTCTCCGTCGGATGCTCACCCACCGGAATGCCACGGCCGTTGTCGGAGACCCGGACACCGCCGTCGGCGAGCAGCGTCACACCGATCGTGTCGCAGTAGCCGGCAAGCGCTTCGTCCACAGCGTTGTCCACAACCTCGTAGACGAGATGATGAAGACCGCGCTCGCCGGTGGAGCCGATGTACATACCCGGACGCTTGCGAACCGCGTCGAGACCCTCAAGAACCTTGATCGAACTTGCATCGTAGGCCACGCGGTATGTCCCCTCGTCCTCAACTGCGAACAACGCGAGAAGCGTCTCCTGAGTCTACCTGGCACCTCGGCCAGAAGGACGCGGGGTGGCCCCTGGCATCGGCGCAGCGTCCCGAACAGCTTTCCGTCGAACCCCCGTACGCAGGGGTCCCCGGATGGCGCCTCCAGGCAATCCGGGGACCCCTGCGTACGGGGGCGGGCCCCCGGGGAGCCTGCCGTATGCGGGGCGCCGCCGGCGTCCGGCCGGAGGCGGCATCGTGCCGGGCACCGAACCGGCGACGGCACGATGGTCGTTTCCGGCGCCACCGGCAGCCTGGGGCTGCCGCCTGAGTTGCCATTGTCCACAGGTGACGCGCTCCACAGGCCGGGCACCCACGACCGGCCTGACCTGCCCAATGGCCACAGGCAGCGCGATCATGATTTTTCGCGCTCGGGGTTCCTGCCGGATCAACCGTACGTGTCGCGGGGACCGCGTCCGCCGGGTGCCTGCAGCGGGCCGTGCCGCCAGCTCGGCGCGGTCGGCCCCCGGACCACGATCCTGCGCACGACATCCGGCCCCAGTTCCGCGCGCAGGGTGGTCAGGATCTGTCGGGAGAGCAGCCGCAGCTGCGTTGCCCAGGCCGTCGACTCGGCGGCGAGCTCCAGCTCGCCGTCACGCAGGGAAACCGGATGGCAGCGTGTGGAGATATTCGGACCGACCAGGACCTCCCAACGGGCCAGCACCGAGGCGTCCGTCGCCCGGTCCCGCCAGCCGCGTTCGGCGAGCATCCGCTGCACCGCGGTGCTCAGCGCGACCGGCTCGGCCCACTCCCGCCCGGGCGCGGCCATCCCGGGCATCCGCGGGCGGCGTGCCGGCTGCCGCGACGGGTCGGGCCGACCGCCACCGCCGCCGGCCGGCCCGACCGACCCGTCGCGCCGTCCCACGCCACTGCCGTTGCCCGCACGCCCGCCACCCCGACCGGACGCCCTGGCCCGCGCGTCCTCCTTCGCCCGCGCCAGGATGATGCGGGCGAGGTCGGCCCCGCGCACGGGCTCGTCGCCGGGCGGCTGTCCACGTCCACCGGGCAGCGGCTGATGTCCGCCGGAAACCGGCCCGCGTCCACCGGTGGCTGACCCGCGTCCGCCGGCCGCCGGCTCACCGTCGGCCACAGCGTCATCCGACACGGCTCACCTGCCCGTCCGCGACCTTGAACCGTGCCCCGGCCAGTGCGGCGGGCACGTCCGCCTCGACCGCGGCGGTCACCAGAACCTGCTCGGCCGACGAGACCAGCTCCGCCAGCCGGGCGCGGCGGTTCGCGTCGAGTTCGGCAAACACGTCGTCCAGCAGCAGCACCGGTTCGCGCTGATCGTCCTGTAGCAGTTCGAACGACGCCAGTTTGAGCGCGAGAGCGAGCGACCACGACTCGCCGTGGCTGGCATACCCGCGCGCCGGCCGCCCATTGATCGACAGCAGCAGTTCGTCGCGGTGCGGGCCGACCAGGGTCACTCCCCGTTCGATCTCCTGCTGGCGGGCC
>NZ_CAAAFO010000157.1:227188-238793 GCF_900634715.1 Candidatus Protofrankia californiensis | reverse complement strand
GCCGGCGTCCGGCCGGATCACCCTTGACCAGCGCCAGGTCCTCCGGGGCGAAGAACACCATGACCAGAAGACCGAGGACGTCGTGAGGCCGGGCGAGGGGAGCGCGGTTGAGCCGGGCGCGGTTCGCCCGACCCGGGATGATCTCGATTTCGACCAGTGCCGCGCGGTCGCCCCGTACGATCCGGGCGCGCAGCGCGGCGCTCGTGGCACCCTCACGGATCAGAGGGACGTCCGCGGCTACCCGGTGACTGCCAAGTGTCGCCAGGTAGCCGACGGCCTCCAGCAGGTTGGTCTTGCCCTGCCCGTTGGACCCGACGAACGTGTTCACCCCGGGAGCAAGCAGGAGGTCCAGCGCCGGATAGGACCGGAAGTCCACCAGCGACAGGTGGGTGAGATGCACGTCACCCGGACAGCCGGATCGGCATGAGCAGGTACCGGTAGTCGGGGACCTCGCCGTCGTCAGGCGCCTTGCCGGTGAGGATCGCGGGCTTCTTGGACGCCTCGTCCGCGTCGTCGGCACTGGCGAACCCGATGTGGACGACATCGGATTCCAGCGCGCCCAGACCGTCCAGCAGGTATGCCGGGTTGAAGGCGATCGACAGCTGCGGCCCGTCGTAGGCGATCGGCAACGTCTCCTGGGCCTGGGCCTCACCACCGACACCGGCCTCCAGGACCAGATGATCCGCAGAGAAGCCCAGCTGGACCGGGGCGGTGCGGGCGGCGACCAGTGCGACGCGTTTCACGGCCTCGGCGAACGGGGAGATCTCGACCTGGGCGGTCAGTGGTGAGCTGTCGGGTAGCAACCGCTGGTAGGGAGGGAACGAACCGTCCACCAGACGGGTGGTGGTCTGGCGGCCACCACCGGAGAAACCGGCCAGCGCCTCCCCGGAGGGACCTGAGCCGAGCGAGATCGCCACCTCCACGCCGGTCCCTGACAGTGACTTCGCTGTCTCGCTCAGCGTACGCGCCGGCACCATGGCCACGCCGTCGGCCGTCTCGGTCGCCGGCCGCCATTTCAGCTTCCGGACCGCCAGTCGGTAACGATCGGTAGCGGCAAGGGTGAGTACGTCGCCATCGATCTCGACCCGCACGCCGGTGAGCACGGGCAGGGTGTCGTCTTTGCCCGCGGCGACGGCGACCTGGGACACTGCCCCGGCGAACGCCGCGCCCTCGATGTGGCCGGTGACCAGCGGCATCGGCGGCAGCGCCGGATAATCGTCCACCGACATGGTCGGCAGGGTGAAACGTGCGTTACCACAGGTGAGGACCACGCGCGCGCCATCGGTGTACAGGTCGACCGGCGCCGACGGAAGGGCTCTGGTGATCTCGGCGAGAAGCTTGCCGGAGACCAAGGCCCGGCCCTCTTCCTCGATTGTCGCGTCCACTCCGGACTGGGCGGCGACCTCGTAATCGAAGGCTGCGACCGTCAGTGACGGGCCGGTCGCGTCCAGCATAAGGCCGGCAAGGACCTGAAGCTGGGAGGTCGCACGGGTCGGCAGTGTGCGCGCCGTCCACGCCACGGCATCGGTGAAGTCATCCCGTTCAACCCGGAACCTCATGATTCGCCCTTCTGAACCGTTCGTCCTCGTGACCACAGTGACCTGTCACGTCGGTTGCGCTGTGACAGGCACGAGTCCCGCCGGGATGCCGCCAGCGGTCTGCGAACACGTTCACAGACTCGACCGTTGTCGTGCCGCCCGCATCCGGTGAGGCGTTCCAGCATCGCAGGCGTCGGTTCGAGGCTCGCGGCAGGGCCCGGAATCGCAGCCGGCAGCCTCCCGTATGTGACGAACTCCCGGATGGCAATCCGGTTCCGATCATGAGGCGTTGTCCCCAGGCCCAACTTCTTGTGGATGTGTTCTCTAAAAAATGATCTAGTTCGTCGTATCAGTAGGGCCGGTGGATACTGGGGACAACCCGTGTTTTCGCAGCTCAAGGGCCTAACCGGACGGTGCGGATGCTGTGGAAACCGCTGTGCCCAGCTCCTGTGGATTTCCACCGCCGGTCTGCTTGTCCCCTGCTCGTCCCCGGTTGTGCGCAGTCTGTCCCCTGGCTGTACACAGTTTCCGCACAGCCTGTCCCCGGTTACGCACAGACCGAACGGGCGACCGCCCACGGATTCCACAGAGTTTTCCACAAGCTGTGCACAAGACTCCACAGGCACGTGGGAGCGGATCCGGCTGCTGCCGCACCGTCTCTACCCCCGATCTGCCCCGTCTATGCCTGACGGGTCTGAGCCCGGATGCGGTTGGTCAGTTCCGTGACCTGGTTGTAGATCGCCCGGCGTTCGGCCATCAGTCCCCGGATCTTCCGGTCGGCGTGCATCACCGTGGTGTGATCCCGTCCACCGAAGTGCTGGCCGATCTTCGGCAATGACAAGTCGGTCAGCTCCCTGCACAGGTACATGGCGATCTGCCGGGCGGTGACCAACACCCGGCTGCGGGACGTGCCGCACAGATCCTCCATGGACACGCCGAAGTAGGTCGCGGTCGCATTCATGATCGCTGCTGCGGTGATCTCCGGGTCGGCCGCGTCCGGGATCAGGTCCCGCAGGACGATCTCGGCCAGCGTCCGGTCGACGTGCGACTTGTTCAGGCTCGCGAACGCCGCCACCCGGATCAGCGCGCCCTCCAGCTCACGGATGTTGCGCTCGATGTGGGTCGCGATGTACTCCAGCACGTCGCCGGGAACCGGCAGCCGCTCGGTCGCAGCCTTCTTCGACAGGATCGCGATCCTGGTCTCCAGGTCGGGCGGGGTGACATCGGTGATCAGACCCCACTCGAACCGGCTGCGCAGCCGGTCCTCCAGGGCGGACAGCTGCTTGGGGGACCGGTCGGAGGTGATGATGATCTGCTTCTCGGTGTCGTGCAGGACGTTGAAGGTGTGGAAGAACTCCTCCTGGGTCCGTTCCTTGTTCTCCAGGAACTGGATGTCGTCGACCAGGAGCACGTCGGCGTCCCGGTAGCGACGTTGGAACGCCTGCTGCCGGTCGTCCCGGATCGAGTTGATGAAGTCGTTGGTGAATTCCTCCGAGCTGACGTACTTCACCCGTGACTCGGGGTACAGCTTCAGTGTGTAATGACCGATCGCGTGCAGCAGGTGGGTCTTGCCGAGCCCGGAGTCCCCGTAGATGAACAGCGGGTTGTAGGCCTTTGCGGGCGCCTCGGCGACAGCCACCGCAGCCGCGTGCGGGAACCGGTTGCTGTCACCGATGACGAACGTTTCGAACACGTAGCGGGGGTTCAGCCGGGCCGGCTCGTAGGACCGGGGCGCCGGATCGCGTCCGAGGCCCGGTGTGATCCGGGCCTCGGACGCGGCAGACGGCGCGGACGCGGTGGGCGCCGACACCGGAAGGCTGATCGGTCCGGTCATCGGCTCCGGATCCGGCAGGTGCTCGACGGTGACCGCCACCCGGATCTCTCGTCCATAGGCTGTGGACAAAGCTGTGGACAGAAATGGCCGGAGGCGTGAGTCGAGCAGGTCCTTGGTGAACTCGTTCGGCGCCGCGAGCAGCGCCGTGTCCTGGACGAGGCCGAGTGGGCGGGTCAGGCGCAGCCACGCCCGCTGCTGGGCCGACAGGGTGCCGTCCGCGACTCCGGCAACGGCCTGTTCCCACACGGCGGACAGATCCGGTTCCTCGACAGGCACCCTGCCTGACATGCCGGCGAAGGGGTCGGCGCTAAGGTCTGTCACGAGGCAGGCTCCTCCGGAGGCGTCGGACGGGTGGACGGGCAGGGACGGACGGCTGCGGCCGGCCCTGGCGGGGTCAGTTCTCCACATGGTCGTCCACAAGCTGTGTACGACCATGACACCGCACCGGTCGAGCCGCTCCTGCGCCGCCCCCAATGTCCCCCGCGGGTCCCCCGCGGCCGGCTGGCATCTGCCGGCCCGCTGCCGGCCCGCTGCCGGCCCGCTGCCGGCCCGCCCCGGTGCGGCGGGGCTTGATAGTCTCAAGCGTCGGGTTGCGGCGACAGCGCGCTGTTCGGTGTGTGTCTCCACTGCGTTCTGTACCGTTTCCGTCGCTATCGTTGTCCTTTGCCCGTCTGGCGTCCGGAGTCCTCTGTGAGCAAGCGCACCTTCCAGCCGAACAACCGTCGGCGTGCCAAGACGCATGGTTTCCGGCTCCGGATGCGGACCCGCGCCGGTCGTGCCGTGCTCTCGGCCCGTCGTCGCAAGGGTCGCAGCGAGCTGTCCGCCTGAGATCCGCTCGCGCACCCGATCCCTCCCGCGTCATGCTGCCCGTTCGGAACCGCGTCCGGACCAGGGCCGAGCACGCCCAGGTCGGTCGCGCTGGACGCCGGACCCGCAGCGGTCCACTGGTTATCCACAGCCTGGTTGTGGATAACCAGACCGTGGATGGCGCGCCGGAACCAACCGTCGCCCCTGCGCCACGGGTCGGTTTTGTCGTGGGACGCAAGGTGGGCAACGCGGTCGTGCGCAACCGCGTCCGCAGACGGCTTCGGGAGCAGGTGCGTGCCCGCCTCGACCGCATCCCCGCCGGGACGCTCATGATTGTGCGGGCCTTACCGGAGGGCGCCACCGCGTCCTCGGACGAGCTGGGGCGAGCTCTCGACCGAGGCCTGCACAACCGCTCTGCCCGGCTCGCCCCGGTCGCGGGACCCACCGGCGTCATCGGCACCGCCAGCACCGCGGGCCGGCAGCCACGATGAGCCGCGGTGGCGTTCTGCTGGCCGCGGGCCTGGTCATCGTGATCGACCTGCTCGCCACCACCCGTCTGGCCGCAGGGCTCGCCCCACGGATGTCTCGCAGCCGGGACGGCGCGGTACGCAGTCCCCTTGCCTGGGCGTTACGCATGATCATTGTTTTCTATCGGGCCGCCTGGTCCGCGCGTAACGCGGGGGTCTGCCGGTTCGAGCCGTCCTGCAGCGCATATGGGCTCGAAGCGGTGCGTCGTTACGGCGGAGTCCGTGGTGGTCTGCTGGCGGCTCGCCGGCTGCTGCGCTGCCAGCCGCTGTCGGCCGGCGGCTACGACCCGGTGCCGGTGCGTGCCAGCACCTCGCCTGATCACGGGCGGCTTGGCGTGCCAGCCGGTGAACAGGGCGAACAGGGCGCGAATCCGTGGCCGGACCAAGGGCTGGACCCGCAGCCGAACCCGCCCAAGCCGACCGCGTCCCGCTGTGGCACGAGGGCTTAAGGAGACGAACCAGTGCTGGATCCCCTCTACCATCTCGCGGCGAACGCGATCGTCTTCTTCCACAAGGGCTTCGGGCCGATCTTCGGCCGCGACAGCTTCTTCGCGTGGGCACTGTCGGTCGTCCTGCTGGTGATCTGTGTCCGAATCGTGATCTTTCCGCTGTTCGTCAAGCAGGTGAAGTCCCAGCGGACGATGCAGCTGATGCAGCCGAAGATCAAGGAGATCAAGGACAAGCACGGCCACGACAGGCAGCGGATGAACGCCGAGATCATGGCGTTGCAGAAGGAGCACGGCAACCCGCTGCTCGGGTGCCTGCCGATCCTGCTGCAGATCCCCCTGTTCATCGCGCTGTTCCATGTCTTCAGCCATCTCAAGCCGGTTGACCGGCCGGGTGGCGTGCTGGAGTGGGCACCACGGGTCGGGTTGACCGCTCAGCAGGTGCAGCAGATCGCCGAGGCCAAGCTGCTCGGTGTCTCGTTGTCCACCTCGTTCACCTCGTCGTCCAGCTTCCTGGAGTTCGTCCAGGCGAACGGGACGAACGTCAAGATTTTCGCTGTCGCGCTGATCGTCCTGATGGGTACGACGACGTTCCTCACCCAAAGACAGATCATGGCGCGGACCGGGCCGGTCGACCCGCAGCAGGCAATCGTGCAGAAGGTCCTGCTCTACGGATCCCCGGTGATGCTCGCGGTGTTCGGCTTCCAGTTCCCGATCGCGGTCCTGCTGTACTGGCTGACCACCAACCTGTGGAGCATGGGCCAGCAGTTCTTCGTGATCAAAAAGATGCCACCGCTGTCTGTGCAGGGTGCCGGCGGACGTGTGCCGAGTACCCGGTCGGCGGCCGCAACCGGGACGAAGAACAAGGCGCCGCAGCCGGCGCCGACCCGCCCGGCACCCGGCGCCCGTCCCACCGCCAAGGCCAAGAACCGGCCGGCGCCAGGGGTAACCGCGCCGTCCACAGGATCGTCCGCCGTACTGCCCGACAAGACGGTGAACGGCACCGACAAGGCGGTGAACTCCAACAGGGCGGTGAGCAAGGCTCCGCCGGGAACCCGCTCTCCCCGAGGCAACTCGCAGTCCTCGCAGCCGGCACAGCCTTCGCAGCCGTCGAAGGCATCCGATGCTTCGAAGGCCGGCGAGGTCGCCACCGGCGAGGTGTCACCGCAGCCGGTGCAGGCGCAGAACGGGTCCACCCAGGACAAGCGGACCCCGTCCGGCGACGAAGCTCAGGCGGGTGCGGGAAAGCCCCACGCCACGGCGGGCGCCCGCCGGCCTCCGGGTGGTTCCCGGCCCGCCAAGCGGCGTGGCAAGGGCGGACGACCCGGAGGCCGGCGGTGACCACCCCTGCCGTGACCGGGTCCGAGCCCGCCCGACTTGCGATCCGCAGACGCCCCCCCTTGAAGGAGCTGTTCCGATGACCGGTTCCGCACCTGACCTGGCCGCCGACATCGAGGTCGCCGAGGTCGAACAGGCCGGCGGCCCGTCCGCGCCGGCCACCTCCCAGCCGGACCCGGACGGGCCGGAGTCGGTCCGGCCGGATCGGGACCACAGCCCTGCCTCGGCGGTGGCGAGCAGCCGGCGACGGATCGCCGACCTGGAGCAGGAAGGGGAGATCGCAGCCGACTATCTGGAGGCGCTGCTCGACATCGTCGACATGGACGGCGACCTCGACCTGGACGTCGAGGGAGAGCGGGCTGTCGTCGCGGTCGTCGGGGACGGACTCGACCTCCTCGTGGGTGCCCAGGGGGAAACGCTGGAAGCGCTCCAGGAGCTCACTCGGCTGGCGGTGCTGCAGAAGACCGGCGTCCGCAGCCGGCTCATGCTCGATGTCGGCGGTCATCGTGCGCGGCGTCGGGCCGAGCTGCGTGACCTTGCCGCGGCCGTTGCCGAGCGGGTGAAGTCGGCCGCTCGACCGGAGAAGCTCAAGCCGATGACGCCGTTCGAGCGCAAGGTCGTCCACGACCTGATCGCGACGATCGACGGCGTCGTCAGCGAGTCCGAGGGTGAGGAGCCCCAGCGCCGGGTGGTTGTCCTGCCCGCGAGCTGACGTTGTGGGGTCGGCCGGTGCTGGCAGTCTGACGCCCACCGGCTCGGACAGCGGACTTCCGGGCCGGACTGACGTCCGATGATGACAGCCACCACCGGTACCGGTCAGGCGCATCTTCGTCCATCGGTCCTGGCGTAGGACACGAAGAAGTCCCGCTGTGGCGTCGATTCTTCGTCCTGCCCATCCACTGTGGGCACGTTTTCCAAGGGATCCCCCATACCACCCATACCGGTTGATCTTGTCACTTACAGCACTTGTACGCTTCAGCTGGGTCACCGTCACGACGTTGGATCGGTCCGGGCACGGGTGATCGGTGGGTTGTGATGCATCGCGTGGCCGAGAGCCGCATGACGTTCTGTACGCCGGTGTCCACTTGGTTACTCTGACGCCGATGTACGGCAGCGGCTGGATAGCTCACATGTTCTTCATGACGCTGTTCGGCCTTGTGTTTTTGCCGGAAAATCGAACGGGCGTTCGTTCTGGTGCCGGACACCGGCGTTGTGGTGACGCCGGGCACCAGGAGGTCACGGCGGTCCCGCGGTGGCCGGGCAGGACTGGCTGCTCCCCGACCAGGACGGTCCCCAGATCTTATCGGCGAGCATGCTGGTCGCATGCTGCCTGTGTACGGTCCTCCGTCTGTCGCCCCCGGAGTTTTCGGGGATGGTTTTGATCTTGCCTGTGTCTACGCGGACCTCCTTGCCACCGCCGGCGTCGAACGCGGACTGATCGGTCCTCGCGAGGCCGACCGGCTCTGGGAACGTCACCTACTCAACAGCGCGGTCGTCGAAGAGGTTGTCGGTCACGCCGCGACCGTCGTGGACGTGGGTAGCGGAGCCGGGCTACCCGGGATACCGCTTGCCCTTGCTCGTCCCGATCTGAGGGTGACCCTTCTCGAACCGATGCAACGCCGCTGCGTGTTTCTTCACGAGGCAGTGTCCGGGCTCGGACTTGAGGGGCGAGTCACGGTGGTTCGCGGACGCGCGCCCGATGCCGCCGCTACCGTGGAGGGCCACGCGTTTGATGTTTGTGTTGCACGAGCCCTCGCGCCCCTGGGACGGTTGGGCGCGATGCTCGTGCCAATGGTGAAACCGGGCGGTGTCATGCTTGCACTGCGCGGTTCGCGTGTTGTCGAGGAGTTGTCGGTCGCGCGAGGTGAACTGGAGGCCCAGGGCTGGCGCGATGTGGAAGTCGTGAAATGCGGAGTCGGACGGGTGGCGGAGCCGGCCACCGTATTGCGCGCAGTCCACGCCCTACTACAGCCTGAACGCCGGCAGGGAAGTGGGAAAACGCGTGAAGCACGGCGAGGACGGGAGGCGCAACGTGCACGTGGACACACACGTTCCACGTGAAACAGCGCCGGGGGGAAGCAACAGATCCATGCGCGTGGCGAAAACCGGGCTTCAACCCGCCGACCCGCCGCTGGATACCAATGATCCATCCACCCCTATCGGAGCGGCGGCGGCAGCGGCAGTGGAAGCCTTGACAATGGAACGACGACGGCCGTTTCCCCGGCCTACGCGACGGCGCATCATCACCGTGGCGAACCAGAAGGGCGGGGTGGGGAAGACCACCACGACGGTCAATCTCGCCACGGCCCTGGCCATGCACGGGTGTCGGGTCCTGTGCATCGACCTGGACCCGCAGGGCAACGCGTCGACAGCGCTCGGGGTCGACCACCGCTCCGGTGTCCCGTCCATCTACGAGGTGCTCCTCGGGGATCGACCGCTCGACGAGGTCATCGTCAGGTCATCCGAGGCTGACGGGCTGTACTGCGCCCCGGCCACGATCGACCTTGCCGGTGCGGAGATCGAGCTGGTGTCGGTGGTGGCGCGGGAAACCCGGTTGCGGCGGGCAATTACCGGGCTGCGACAGGACGTCGACTACATCCTGGTGGACTGCCCACCGAGCCTTGGGCTCCTCACCGTCAACGCTCTGGTGGCCGCCAAGGAGCTCCTGATCCCCATCCAGTGCGAGTACTACGCGCTCGAGGGGCTGGGGCAGCTTCTGCGTAACGTCGAACTCGTGCAAGCACATCTCAATCCGGAACTGCGGTTGTCCACCATCATCCTGACCATGTACGACTCGCGAACGCGGCTCGCAGACCAGGTCGTACACGAGGTCAAGGAGCACTTCGGCAGCCGCGTCCTGGGCACGACTATTCCGCGTAATGTGCGAATCGCCGAGGCGCCGAGTTATGGCCGGTCAGTCCTGACCTACGACCCTGCTTCACGAGGGTCGCTGTCCTACCTGGCTGCCGCGCGCGAAATCGCCGAGCGGGGCTTCGAGCCGAATGGGGTGGGACTGTGACTGCGCGTCGGGGTGGGCTGGGGCGAGGGCTGGGAGCGTTGATTCCGACCGCGATGGATGTCGCGGACGTCAACGACGGTTTCGGGCTGCCGTCAGGGCCCGGGCCCGTCCATGGCGCCATCTTCCGGGAGGTCCCGGTCGATTCGGTGACGCCGAATCCCCGCCAGCCGCGGACACACTTCGACGAGGAGGCCCTGGAGGAGCTAGCCGCAAGCCTGCGCGAAGTCGGCCTGCTCCAGCCCATCGTCGTCCGTGAGATCATGCCCGGACGCTACGAACTGGTCATGGGTGAACGGCGCTGGCGGGCGTCCAGACTCGCGGGCTTCAGCCAGATTCCCGCCATCGTGCGGGACACCGCTGACGACGCCATGCTCCGGGACGCCCTGCTGGAGAACCTCCACCGCCAACAGCTCAATCCGCTGGAGGAGGCAGCCGCGTACGAGCAGCTCCTACGCGACTTCGGCGCCACCCATGAGGAACTCGCCGGGAAGCTCGGACGCTCGCGATCCCACGTCACCAACATGATTCGACTGCTGGGTCTGCCGCCTGCCGTGCAGCGACGGGTGGCAGCCGGGGTGCTCTCCGCTGGCCATGCCCGGGCTCTGCTGTCGCTGGAGGATCCCGAGGCGCAGGACCGGCTCGCGACCCGCATCGTTGCCGAGGGTCTGTCCGTTCGGGCTGTCGAGGAGATCGTGGCAATGGGCGAGGAAGGGCCACGGCGGACGCCTCCCCGCGGCCCGCGGGTCACCTCTCCGGCCCTCCACAAGCTTGCGACCCGCTTGTCCGACCAGTTCGACACGCGAGTGAAGGTCGACATGGGCCGGAGCAAAGGAAAGATTACGGTCGAGTTCGGAAGCATTGAGGATCTGGAGCGGATCGTCGCGGTGATGACGGCGTCGGGAACCGCTTCCACGGCCGGATGAGAACGGCCGGAGACCCGTGCCGTCGGCCCGGATGGAACACCACTATCCGGGCCTCCTGTCGCCCTGCCGACCAAGGGCGGTCTGTACACGACGGTGATCGGAACCGAGAGCAAGCCTGTCGCCCCTGCCGGCCGGCGGTCGATGCGAACCTCCCAGCTCGGGAAGCCGACCCGGCAGGAAGTCCGGATCGCTGATCGGACGCCGTTGTTCAGCGGCGTCCCAGGCTGGGACGGACCCTTCGGCTTCCTCCGGTCCAGCGGCTACCGCCTCGTTCGATTACCGCTGTTTCACGTGGAACCTTACAGCGACCCGGGGACTTGCTCCTCTCGGACCTCCCGGATCAGCTTCCGGAGATCGGATCCGGGAGGAACCCCGAGTGCGAAAAATCATGATCATACTGCCGGGGGCCCGCCGGCTGGCGGAGTCGACATGGCCGGGCGGATCCGGGACACGCCGGCGAAGATCCGAGAAGTCGAGCTAGTCTGGCCCTGTGAGAGATGTCAGCGGTGTCGTTGCTGCCGGGACCCGGGCTGGGTGGAACGTCGAACTATGAGCCGTCGCATCGCCAACATCACCCTTGACAATATTGACGACCTACCGGGGCGATGCCGTCGATGCGTCTTCTGGGAGCTTGATCCGGTTGCTCGCAGTCGAGCCGAGGAGTCCGGGGGCACCGAACTGGAGAAAGAGGCGTGGGTGTCCTCCACTCTCCTCGAGTGGGGAAGCTGCGGAAAGATCATATATGTGGACGGTGTCTCGGCCGGTTTCGCGATGTACGCGCCGTCGGCGTATGTGCCCCGGTCGGTCGCGTTTCCGACCAGTCCCGTCAGCCCGGACGCCGTCCTGCTCATGACCGTGAAGATCCTGGACGACTTCGCCGGACAGGGCCTGGGACGCATCCTCGTCCAGGCGATCGCCAAGGACGTGTTCCGGCGCGGCTTCCGTGCCATCGAGGCGTTCGGCGACCTGAAAGGCGAAGGTGCCCGGTGTGTGGTGCCTGCCGACTATCTGCTCGCCGTCGGCTTCAAGACCGTGCGGCCCCACCATCGGTGGCCACGGCTGCGGCTCGAGGTCAAGAACACCGTGAGCTGGCGGGAGGACGTCGAGGTGGCCCTGGAACGACTACTGGGATCGATGGCGCCCGAGGGGATGCTTCGCCAGGTCGGAAGTGCC
>NZ_CAAAFO010000157.1:223966-226882 GCF_900634715.1 Candidatus Protofrankia californiensis | reverse complement strand
GCACTAGAGGCCCTTGCGGGAAGCAAGAGTCGGTACCCGTAGCTGACCGGTCGGTGGGTCGAGGTCCGGCGGCAGGAACAGCCGCTGCACCGCGGCAAGGATTGCCTCGGCGACCGTGGCCCGGAACTCCGGCGACCCGAGTGCGGCGGCGTCATGCGGGTTCGTCAGATATCCCAGATCCGTCCGGATTGCCGGCATCCTCGTCCGCCGGAGCAGCTCCCACGTCTTGGCGTGGGTCCGGCAGTCGACCAGGTCCGTCCGTGACACGAGTTCTTTCTGGACGAGCGTGGCGAGACGCTCGCCCACGGCAGAGGATCCGCGGGCGTTGCCGTAGTAGTAGGACGACACTCCCTGGGCCTGTGGCGATTTGCCGGCGTCCAGGTGCAACGACACCAGCAGGTCCGCGCCGATCTCGTTCGCCCGGTGCGCCCGCTCGACGTCCTCCGGGGACTCGTGCGGACCGTGCAGAAGGTATGCCTCCAGGCCGGAGGCCAGCAGACGGGCCTCGAGCCGTGACGCGAGATCGGCGATGAGGTCGCGCTCGCACAGGTCGCCGACGGTGACTCCAGGGTCGGCCCCGCCGTGACCAGGGTCGATCGCGACCACGACACCGAGCAGGGACGGACCTCGCTGCAGCAGCCGTACCGATTCCCTCAGCACGTCCGGGCGACCGCCGACGACGGTGCGCTCGAGCTTCTTCAGCTCCCGCAGCGTCAGCGGCCCGCAACGACCGTCGGGCTCCAGAGCGCGGTTGTACTGGAAGTCCTTGAGTGCCGCCTCCGTCCGCGGGCCGAAGATACCGTCCGTTCTTCCCACGTCGAACCCCATGTTCGACAGCCGTTCCTGCAGCGCCGCCACGTCGTCCCCGACAAAGGGATGGTTGATGCTGTGGAAGAGCAGGCGGTCGCCCAGTTTGCGACGGGCCTCCTCAAGGGCGCGGAAGGTGTCCGGGCCGACGATGCCGTCCGCTGACAGGCCTCGGCTCTGCTGGAACGCCCGGACGGCCTGGTCCAGAGATACATCGAACAGCGTTGCGTCCGGTGTCGACCCGTCGGCTGTTCCCGCCCGTGCGCCGCTCGGCGGTTCACTGGTCGGCGGTTCGGTCGGTTGCGGCAGGTCCGTGCCCACCATGTGCAACCGATCTGCCGCGGGCGTTTCTTGCTGGCGCGGCGCGGCCGGCAGGAACGACAGAGAGATCAGTGCGGCGCGTACCTCGGCGACCGAGGGATCGCGGTCGCCGAGACGCAGGAGCTTGGTCCTGCGGTTACCACTCGAACCTGCTCGCGGACGGGTCACGGGGACACAGGCTAGCGGCTCGTCACGCCTCCGCCGCCGCGACCGGATGGCCAAAGGCAGCGCGATCATGTTTCTTTCGCGCCGCCCTTGGCCAGGTGGTGCGCTGGCACCTCGGCACGGCCGATCCGGCAGGTCTGACCGTCGAAGGCGCGCCCTGCTCGGATACGCGCCGTCCTCAGATACCTCAGATACCTCAGATATACGCGGAAAGATCCCGCAGCAGGGCGGCTTTGGGCTTCGCGCCGACGATGCTCTTGTCCACCTCGCCGTTGACGAACACGGCCATGGTGGGTATGGACAGGATCTGGTACTGCCGGGCGGTCTGCGGGTTCTCGTCGATGTTGAGTTTGACGATCCGCAGCTTGTCGCCGTGCTCAGCAGCGATCTCCTCGAGAACCGGAGCGACCATCTTGCAAGGCCCGCACCACTCCGCCCAGAAGTCGACGAGAACGGGCACCTTGCTCTTCAGTACCTCCTCGGTGAACGTGTTGTCGGTGACGGGCTGGGTGACTCCTGCCATAATGATCTCCTTCTGATTGTTGCCGCTGGGTGGTGTCCGGACGGTTTTGCCGACCGAAGACGATGCGATCGAGGGCTATATGATCATTAAAAGTATGATCGTGCTGCTTTTGGCCTGTTAGGACACCTGTTAGGACGCGACTGCCTCGGCGGGCGCCCGAGGCGTCTGGCCGGCTTCGTCCTCGCGGGCGGCCAGATGGCGTTCGGCGTCCAACGCCGCGGCACACCCGGTGCCGGCCGCCGTGATGGCCTGCCGGTAGATGTGGTCCACGACGTCGCCGCAGGCGAACACCCCGGGCAGGTTGGTGCGGGTGGACGGATGTTCGACCACGACGTAGCCGGCGGCGTCCAGGTCGAGCTGGCCACGGACGAGCTCGGTGCGGGGCTCGTGGCCGATGGCGACGAACAGACCGCTCGCGTCGATCTCGTCGATCTCGCCGGTCACGGTGTCGCGGACCTGGACGCCGGTGACCCGGTCCGCGCCGAGGACCGCCACGACCTCGGCGTTCCACCGAAACCGGATCTTGTCGTTGGCGATTGCGCGCTGCTGCATGATGGCGCTCGCCCGCAGCCGGTTGCGACGGTGGATGACCGTGATGGACCGGCCGAAACGGGTCAGGAACGTCGCCTCCTCCAGGGCGGAGTCGCCGCCGCCGACGACGAGGATGTCCTGATCCCTGAAGAAGAAGCCGTCGCAGGTCGCGCACGCGGACACCCCGCGTCCCAGCAGGCGGTCCTCGTCCTCCAGACCCAGCTTGCGGTATGCCGAGCCGGTGGCGATGATCACAGTGTGGGCGAGGTAGGTCCTGTCCTCGACAGTGATGATCTTCGGGTCGGCTCGTAGGTCGACCGCGGTGACGTCGTCGGCGATCAGTTCGGCGCCGAAGCGCTCGGCCTGCCGGCGCATGCCGTCCATGAGCTCGGGGCCCTGGATGCCTTCGGGGAATCCGGGGAAGTTCTCCACCTCGGTCGTGGTCATCAGCGCGCCGCCGGCCGAGACGGCGCCCTCGAAGACCAGCGGGCGCAGGTTCGCGCGCGCCGTGTATATCGCCGCGGTGTAGCCGGCCGGACCGGACCCGATGATGACGACATCCCGGACGT
>NZ_CAAAFO010000157.1:213060-223686 GCF_900634715.1 Candidatus Protofrankia californiensis | reverse complement strand
CGCGATTCGTTCCCGCTGCTGTGCGCGGTCACATTTCCACCTGTCCCTTCAGATCGCCGGCTGCCGCCGGTGAGGCCGTGCGCCAGCCACAACTGTCCCATTGCGCACCCGATTCCCTCGGGCCGCTCCTGCGCCGCTCCCGGGCTGCTCCTGCACCGCTGCGGCCAGCGGTGTTCGTCACGAGCGGATCGATGACCACCTGCGGGATGAGAGCTATAACGACCTATAACTACCTGCGGGACCTATAACTACCTGCGGGACGTGGTGGTGCTGTACCACAATGCGGCTGCGATGTTGGTCACTCCGCACCGCTCGTCAAGAACGATCACCCGCAGCTCGTCGGGATCGGTGGGGACGGACAGGACGACCAGCACGGCCGGCTGGCCGTCGAAGGCGACGAGATCCAGGGCGATGATGTTACCGCCGGTCTGCGTCGCCAGGCTGAGGTAGCAGGTGCGCAGGTCCGGTTGGGTGAGCTCGGTGACGAGGGATGCTGCCGCGGCGGGTGGACCGGCCGCGGCACCGCCGTAGTCGCGCAGTGGCGCCTGGAAAGTCCCTTTTATCCGGCCGGACAACAGGTCGAGCGTATGCTGAGGGATGCCGGCGACATTAAGCAGGTGTCCCGTATGCGCGAATATCGCTGGCGCGGAGGCTGTGGCGTCCCCGTCGCCGGCCGCTGCGGAGACCGCCGCGCCACTGGTCGAGCTGCCCCCCGCGCTTTGTCGTGTCCCCTCGGATGATCCGGTGATGTCAGCCGAAAGCGGTGCCACGACCTGGCTGACGGCCTCGCCGGCCGAGGTCCGCCCGGTATGCCGGCCCAGTACCCCCATGAAGCCGACCACCGCGACGACGACCGTCAGGCAGGCCACTGCCGCGCTGAGCCACGAGGGGACCTGCCCCGGTCGGGACGACCGGAGGCCGGGGTGACCGCGGCCACGCATCCGCCCCGGCCTCCGGGGATGCGACCGCGGACGCAAGCGGGGCGGCCGCAACGGTCTGAGCCACTTCACCGAGTGTTGCGGCGCCGGCCCGTGGCTGCCCGCCTCGAGCGTGTCGGGGCTGTCGGGGCTGTTCGGCCGGCGGCGATCCTGCTCGATGATCAGAGCGGCGTGCAGCCTTGTCGCGACGTCCTCCGGCATGGTTACCGAGGCCAGCGCCGCGAGGTCACGACGCACCCGGCGCAGCGCCGTCACAGTTTCGCTGCACTGTGGGCAGCCCCGGACGTGGAGTTCCACAGCGGACGCCGAAAGGCCCCCGTCGGCGTAGGCATCGAGGTGCTCCACATCCGGATGCCGATCAGCTGTCATCGCCGACACCTCCTCCGACCGCCTTGGACGTATTGACGTGCCTGCTCTGACTGACGGAATCGAGCGCCGCAGGGTTCCCGGGACGCAGGTAGTCGAGCATTACAGCCAGCTTCGCGCGTCCCCGCGCGCACCGGCTTTTCACCGTGCCCACCGGCACCGCGAGCAGCGCGGAGGCTTCTGCAACCGACCAGCCCTGGATGTCGACGAGCACCACCGCGAGTCGCAGCGTCTCCGGGAGCCGGCCGAGTGCGGATTCAACGGCCAGCCGCGTCTCGCCTTCGACGATCGCGTCGCGCGGTTCGGCCAGTTCACCAGCACCACCGCTACCGCTACCGCCGTCGCCGACAGGCAGCGGAACCTGAGGACGGGCCGCGCGGCGGCGCAGCCGGTCCAGACAGGCGTTGACGACGATGCGGTGCAGCCAGGTGGCCACCGACGCCTCGCCGCGGAAGGCCGCGGCACCGCGGTAGGCCGACAGCATTGCCTCCTGGACGGCGTCAGCGGCGTCCTCCCGGTCACGCAGCATGCCCAGCGCCACCGCCCATGCCCGGTTGCTGTGAGCCCGCACCAGCTCGGTAAAGGCGTCCGGGTCGCCGTCGACGTGCCGGCGAAGCAGCTCCCGGTCCTTCTCCGCCGGTGTCGCCGTCCCCGGCGCCGAGGACGGGGAGCTGCCGGCGTCCGGGATGCCGGTCTCGGCGACGGATGGTTCGGAGGAAGTCACGGGACGGCAGCCGGACCGGGGTTGGTGTTCCAGCCGGTCAGGAGCGGAAGGAGACGTCGACGACGGAGCCCTTGAACCGTCCGTCCACCGTCGGCAGCTTGGTCAGCCAAACAACCCAATACTGGTGGGCGGCTGCCGCCGGGACGGACACGGTCGTGCTGGTGGCGACGGTTTCGGGAAGGACAACCGTATACGCGTTCGCGTCGTTCGCGGCGGTGTCACCGGCGCGTAGCTCGAACGCCGTGGGACCGAAACCAAATGCGATCTTCATTTCGCGGATGGTGACGGGTTTGCCGAAGTCCAGCCGAAGACCTACGCCGGACTTGGCGTACCCGCCGAACTGCCTGCCGTCGGTGTTGTTGTATCCCTCCGTTGTCCAGACGGTGGACGGATCACCGTCGATGGCCTTCGGCGCGTCCGCGTCGTTCTCGCCGTCCTGCCCGGGCGGCGGGTCGAACGCCATCACGCTCGGAGTCGGGAGGGCGGCACCCACCTGGGTGGTCGCGGACGGAGCCGGTGCCGGTGCGGCCGGAGTCTTCCGGCCGGTGTCGCGGGTCAGCGCGATCGAAGTCACCGTGACCACGGCGATGATGACGACAAGCCCGGCCAGGATCAACAGCCGGCGGCGCCGCGCTGGGCCGCGCGGACGCCGGGTGTCCCTGTCGTCCGGGTACCCGCTGAGGAAGCCGGGCACCCCCGGTGCGGGTGAATCATGATCACGTCGCCTTTGGTCTTTCGGGAAGTCAGCGCTGTCCGGATGGTCCCGGCTGCCCCGGTAGCCGCTGCGATAGCCACCACCGGGGTCGCCGGGCGGATACGCCGTGTTCCCCGGCGGGTCGTAGGAGTCCGCATCCGACCCGAAGGCGTCCACGTTGTAACCGGCGGTCGAGGTTCCCGTGGTCATGGCCCGCGTCATCGGCGGTTCGTTGTCGAACCGGACCCGGCCGAGGTCCAGGGTGCCGTCCGCGGGAGCGAGCTCCTCGAGCGCTTCGGCGAGATCGACCGCGGACGTGATCACCGGCCGGTGGGCGCGGTCGTCCCCGAGCGCGGCCAGGGTGAGCGCGTCAAGGTCCGGTGGGACGTCGGCGCGGACCTGGCGCGGCGAGTACAGCCGGCCGTCGTCGGTCTTCGTCGCCGGAGGGAGCCCGCTGTCGCGTTCCAACGGCCAGTGCCCGGTCAGCGCGGCGTAGAGCAGGCCACCCATGGCCCGGACGTCGTCAAAGTCGCGGTCGGCGGCGTCGGCCCAGGGCTCGGCCTGACTGTGCGCACCCTTCTCCAGCGCCGCGACGACCGAGCCGGTGCCGAGGTCGACGACCTTGACCATGCCGTGGCCGGAGATGATGACGTCGCTGGCGCGCAGGTCACCGTGATGGATTCCGCGTTCATGGGCGGCGGCGAGCACCCGGGCTACAGCGAGCAGGACGGTCGTGGCCTGGTCCGGGCGCAGCGGGCGTTCGGCGGACAGCGCCTGCAGGGAGTTGCCCTCCACCCATTCGCTCACCACATAGGAGACGCGACCGGCCTCGGTGGTGGTCGATGTGGCGTCATACGTCGACGCCGCGCCCGGGTGCACCAGCCGGCCGGAGCCGATGGCGGCTGACAGCAGCATCTCGGCGGCGCGATCGAGGGCCGCGCAGTCCTGCGCGCCGGTGTCGGCGTGCTGCACCACGCGGACGGCGACGGGCCGGGCGAGGATGCGGTCGTCCCCGCGCCACAGGGTGACCGGCCCACGCGCGTGCATGACCGACAGAAGCTGGTAGCGGCCGTCCAGCATGGTGCTGACCGGCAGGGCGGCCGGCCCCGGGGGAGCCATAGGGCCGGTGGCGTCGGAGGACGCAGGTGCCGCCACGGCGCCGGCGTTCCAGGTCGCGCTGCTCGTCACGTCCTTATCGACGTCAACCCGCGGCGGTCGGTTGTGCCCGTCGACCACAGCGCCTCCGTCATCACCGACGCGTCCGGCTGTCGTAGCCGGATGCAGCCTGTTCAGTGTACGAGTCCCCTGACCGGCAGCCGGCCATTGTGTCGGTTGTGGCCGGGATCAGTGTGCCGATCGTGAACCAAATCGGCCACGGACGGTCATGACAAGTGCGGCCATCTCGGGCAACCGCATCCGGACAATGGCCGCCAGGTAGATAGGCACTCCTACCCCGCAGGCAAGGACAACGCTCACACCCGAACCGATCCAGCCCTGGCCGAGGACCATCCGTACCAGGGAGGAGACAGCCGCGGCCACGACCGCGCCCAGCCCTCCGGCGATGGTCACCTGGGTGAGCATGCGCGCGATCCGTCCGGCGTCGATACCTCCCAGGCGGGTCTGCAGCAGTACCGACGAGACCGCGACACCGACCAGGTAGGACGCGGCGAAGGCCAGCGCCAGCGCCACCGACCGGTTCTTGTCGGGCAGCAGCGAGCTCAACGCGGCCGCACAGGCGATGTTGGTGGCGACGACCCCCATGTTGATCAATGCGGGGGTCCGGCTGTCCTGGTGGGCGTAGAACACCCGCAGCTGCACCTGGAACAGGGAGAACGGCACCAGGGCGACCGCGAACGCGGCCAGGGTGTCACCGATACGCACGGCCCCGGCGTAGCTCACGGCGCCATGGTTGAACACCGCGACCGCGATCGGGCGGCCCAGCGCCAGCAGCACGAGCGCCGCCGGCACGATCACCACCGCCGCCAGCCGCGTCCCGGTGGACAGGTCCTGGCGGACCAGATCGCTGCGGTTGTCCGCGGCATGCGCGCTCATCCGCGGCAACAGCGCGGTGATCACCGATACGGCGATGACGGCGTAGGGGAGCTGGAAGATCTGGTACCCGTAGGTATAGACGGTGTACGCCGTCGCGGAGCTGGCAAGGCGCACGATGACCAGGTAGCCGACCTGGCTGACCGCCACGTAGAGCAGCGTCCAGCCGGCCAGGCGCATCGCCCGGCGCAGCCCGGGGTGGGAGAGGTCCAGCCGCGGCCGGTAGCGGAAACCGACTGCCCGCAGTGACGGCAGCAACGCGAGCGTCATGATCACGACGCCGAGTGTCGTGCCGGCGGCGAGGACCGTGATCTGGGCGTCGCTGATCCCGGCGACCGTGGGGGGACGTGGCCCGGGCACGAAGATGAACGCCACGCAGGTCGCGATCACGATCAGGTTGTTGAGCACCGGCACGAACATCGGCGCGGCGAACGACTGGCGGACGTTGAGGATCGCCCCGATCGTGGCGCCCAGCCCGTAGAAGATCACCTGTGGTAGGAACCACCGCAGGAACGTCACGGCGAGATCCTGCTCGGCGCCGCCGGCGGCGAGGTAGGCGCTGATGATGAGCGGGGCGGCCAGCATCGCGACCGCCACGGTGGCACCGAGCCCCAATACCACCAGGGTGAGCAGCGAGGACGCGAACGCCTCGCCCTCGTCCGGGTCGTCCTTGGCCGCCCGGACCAGCACCGGCACGATGACGCTGGACAGCACCCCGCCGAGCAGCAGGTCGTAGAGAATGTTCGGGGTGGTGTTGGCGACGTTGTAGGCGTCCCCGACCGCGCCGGTACCGATCGCCGCGGCGATCGCCACCGTCCGCAGGAACCCCGACGCCCGGGACGCGACCGTACCGATCGCCATGGTGCCGCTGGCTCGGCCGAGGGTCATCGCCTTGCGCCCGGACGCCTTCCTGGGTCGGCCGCCCGTCAACCGGCCCTGCTCCGACCGGCCCTGGCCGGGACCGGCCGGGGGTGTTCCCCGCCTCGCGCTACCCGGGGTGGGGGCAGGCAACGGCGGCCCGACCGGTCCGACCATCGGTTTTGTGGGCCCGGACGGGTCGAAGGCGGGTCGCCGGCGGTGGCGGGCAGGCGGCTTCCTGGTGCCTCCGTTGCCGGCCTCGCCGTTCCTGGTCCCGCCGCCGGGTCCGGCCGTCACGGTCGTGTTCCTTTGTTGCCGGTGTTGCCGGTGTTGCCGGAGGCGTGGCTCGCGCGCAGGAGCCGCTCCAGGCCGTCCCCCGGGGGAACGCCGGTACGCCGGCCACCGGAGGACGGCGTACCGGGCATGCCGCGCCGCTCGTGGGTGCCCGGACCGTCCGCAACGGCGGATGCAGGTGGGTCGTCCGGGTGGGCAGGTCTGGCTGGGTTCGCCGGGGAGGGCTCGGTTCGTAGCGGCAGCGGCCCGGTTCGTGGGGACGCCCCGGCGGGCGTCCGGTCGCGCAGCGTCCGCAACCGGCGGAGCAGCCGGATCACCACCGCGAACGCCAGGACTGCCAGCGCTCCTCCTGTTATCGCCACCGCTATCACGCCGAAGACCGTGGATTTCACCAGGATCCGTACCGGCGGCGCGGTCGACAGCGGCTTGCCGGCCGGGGTGAGGATCGCGACATCGACGGGAAACGTACCGGCGCCCTCGGCATCGACCTCGATTTCCACCTGCACCTTCTGGAGAGGTGGCACTGTGAGTTTAACCTTGGTTTCCGATCGTAGTCGTGCCCGGTCGGTCGAGGACAGGGAGAGCACCACGTTGATGATGACCGCAGTGTTGTTCTCGAGCGTGACCGGGACCGTGCCGTGCTTGCTGGTCAGCGACACACTGCGCGAGGCGACCACCCGGATGCCTTCCCGCAGCGCCTGTACCACACCAGCGACACCCGTGCTCAGCTCGTCGGCGCCGTCCGTGCCGGCGGCGCTCGCCCGCCATGCGATCGATTCGGACGACGTGAGCGTGTACTCCATCGCGTCGATGCCCGCGTCAGCACAGTTGCGTGCGCCGGAGGCTCCCGAGTCCGGCGGGCACAGGACCGACTTCAGCGCGTGGACCTGGTTGCGCAGGTCCTCCGTGGCGATCATCCGGGAGACGGGCAGTTCGGCCGCGCGGGCCCAGTCGGGGTAGGTCAGGGGGCCACGTTCGCCGGCCGCCGGGACCGCTCCCGTCGAGGTGCCGCCCACAGGCGGGGTCGACGTCAGCGCAGCCAACCGGGAGAACGGGGTGGACAGGCCCTCCAAGACCGTTTCCGCCCAGCCGGCCGGCGGGTCCCAGTAACGCGGCAGCGCCAGCGTCTGGGGCCGGACCAGCCCCGGCCGCTCGGCGGCGATCATCGCGATCTCGGCGAGGAGGTCCTGGAACGACTCCGCCTGGGTCGGCGCGTCGGCGTCACTCGTGGGACCGGTCGCGAGATCCGCAAGCTGCGGGTCGGCGGCCAGCACCCGTGCGACACCGCCGGATGTCGGGATCTCGGTGGCGGTCGAGGGGGTGTAGGTCTTCTCCGGGTCCTTCGGCGGCAACAGGTTGGAGTCCGCGATCACGGTTGTGATGCCCATGCGGCGCAGCACGTCGAGGGTGGGGGCGTCGACGAGTCCGTCACCGGGGTAGGCGATCGTCGTGTCCGGGCTGCGACCGATCGCGTTCGCGACGACGGTCCGGCCGGTCAGCAACGCCACCAGGATGCTGTGGAACTCCTGGGCGCGGGTCAGCGCCACCATGTCGACGTCACCGTAGGGCAGGGCGAAGACCGTGCCGCCGGCGTCCGCGAACGCCTTCAGCTTCGCCAGGAAGGCCGCGGCGTCCCGGTCCGGACGTCTGGGGCTCGGACCGGACGGCGTGGCCACCTCGTACGGACCACCGGCGATGATCTGCAGTGTCTGCACGAGGACGGGGTCGACTGCGAGGGCGACGGGCGGTACCGGCCTGCTCCCGACCGGGGCGACGGAGCTCAGCAGCCGGTCCAGCCGGCCGCCGGGTGCCACCAGGTCGGTCAGGTCGTCGTTGGTGAGCCGGCCGTCGGCGCGCAGCCGCGGCACCTCCGCGACCGGTAGCACGACCGAGATCGGCATGGGGCCGGTCACCGCGACCGGAGCCCAGACCAGGAAGGAGTAAGTCGTCCCGACGACCTTGCGTTGGCCGTTGAGCATGCCGGACGCGGTGAAACGCAACGGGTAGACCCGCAACGCGGCCGGCAGGCCCAACCCTGTCAGCTTGGCGCCGGCGGTGAACGTCACCGGGAGAGCTCCCGGTACGAGCCTGCTCGCCACCGGCTGGGAGGCGACCGCGGTCGAGTAGCTCAGCGCAGCCGCGGCGGCCGGGTTGTCACGCAGGTTCGCCAGGTCCTTGCGGCTGGACACCACACGTGCGAGCTCGATCCGTATCTCCAGGTCGGAGATCTGGTCGGCGCCGGTGAGTTCCAGGTGGCCGGTGACGTTCAGTGGTAGCTGTGGCCCGGCAACAGCGGCGAACTCGTCGAGTGCCACCCGGACAGGACGGGTGGCACCGGTGGCCACAGCCGTCGTGGACCGGACAGCCCTCGTGGGCTGGAGTGGGGGTTGCGGGGAAGCAGCGCTTGCCGAGCCCGGCAGTCCTGACGGGCCCGGGGGCGAACCTGTGGATATATGTGTGAAGCCTGTGGATGGAGGGTCGGCTCGGGCATGGACTGCAGTCGCGCCCAACATCATAATTGTCACCGACAGTACGATCGCAGCGACCGTGACGGTACACCGTACCGCGGGGTATACGTGGCTGTCTGTCACATGCTGTCCGTGAGAATGGCCGGCACCCTGTGCAGGAGGCTGCGTTCGTCGTCGTAGGCGAGTAGTTGCGGAACATCGACCAGAGGTACCCAGGCAACCTCGGTGACCTCGACGTCGACGTCCGAGAGCTCCCCGGTCGTCCGAAGCAGGAGATAGTGGTGAACGGTCTTGTGTACGCGCGTCCGTCCGGTCACGAACCAGAAATCAATCATTCCCAGCCGGCCGAGTACCCGTCCGGTCACACCAGTCTCCTCCGCCACCTCCCGAACCGCTGTCTGCTCCGCTGTCTCACCCGCTTCGACGTGGCCCTTCGGTAACGACCACAGCAAGTCGCCGTTACGGTCACGGCGTGCTATCAGTGCCGCATTGGCCATTTCCGAATGGTCGTCCAGTACCAGCCCGCCCGCCGAAGTTTCCTCCGTCCGGCGCAGCCGCCGCCGAGGGGAGGGCGAGAACGGGGCCATGGGCTGATCGTACGAGTCTTGCGCGTCACTTCTCCCGGCATGCGACCGCAGCGGGAACGGCCGGCGAATGCTGATCGGCGAGTACCGATCGGCGCATGCTGATCGGCAGGTGGTTGCCGGAACGGTCTGATCCCGGCCTATACCCTGGGACAGTGTCGGTGATCTGCCTGGACAACCCACGTGACTCCGCGGAGCGGGCGGTCAGCGCACTGCTCAAGGTGCCGGCTTCCGCTGACGATCTCGGACGGGTCTTCGCCAACGCCGGCCACAGCCTGTATCTGGTCGGCGGATCCGTCCGGGACGCCCTGTTGGGCCGTCCGGGCCCGACCGGCACCGCGGACGCGGCCGGCGGCCCTCGAACGTCCGGCGTGGCCGGTGCCGACCTCGACTTCGCCACGGACGCCCGTCCCGAACAGATCCTTGACATCACCCGCGGCTGGGCGGACGGGGTCTGGGAGACGGGGATCGCCTTCGGCACCGTCGGGTTGATCCGGGCCGGAGTACGGTTCGAGGTCACCACCTACCGGACCGAGGCATATGACCGCACCTCGCGGAATCCGGTGGTCGCCTATGGCGACACCCTCGAGGGGGACCTCGTCCGCCGCGACTTCACCGTCAACGCCATGGCGGTGTCCGTACCCGGTCACGAGTTCGTCGACTTGTTCGGCGGTATGGGCGACCTCGCCCGCAAGGTGCTGCGCACACCCGGCTCCCCCGAGGCATCCTTCGACGACGACCCGCTGCGCATCCTGCGCGCGGCCCGCTTCGAGGCCCAGCTCGGGCTGGTCCCGGTGCCGGAACTGGTCGCGGCGATGCGTTCGAGGACACCCCGGCTGAAGATCGTTGCGGTGGAACGCATCCGGGACGAGCTGCGCAAACTCATGGTTGCGGCCGATCCCGTCGCGGGGCTTGCCCGTCTGGTGGACGTCGGCGTCGCCGACGTCGTGCTGCCCGAACTGCCCGCACTGCGGATGGAGATCGACGAGCACCACCAGCACAAGGACGTCTACGCCCACACCCTGACCGTGCTGCGCCAGGCCATCGCCTTGGAGGACCCGCCACCCGACGGCGGTCCGGACGAGGTGCTGCGCTGGGCCGCGCTGCTGCACGACATCGGAAAGCCACGGACCCGCCGGCACGCCCCAGGGGGCGGTGTCTCCTTCCATCATCACGAGGTGGTCGGGCGCGACATGACCCGCAGGCGTCTGGCCGCGCTGCGCTTCCCCAAGGACGTCGCGGACGCGATCACTCTGCTGGTGTTCCTGCACCTGCGCTTCCACGGCTACGGGCGCGGTGAGTGGACGGACGCGGCGGTGCGCCGGTACATCCACGACGCCGGGCCGCAGCTGTCCCGACTGCACAAGCTCGTGCGCTCGGACTGCACGACGCGTAACCGGCGCAAGGCCGAGACGCTGGCTGCCACGTACGACACGCTGGAGGAACGGATCGCCCGGCTGTCCGAGCAGGAGGAGATCGCCGCGATCCGCCCGGAGCTGTCCGGGGACGACATCATGGCGCTGCTGGGCCTGACGCCTGGCCGGCTGGTGGGGCAGGCCCGGGCGCACATGCTCGACTTCCGTTTCGAGGCGGGCCTGGTCGGGCGCGAGGGAGCCGAGGCGGAGCTGTTCCGCTGGGCGCGCGCGAACAA
>NZ_CAAAFO010000157.1:210921-212508 GCF_900634715.1 Candidatus Protofrankia californiensis | reverse complement strand
GAGGGCGGACCGCACGCGTGTCAGGGGGCGAGGTCCGTAGGCTCATTGGTGTGGCGCGGGCCGGAGATCTGCGACAACTCCTCGGGCTGGAGGGCCGACGGTCGCGCGATCATGCTTTTTCCGCGGCGCCGAAGGCCCAGCTTCCCGAAACGTCGACGGGATTCCGGCGGCTTTTCGCCTCCCGACTGACCTCGCAGGCCGCCGACGGCGTGTTCCAGGCGAGCCTGGTCAGCTACGTGCTGTTCTCCCCCGAACGGGCGACGTCCGCTGCGGCGCTCGCGGCATCGCTGGCGATCGTGGTGCTGCCGTTCAGCGTCATCGGTCCGTTCGCCGGGATCGTGCTCGACCGGATCTCACGGCAGCGGGTGCTGGTGGGGTGCGGGCTGGTGCGGGCGGTGCTGCTCGTCCTGCTTGTCCTGCTCATCGCGGCCGGCCATACCGGCGTCGACTTCTACGCGACTGCGCTCGCGGTGGTCAGCGTCAACCGTTTCGTGCTCGCGGCACTGTCCGCGGGGCTGCCCGTCGTCGTCCCCACCGGGAAGCTGGTCACGGCGAACGCCCTGTCGGTGACGTCCGGGACGGTCATGACGCTGGTCGGCGCCGGGATCGGTAGTGGCATACGCGGGCTGATCGGCGGTGACGACGCGGGTGTCGCTCTGGTGGCCGCGCTCGCCGGTCTGGTCTACCTGGCCGCGGCGGGCACCGCGGGCCGCGCCGGCCGGTACGAGTTCGGACCGCTGCACTCCGCACCCGGGCAGGGCGTACTGCGCGAGGCCCGGCAGGTGGTCGTGGAGCTGGCGGCCGGCGCCGACCACCTGTGGCAGCGGCGCCCGGCCCGGTACGCGCTCGCCGCGCTGACCGGCTCGCGGGCGGCGTACGGTCTGACGACGGTGATGGCCGTCCTGCTCTACCGCAACTACTTCACGGGCGCGGACGGCGGCCTCGGTGGCCTTGCGCTGCTGGTGGCGGCCAGCGGGGTGGGCACGGTCGCGGCCGCGTTCGTCACCCCGAGGGTGACCCGGCGGATCAGCAAGCAGACCTGGATCAGCCTCGTGTTACTCGCCGCCGGGATCATCGAGATTGCCCTGTGCCTTCCGTTCTCGTCGCCACTGCTGATCGTGGGCTCGATTCCGATCGGCTTCGCCGCCCAGGCGAGCAAGATCTGCGTGGACACGATCGTGCAGGAACAGACCGAGGACGCCTATCGGGGCCGCGCCTTCTCCCTCTACGACCTGTTGTTCAACGTGGCCTATGTGGCCGCCGCGGCGCTGGCGGCGATCACCCTGCCAGTCACCGGTCGGTCGCCTGTCATGGTGCTGGTCGCCGGAGGCGGCTACATCGTGTGCGCGCTGCTGTATCTGCGGGCCCGCGGGCCGCGGACGCCTGTTCCCGATCCGGCGATGACGGTGTCCCGCCGGCTGCCCGCGGCTGCCGCGACGGCGGATCCCACCCCATGACGGGCCGGACGCACACGTGCGCCGATGCCCAGACCTGACGTCAAGACCTGACCCCGACAGTGACAGTGCCCGGCCACCCCCTCCGGGTGGCCGGGCACTGTCACAGCGGCTGTCGACACCGGTGGCCTCC
>NZ_CAAAFO010000157.1:203590-210767 GCF_900634715.1 Candidatus Protofrankia californiensis | reverse complement strand
GTCGATGACGACACCGGCGCTGTTCGGGGAGTCCCAGACCTCGAGTTTGTATTCCAGGTTCAGGGGCACGTCACCGAACGCGCGGCCCTCAAGGCGGACATAGGCCCACTTGCGGTCGTCCAGCCAGGCGACGTAGTCGGACGGGCCGATGTGGACGTTGTCCTTGCCGATCTCGTGGGAGAGCTGGGAGGTCACCGCCTGCGTCTTGGAGATCTTCTTGGACTCCAGCCGGTCCCGTTCGAGCATGTTCTTGAAGTCCATGTTGCCGCCGACGTTGAGCTGCATCGTGCGGTCCAGGACGACGCCTCTGTCCTCGAACAGTTTCGCGAGCACCCGGTGGGTGATGGTGGCGCCGACCTGTGACTTGATGTCGTCACCGACGATCGGAACACCCGCGGCGCGGAACTTCTCCGCCCATTCGGGGCGGCCCGCGATGAACACCGGCAGGCAGTTGACGAAGCCGACGCCGGCGTCGATCGCGGCCTGGGCGTAGAACTTCGCCGCGTTTTCGGAGCCCACGGGCAGATAGCAGACGAGGACGTCGGCTCGGGCCTCGCGCAGGGCGGCGACGACGTCCACCGGGGTGTCGTCGGACTCGGCGATCGTCTCCCGGTAGTAGCGACCAAGGCCGTCCAGCGTGTGGCCGCGGGCGACCGTGATACCCAGCGGAGGCACTTCCGCTATCTTGATCGTGTTGTTCTCGCTGGCGACGATGGCCTCGGACAGGTCGCGCCCGACCTTCTTCGCGTCCACGTCGAACGCGGCGACGAACTCCAGATCCCCGACGTGGTATTCCCCAAGCTGGGTGTGCATCAGGCCCGGGACCTGTGCGGACGGATCAGCGTCGCGGTAGTACTCGACCCCCTGGACGAGGGATGCGGCGCAGTTGCCTACACCGACAATGGCGACACGTACCGAACCCATGACGGTCTGCTCCTTCTGCGGTTGTGGGACGCGGGTGGGCGGGATCCGGGCCGAGGTGGCACCGGCGCGGGTACTAACGCGCGGGCGGGACCTCGTTGCCGTTCCCTCCCGGATCCGACGGCGTCGGCGGCGTCGAATCGGTGGACAACTCTGTGGATGTTTCTATGGACGGCCCGGTGGCCGGTGCCTGCGCACGCTCCGTCTCGATCAGCTCGGTCAGCCAGCGGACCTCGCGTTCGACGGACTCAAGGCCGTGGCGCTGCAGTTCGAGGGTGTAGGAGTCGAAACGCTCGCGGGTCCTGGCCAGGGCGGACCGGACCTTCTCCCGCCGTTCCTCCAGTCGTCCGCGCCGGCCTTCGAGGATGCGCAGCCGCACGTCGGCATCGGTCTTGCCGAAGAACGCGAACCGGATGCCGAACATCTCGTCCTCCCAGGAGGACGGACCGCCCTCACCGAGCAGGGCGGCGAGGCGCTCCTTGCCCTCGGCGGTGAGGGTGTAGACGACGCGACTGCGACCACCGAGGCGATTTGCGGCGCTGGAGTCGTCGGCCGTGACGTAGTGCTCGGCCTGCAACTTGCGCAGGCAGGGGTACAGGGAGCCATAGCTGAAACGATGGAAGGTCCCCAGCACGGTGTTGAGGCGTTTGCGCAGCTCGTAGCCGTGCATCGGGCTTTCGGAGAGCAGCGCGAGGACGGCCAGCTCCAACATCCCCGCTCCTTCCCTCGGAAGTCAGCCGTAACACCGACGTGACCGGTATGTCCAGGCCAGTCCAGCGTTGCGATCCATCGGTTTGATCTATCTGGTCGATCCAGTGGTAAGACATGCTGATCTAGCGGTAAGACATATCGTTCCGATACATCGAGCATGCCACTTCAGGATAACGAAGGCAACCAGGGATGTCTGGCACGGAAAGTTGAGATGGCCGGATCGTTGCCGCGGGCCCAGGTCCCGGCTTCCCAGGTAATTGCAAAGACAACCGTAACGCGCTGTGTCCGGCGTTCGGCGCTCTTTCGGCGTCGCATGGGCTTGTGTCCGGACCGTCTGCCAGCACGACGCATCCGGCGTACCGTCTTATGCCATGCGTCCACGGTCGGTTGTCGACTACGCGCTCGCCCGGCGGGCGACACTCGCTGACCTGCATGCCGGCAGGGTGCCGACGACGGATGTGTGTGACGCGCACCCATACCTGCTGCGGGCGGCCAAATACCACGGGGAGACGACCGCCAGGCGCTGCCCGGTCTGCCGGGGCCGCGAGCCTTTGACCAATGTCACGTACACCTACGGTGACGAGCTCGGCGTGAGTTCCGGCCGGGTGCGGGCGACCAGGGACCTGCCGTCCCTCGCCCAACAGTTCAGCGAACTGCGTGTCTACGTTGTCGAGGTCTGTACGTCCTGTGCCTGGAATCATCTGATCATGTCATTCGTGATCGGTACCGGCCGGCCGCGGGTCAAACGGACGACCCGCCGGAAGACGGCTGAGGAATAACGGCGCCGGTCGCGCCGGCATGTCCTGATGGCTGTCCGTGTCAGCCGTTAAGAGCTGTCTGGGTCAGCTGTTAAGAAGAGCCCGGTGTGCGTGCGGTTGTGAGGGGCGGCGTACCGTCTCACAACAGCCACCGACGACGCGGGGTTCACTCCCGCCGCCACGGACGGGACTGTCAGTGAGGCCAACATCTACGATCGGGACGTGTACCCGCGCGACGACGACGGCCGTACCCACACTCGCCGTGCCCAGGTTGACCGGGACCAGGCCGACCGGGACCATCCGGATGCCGGACCTGTGAACGGATACCCGAACAGTCGCTCGGACGGTGACACCCAGCACGGCGGTGGCGCATCCGGCAGGGCGGGCGCCGCCCCCGGCAGCACCGCATACAGCGAGGCAGACCAGACGTCGGTGCACTCCGACCGGCGGGGCCAGCCTGTCAACAGCATGTACGACACGACCGACCGGGCTGCGATGGACCGCATCGGCGTCCGGGAACGGACCGCCAACTCCACCACCTATGTACGCCGTCCCCGCCCGGATGACGTCCCCGCCGCGGCCCCGACGAACGGCGTGCTGGAACGCGTCGGTGAAGATCCGGACTCGTCGATCCGTGTCGGTGGTCGTCGCAGCCGCGCGGACGAGGCCCAGCAGCCCCCGGTCAGGCCGGATCAGGGAAGACGGGGTCCGATGTTCTGGCGGAACTCTCCACAGTGGTTGCGCCGGCTGGTCATGTTCGGGTTGCTGTTCTGCGTGCTGATGTTCGCCGCGCTGGTCGCCGTCCTCTACTCCTTCACGAAGGTGCCGCTGCCGGCGACCGTCAACGCCGACGGGCAGACGTCCATCATCACCTATGCGGACCGCACGACGGAGATCGCCAAGATCGGGACGGTCAACCGGACGGACGTCCCGCTGTCCGAGGTGTCGGTCGACGTCCAGCATGCCGTGCTCGCGGCGGAAAACAAGAATTTCTACAGCGAGCCCGGCATCTCCCCGAAGGGAATCACCCGGGCGTTGTGGGTGAACGTCCGCGGTGGTGAGATCGCCCAGGGCGGGTCGACCATCACCCAGCAGTACGCCAAGAACGCCTATCTGACGCAGGAGCGCACCTTCTCCCGCAAGATGAAGGAGATCGTCCTCGCGGTCAAGCTCGCCCGGAAGTACTCCAAGAACGAAATTCTGGAGTCCTACCTCAACACGATCTATTTCGGTCGTGGGGCGTACGGCATCGAGGCCGCGTCCAAGACGTACTTCGGTAAGTCGGCCAAGGACCTGACCGCGGAAGAAGGCGCGGTCATCGCCGGGCTGATCCGCTCCCCGAACGCGCTGGACCCGCGGGTGACCCCGGCCGCTGCCGAACGTCGGTGGCACGAGGTGCTGGACACGATGGTCGCGAAGGGCTGGCTTGACGCCTCCCGTCTGACGCCGGACAAGAAGCCGCCGGTGACCCTGGAACGGGACAAGTCCAACGGCATGGCGGTCTCCTCGCCGCAGGCCGCCTACATCCGTGACCAGGTCAAGGACGAGCTGATCGACGCCGGGATCACCGAGCAGCAGATCAACCTGGAGGGTCTGCGTATCCAGACCAGCATCGACCAGGGCCGACAGACCGCCGCCTACCTGGCCGTGACGAACGTGCTGGCCAAGCCCTACACCGCCGTTCCGGACCTGAAGACCGGCCTGGTCGCGGTCGAACCGGGTACCGGCCGGGTGCTGGCCTGGTACGGGGGTTCGATCTACGGCAAGGGCGACAACGGCCAGACCTCCTACGTCGACAACGTCTCCGGGGCGCAGGTGCCACCGGGATCGACCTTCAAGCCGATCACGCTGGCGGCCGCGCTGCAGGAGGGAGCCAGCCTCAAGTCGGTCTACGAGGCCCCGGACGTGCTGCGGATTCCCGGAAAGGCCGCCGACGGCAGTGGGACGTACGTTGTACGTAACGACGAGGAACACGGCAACTTCGGGTACATCGACCTGATCGAGGCGACCGCCGAGTCGGTCAACACCGTCTACGTTCCGCTGGGCATCGAGGCCGGTATCGACAACGTCGTCTCCACCGCGCACGCCCTGGGCGTGGCCAAGGACGTCAAGCTGACCGATGACGCCGGTGTGACCCTCGGCCGTGACGGCATCACCGCCAAGAGCATGGTTGCGGTCTACGGCACCTTCGCCAACGGCGGAAAGGCCGCCGTCCCGCACCTGGTCGACCGGGTGATCGACGGCAAGGGCAAGGTCATCTACGAGGGTCCGACCACCTCGAAGAACGCCATTCCCGCGAATGTGGCGGCCGATGTGACCCATGCCCTGCAGGCGGTCCTCAAGAACGGTACGGGTAAGGCCGCGCAGCTTGCCGACGGCCGTCCGGCAGCCGGCAAGACCGGCACCACGGACAATTTCCGGACGGCGTGGTTCTGTGGCTACATTCCGCAGATCGCGGCCTGCGTGAACATGTTCCGCGGTGACGGTGGGGTGAGCAAGGCGACCGCTTTGACGGGGATTCCGGGGGCCACCGGCGGTGTCTACGGCGGCGGCTACCCGGCGAAGATCTGGAAGGCGTTCATGGACGGCGCCCTCACCGGCGTGACGCCCCAGGCCTTCCCTCAGCCGAAGTACGGTGGGACCGTCACCAACGCGTCGCCGTCGCCGACTCCGCAGCCGACCATCTCGCCGGAGCCCACTGCCTCACCCAAGGTGACGAATACGGCGGATGCACCTGACCGGCGGGGGCGACCGACAGCACAGTTCCTACCGTCGGCCGTCGCGACCGCATCCCCCGACGGACAGGTCGGACCGACACCGACCCCGAACACCAGACGTTCGAGGAACGACGGGTTACCCCAGTTCGACGAGTCAGACGGGTGAGTCCGACGGGCTCAAGCAGTCGGGTAGAGGTCCGGGAGGCTCGGCTCCCCGGACTGTCCAGGTCCCCCAACCACCGAGTGGGAAAGCATGTTGTGCGGCCGACAATGGTGCATGGCTAGATTCTTCGGAGCCTTCCGAACCTCCTCCCACGCCGGCTGTGCCGACGTGGGAGGAATCCGGCAGCGACAGGCCCGTCTGCCGGATCACCGTGTGCTCCGACGGCTCCCCGAGTGGTTTCGACGGGTCCGCGGATGACCGTGCAACCGCTGGCGTCCGGGACGGGTGGTAAGCGCTCGTCGGGAGCAACGCCCGTCACCCCGGTCTGCCCGTCCCGGGAGGACCCGGTGGTCGCCGGTGCCAGCATGCTCGTCGGTGGCCCGCCAGGTGATCACGCCAGCATCGGCGCCGGCCGGAGCTGGTGGACGCCGCTGCGGGTGCTCATGGCGTTCACCGTTCTCGCGTGCGTCCTCGCCTACGTGCAGAAGGCGCCGTGCCGCGACACCCGTAACTGGTCGCACGAGTATCAGTACACGCGGATGTGCTACTCCGACGTGGTCGCGCTGTACGGTCAGGAAGGTCTGGCCACGGGCAAGCGTCCCTTCCTCGACTATCCGACCGAGTACCCGCCGCTGATAGGCGCGGTCATGCAGTTCGCGTCGTCGGTCGCCGGTGCCGCCTCGCCGTCACAGCCGGTGTACCGGGACGAAGGCGGCAGGCAGGTGCTGGCCGGCTACACGATCGACCAGCGGACGGCCGTCTTCTACGACGTCACAGCTTTGCTGTTCCTGGTCGCGAGCTGTGTCGCGGTCTTCTGCACAGCGCTGACCGCGGGCCGGGCACGGGTATGGGACGCAGCCCTGTTCGCGCTCGCCCCCGTCCTGGTGCTGCATCTGTTGACCAACTGGGACATCGTCGCGGTCGCGTTCGCCGCCGGGGGGCTGCTGGCCTGGTCACGCCGCGCACCCACGCTTGCCGGCATCCTGTTCGGGCTCGGCGCGGCGACGAAGTTCTACCCGCTGCTGTTCCTCCTACCCGTCGCCGTGCTGGCCCTGCGTGCGGGCAGGGGCTGGGCCTTCGGTCGCGCCCTGGTGGCGACGGTCGTGACCGCCGCCACCGTGTGGGCGCCATTGTGGCTGGTCGCAGGCTACTTCACCGACGATCAACGCACCGGTGACAGCATCTGGACGACGTTCTGGGCCGGCGGTGACTGGCCTGCCCTGTTCGGCGGCCATTCCGGCGGTGCTACGAACGCGATGCTGCGCTTCGTCGATCTCAACTCACAGCGCGGTCCCGACTGGGACTCCCTGGCGTTCGCCACGACATGGCTGGCCGGTTCCTTCTCACCCCGGGCATTCGGACCCCTGCATCTGATCGTCATGCTGCTGGTCGGGCTCCTGCTGGCCGTGGCGGGTTTTACGGCCGCCTCGCGCCGGCCGGCGCGGCGGGTACCGATCGCGCTGGCCGGGCTTGTCGGGTGGCTGCTGGTCGCGGTCACGGTCCCGGAAGTGCTCGGCGCCGTCCGGGACAACGGGATCCCCACCGGTACGCTCAACATCGTCTCGACGATCGTTCTTGGGATGCTTCTCCTGGGCGTCGCGGCGCTGGGATGGTTGGCTCCGCGGCGTCCGCGCCTGCCGGCACTGCTGTTCCTCACCGTCGTCGCTTTCCTGGTGAGCAATAAGGTCTTCTCCCCGCAGTACACACTGTGGCTGGTACCGCTGGCGGCACTGGCCAGGCCGCGGTGGCCGGCGTTCCTCGCCTGGCAGGCCAGCGAGGCATACCTGCTGCTCACCCGGTTCCTGCACTTCGTCTACAACGACACCAACGGAGCACACGGGATCGGCCGCGGCTGGTTCGTGGGTGCCGTCGCCATCCGTGATCTCGTGCTGTGCGTGCTGGCCGGG
>NZ_CAAAFO010000157.1:189107-203214 GCF_900634715.1 Candidatus Protofrankia californiensis | reverse complement strand
CCGCAGGGCAGGCGTCCCTGCGGACGTCGTCACTGCGGATGCCGGCCAGGAGGTCCATCAGGACGCACGTCAGGTGTTTCCCCGCCGCTCGGTAGCCGGCGGGGAACAGCGGGGTGGACCGGCCATGGCCGGGGCCAGCCCGTGACACCGGCCTCGGATGGCCCCCCAATGCCTTCGGAACCCGGGCTGCCGGCAGCACGACAAAAACATAATCATGCTGCTTTTGGCCCTCTGGCGGATCCCTTCCGCAGCGCTGGACCTGGTGGACCAGATTCCACCGCACCAGATTCCACCGGGCCGGACGCCACCGGACCGGATGCCGCTGCACTGGACGCCACCGCGGCGGCGCCGGGCACGAGAGTCCACGCGGGTGTGATCCGCACTCCGGTTCCGCGTCCGGGTACTGCCGGTGGTGTGGGTGTGCTCCGGTCATGGCGCAACCGCGTTCCGCAGGCTGTCCGGGCGACTCTGCCGGTGTGGATCGCCAGCCGGGTCGCGGTGGTCGTGCTCTCGCTGGCCGCGTCCCGGGCGCTTTCCGGCCGCCAGGTCGCGGACCTGCCGGATCTGAACACCCTGTGGGATCGCTGGGACGTCGGACTGTTCACCAAGGTCGCGCGGTTCGGCTACAAGTCGCCGGAATACGCCGACCACACCGAGGTGGACTTCCCCGGATTCCCGATCGCGATGCGCCTTGCGCACCTGGTCGTCCCGGACTGGACCTTCGCTGGGATGGTGGTCTCGTTCGTGGCGGGTGCCGCTGCCGTGGCAGCCATCTGGCAGATGCAGATGGACGACTCCGCGACGGTGCGGACGCGCGCGGGCGTCAGGGACCGGACGGCTGTCACGGACCGGACAGGTGCCCAGGGCCGGATGGCCGTCGCGGACCGGGATGGCGCGCAGGACGGACAGGACGCGCAGGACGGACAGGACGCGCGGGGCGGGCCTGACCGGCGTGGTGCGGACTTTGCGGTCATCGCCGTCGTGCTGTTCCCGTACGCGGTGTTCCTGTGCGCTGCATACTCCGAGGCGATCTTTCTCGGTTTCGCTACCACGTCCTGGCTTGCGGCGCGCAGGCAGCGCTGGTGGCTGGCGGGTCTGCTCGGCGCGGGCGCTGCATCCGCCCGGGTCACCAGTATCCCCTTCTGCCTGGCACTGGCGGTGCAGTACGTGTTCAGCCGGCGGCGTGCGGGGCTGCCGGTGTTCGCGCCGCCGGGACTCGCGCTCGCCCTGCCGCCGCTGCCCGTTCTCGCCTTCGTCACCTACCTGCGGGTCCGCACGGGTCGGTGGGACGCCTATGCGCAGGCCATGCGGGAAGGCTGGCACCGGCGGATCGACTGGCCGTGGGTGGGGTGGCGGACGACCTGGGATGCGGCCTTCGACGCGTCCCAGTCGTCGGCGTTCACCTGGTTCTGGCGTGGTGAGGTGGCCGCCGTCGTCGTCGGAGTCGTGCTGACCGTGGTGCTCATCCGCTCGGCCCGCCTCGGGGAGGCTGCCTTCGTCGGCGGCGCCACGCTGTTGATGAGCTGCTCGAACTACTACGCCTCGGGAATCCGGACGATGCTGGTGGCATTTCCGATGTACCTGCTGCTCGGACGCGTCGCGACACGCCGGCCGTGGGTGCGGCCGGTGTATGTCTGGCTCTCGGCTCCGGTGATGGCGGCCTTCGTCGTCGCCTTCACCCAGGGCCAGTGGGTCGACTGAGGGCCAAAGGCGGCGCGATCATGTTTTTCTCGCGCTGCCGGAGGCCCAGGGCCAGTGGATCGACTGAGTGCTGGTGGGAGCCGACGAGGAGTCACGGCGGGCAGGATGTGGAGCTGTGAGGAGCACCCCTGCCGCCGGCCGCGGGTTTGCGCTGCTCGTCGCCTCCGTCGGCCTGACCGCCGCCGTGGTCGTGCTCGTGGTCGCCGCGATCTGGCCGTCGCCTGACCGGCATGTGCACGGCCTGCTGGTGGTGATCTCGCTGACGCTCGTTCTCGGAGTGGCCAGCGGCGGTCTGCGAGTGGTCGCCGCCAGCCGTGGGCGCGAGGCGTCGGACGGCGGTGGGCGGGCAGACGTGGCCGAGCCCTGGCTGGGAGAGATCGGGCCGGACGGTATCGAGTAGTGTTTGCCAGGTTGCCGCTGGTCGGTCCGTGCGGGTTCGCCCCGCGTCCCGCCGTACGCGGCGCTGTCCCTCCTGCCACGGAACCCTCCGTGGCCGCCCGAGTCCACAGGAGGTGGGTTCACCCTTGCCACGGCACTATGAACTGATGGTGATCCTCGAGCCCGATCTCGAGGAGCGCACGGTGGCACCATCCCTTGACCAGTATCTGACCGTCGTCCGCTCCGGTGGCGGCGTCGTGGAGAAGGTCGACGTCTGGGGTCGCCGCCGGCTCGCCTACGAGATCCGCAAGAGTTTCGAGGGCATCTACGCCATCATCGACCTGCACGCCGAGCCTGATGTTGTCGCCGAGCTCGACCGCCAACTCGTCCTCAACGAATCGGTGATCCGTACCAAGGTGATCCGGCTTCCCGAGAAGAAGCCCCGGCGTAAGGCCGCGGCCTGAAGGGAGCGGCCCCATGGCCGGTGAGACAGTCATCACGGTGGTCGGGAACCTGACGAACGACCCCGAGCTTCGCTTCACTCCCAACGGCGCGGCCGTTGCCAGCTTCACCATCGCCTCGACACCGCGAACCCTCGACCGTGCCACCAACGAGTGGAAGGACGGGGACGCGCTGTTCCTGCGGTGCTCCATCTGGCGGCAGGCTGCCGAGCATGTCGCCGAATCGCTGCAGAAGGGTGCCCGCGTCATCGTCCAGGGCCGGCTCAAGCAGCGGTCGTTCGAGACCCGTGAGGGCGAGAAGCGGACCGTGGTCGAGCTGGACGTCGACGAGATCGGTCCGTCGCTGAAGTACGCCACCGCCAAGGTCGTCAAGGCCGGTCGCGGCGGCGGCGGCGGAGGCGGAGGCGGTTACGGCGGACCGTCCGGTGGCTATGGCGGGCCGCCCGCGTCCGGAGGTCCTGCCTCGGGTGGCGGCTACGGTCCCCCGGCCGGTGGCGGTTCGGGGTACGGCGGCGGGCCCGTTGACGACCCGTGGTCGGCATCGCCCGGCGGCTACTCCGAGGAGCCCCCGTTCTAGGGCTACAGGAACAGAACCCCTTCGGGTCGAGCCCACAGGCGTCGGGTCGAACCCATGACATAGGAGTGCACGATGGCCAAGGCGGCCGTGCGCAAGCCCAAGAAGAAGGTTTGCGTGTTCTGCAAGGACAAGACCGACTACATCGACTACAAGGACACCTCGCTGCTGCGGAAGTTCATCTCCGACCGCGGCAAGATCCGCGCTCGGCGGGTGACCGGTAACTGCAGCCAGCATCAGCGTGACATCGCGATCGCGGTGAAGAACAGCCGCGAGATGGCCCTGCTGCCCTACACCTCGACGGCTCGCTGAGGAGGGTGACGATGAAGCTCATCCTCACCCAGGAGGTACCCGGCCTCGGCAGCCCCGGTGACACGGTCGAGGTCGCCCCCGGCTACGGGCGCAACTACCTCATCCCCCGCCGGTACGCGATCGTGGCCACCCGGGGCGCCGAGAAGCAGATCGAACAGATCCGCCGGGCCCGGTCGGCCCGGCAGGTTCGCGATCTCGGGCACGCAAAGGAGATCGCCGGCCAGCTCTCGACCCTGTCCATCCGGCTGGTGAGCCGGGCGGGCAAGGAAGGCCGGCTCTTCGGTTCGGTGACGGCGGCGGACGTGGTGGCGGCTGTGACCGCTGCTGGTGGTCCGGACCTGGACCGCCGGCGGGTCGAACTGTCCACGCCGATCAAGTCACTCGGCTCCCACACCGTGTCGGTGCACCTGCACCCGGACGTCGTGGCGACCGTGAACCTGGAAGTCGTCTCCGCCTGACGATCACCTGAACGCGGCCGACCGTAACGGCGGTCGCGGAACCGCACGCTAATCGGGTGACCGCGATGTCACAGGGGCGAAGGCCGCGCGATCATGACTGTTGTCGCGTGGCCGCAGCCCCCAGGAGGCATGGAGCCGGTAGACCGGCCGATGCCGATATCGCGGTCACCCGTTGTGCTTTCCGGGTAGCTAGATGCCGAGATCCCCTGGCCGTTCAGAGGCTTCGTGTGGGGTCTCGGCATGATTCGTCGTCGAATTTCTTCCATCCACAGGCGATGGGCGGTGATGACGGCCTTCCGGCGCTGATAGCAGCACAGCCGATATCTGCTCCGACTGGTTGTCCACAGCCTCGGTGGGCTTGTCCCAACGATTTCCCCAGGTTCTTCGGCGTTGTGCACAGAGTTATCCCCAGGATCTGTGGATAACTTTTTGGATGCCGGGCCCACGCGTCCGTACAGTCAACGCCGCCTGGTGGGGTGCTCGATGAGACATCCGCTGGGGATTGACGAAGTCGCCACCGTCATCGAACATGTGTTCGAAGAGGGTGTGGTGTGCGGGAAATGTGCGGGAAAGGGGCAGTCATGACGGGGCCGCGGCCATGACGCTGACCGATGTCGACCGCACTCGGGCTGCTTCCGGCGGACCGGTCGAGTTCGACCGCACCCCACCGCATGATCTGGCTGCTGAGCAGAGTGCGCTGGGCGGCATGTTGCTGTCGAAGGACGCGATCGCTGACGTCGTCGAGGTGCTCGCCGCGAGTGACTTCTACCGCCCCGCGCACGGCACGGTCTACGGCGTCATCGGCGACCTCTACGGTCGCGGTGAGCCGGCTGACGTGATCAGCGTCGCTGCCGAGCTCGGCCGGCGGGAACTGCTCGAGCGTGTCGGCGGGCCGGGGTACCTGCACACCCTCATCTCCAGCGTCCCGACCGCGGCGAACGCCGGCTACTACGCCCGCATCGTCGCGGAGAAGGCTGTTCTGCGCCGCCTTGCCGAGGCCGGCACGCGTATCGTCCAGCTCGCCTTCGGCCCCGCGCAGGATGTGGACGAGGTGGTAGACCGCGCGCAGGCCGCCGTCTACGAGGTCACCGAACGCCGCTCGAGCGAGGACTACGCGCCGCTCGGCGAGCTGCTCAATCCCGCACTGGAGGAGATCGAGGCGATCGCGGGGCACGACGGCGCACTGACCGGCGTCCCCACCGGCTTCAACGATCTGGACGAGCTGACCAACGGCCTCCACGGCGGCCAGTTGTGGATCATTGCGGCCAGGCCTGCCGTCGGCAAGAGCACACTCGGATTAGACCTTGCTCGGTCTGCATCGATCCGCAGCGGCATGACATCCGTGATCTTTTCGCTGGAGATGAGCCGGATGGAGATCACTATGCGGCTGCTGTCGGCGGAGGCGCGAGTGTCCCTGCAGAACATCCGCACCGGTCGGCTCACCGATGACGACTGGGCCCGCCTGGCCCGCCGGATGGGCGAGGTCGCCGACGCGCCTCTGTTCATCGACGACAGCCCGCACCTGACCATGATGGAGATCCGGGCGAAGGCCCGACGCCTCAAGCAGCGCAACGGCCTGCGGATGATTGTCCTCGACTACCTGCAGCTCATGTCGTCACCGAAGCGAACCGAGAGCCGCCAGCAGGAGGTCAGCGAGATATCGCGTTCGCTCAAGCTGCTCGCCAAGGAACTCGACGTCCCGGTGGTAGCGATCTCCCAGCTCAACCGGGCGTCGGAGCAGCGCGCGGACAAGCGCCCGCAGATTTCCGACCTCCGCGAGTCGGGATCGCTCGAGCAGGATGCGGACGCTGTGATCCTGCTGTACCGGGAGGATGCCGTGGAGAAGGAGTCAGCCCGCGCCGGCGAAGCCGATCTGATTGTCGCAAAGCACCGTAACGGCCCGACCGGCACCGTCACCGTTGCCTTCCAGGGCCACTACTCCCGCTTCGTCGACATGGCCGGCTGACGCCGACCCAGGAGAAACTATGTAGCTGGAGGTCCTTGCGGTTTCGATGGGGCGACGGGCAATCAGGTAACCGGGTGGAGTTGATCGCTGGTTGCCTGCCGTAGTACGGCGTCCAGCCTGTCCCGCGCCTTGATCTGCACGGCTATGCGCTCGTTGAGGACCGCCAGCCGCTCCAAGGCGACCTGCAGACCTCTCTCGGAGGGCGGTGCAGCAGCCACGTTCCCGTCCAGGCAAGGCAGGAATACCTGTATGTCGTCCAAGGTGAGCCCGACGGCCAGCAGATAGCGGATATTGCGGACCCTTACCACTGTCCGTTCCTGATAGATCCGGTAGCCGTTTATGGCCCGCTCCGAGGAGATCAGGCCTGCCTGTTCATAGTGCCGCAGCGCCCTGGCCGTCGTCCCGGTCGCTTTCGCCAGTTCGCCGATCCGCACCCTTTTCACCTCCGGATGGCTGCTTCTGTCACGCAACTACCGCCCCACCGTCAACCGGGAGCACAACTCCGGTGACGAACGACGCGCCCGGTGCGGCAAGCTGGATGATCGCCCAGGCCACTTCCTCCGGCCGGCCGATCCGTCTCAGTGGGGTGTGCGCTACCTGCCACTGGTGTACCGCGGCCCTTCGTTCCGGTGTCAAACCCTGGTGTTCCCCGATCGGAGTGTCGACCGCACCGGGTGCCACCGCAACCACTCGGATTCCGCGGGGTGCCAGTTCGACCGCCCAGCTGCGTGTCAGCACCTCCAGTGCGCTCTTGGTCGCCGCGTAGACCGAGTTGCTCGGCCAGGCTCGCTGCCCTACCGACGTGCTGACATTAATGATCACTCCGCCGGAGGTCTCCAGGACGGCCAGCAGGGTTTGTGTCAGCAGAATGGGCGCGATCAGGTTGGTGTCGAGTTGGGTTTTGATCATCTCTTTTGTGAGCGTGCCGAGTGCGCCGCTGCGCACGATGCCGGCGTTGTTGACCAGAACGTCCAGCCGGCCGTGCGTCTCCAGGATGGTCTGGCTGATGCGCTCAGGCCCGCCCTTGGTTGTGATGTCGGCAGCAAGCGTGGTGATCCGGTCGTGCCCTGCGGCGGTCTCTTGCAGCGGTTCAACTCGGCGCCCGACAGCAATCACGTGGGCTCCCTCGGTCGAGAAAGCCCGGGCGGTGGCCCTGCCGATCCCACTGCCGGCCCCGGTGACAACGACGATCCGGCTGCTTTGCGACGCGATGTTGTTGTCCATATGGTCATCGTTCAACCTTGCCGCCAAGGGCAAGGTCAAACAGTGCCCGGTTGCGTACTGCCCCTGACCTCTACACCGCCGGCGACTGGCGTCGGCTCGCCTTGTCAATGAGGAGGCTCAATGCGTCGAGCACGCGTTGTAGACCGAACTGGTATGCGTGGTCGGCGTTGTGGGCGCTCCCGTGTGCGGTCCCGGCCGCTGTACCGACGCGGGTGGCGAGTGGATATTTTTTTTCGTCCATGACCCGGCTGAGCAACGGGCCGGCTGCTGCCCACCACTGCTCGTCGTTCATGCCGCTTTCTCGCTGTATGTCGCGCACTGACGTCTCGGCACGAGCACAGGCCTGGACGAAGGTGAGCAGATAGGTCAGGCAGTCGTCCATGTCGATGTCGGTCAGGCCGAGGTTGTCGAGAGCGGACAGCTCATGCTCGTACTTGGCCATCTGTCCGGGACCGAGGGGCGGTCGAATCGTGGACACCGTGCTCGCCCATGGATGTGCGCGGTACATGGCCCGGTTTTCGTCGGCGACGGCGATGAGTCGTTTCCGCCATGGTTGTCCGGCTGTGGCGGTTCGGGGCATGGCGGCGTAGGCCGCGTCGAGCATCAGGTCGAGCAGTTCGGCCTTGCCGGGGACGTACGTGTACAAGGTCATGGCAGCTACGTCGAGCTTTCGGGCCAGCTGTCGCATCGTGACCGCATCGAGGCCGTCCTTGTCGGCTATCTCGACGGCAGCGGCCACGACAGCGTCGAGGCTCAGGCCGCGGCTTGGGCCCCGACGGGGCACGACGGCGTGGTCACGCCAGAGCAGGGCAAGAGTTCGGGCTGGATCACCGGCGCTGCTGCGTGCGCTGCTCATGCGAACATTATGCGTCTTGTATACCGTACACAGTACGATGTACGATGTACGATGTACGGAATTGATCGTACTGATCCAGGAGCACGCATGAAGATCACTTCGTCTGTGGTGTCGCTGAACGTCGAGGATGTGAACGCGTCCGCCGCGTTCCTCGTCGAGCACTTCGGCTTCCGTCAGGAGATGGCAGCCGACGGATTCGCCTCGCTCACGCGTGACGACGCCGGCATGAATGTCGTCTTCCTTCGCCGCGGGCTGCCGACGTTGCCGGATGACCAGCGCGACAACCATGCAACCGGCCTGATACTCGCGTTCGTCGTCGACGACCTTGAGGGTGAACTGGCCCGGCTACAGGCCGAGGGCGTGGCCATCACCATGCCTCTCACCGCTGAGGAGTGGGGCGAACGGGCGTTCCAGGTCCGCGACCCGAACGGCATCATCGTCCAGCTCGTCGACTGGAACGGCGCTATCACGGAGTGACCTGTACTCCGATGAGTATGGAACGTATGTGATCGGGCCGCGTGGTCAGCGTTGCTCGGACACGATCTGCTCGATGTAGGCCCGGCGATGGCGGTCGAGAATCGGGTCGATCTCCGTGGTCGCCTTGCTCTCGAACTCGGCGAAGATCCGGAGCAGGATCCGGACGATTTCAGGGTTCTTGTGCGACACCGTGGACAGTATTGTTTCGGTCAGCGCGCGGTTTTCATCGAGTATTTCTATGCTGCTGGACGGTGGCACCACGAGCTCGGTCCCACTGGGAACTAAGGCGATGGTGATGTTCGGTCGGTGGGTCGCAAGTTCCCTGATGCGGTCAATTTGGGCGATCATGGCTGCGGGTGCTGCCACCGGATAGCCGAGCACCGACTCCAACAGCACGAAGTAGAAGGTCCGCTTTTCGTCGTACAGAATCTTCTGCCGTTCCATCCGCAGGGCGACCGCACCCGCGCCGTCGGCAAGGTAGTCAATGTCGAACAGCTCGCAGAAACGCAGGATGATTGCCTGTGCGTATTCGCTCGTCTGCAGCAGGCCAGGCACCAGGGTCGGCTGGAAGAAGCGGACAACCTGTGCGGCAGCCTCATGCTCGAGGTACTCGGGCTGGAAACGGCCGATGTAAGGGCTGGGGTCGATGACGGGCCCGGTGCCGGATGCCAGGCGCTCGGCGGCCTGCCGGTACTGCAGAACCACATTCTCCGGCTCGTCGAGCGCACGCACGATGGTTTCGATGTCGTCGGGGCTGGGTGTGACCGCGCCTGTCTCTATCCGTGAAATCTTGGACTGGCTCATCCCCGTCCGGCCCGCGAGCTCCTGGCCGCTGAGCCGATGCCGGTGCCGCAGACCCGCGAGCTCGGCCCCCAGTGGTGTTTCTGCCGCTCGGGCTGACGCGTCGTCGTCCGGGAGGTTCTTCATGTCACACCCTTCCGAGTCGGTCCGGAGGCCCGGGAGGCCTGTGTCCCTGAGTTGCCGGGATGACGGCGGTGCGGTGACGGATGACGTTCGCACCGCCGCAGCGGCTGTGTCGCCGGTCCGCTCGGGCCGCAACCGGTCAGGGCTGCAGCGCCTGGGCGGCCTGGCGGAGGAGCGCCGCCGGGATGCGGACCATGGATTCGCCGTCCGGGACCGCGTGAACGGAGTCGACCACGTATCCCTGCACCAGGACGGTATCGGGGTCGTCCTGGTAGACGGTCGGACAACTGCCCGAATAGTCGCAAGATGTAGCGAGAACGATACCTGGCGTGTTGGCACTCACGGCGGCTCCTGGTCGGGTGATGAATATGGCGAGACGACTCGGTGTCCAGCGGGCCAAAGCTGTCATGATCATGTTTTTCGCGCCCAGGGTCCGGGAATCGATCTGGGAGGTCCGGGGACCCAGGCCGCTGGGTCGCCGGAGGCCCAGCTCTTTGGGTCGCTGGCGGGTCTTCTATGCTCGTCGAACTGTCGGCTATGCGGGTGAGCTGGCCGACCGGAGTATCGACGGATGGCTTGCCCCTTGTGGAGGCTGACCAGTATTTAACCAGGTCACTGGCACCACTGCTGTACTGGCATGGGTTTGGGGCGGCCTCGGGACAGGTCGGACGATCAAGGTCGACAGCATGTCCGTCTCGGTGGGTTGATTGACAGATTCTGAATTATTCGATCTTTGTCGAATATTTCTTGCGCTACTACAGCTTGGTATGCATAGTGGAGTCATCTCGCCGCAGCGAGGCGGCCCCTCCTTCTCAAGGATGTGGCGCTATGAGGCAGAGCCCGCAAACCGCGAGATCGATGTCCTGGCCTGATCAGGCATCGATCCGCAGGTGCATCCGAGGGCCGCCGGCTGCTGAGCTACTCCTGCTGTGCGCATGGCGCAGGGGCGCTCCGGAGCGCCCCAGTGGGCGGATTCACCTGATCATCGAGGTGGGCCGCTTTTCGTCATCTTTGGGTCCCTCGGTGCCCTTGAACACGCGAGAGAAACCATGGTCGCGCGCTCTTCGGCCGGGCTGGCGCGGACAGAGGCGGCGGTTGTGACGCCGGGCGCCCGCAGTCGCAGAAGACGGTTTCCGAAAGACGTGGAAAGGCAAAAATGATCATTTATTCAGAAAGAACGACCAGGTCGGGCAGCTTGCTTGACGCGGTCGGCGGGAGAGTGTTGGCGCACCCTCCCGCCGAGCCGACCCAGCTTGACCCGCACCCCGGTTGGCCCCGGTGGGAGAACGGACCGTCCTCGACAATAGTCCTTCTCCCGCGTCCACTGTTCCAGGCAGGTAACTGCTTGGTATCCAGCTTCCGGATCCGCATTGCCGCCCCGCACCGGCGGGAGGCGTGATGACGACCCGGATGTTTGCCGCGGTGGCGGCGATGGCGGACGCCGACCAGCCGATCACGTTGCCGTCCGCCCACACGATGATTCTGCTCGGCGTGGTGCTCAGCGGGATCGCGCTCGTCAGCGGCAGGCGGATGTTCGCAGCCTTCCTCGCGATCGTGACGGTCGGCTTGGCGGGCCTTGCTTCCATAGCCACCGCAGTGTTCGGATCGGGCGATGTCACGCAGAGCGTTTCAGCAAGTATCACCGTGCTGGCGGGTCTGCGGTTGCGCCGGGACACCGGGCCGGTGATCTGGCCAAAGCGTCGGCCGAGCTGGAACAACCGGTTCGGTCGGTGCCAGTTCCGCCGGCAGCGACCGGATTCGGGGCCGGACGGACAGACTCCCTGCCATACCGAGGAGAACTCCTGCAACGCCGAGGAGAAACAGTAGATCCTGAAAAAGCAGGCCTGAACACAAAGCAATTCTCCTTCCCGCCCGGGGTCGGGTATGGCCGACCCCGGGCGGTCGGGCGCACGCGGAGGAGACCAGACGCCCGGGAGCAGACCACGTTTCGGATCACGGGCGGTCGGGCGCGCACGTGAGGAGACGGTTCGGGAAGGGATCGATCAGCTCGCGAGGAGACGGGCGGGATCCGTCCGGGCCGTGGTCGGATCGCGCATGCCAGACTTGTGCCCATGACCGTTCCCGAGGACGGCACCCAGGGCTCGCCGGTGCTGGAAGTCGCCCGTTTCGACGTCGTGCCCGGCGAGGAGGAGAAGTTCGCCGACGCCTACCGTTCGGTCGTCACCGAGCTCGCCACCTGCCCCGGCTTCCGGTCGGCGCGGATGACCCGTGGGGTGGAGGCGCCGTCCCGGTTCATCCTGCTGGTCGAGTGGGAGAATCTTGACGCGCACCTGGTGAACTTCCGTGGGTCCGACCGGTTCACCCGCTGGCGCGCGGCGCTGGGCCTCTTCTTCGCGCAACCGCCGAGCGTGGAGCACGTGACCGACCTGCCGTGAGCACCTTTGCCCACTACTTCTTCTTCGCGCCGGTGTTTGCGACCGTCTTCGGCTTCCTGGGCTGGATGGTCCCGGCGATACTGTTCCGCGAGGCTGTCACGCGCCGCCGGGTCGGCGTCCACACCCTTTTCCGGACGGGCTACGCGATCATCGCCGTCCTGAGCCTGTTCCTGTTCGCGATCGGGACGCGGACGAGTCAACGGGTCGAGCAGCCCGGCGGAGCCGTCGAGTACGTGACCAGCCCTCGTGATCATGATGTGGCACCGCTGCTGGGAACAGCCGCGTCCTTCGCGGTCGTGTGGCTGCTCCGGCGCCAGTGGCACCGGTGGCGGCGGAGCAGCGGCGGCCCGCGCGGCTTCGAATACGACGGGCGTTAGACTTGGAGCGGACGGGTAGGGCTCGGCGGGCGGGTTGACGCTTGGCGCGAGTGTGCCCGGAGCCCGGCGTGGCCCACGTCCGCGCCGATCGATCGCCACGAGGACTGCCTGATGCCTGTTCTGCGTTCCCGCACCACCACCCATGGTCGCAACATGGCCGGTGCCCGCGCGCTGTGGCGCGCCACCGGCATGACCGACAACGACTTCGGCAAGCCGATCGTGGCGATCGCGAACAGTTTCACCGAGTTCGTGCCTGGTCATGTGCACCTGCGCGACCTCGGCCGGATCGTGTCGGACGCGGTCGCCGAGGCCGGCGGCGTGGGGCGGGAGTTCCACACGATCGCGGTCGACGACGGCATCGCCATGGGTCACGGCGGCATGCTCTACTCGCTGCCGTCCCGCGAGATCATCGCCGACAGCGTCGAGTACATGGTGAACGCGCACTGCGCGGACGCGCTCGTCTGCATCTCGAACTGCGACAAGATCACTCCTGGGATGCTGCTCGCGGCCCTGCGGCTGAACATCCCGACCGTGTTCGTCTCCGGCGGGGCGATGGAGTCCGGTCGGGCGGTCGTCACCGAGGGTGTGGTCCGCTCGGGGCTGGACCTCATCTCCGCCATTGCCGCCTCCGTCGACACCACGGTCGGTGACGCCGAGCTGGACGCGGTCGAACGCTCCGCCTGCCCCACCTGCGGGTCCTGCTCCGGCATGTTCACCGCCAACTCGATGAACTGCCTGACCGAGGCGCTCGGGCTCGCGCTGCCCGGCAACGGTTCCACGCTCGCCACCTCCGCGGCCCGACGCGACCTGTTCGTCCGGGCCGGACGTACGGTGGTGGATCTTGCGAAGCGCTGGTACGACAAGGACGACGACGCGGTACTGCCGCGCTCGATCGCGAACCGCTCGGCCTTCCTCAACGCCTTCGCCGTGGACGTGGCCATGGGCGGTTCGACCAACACCGTGCTGCACCTGCTGGCCGCCGCGGTCGAGGCCGGGGTGGAGGTCACCCTCGACGACATCGACGAGATCTCCCGGACGGTGCCGTGCCTGTGCAAGGTGGCGCCGAGCTCGGAGTACCACATGGAGGATGTCCACCGCGCCGGTGGCATCCCGGCCATCCTCGGCGAGCTCGACCGGGCCGGTCTGCTGCGCCACGACGTCCACACGGTGCATGCCGCGAACCTGGAGGAGTTCCTCACCCACTGGGACGTCCGCCGGCCGCACCCGGCGCCGGAGGCAGTGGAACTCTTCCACGCCGCGCCGGGTGGCGTGCGCACGATCGAACCGTTCTCGTCCACGTCCCGGTGGGAGTCGCTGGACACCGACGCCGTCTCCGGCTGCATCCGCGACGTCGCGCATGCCTATTCCGCCGACGGCGGCCTCGCGGTGCTGCGCGGGTCGCTCGCGCCGGACGGCGCCGTGCTCAAGACCGCCGGGGTGGAAGCCGGCCGGCTGACCTTCCGCGGCCCCGCGCTGGTGCTGGAAAGCCAGGAGGAGGCGGTGGAGGCGATCCTGTCGAAGCGGGTCACCCCCGGTGACGTGCTGGTCATCCGCTATGAGGGTCCGCGTGGCGGTCCCGGGATGCAGGAGATGCTGTACCCGACGACGTTCCTCAAGGCCCGCGGTCTCGGCCCGCAGTGCGCGCTGGTCACCGACGGCCGGTTCTCCGGTGGGTCGGCGGGCCTGTCCATCGGCCATGTGTCCCCCGAGGCCGCGCACGGCGGCGCGATCGCGCTCGTCCGCGACGGTGACATCATCGAGATCGACATCCCGTCCCGCAGGCTGAATCTGCTGGTGGACGCCGAGGAACTCGCCGTGCGGCGGGCCGAGCTGGAGACCTCCGGTGGCTACCGGCCGAAGGAGCGCCAGCGTCCGGTATCGGCCGCATTGCGGGCCTATGCGGCGATGGCGACCTCGGCGTCCACCGGTGCCGCCCGTGACGTGTCCCTGGCCGGCGGCTGACCGGCCGGCCCGCTCGCCTGGAGCCCTGGCCTGGGCCCCGC
>NZ_CAAAFO010000157.1:184736-188825 GCF_900634715.1 Candidatus Protofrankia californiensis | reverse complement strand
AGGACCTTCCCTGAGGGATCAGGCGGGGACGGACAGGGAGAGCCCGAAGTCGCCGGCGGGATCGGTCCACCAGCGGACCATGGCCAGGCTCGCGGCGGCGAACTCGGCGGCCAGGCTGTCCCTGGTGAACTTGGCACTGATCTCGGTGCGCATCTGCTCGTTCTCGGCGAAGAGCACTGACAGGCCCAGGGCGCCGATGCGGACCTGCTGGTCGCGGACGGAGCGCAGGCGCATCTCGATCCAGGAGTTCTCGGCGTCCCACCGGGCCACGTGGGCGAACCCCCGCAGGTCGAAGTCGGCGTCGAGTTCGTGATTGATGACCGATAGGACGTTGCGGTTGAACGCGGCCGTGACGCCGGCGCTGTCGTCGTAGGCGGCTACTAGCCTGCCCGGATCCTTGACCAGGTCACAGCCCAGCAGCAGCATGTCGCCGTCTTTCAGCCGGGTGCGCATGCCGGCCAGGAATGCATGCCGTGCCTCGGGCACGAGATTGCCGATCGTTCCACCGAGAAACACGATCAGGCGGCGGTTGGCGTCGGGCAGCAGGTCGAGGTGGCGCTCGAAGTCACCGACGATCGCGTGCACGCTCACCGCCGGATATTCGTGTCGGATTGCGGTTGCGGCACGTGAAAGCACGGACTCGTCCACGTCGAACGGGACGAATCTGCGCAGGTGGCCGCTGCGGTGCAGCGCGTCGAGCAGCAGGCGGGTCTTGGCCGAGGTTCCGGAACCGAGCTCGACGAGGGTGTCCGCCCGCGACATCACGGCGATCTCGTGGACGCGGCTGGCCAGGATTGTCCGTTCGGCTCGGGTGGGATAGTACTCGGGCAGCCGGGTGATGGCGTCGAAGAGCATGCTCCCGTTGGCGTCGTAGAACCACTTGGGCGGTAGTTCCTTCGGGTTCGATGCGAGCCCGGCGCCGACGTCCCTGGTCAATGCCGTGGTCCGGTCGGATGCGGTGAGATGCCGATCGAAGACGATTCTCGGGTCGAGATCACTCCTGGTGGAACCGACGCCGGTGAGATCGGCACTGGACGCTGTCATGGGCTGCAACCTCCGGGAGCTTTTATGCAACCGAGAGTAACTGAATTCTAGATCAAACTACTAATGATTACATTGCGTGTGTCGGCTACGAGCAATCTACGATCATCGAGGTCAATCCATCCATCTCCGTCATCGCTGGGCTCGCTGGCCACCTCGACCCCGACGTCCTCGTCGGCAACGGATACTCGGTACGACAGGGTTTCACCCCAGGTTGTTGCTACTATTTGCGATCCGTTGGTTACCAAAAGGTTGAGACGGGCCGCGCCGTCCCTGCTGCCCGCCGCGACGACGACGTCCGCGACGGCGTCGGCAAGGTGCGTGCCCGCGGCCAGCCGCTGCCACACCACGGCGGCCAGCAGCGCCGAGTCGCAGCGCGAGTCGGGCACCGGCGTTCCCCTCACCCCTGTGAGCAAGCGCATCGGCACTGTGAGGTCCACCCGTCCGTTATGGCTGAGCAGATGCCGGCCGTCGGTGTACGGTGCGGTCGCCGTCTCCTCGACAGGCATGCCGACGGTGGCGTTGCGGACCGCGGCCAGCACGCAACCCGAGCTGATCACGCCCGCAAGGGAGGCGAACGAGGCGTCGGTCCAGATGGGAACCGCGCGGCGGTAGCGGGCCGGCTCCCTCCGGATCTCGGGGACGTACCACCCGACCCCGAAGCCGTCAGCGTTGATGTTGCCGTGCAGCATCCGCCGCGGTTCCCACGCCTGGCGCAGCAGGCTGTGCGGAGGATCATGCAGGAGTGACGTCAGTGTCCGTGGTGTCCCGAGCCACGCCGTATGGCGACACAACCGAAATCATCCTCCTTCTCGGTAGCGGACGTGAAAGGAGCACGATCGTGCCAGCTTCGCCCCCGTTGGCCCGCTGTGTTTCTCCCCCGTCGCGGTTTCCCGGGTTTCTCAGGCGTCGCGCGCGAGCCGGAAACCGGCGAAGATCTGACGACGGATCGCATGGTCCCAGTTGCGAAAGGTCGCCCGGACGGCGCTGTGATGCGTGGCCCAGGAGCCACCGCGCAGCACCTTGAACCCGGCGAACTCGGCTGCCTCGGCGCTCTCGGCGGACCCGATGGTCTCGGCGGACGACGTGCGGCCGGGTGCCGGGGCCGGATCGCTCGACACCCCACTCGCAGCGCCGGTTACGCGTGAGAAGAACACCTCGCTGTACTCGCGGTAGGGAAACGACTTGAAACCCGGATAACCCATGAAATCCCCGGCCGTCCACTCCCACACGTCACCGATCATCTGTTCCACGCCGTAAGCGCTCGCACCGGCTGGATACGCCCCCAGCGGTGCGGGGCGAGAAGCTGCTTGGCCCAGGTTGGCCCGCGCCGACGTCGGTTCACTGTCCCCCCAGGGAAAACGTCGCGAACTCCCGGTGACGGGATCGTGCGCGCACGCCTTCTCCCACTCGGCTTCGGTGGGCAGCCGCCGGCCCGCCCAGCGCGCATGCGCCTGCGCCTCGTACCAGCAGACATGCTGCACGGGTTCGTCCATCGGGACCGGTTCGTCCCGACCGAACCGTCCTCGTATCCAGGTGCTGCCGTCGCGACGCCAGAACTGCGGGGCGGTGAGGTCCGCCCGGCACCGCCATGCCCAACCGGAGGCCGACCACAGGCGTTCGTCGTGATAACCGCCGGCCTCGATGAACGCCGCGTGCGCGGCGTTGGAGACGGGCAGCGTGTCGATGAAGAACGCCGGTACGTACACCCGGTGGGCGGGACGTTCGTTGTCGTACGCCCATGCCGTACCGGCCGTGTCGCCGCTGGTGCCCATCGTGAACTCGCCGGCCGGTATCAGGATCTCCGCCGCCGGTACCGGCCGTCCGGGTGGCGGCACAGCACGGTCACCGATGATCGGGGAACCCGTCCGGAGCTGGTGGGTGGCCAGCATCGTCTCGTCGTGCTGGTGCTCGTGCTGGACCACCAGCCCGTAGACGAACCCGCCGGCCAGCAGCGCCGCGCGTGACCGCGGGCCGGGCGTGCCGACCATGTCGGTCATCCGTGGGGACGGCCCGCTGTCGCTGACCAGCTGGGTGGACAGCGACAGCAGTGTGTCCGGGTCAAGCCGCTCCAGGACGTCCAGGACACGGCCACGCACCTCGCTGACGTAGGACCGGGCCTGCGCCGGGCCGAGCAGCGGCAGGGCCGGTCGGTCCGCCCGGGGATGGCGGAACGCGTCGTAGAGGTCGCCGATGCCCGGGCGCAGCGGCTGTCTGCCCGCTACCGCCCGCAGCAACCACGACTCCTCATAGTTGCCGATGTGGGCAAGGTCCCAGACCAGCGGTGACATCAGTGGCGAGTGCTGGCGCCAGAGGTCGGTGTCGTCGAGGTCGGTGTAGGCGAGGCTGCGCGCCCGGCTGTCCGCGAGTGCCCGGACGATCTCATCGGTGGTCAGTTGTGTGGTCATCGTGCTGTCACCCATGGCCAGGTGGTCGGATACTCGCGGCCGGCGTTGGTTCCGGCGTCGGCCCTGGCGTTGATCTCGGTGTTGGTGCCGGCGCTGGCCTCGACGTTGATCTCGGCGTTGATCTCGGCGTGGAGCAGACCCTGCGGCCCGCCGGTCGGCAGCCGGTCGGCGAGATCATCAGCGGGGCAGCGACCCGGCTCGACATAGGTCTCGATGTAGGCGTTGACGGCGGCGAGCAGGCCGCTGCCGGCTCCCAGCCGGCCCAGCGCGTCGCGGGCCGCGTCTGCGCAACGCCGCGCCGCCTGGCGCAGCGCGCTGTCGCGTAGCCCCAGCGCGGCCGCGGTCACCCACCGACCGGCCACGGGCGCGCAGGCGTCGGCCGCTGTGTCCGCGGCCTGAGGGTCGTCCAGCAGGGCGGTGGTCACCGCGACCACCACTGGCCAGTTGCCGGCCGGTGCCGCGTCGAGGTAGCGCAGCTCCAGCCAGCCGCGCGGGCGCACCGGCGGGAACACGGTGGTCGAGTGGTATCGCAGGTCCGCGACTGTCGGTGGCCGCGCCACCGGGCCGTCACCGGCCACCCAGTCGGCGAACGTCGACCCGCCACCGGCGAGCCGGAAGTCACCGCCGGGGACCCGCACCA
>NZ_CAAAFO010000157.1:175547-184255 GCF_900634715.1 Candidatus Protofrankia californiensis | reverse complement strand
CCGCCCAGGCTGTCGCCGGATCCGGTTGGTGCGGGGTCGCGACCGGCCTGGTCCGGGTCGGGTCGATGTCGGCCCACAGCGCCTGCCGGGTGGAGCACCATCCGGTTGCCGTCCCGTCCAGTACCGGGGACGCGGCGAACATGGCCACGAGCACCGGCCCCAGGGCATGGGCCAGGTCGAAGCGCCGTGTCCACTGCGCTGGAGTACCCGCGTCCAGGTTGACCTGGACGGATGCGGTCGAGCACATCATCGCCTCGCCCGCCCTCCCGCCGTTGGTCCGGAAGTACTGCTCCATGGCCGCGTAGCGGGGGGCGTGAAGCTGGCGTCGCGGTGGCCGCAGCGGATCGGTTCCCATCCCGACCAGGGCGAGTCCGGCGCCGGTGAGCACGGACCGGACCGCGGCGAGATCGGTGGCGGTCCGCGCCAGCGCGTCCGGCAGCGGCAGGGGCGGCGCGGACAGCTCGAGCTGGCCGCCGGGCTCGAAGGTGATCCGGGTTCCACCTGGCAGGACCAGCTCTTCCACCGGGCCCGGTGACGTGTCCGGTGATGCATCCCGCGGTGCCTGCTGCGGCGGGTTGCCGACGAGCACCGCCATCGTGCGGCTGGGGGGTACCGGACGCGACGGGCAGGCGACGTCGACGACGAACCATTCGGTCTCGATGCCGACGTCTCCGGCGGGCTGATCGGTCAGGCAGGTCAGGTGCGCGTAACGATGGACGTCGTCCGGTGAACGGATCTCGTCATCGGCACGGATCTCACCGTCGGCACGGATCTCGTCATCGGTACAACAGTGATCGGATGCTGGCATGCCTGCCTGTGTCCGTTTCATGAACCCTCCAGGTCCGGACCGGCCAGGGTTGCTGGCCGCGGGTCGGTGCGGGTCGGTGCGGGTCGATGTTGGTTGGTGCGGGTCGGTTGTGTGGATCCGCTTTCACTACGTCGTCGTGGCCTTCTCGGCCCTTCGACCAGACCCTCACAGCAGGGTGTTGCCCGGTAGTTACCGATATGCGAACGGTGTGGCGCACACAGAAGGGCCGTTGTCGGATTGTGCCCACCACCCGACCCCCCTCACACCGGAAAGTTCGGTCATCGTCCGGAGTTCGGTGGAGACGTGTGTTCAGCGTCGAGGCAGAGTGGAAGTATGTGTCATGTTGGATGACTGTTGCGATTTTTATGGAATGGTGGCCGTCGCATAGTTGATTTGCTGTGGCGCTCGGTGACCGCATCGCGGCACACTCGGTGATGGTCAGTGTGCGACGCGCGTGGAACCGCGTGGAACCGCACAGGGCTGAACGGGGCTGGACGGGGCTGGGACGGAGTTGTTCCGCACCGGTCGGCACATCGACGGCGGAGGTAACGGGTCTCGCGCCATGCAGGCCAGGTCGGCCGGAAGCGGGTCGGCCGGAAATGGGTCGACCGGAAGGTGGTGACGACCGGGATGCCGGAAGGGCAGTGGCCTGGACGGTCGGCCATGGCGGAGTACCTGCGCCGCAGGGAGCTTTACGTAGCCGAACGTAAAGATCGCCTGACAAGGGCGGTTGTGACCGCGACCACGGCAGCCGCGGTGGCGGCGACCCTGGTCGGTGTCTCCGGTGCTGTGGTGGGCCTGCCCACGGTGGTAGTGGTGCAGACGGTCCTGGGCGTTGCCCTGGCCGTCCTCGCCCTCGCCGCGACGCGTTTCCTCCGGTCCCCGTCGGAGATCGAGTCATGGCGGGAGGACGCCGAGGCCGAGCGCCGTACGGCCCGTGCCCTTGACCGCCTTGTCCGTGCCGGCTACACGGTCCTGCACGACCGCGCTCTCGCGGACTCCGCCGGCAATGTCGATCATCTGGTGATCGGCTCGTCCGGGGCGTGGATCGTCGAGACCGATGCTCACCGTGGGCCGCTGCGCCAGAACCGGGCTGGGCTGTGGGCCGGTAAGGTGCCGTTGCGCGCCATGCTCGGCCTGGTCACCTGGATGGGCGAGGAGGTCACCAACCATCTGGTCGCCGAGCTCCCGGATGGCTGGCAGCTACAGGTCCAGCCGGTGGTCGCGTTCTCCCGCGCCGAACTGCCGCACGGGCTCGCCCTGCTCGACGGTGTCGTGCTGCTGCCGGCGGCTGGGGTCGCCGACTACATCCTCACCGCCGGTGTCGTGTTGAAGCCCCTGGACGTCGCCATGCTGGTGGACGTCGCCGAACGGGCCTTCCCTCCGTATCCGGTGGACGAGCCGGCGCCGACCTGGCCGGCGATGTCCAGACTGCGGGGGATGCTGGGCCGCTGACGTCTGGTCCTTTGGTCCTTTGGCTGGTCCTTTGGCCACCCGGATCCCGGCGGTGTCGGGCACAGTGGTGGACGGGGCGTTGGTCGTCCGTCTCGATCCGCGGTGCCGGTTCACCAGGGCTTCCACCGGGCTTCGATCGGAAAGTGTCGATCCACCGGAGGTCGGGCAGAGCCCTGATATGGTCGGCGATCAGACAGGCCCTGCCGAAGGGGCCGGGGGTGGGGCTCGCCGCCGTACCGACAGCAACAGGACGAGCATGCGCGCTCCGTGGAGATGTATGCTGCCGACCGTCGCAATATGATCAAATAGTCCGGTTCGGGCCGGACCGGACTACCGGTAGCCGCCTTCCCGGTCGAGAGGGGATACCGGAGCCATCTTGTTGCATCCGGGACGGAATACCGCGCGTCGATTACCGGCCGCTGTGGTGTTCACCCACCGTTATGTGTCCCGGGATGGCGAACGTACCCCGAACTAGTTCTGCGGTGGCCCGGTAGCCCGATGACCCGGCATCGGCGGAATGAGTGTCCGTCATCACCAAAATACCATTCCAGGAATAGCGGAAAATTAGGAATAGACACGCACGGCGGGCCCGTCGTAGCCTTCTCCCAGGCCAGTCACCCAGTATTTTGTGGACGCAGGAGAAGGGTGTTGAAATGGGTAAGAGAATACTCGTCCTGGACGCCGACGGAGAACTTCTCGGCAAGTTTGCGGACACCTATACAGCACACCTGTGGAGCCACTTCAGGATTCTCGCACCAGGTTTCGACGGGCACGTCGAGGTGTTCGACCCGCATACCCGGACGTCTCTTGTGGTAGGCGCCGACGAATGCCGGAGCATCATCTGGGGAAGGGTCCAGAACACCGCGGTGTCCTGCGAGGAACGGGCTGAGCCGGACGAGCCACCCCTGCCGGAGCTGTCGGTTCGACAGCTGTCACGCCGATCCGTGACCCACGCCTGGCTGACCGCCGGGGCCTGACCGGAAGCGAACGCGAACCCCGACACAATCGGTGAACGGACTACCCGAACGGCGCTCCGAACAGCCAGACCGAACAGGTAGTCCGAACGAGTTCCGAACACCCCTTGAGCCATGTTCCCAACTCCCCGGCCGCCGGCTGACGGTGTCCCGGCCGCCGGGTGAACCGACACCGATGGTGCCCGTTCCCCTGAGTGCCTCAGGGAGGGGGGTCTCCGGGGCGGCGCGGAGGAGGAATGATCGCGCCGCCAGAAGCCCTCTGGAGGGCTTTCCGGTGTCGGGCCGAGACGGGAGCGGCGGCGTGGGTAGCGGTGGTACACGGCCACCGCCATCCCTTGCCCGCGCCGCCGCTCCCGTCCTTCTTCCCCGCCTGTCCTGCTTTCCGTCGTCCATCCCGGTGTCCGGTTCCTGCCGTCTGCTGCCTATTTATCTGTTTTCTGCTTCCTATTGCCGGCCGTGCGGGTCCGGCTGGGCGCTCTCGCCGATCTGGCGGCGTACCACGAGAGAACCGACGAGCAGGAAGAACAACAGCAGGACGAACGTGTTGGACGTGCCGCCGGTCGAACTGGACAGCACCATGTTCACCTCGGATCGCAGCACCGGCCCGCAGTTCGCGATGATCGAACGGTTTCCGACCCGGTAGGTGGCGAACTGCACGACCGTGGAAAATCGTCCGGTCGCGTCCGCGACGGTCCGGCCGATCGTCTTACCGTCCTCGGAGGTGATGACGACCTCGGCGGCCGGAGCGCAGCCGGCACCATTGGCGACCAGGGTGTCCCCGGCGGAGACGACCGGTTTGTCCAACACCAGTTGCCCGGGTAGCGGGCTTGGGGGCGTGGGTGAGGGCGTGGGCGCGGCGGGGGAGGGCTGCTGCGCAGGCGTGGACCCTGGCCTGACCGGCACGCACCTGTCGGACGCGGTCCGTACGAACCCGGTCGGACAGGGTGGGGGTGGTTGCGGGCACTGCTGCCCGGCGGGCACCCACAGGCCGCCGGGGCAGGAGACCGACGGCCGTGGACAGATGCCGTTGCGGTCCGGCGCTGTTCCACCAGGACAGGTGTCCCCGGTCTGTGGCGGCGGACACGGCTGCCCGACTGTCACCGTCACCCCGCTGGCGCAGGTCTCGTGCTGCGGTGGGCATTGTTCCCGAGATGCGACCGTACTGCCGTCCCAGCAGGTGATCGGTGGCGGCGGGCATTGTTCCCGCGTCCGCGCGGTGGAGCCGTCCGGGCAGGTCACAGGGGTCGGCCGGCAGATCCCGTCCTCGCCGCGCTGTTGGACCGCCGGGCACGGTGGGTAGCGGCATATGCCCTTTGCGTCGCGTTCCTGACCCGTGGGACACGGTGGGTAGTGGCACGTGCCGTCCTTGCCGCGTTGCTGCCCTTCGGGGCACGGCGGGTAGTGGCAGATGCCCTTTGCATCGCGTTCCTGGCCTGCCGGGCACGGTGGGTAGTGGCAGGCGTTGTCTTCACCGCGTTGCTGGCCTTCGGGACATGGCGGATAGGCGCAGGTGCCGTTGTCACCGCGTTGCTGCCCTTCGGGGCACGGTGGGTAGCTGCAGGTTCCCTCCCCGGTGCGTTGCTGGCCTGTGGGACACGGTTGCGGAGTGCATTCCCGCCCACCGGGCACCACTGAACCGTCCGGGCACAGGCAGCCGTCCGGGGTTCCCTCCGGGCAGACGGTGGGGCTTTCCACAGGCGTACCAGTAGTGGGGCTTGCCTCGGGTGTATCGCTACGCGGAGTGACCGTGGCAGCCATGGTCATGGGGATCGGCTTCGCGCCCGTCGTGGGAGCGGTGGGAGCCGGTGTGGGCGTGGCCGTGGATGCCACGCCCAGCATGCCGAGCAGAATCACCGACGGCAGGACAGCCGCCAGGGCGATCCTGATGCTTCCACGGCGTAAAAGTGAACAAGAAAAGCGCACGACGCCCCCGGAGCGCGAAAGGAGTGGCGGCGTGTCGCATACCGGACAGCATGTCCAACTGCCGCCTTGTTCCTATGATGACAGTAGCATCGAGGCCACAATAGAAAGCGAACTCTCGGGGGGCGCCGTGGCCATTGTCGTAGAGGCGACGCGGCGAGCCGCGGCGCCTCTCACCGTTTTGATCACCGTGGCGTTGGTGGTCCTGGTTTTGTTACCCGGCCTGGCCACAGCCGCGGCCGGCGGCGTGCCGGGCGACCGCCCCACCAGCATTGTTGCCGCAGGTAGCGGGGGTCTTCAGTTCGATGCGGTGGTCAACGAGGTCTCCGTCACCGGGCGGCGGATCACGCTCGATCCGGACCAGCCGACGCGTGTCCTTGTCACGGTCCGCAACAATCGGAATGATCTGGCCCGGATACGATCGATTCGCGTCAGCGGATCGGCGCTGGGTCTCACCTTTTTCGTCTTCGACACCGCAGTGAAGATGGACGTGCCCCCTGGCGCGTCGTTGACCTGGAGTATTGACGTCGACATGGCGGAGCTGCATGGACAGGCGACCGGGCTGTTGCCCATGGCGGTGACTCTACGTGACGCGAAACGTGACACTCTCGCCTCGGCCGACGGTATCGCCGATATCCGCGGCACGCTGGTCTGCACATACGGCATGTTCGGGTTGGGTCTACTGGTGGTCACGGTCCTGCTGTGGGCTGCTGCGTTGGTCGCGCTCGCGCGGCATCGTCTCCCCCGTAATCGGTGGCGGCGGGCTGTCCGGTTCGCGCCCGCCGGCTGCGGAGTCGGCTTTGTCGCGATTGTCAGCTTGTCTGCGTTGAGGGTAACAGCACCCTCGACGTCGTCCAACCTGACCTTTATCGCGGCAGCCGCGGGAATCGGTTTTCTGCTGGGCTATCTCACCCCTACGCCCGCTCCCGCACCGGCCGCCACCTTGCCCGCAGGCACGTTGTCCGCAGGCGCGTCGCCCACAGGCGAGTTGCCCACCGGCGGTGCGTTGAGCCCCGACCAGGCCCGGACCTCGAGCCCGGCAGGCACTGCCTCCCCGGCCGGTGGGGTCCGGTCGGCAGCTGCGGCGCAGCCACCGTCCCGGCCCGTTGTCCGGCCACAGCCGCCCGGCGCGGACGAGGACAGGCGCGGATACGAAAGGCCGTGGCAGCCGCCCCCGCGGTTCTTCGAGGAAGACACCGACCCGACCGGCATTCCCCGCCGCCGCGAATGGGACCTGCGTCAGGATGGGCCTTCGTGACGATCAATCCATCCGTGCCGCCGCGGGCACTGGTGGCCGCCCTGCCACGATACAGGTTGGGGGCCGAACTCGGCCGCGGCGGGTTCGGTGTCGTCTACGCGGCCGAGGACCCACGGCTTGACCGGGCGGTCGCCGTCAAGCACCTGCCGAACCGGATCGCCGCCGACCCGCAGATGCGCTTCCGGTTCAACGAAGAAGGGCGCGCCCTGGCCCGGTTGAACCACCTGCACATCGTCACGGTTTACGAGTACGCGGACGAAGAGGTGACCGTCGACGCAGGGAGTACGCCGGAACGGGTCTGTGCCCTGGTGTTGGAATATCTCCCCGGCGGGACACTCGCACAGCGCTTCCGCCGGACCGGGCTCACCATGGAACAGTCCTGCGCGGCCGTGCTCGCCGTCCTTTCCGCGGTGCAGGCTGCCCACGACCAGGGGTTGCTGCACCGCGACATCAAACCCGGCAACGCGATGTTCGACAACCGCGGCGCGGTCAAGGTGACCGATTTCGGACTGGCCCGGGTCATCGGCGGGGAAACCACCCTCGCCTCGCGGGACGGCCGGTTCGTGATCGCCGGTACACCCGGGTACATGTCCCCGGAGCAGTCCCGCGGTGATTACCTGGACGTCCGCACCGACGTTTATTCGGCCACGGCGATGCTGTACTACCTGCTCATCGGACACCTTCCCTACCCAACCGACGGTGGGTTCCACCAGTTTCGGGCACGCCAGGAGGCGGCTGAGCCACCGCTGCCCGGCGACGAGGTACCGAGCGGGCTTGCCCAGCTTCTCATGCGTGGGCTGGCCCGGGATCCCGAACGCAGGCCGGCGACCGCCGAACGGCTCGCGGAGTTCGTCGCGGGCGCCGCGTCCGAGGCGTTCGGGCCCGGCTGGCTGGAGCGGTCAGGAGTGGCGGTACGAGACCTTTCCCCGGCGGTGCGGGCGGCCCTGGAATCGTCGGCTCGGCGCGGTCCGTTCACACGCGGCGAAGAGTTCGCGCTGTTGACCGACCTGGTGTCGGTTCTGCCCGGCGTGCCCGTGGACTATCCCTCGCCGGACATCGTCGATCTCGATCAGGCCTCCCTTGTCCCGGTGCCGGAGCTGGTGGGTTCAGGGTCGCGACCGGGTCGGGCACACCGCCGTGGCCCGTCGTCGGTTCCGGTTCGGCAGCTGACCGGGATCGCGCTGGTCGCGGCCGTGCTGGTGGTGCTGATCGCCGTGCTGTGGCCGTCCCCACGACCGGCCGTCAGCACTGATCCCGCTGACGCCGCCGCGGGCGTGCGGGTGGCCGGGGTCGCCCCGCCCGCGTCCGCGCGGATCGACCTGGCCGAGCCCGTGGAGATCAGCGGCACAGCCGCGGAATCGGGAACGATGACGGTGTTCCTGCGACTGTCCGTGGCGGGCATCCCGCTGGGTACCGCGACCGGCGAGCCGGTGACGGTGAACGCGGGCAAATCCTGGCAGGCGGACGTCACCGCTCCGCCGCTCACCCGGTGGATCGTGGGAGGAGCCGTCCACGGGCAGGTGAAGCTGGACCAGGTGAACACAAGCAGCGTCCAGGAGGTGACGATCGAGCCGGAGCAGGCACCGCTGGCCAGTGCCATGGGCGCCGGCGGTGTGCTGGCAGCTCTGTTCGCGCTCGCCTACCTGGAGTCGACCCGCCGGCTGCTGCGCAGCGGCGCCCGCCGGAGGTCCGCCGTGCTTGCCGCAGGCGCTCTCGGAGCCGTCCTCGGGCTTGGGGTGTGGCTGTCCGCGGCCACGTTGAGCCGGCACGTCCCGGTTGTCGCGGCAGGTGTCTGCTGTGCCCTGCTCGGTACGGCCGCCGCCACGGCCGCGGCGGTTGCAAGTCGCTCACGAGCCGGAGCCGGAAGCTGACCCGAGCTGCCGGTCGGACCCGGATCGGTGAGCAGGCGGGGTCTGGTTGAGCGGAGTCCCGGGTACGGCTGCGTGGCGCAGCGGCCATGCGCAAGCCCGCGCCGACTGCATGGCAACGTCACAGATGGTGCTCGATGGTAGGTTGGCTTACCATGTCGACCTTGGCAGCACAAAGTCGGTATGGACGTTGCGATCGCGGTCGTCAGAAGGTGGAGCTGCAATCCATGAAGCCAGATGTCCGGTTCTGAACTCGCCCGACGGTTGTTCGTCCCGGGGGAGCGATGGGGCTGGGAATACGTCGACCCCGGCGTGAATCCCCATCCTTACCGTGACCAGCCGCCAATATGGAACGAGCCACCCCCGCCGGACACCAAAAAATACGAGGACGATCTCACAAATCGTATACGTAGGCTTCCCAGAAA
>NZ_CAAAFO010000157.1:171102-175133 GCF_900634715.1 Candidatus Protofrankia californiensis | reverse complement strand
TGGCAGAAGCATCGCGATGCCGAGTGGGAGAGGTATCAGTCCGCTACCGCGGGTTGGCGGGCGGCGGTGGAAAGTCACGAGGTCGCTGACCGTGCCCGGCGGGAGACAGCGCTGCTGTTCCACCCACTCGCGCCCCGACCGACCGCGAGTCGGGTCGATGTCTTCGGCGGCACTCGTGACGGCTGGGCGAGCCTGCTGGCGACCATCGGCTCTTCGGTTCTGGCATCCGGCGGCGGCATTCTCCTGCTCGACTTCAGCGAGCGTGGAATCGGTGGCGGTATTACCCAGCTTGCAATCGACGCCGAGTTTCCGGTCACAGTGAACGATCTTCCTGTTGATATCGGCGGGCTTGGGCTTCTGCACGGTGTCGACCCCGAAGACGCTGCCGAGCTCCTCGCGGACGTCGTCGACACGGTCCGCGGAGGAGGCGCTGATCCGGCGCTTCGGGTGCTTGACGCCGAGATACTCGCGGCTGTCGCCACGCGGCTGGATCCACCGCTGACCTTCAGCCGGCTCGCTGCCGGCCTGCGTGTGCTGCAGGGGCGTGATCAGGATGACGGCCCCGATCTCCTTTCACCCGCGGAGAGGAACACTGTCGCCAACCGGGTGGGTGCGTGGGGCGAAAGCGAAAGAATCCAGCATGAAATCCACTACCTGCGGGCGTCCCTGAAGCGGTTCGCCGGTCGGGAGGAAACGGCGACGACCGCCGCACCACAGCCGTGGTGGCCGGTGCACGGCCTCCGAATTATAGCTACGTCGAGCCGCGACACCTCCACCGCTCGTAAGGAATTTGCTGACCAGGTATTGTTTCAGATCGTCCTGCACCAGCTCCGACGCCGCCGTGGCGATGCTTCCCCGGACGTCCTGGTAGTTGCCGGTGGGGACCGGATGGGATTGCCCGCTCTGGAAGGCATGGCCCGGTACGCGGCCAACGCCGGAATTCGTCTCGTGAATCTTTTCGAGCATCTGGGGGAAGGCACCGAACGCCTGATCGGTGCGGGTGACAGTGCCACGCTCATCATGCAGCTGGGGAATGCGAGGGAGGCCGAGACCGCGGCCGAGTTCGTCGGTCGCGGACACAAGTTCGTGTTCTCCCAGGTTACTCGGCAGGTCGGCAGCAGCCGCACCGCCGGGACATCCACCAGTGCAGGGGGGAGCGTTAGCGTCTCCGAGACCGAGGGCAGCAGCGGTTCACGAGGGAAGGGTGGAAAATCAAGCGGCTGGAGCCGGTCGGTCTCGGTGTCCCAGTCGGAATTCTGGCAGAATACCGAGAGCCTGTCGGCCACCGATTCCCGTCAGGATGGCGCGGTCCTGCAACGTGTCTACGAGTTCAGCGTCGAGCCGACGCAGATCCAGCAGCTTCCACCAACCGCTTTCGTTCTGATCGATTCGTCGTTGGGCGATCGTCGGGCGGCACTTGGCGACTGCAATCCGGGAATCGTCCTCCTGCCCAGAGTTGCCTCCACCGCTCGTCAGGCCGTGCCGTCGGCGACACAACAACAAGAGGTAGCGCTCGAACAAGGGGCGCCGCTCGCGATCGAAGCGCCGGCCGTTTTGCCGAATCCGCAGACGGATGATAGCGACGATCAGTTCAAGGCGATCGATCCGTCCCGGCCCTGGGACCCGGAGAACGGGTAACAGATCGCGCGGTCTTCGGCCGGCTAGATTTCTCGGGAAAGTGGGCCGTAGGGAAAGGTGTCCATCATCTCTTCGGGAGAAACCCCGTCCTGGCCCGGGAGCGGGGTGTCGATGGCAAACCCGTCCGCATGGTGACCGACACCTGGATCATAGTTGGCGTAGTCGCCGTCGTCATCGGTGACGTCGGGATCGACCCGGTCCCGGTAGTCGTAGTCGTCCAGCACGTCGGGATCGAGATCGTCCAGGACGAGGTTGACGTTGTCGACTTCGCCGTGCATCTTCGAGCCGTTGAGAACGACCGGGATCTCCAGGTCGCCGACGATGTGCTCGACATAGAACGCGCGATTCCCGATGAGCCACAATGCAAAACCGGGGTCCAGCCGGGGCAGCATGTCCGAGGCGACGTCGGTCAGATCCAGCGCCCGCTGCGTGTCCGGGATCTGGTCGGATGCCTGTTTGTACAGGATGCGGATCGCGGTCTCGGCGAGCAGGCCTTTGGCCACCTCGACGGAGTCCGGGGAGGCCGAGAGCAGGTCGGAGATCCGGTGCGCGACGATCGCGTTCGCGCATCCCCACTGGCGGGCAAGTTTCTGCTGGGCGGACAGCCGCCGTACCAGACCCGCGAATCGCATCAGCCGCCAGCACTCGTCGTAGACGACGTAGCGCTGGACGCCGTCCTGGCGCATCAGCGCGGCTTCCATCCATGCCTGTGCGCACGTCATGATCAGTGCGATCATCTCGTCGGAGCCTTGGACCCGCTCGAGGTTGAGCACGGCGATCGGACGGTCGAAGTCCAGCGGGGAGGTGGTCGGGCCGTCGAAGAGCCCGCCGAGCGCGCCGTGGGTGAGCCGGCGCAGCGTCAGTGTCGCGTCTCGGGAGGAGTCCCGCAGTTCGGTCGCGGTCACCGGCAGCGCTGTGCAGTCGGCCTCCGACGGGTTCGTCATCGCGTCCAGGACGTGCGGCAGCAGCGGGGTCGCCTGCCGGTCGGTGGAGGCACCGGTGATCTGCCGGGTCACGACGTCGAGGGCAAGGTCGACGGCGGTGTGCTCGGACGGGGTGAGCGGCACGCCCTTCGCGGTCTCGATCAGCGAGGACAGCAGCGCCGATCGGGCCCGTTTGACCTCCCGGGACCAGTCGCCGTCCGCCATGCCGGGTGGTCGCGGCGGGGCGTCCAGCGGATTGAGCCGGGTGGACAGCCCCGGGCCGATGTAGGTCGGCTCGCAGCCCAGCCGGCGTGCCAGTCGGGTGTACTCGCCTTTCGGGTCGCAGGGCACGGCCGCCTGGTAGCCGAACGCGGCTCCCCGCGAGATCAGTGTCTTGAGCAGGGACGACTTGCGTGAGCCGACTGAGCCGAAGACCGCGAAGTTGGGGTTCTCGATGACCTGCTGGCGGTAGAGCTCGAACACGTCGAAGACGAAGGAGTCGCCGGACCAGACGTGGCGTCCGATGTACATGCCGGGGGTGTCGAGCCCGGCGTCCACGACGAACGGGTAGATGCCGGCGATCTGCGCGGTCGTCTCCATGTGGGACGGCAGGCGGAGCCTGTGGAAGATCCGGCCAGCGTGCGGCCCGACGAGCCGCGGCGGTTGCTCGCCGCGGCGCAGCGCCATGCGTGCCCGCCGGATCGCCGCCCGTTCGGCCCGGGCGGCGGCCCGTTCGCCGCGCTGCGCCTCACGTTCGGCCTGCTGCAGTTCCCTGAGCTTACGACGGGTCTCCCGGTCGGTTCCGGTCCCGCCTGAACGGTGCAGTGTCATGACACCCCTACGGCCAGCGGCAGCGCGGCAACACTGAACCCCTGGTCCTGTTCGCCGACGAGACGGACCATCTCCAGGCGGCTGCGGGACGCCAGCGTCTCCGCCTCGCCGCACGCCTCGGCCAGGCCGTCGAGGTCGTCCGCGGAGACCGTCACGAACCCGTGGAAGCGGAACGCGCCGAACCCGGCGATGAGCTCCTGCTCACGGCGTTCCACCTCGGATGCTTCGGCCATGTCACGTTGGGTTGTCACCTTGCCGACCTTGTCGCGCATCTGCTGTTCGCCCAGATGCGCCATCCGGCGGCGGTTGACCGCCTTCTCAGCCTTGCGGCCAGGCATCGGTTCGACGACGAGGGAGACCGTCCGCCGGCAGGTGGTTTCCATGAGCAGCGGGGCGAGGAACGCGGCCGGGGATGGCACCCGCGGCCAGCCGTTGATCCAGTAGGTGGTGTGGAACCCGGAATCGGTGCGGTAGTGGTCCCAGCTGGTGACTGTGCGCACCGGTCCGGCTATCGCCGGGTCGATGCCCGACGGCAGCCCCGTGAGGCCGCCGGCCCGGTCGGACGCCGCGCCACCGCGCGCGTCGATCATCTCGATGGAGTACGGGTCGTAGGTCATCCGGATCACCGCGGCCAGGGCG
>NZ_CAAAFO010000157.1:164893-170765 GCF_900634715.1 Candidatus Protofrankia californiensis | reverse complement strand
CGCCCTGGCCAGCGCCGCCTCCATGGTGCGCAGCTCGCCGAGCAGGACCGTGCAGGCCGCGTGGTCACCACCACCGGCGCGTTGAACCGCCCGCCGTACGTCGCGCGCGCGGAGCTGGAACGACAGAAAGGTCTCATGCCGCTGGGCGACCGGGCCAGCGGCGTCGATGACCTCCTGGTATGCCTCGGCCGCCCACGAGCCGTCATGGTGCCCCCGGACCCGCCAGTGCCGTTGTAGCTGGTCACCGGAGTCCGGCAGCGTGCGTTCCAGCCACTGGATGCGGGACAGCCGCCCGCCGCCGATGGTCAGCCCGGCGAGCAGCTCACCCCAGGCGTCCACCCTGGCCTGCTGGTCACCGGACTCCAGCAGCGCGAACTGGCTACCCTGCACCTGCAGGACCGCCGTGAACGTCCCTCGTCTGGCGTCCTTGACCACCGCCACGTAACGGCCGTTGCCAACCGGTACCGACAGCATCACCAGGGATGACAGAGGTCCGGGAAGCGCGGTCTTAGACAGATGGTCGGAGCTGTTGCCGGTTCTGAACAACGCCCCACGGAACACCGTCTCGCCCATCACCTTCTGCATCGTGAAACCGAAAAGGATCGGCACCCACTGATCGAGGTTACGGTCGTCGACGCGGACGAACGCGATGAACCCCAGCGCACCGGCCAGTGCGATCCACCCCGGGGCAAGTATGACCGGGGATCGCAGCGCCCCGAGGATGCACAGCATCACGCCGACCATCAGACCCAACTGGGGCCAGCGCATGCCGAGCAGGATGCCGCCGCGTTCCAGCGGTCCGAACCGGTAGGTGCGTTCGGCAACCACGCTCTGCTCAGCCTCCCCCGGTACGTGTGGGGTGGACGGGTGGCGTCGGTGAGGTTACCTTAGGTGACATTGATGGTGACGCCGCGGTGGACGGCACGGCTCGGGGAGCCGCGTGGGAGATACGCGCGGAGGCGCCGGTAGCGCTCGGCGCCGTGACCCGGTTGCCCGCGCCGGTTGCCGAGCGAGTCCGTGGCGCGGGCGAGCCGACGCCGACGCGTCCCGCAGATCCACCCGCGGAGCGGGCCGCGGCCTGCGCCGGCTGACCGCCGCCGGCCCGGCCTGCCCGGGCGAGGGGGGTACCGACCCGCGTTGCCGGGCTGACACCGGACCCGCGGCGGCCGCCCGCTCTGGCCATGGCGCCGGCGCCGACCGGAGCGAGGTCGCCGGTGAAGGGCCGGCCCGCGTCCACACCCGATCCGCTGCGCTGCCGGTTCTGCAGCCGCCCACCGATACCCCGGAAGGTCTCCCGTGACGACGAGCCGAGCAGCGCGCCGGCGCCGTGGCCGAAACTCGCCGCGCCGCGCTTTCCCGCCGAGCCGATCGCCTGCATCAGTTGAACGTCGGCCATCCCGATCACGTGGAGAAGAGCGAGCGGCGAGAACACTGCAGCAGCCATGATTACAATGCCGCTGAGAATGGTCAGCGTCTGGTCCATGGCCGACCCGGTCGAGTCGCTGGCAACGCTCGCACCAAGGGTGAAGATCGCATAAATGACGGGCTTAGCGAAGACGAGCGCGGCGAGGATCTCCACGGCCCGCTTCATCCAGTTGCGGGTCGACATCGCCGGCTGCCCGGCCAGGTACAGCGGGATGAACACCGCAACTACGATGATCGCTACTTTGCGGATGTAGAGGACGAGGAAGAGCGCGAACGAGAACAGCGCCACGAGCAGCGACAGCACCATATCGAGAGCGAAGTTGCCCTGTTGTGGGAGAGCCCGCAGCTGGGCGACCAGGCTTGCGCCCAGGGGTGCGCCGTCGCCGAACGCTTCGGATATACCGTCGGCAGCGGAAAGCACCATCTGCAGCAGGGTCAGCACGACGAAGGAACCGAAGATTGCGGTACCGGTGGACGCGAGCGCACGGCCCAGCAGATGCGCGTCCCCCCGGATTGCCCCGACGATGCAGGCGCACATGAACAGGCCAGTGACGGCCAGGATCGCCACACCGAAGACGATGTTGTAGTTCCTGACGACGTAGTCCTGGTTCAGGTCGATCGCGGTTTTCTGAGTGGCGAAGCTGAACACGGACGCCGACAGGTCCGCAGCCATGTTCGCGAACGCGGCACCCACCGAATCCAGGAAGCTGCCAGTCCCATCAGAAGCAGCACCTTTAAGCGGAGTGAACGGGTTAAAGCTGATCGCGATTATATTACCGCCATCAACTTGGACGCTCATGATCCTGGGCCTCTCACGTATGTGAACCGCTGGTATCCCTCGGCAGCTCTTTCTGTTATGGAAGGACCGCCTGGACCATCACTGGCATCTACAATTTTCCAGTCATCCTCAAACCAGTGCACCGTGCATACGTCGGTTCCCCAGCGTACTTGAGGGAGTAGTTTCGTGTCGGTGTTATCGTAAGCCCCGAAGCTAGCTGAAGACCAGACAGAAACGGTGGCTGAATCGGGCGTTTTCTGTTGAACCTCGAACCCGAGAATTCGAGAATTAAAACTGATCTTTGGATCGCTGATAGAAGTTGCACCGTAGCTGGTCGAATTATTTTTATCGACTTCGATGATGCGGTCCGCGAGTTTACTTGCTATTGATGTTTCGGATATCGACTTGAATATTGCATGGATGCGCGATGGCTCACGATTATATGTGGCAGAATAAGCGGCGACGTAATTGCCGCAGGCGCTTATGGCGCCGGCTTCGGTGTGGGGGTAGCCGACGGGGATCCCGAACTCGTTGACGCGGGTCGGCATGCCTGGTATCTGTCGGGCCGCCTGCGTGGGAGGTGCGGTGGTCTCGCTCCCGGTCGGAGTGCTCCTGGGTACCGCGGTGGGAGGCACGGCTTTCGACGCCGCCGATGTCGGACGGGTGTCTATACGTGGCGCAGGCTGCCCTTGGATGCCTGCCGAGTAAGAGGACGGGATCATGTAGCGTCCAATGAGGATGCCGGCCGTCACAGTCACCGCTCCGGTTGCCACCAGGAGGCCGACGAGACGGCGCACGGGCCAGTCAGCCTGGTTGACCAACATCCCCTCCCTCGGTGTGACAACCTCGGACGCGACTACTCGTGAGACGACAGCGGACCCATCATCCCAATATCAGCCGGTCGGCATCACGAGAACCGGTCAGAAGACCTATGGCGAAGTGCCTGGACGTGGTCCGCGGGATCGATCGTCTGGACGATGGCCGGCCGGCCCAACCCCTGCGGCTGCTCGACAGGGCCGGACGATGCGGTCGCTCCGGTGGCGAGGAAGAAGTTGACGACCGCGGCCGTGGCGCCGACGAGGAAGGCCAGCCCGAAGCCGGCGAGTACACCACTCTTACCGATTGCCGAGGTGCGGTCGAGACCCATCCGCTCGCCGAGTGCCCAGGCGATTCCGCCGAGCAGCACGGACGCCACGGCAGCGATCACGGCGTATGCGGCGAGGCCGTTGACGAGATCCTTGAGTGCGTTGATCCCGGGGGCCTTGGAGTCGTCGGGCTTGACCTCTACCTGCGCCAGGACGACCGTCGCTTGCGCGGTTACAGTATGGACGATCATCGCTGTTCCCTTCTGTGCTCAGGCCGGCGCGTAGGTCGTCGGATCATACGCCCGGAATCAAACTGTGATCTTCGGAAGTGACGATGGCAGCGACGGTTGTGTCGTCACTCTCACCGCTCTCGAGATCTGCGTTGCCAAGATCACCACATGCATCGACGATGGTTGCGGCCAGCCGGAGAAATGCCCGCCGGCTGCGCCACCGCAGCCGGGAGAAGGCGATCGGCGTGCGGCTGCCGGGCGCTGCGCCTGCGCTGTGCCGGCGACCGGTGCGGGTGTGGTCGGGCACCTCGTCGTCGAGGCGCATGTCATAGGGGATGCGCACCATCGCGTCGACTCGCCGGGCCAGCTTGGTCGCGGCCGAGCGGGTCTGCGGCGACCACCGTCCGCGTCGGACCGACATCGCGGCTACGATCACCATCGGTGGTGGGCCCGCGCGGCGGGCACGCAGGCTGGTTGTGTCACGCAGGGCGGCCGACGCTTCGGCCAGATCACTGGGGAGAGCCGGTACGACCAGCAGGATCACATCTGCGTCGCGGAGTGTGATCGAAGCGAACTGTGTGTCCCAGTCCAACGGGGTGTCGACGAGCACCAGCGGGTATGCCTGTTCCAGAGTGCGCAGGCCGGCGGCGAGTACCTGGGGGGTAGGTGGGCCTGGCATACCGGCTGCTACCAGAGGAGCCGGTTGTGTCTTGGTGTCGCTGAAGGGAACCGCAACGGCACCGCTGGGACCGGTCGCTCCCGGTCCGCCTGACGCGGCCTGCCCGGCGGGGTGGTAGGCGCCGGTGGGATGGTGGACGCCGGTGGGGCGGTAGGCGGGCAGGACGTCGAGGCCCCCGGCGGCCGCGACGGGCGTGGATGTCCCGCCGGCATCACCACTGATCAGCCAGCGAATCTCCCTGGCCGGTCGTGGTGTTCCGCCGCGGCGGGCACGGTAGGAGATCGAGTCCGCGACCAGGTCACTGAGCGTTGCTGACGGACGGACGCCGACACGTTCCGCGAGCGATGCACTGAACCCGGCGTCCGTGTCAAGGTCACCGATGGTCTCCGTGCGTTCCAGGTCACCGGAGATGTCGAGGGCGACCACGGGTTCGGCGCGGATGTTGGCGAGGGTCATCCCGAGCATCGCCGTGACGGTGGTGCGTCCCGAGCCGCGGATCAGAGAGGTGACCGCGATCCGCCACGAGCCTTCCAGCGGCGCGGCGACCCGGTCGGCGAGGGACTCCCGGATGGGGATTTCCTCCCAGGGCTCCAGGTCGTTGACGTCGCGCCAGGGCTCCTGCCAGGGCCACAGTTCGCGGCTGCTGCGGGGCTCACGTACCGCCGGAAGCGGTGCCGACGGCCGGCTGGTCGCCGCCGGCTCGGGTTCACCCGGTGCCGACGGGAGCGCCGAACCCGAAGGCCCAGCAGGGGGCGACTCAAGCGCTCCGGCCGGCGGGGCGGTCGAGATAGCTGCCGACTGTGCCGATGGTTGGGCTGCCGGCTGGGCGGGCGCCGAGGGTTTTGCCGTCAGTGGAGGTACGACCGCCATGCGGGGAGCGTGCACGGACGGCCGACCCGAGGGTCGTGCCGCGGCTGTGGGACGGCTGCCTGACCCGGTGACGAACGGCCGTACGGCCGGCGCGTAGTCGCTGCCCGGTGCGGATTCCCCCGGACCCGTCTCCCGGGTAGTCGGACCCGATGCCTCGGCACCGTCCGTGGCTGGTGCGGTGCGCCCTCCAGGGACGCCGGAGTGGTGGACGGCTTTCGGCCGGCCGTGGCTGGCGCGTGTGCCGGCCGATCCCGTGGTGGGCGCGCCGGTCGGTTCCGTGGTGGGGGGGACTACCGGGGTTCGGGCATCCGCGGCCTGTGCGGCGCCCGGTCGGCCGGCGTCGGTCTGCTGCTCGTCGACTCCAGGACCGGCGTTCGCAGCATCGCCCGTGGTCACCGCGGGGTCACCCACTGGCTGGGCTGGGAGGTTCCCGGCGGCACCGTCGGCTTCCGGCGTCGTGGGTGGTGGATCAAGAGCGTCGAGGGTGGCCGACGCGTTGACCGTGACCGGAGCCGGGGCGGCAGGTTCTTCGGGGTCGCTGAGGGTGACCGTTGGGGGTGTGGCGGGGCTTCCGGCGTCCTGCAGCATGAACGCTTCGTCCTGGCGCGGGTCGTCACCACCGGCGGGAACGCTCTCGCTCGGAGCGCCGCGCAACCGGCGGCGCAGGCGCCTGGTGACGCGTCCGGTCTGTGTGTCCTCGCCCGTGCCGGCCATAGAAGTAGATCTTGGGGTTGGCGGACTGCCGCTGGTTGCGGTGCTGGGGGAGGCCGGGTCACGGGTCGTCGAATCCTGCTGTGGGCTCGGC
>NZ_CAAAFO010000157.1:162013-164729 GCF_900634715.1 Candidatus Protofrankia californiensis | reverse complement strand
GCGGGGATGCGTGTACCGATCAGTGAGACGGGACGTGCGTCACCGTCATCGCCGTAGGGCTCCTGCGACACATCGGTCACGCGCTGTCGACCTCCGTGATATTCTCCGACTGATTGGTGCCCATTACTGCTGCTTGCGGTTGCTTGGCTCGAACTTCGGACGGATCGATGTAACACGAGCAGTTCGAGTATGACAAGGCTCCTTTGGGGGTCGTCAGGGTGGCTTGGGTGGGTGTAACTTCCTGCGCCGGCGGTATGTGCTTGGAGAGGGAGGCCGTCGCGTGGCACAGGAGGGCGTCTCGGTGGCGGCGTTCGCGGCAGGCAGGGATCCCGCAGACGATGACGTGCTGACGGTCGACGAGCTGGTCGTGTGGTTGCGGCTGTCGGAGAGCACGGTGCTCAGGCTGCTGTCCGAACGGGAGATCCCGGCCCGCAAGGTCGGTCATCAGTGGCGGATCCGCCGCGGTCGGGTCAGGGACTGGCTGGATGGCAGGGAGTGATCCTTTCCGGCATGTCTGTCGGGCGGATGCCCACACGGGGTGCGTCCAGACTGTCCGTGCTGGTGGCAGCGGCACCGTTGCTGATATGTGGCGTGTCGGCCTGCTCGGCCGTGCGCGACGTCGTGGCGCGGGCGAGCACCGCCCCGCCCGCGACCGGACCGCCGCCGGCCGCGAGCCAACCGCCGGGCCCTCCGCTTGCCACCGCATCACCGCCGGCCTCCGCTCCGCTCGACACCCATGATCCCAGAAGTGTCGCGGGGGACTGCTTCGCTCGCTGGCAGTCCTACGACACACGGACCGACAGCGGGCCGGACGCCGGTCTGCTGCGCGCCCGCGCCTGCATGACCCCGGATTTCTTCGCCCAGCTCGGCGGGGAGCGCCCGGCCGCCGCCACCGAGGGGCCGGCTCGGGCATGGCTGGAGCTGCGGGCGCTGGGGAGCCGGTCCACCGTTGAGGTGCTCGCGACCTCCCCGCTGGGCGGGACCGACACCACTGCCACCGGTCGGGCCGTGCTGCTGCTGAACGTCCGGCGCACGACCGTGAGCGACCGCGTCGGCGACCGGGCCGAGACGGTGTCGAACCCGACGCTCACCCTGCTCCGCCAGACCGACGGCACCTGGCTGGTGGCCGGCGCGGATCTGGCGAACTCCTACGGCGACGCGCCGGGCCGCTAAGCCGTGGCCCCGGACATGGATCGCGCGCGTCGGCGCCGACAACGGTGGATGCTCTGGGGTGGCCTGGGGCTGGTCGGTACCGCCGTCGCGTTCGTCTTCGGCGTCACGGCCATCGTCGTGATCATTGCTGGTCCGTTCATCGAGAACAACGGCTCCGACGAGCACCGGACGATCAGGAACGCCGACGGCATCCCGCCGGAGTACCTGCCGTTGATCGTCGAAGCCGCGAACAACGCCGGTTGCGCCGAAGTGTCCCCGGCGGTGCTGGCCGCCCAGCTTCACCAGGAGTCCGGTTTCAACCCGAACGCCCGGTCCGGTGTCGGCGCGATGGGCATTGCCCAGTTCATGCCCGAGACCTGGGCCATCCATGGCCACGGCGACGTGTGGAACCCGGCCGACGCCATCCCCGCCGCGGCTCGCTATGACTGCGCCGTGGCCGCGGCTACCGCGTCCGTTTCGGCGGACCCGCGGGAGAAGATGCTCGCGGCCTACAACGCCGGGCCGGGTGCGGTGCTTGCCTATGCAGGGGTTCCGCCGTACACGGAGACCCGCAACTACGTCCGGACCATCCTCGCCCAGGCGCAGGTCTACGGCGACGCCATCGACGCCATCACCGGCGGCACGGTGTCCGCGTCCGCCGTGGCCCCGGTGCTGGAGTTCATGGAAAGCCAGATCGGCAAGCCCTACGTGTGGGGCGCGACCGGGCCGGACGCCTGGGACTGCTCCTCGCTGGTGCAGGCGGCGTACCGGCAGATCGGGGTGTCGCTTCCGCGGGTCACCGTCGACCAGATGCGGGCGGGTCCGCAGGTGTCCGCGGTGGATCCGCAGCCCGGTGACCTGCTGTTCATTCCCGGGGCCGACGGCACGCCCGCAGCGCCGGGCCACGTCGGGATGTATGTCGGGGACGGCCGGGTGATCGCCGCGAAGGGCGCCCGCTGGGGTGTGGTCGAATCCGATCTGTCGGACTGGACGTCGATCGTGGCGGTTACCCGCCCGCTGGCCGCCACGTGACTGGCCGTTACGTGAGAGGTGGGCCCGTTCCGTCCGGGCGTGTCCGCGTGGGCGCCGCCGTCCGGGTATCCCGCATAACCCCGGCCGCCCCTCCGGGCATGATCGGAGGAATCCGCCGGCTTCGCGGCGGGAGCGGCGGACGGTGATCCGCGTGTCGCGACTCATGCGACGTCGGTGACGAAGCGGGACAGGCCCTCCGCGGCGTCCCCGAGCACGTTGACCGCCGAGCGGACCACGTAAGCGGCATCACTTGGCGTGTTCGCCAGATAAAAGATCAGAAGGGCGAGCAGGGACAGGTGCGTCAGTTTCTTCACGGTCATGCCGGACCTCGCGGGAGACGGGGTGGACAGGCGCCGTCCACGCTCACCGGAGCCTCCCGCCGTCCACGGTGCTCCGACACGTTGATGACTCGTCTGCGTAATCGAATGGCTACTCTGGGCGCCTTCTGTCCGGGAACCTGGGCACGTGGTTGCGTTGGCAGGCACGGTGCTGAACGTCGCCGTCATCGCTCGATGTCCGTAAGGATCATGAT
>NZ_CAAAFO010000157.1:160020-161656 GCF_900634715.1 Candidatus Protofrankia californiensis | reverse complement strand
GATGCCACCGTACTGGGCGATGTAGACCGCACCGGTACCGTCGACGGCAATCCCGGTCGGCGCGTAGACCCGTGCCTCGCGCACGTCACCTCCGTCACCGGCATCGGTGGCGGTGTGCGATCCGGCGAAGGTGCTGATCAGCCCGGTGGCCGCGTTCACCAGGCGGACCACGTTGCTCGTGTAGTCGGCGATGTAGAGATCACCGTTGGGAGCCAGTGCGATCCCGGCGGGATCGCCGAGTGTCACCTCGGTCGCCGGGGAGCCGTCCCCGACGCTGCCGACCGGCGGCGGCGAGGCGGTGGCTGTCGACGCGGACGATGGTGCGCCTGCCGCTGGTGGTGGTGTGCCCGCGAAGCGGGAGATGACACCCTTCGGACTGATCTTCCGGACCGTTTTCGCGTCCCGTTCGAGGACGTAGACGGTGCCATCCCCGGCGATGACGATGTCCGTCGGGTTGGTCAGCAGGGCGTTGACGGCCGGACCGTTGTCACCCGAGGTTCCCTTGGCAGCGGTGCCCGAGCCTGTGACCGAGCCCGCGACCGCGGCGATCCTGCCGGTTGCGACCGTGACCCGCCGCACTCGGGCGCCGTCGGAAACGAGGACGTCGCCGTTCCTGTCGACTGCGACTGCGCGTGGGTACGACAGTTCCGCGGCGGTCGCGGTCCCGTTGTTTCCCGTGAATCCATCCACGTCCGGGCCGCTGCCGGCCACCAGGGCGATCGCGCCGTCTTTTGTGATTTTGAAGATCTGGCCGTCGGAGGTGCCGGTGGCGACGTAGATCCCACCGGCCTTGTCGACCGCCACGGCGACCGGCGAGTCCAGCACCTTCCTGCGGGCGTCGGTGTCGGCCGCGGGCTGCGGGGTCGCCCCCGGTGTCACCGTTGACGACGGCTTGCGTGCGCCGGCCAACCACTGGACGGCTCCGGCCTGGCTGAGGGTCAGCACGCGACCGGCACTGCCGTCCGACACGACGATGGTCCCGTCGGGGCCGATGGCGAGGCCGTTCACCTGTACAAGATCGAGTTTGAGGGCGGGACCGCTGTATGCGGCCCGGCCTGGTTGCGGGTCGGAACCGGTGCGTGCACGCGTGAACCCGACGGCGACGGCAACCAGTGTGATCACAAGGACACCGGCCCCGATCCGGTTACGCCGCTTCCCGAACAAGGCGACCGCACCGCGCGCCCCGGAGCCGCGTGCTCCGGAGCCACGCGCCCCGAAGCCACGCACCCCGGAGTACTTCCGGCCCGGCTCCCGGCTGCCTGCCAACGTGCCGTTCGGGAGCTCACCAGGCGGTGGATCCGTTGCCGCAGCCGGTGAGGCGTCCGGTGGTCTGACCCGCCGTGTCGTGTCGGTGCCCGTGTCCGCGCCGGATGCCAACCACCACGGCGGGGTTGCCGTTGCCCCCGCTGGGCGCGGGTATACCGGGGATCGGGTCGCGACCGCCGCGTTACCCCGCGCCGCTTCGGTGACGGCCTCCGGCAGGCTCGTGGGCACCTCGCTGGCGGTGAGCCAGCCGGGACCATAGGCGCCGGCCGCGGCCAGCGCCAGATCGATGGCGAACTCCTGGGCGGAGGCGTGCCGCGCGGGTGGGTTCTTCTCCAGCGCGCGCCCGATCACGGCGGCGACCGGGCCCGGC
>NZ_CAAAFO010000157.1:158058-159491 GCF_900634715.1 Candidatus Protofrankia californiensis | reverse complement strand
GCCGGGCTGAGACGGTCGCCGGTGATCTGCTCAGGCGCCATGTAGCGCGGCGTGCCCACCAGCCCGGTGGTGGTGGTCGCCGTGGCCTCGAGAATCTTGGCTATGCCGAAGTCGGTCATCTTGGGTAGACCGGCGTCGGTGAACAGCAGGTTGTCCGGCTTGACGTCCCGGTGCAGGATGCCCCGTGCATGTGCCGCGGCGAGCGCGGTGGCGGCTGACAGCCCGATCGCGCAGGCCGCCAACTGGCTCGGCCCGCCGGTGGTCCGGGCCTCTGGCAGTGCGGAAAGAGCATGATCACGTTGCTGTTGGCCGTCCGGCCCGCCGGTGAACCTCCGGCGCAGGCTGCCGCCGGTCAGTTTTTCCATCACCAACAGGCACAGGCCGTCACGTTCCACGTAGTCGTAGACACGGACGACATGAGGATGGTCGAATCCGGCGAGCAGCCGTGCCTCTACCAGGAAGCGCTCGCGGACGTCCTCGATCCCGCTGGCGTCCTCGTGCAGCACCTTGACGGCGACGTCGCGGTGGATCAGTTTGTGCCGCCCGGCGAGCACCACACCGAAGCCCCCGCGGCCGAGCTCATCACCGACGTCGTAGTCCGGTAACGCGGCTGCTACCCGTGCCTGGTCGACTGCCATGTCGTGGTCCTACTCGGTTCCTCGGGGCTGCCGGCGCACAGGAAAAAGGAAATGACCAGGAAATATGGTCACACTACCGGCGGCCGGTGGTTGTTCGGGTGGTCGGCGACACGCGGAAAGGATCATGATCCGACTGCTCCTGGCCGGTCTACTGGACTCTGGCAACGGTCGTGATGATGCCTTTGGGGCTGACACGCCGGATGCGGTCGTTCTTGTCGTCGGCGATGTAGAGGTTGCCGGCACCGTCGACGGCGGCGCCGGTCGGGCTCGAAAGCTGCGCCAGGGTCGCGGCCGTGCCGTCCCCGGCGGAGCCCACGGTCCCGTTGCCGGCAACCGTGGCGATCACCCCGTCGGCGGTCACCCGCCGGATGCGCTGGTTGCCGTAGTCGGCGATGTAGAGGACACCGTCCGGGCTGATGGCGACGCTGGGAATGCGCAGTTCGGCCTGGATGGCCGGGCCGCCGTCCCCGGCGTAGCCGTAGGTCCCGTTTCCGGCGACGGTCGTGATGATGCCGTTTGTCATGATTTTGCGAATCCGCCCGTTGCCGAGATCGGACACGTAGAGGGTGCCGTCGGCAGCTACGGCCATGCTGTTGGGATTGTTGATCTGGGCTGCCGTGGCGGGGCCGTCGTCCCCGGAGAAACCCTTGGTGCCGTTACCTGCAATGGTCCAGATCATCCCGTCTGGAGTGATCTTCCGGATGCGCTGGTTGCCGTAGTCGGCGATGTAGATCGAGCCGTCCGCGGCGAGTGCCAGCCCGTTGGGATTGTTGATCTGGGCCTGGGTGGCGGGGC
>NZ_CAAAFO010000157.1:156913-157708 GCF_900634715.1 Candidatus Protofrankia californiensis | reverse complement strand
TGTCCCGGTACCGGCGACGGTGACCACGGTTCCGTCAGGCTGGATCTTACGTACCCGGTTACTGGTCCAGTCGGTGACGTATAGTGCGCCCGCCCGGTCGATCGTGATGTCGTACGCGTCCAGCTCGGGAAGGCTCAGCGCCGCGCCGGAGTAGGCGATGCCCGGCAGGAACAGCGCCGAGTGTGGTGGGGGCGGGCTGTCACCACCTCTGGTTCCCAGCAGCGTGATGCCGATGATCAGCGCGACGATCGCTGTGAACGCGACCCCGGCGATGAGCCATACCCGACGGGACGACCGCCGCCGCTCGTTCGGCCACCCCGGACCGGGTCCCTGGGGTGGCTGCGCAGGGCCGGGTAGCTGCACACCCTGCGGTCCGGACGGCCCGGAGCCCTGCCCGGCGCCGGGGACGAACGGGTTGGCCTGCCACCAGTCCGTACCGGGGCGTCCCGGCGGGGGGTATGCCGCCCGCGCCCCCCGCGCCATCGGCTCGAAGTTGTTGTGCGGGGGCGTGTGCCCGCCGGCCTGCCGGGTCGGTGGTGTGTACGCCGACGGCGGCACCCAATGATCGGCCCGGGGGCCGGGGTCGGCAGGGCTGTCGCGCGGGAGGCCGCGTGGGGGCTGGTATGCCTGGGGCGGTTGGGGCCCGGACCATCCCGACTGAGGCTGCGCGCCCGCGGGCCACGGTTGCGGTGGCTGGGGCCCGGATGCCGGCATCCGGGCTTGCTGGGATTGTTGTGGCTGCTGGGGTTGCTGTGGCTGCCGGGGTTGCGATGCCGGCGATCCCTGGACGCGCGC
>NZ_CAAAFO010000157.1:154683-156755 GCF_900634715.1 Candidatus Protofrankia californiensis | reverse complement strand
GCGCTCGTGGCGGCCCGGGCGAGTTCGAGGGCGAATTCAGTGGCGCCGGCAAAGCGGGCGGCGGGTTCCTTGGCCAGCGTGCGCATGATGACCGCGTTGACGGCGGAGGGGATGCCCTCCAGCGGGAGCGGCGTGACATTGAGATGGTGGTTGACGAGCGCGCCCACGGACAGGGCACGGCCGAAAAGAGGCCGTTGGGCGAGTAACTCGTAGAGCACTCCGCCGAGCGCATAGAGATCGGTGGAGGCATACAGGCGTCCCCCGGTGATCTGCTCGGGAGCCATGTAACGCGGTGTCCCGAGAACCCCGCTGGCGGTCGTCTCGGTCCCTTCGAAAATCTTCGCGACACCGAAGTCGGTCACCTTGAGCAGCCCGTCGGAGGCGAACATCATGTTGTCGGGCTTGATGTCGCGGTGCAGGACGTTGTGGGCGTGCGCGGCGTCCAGCGCCGCCGCGGCGGCAAGACCCAGCGCGCAGGTGGCTTCCGCGGGGACCGGGCCGGTCGCCAACCGCTGGCGCAGGGTGCCGCCGGGCAGCAGTTCCATGACCAGCAGGCAGGTGCCCTGATGCTCGATGTAGTCATGGATGCGTACGACGTGGGGATGGTCGAGTTCGGCCAGGACGCGGGCCTCGGAGAGGAAGCGGGCCCGCAGGTCCGCGTCGCCGGCCGTGTCGAGCAGCACCTTGATTGCGACGTTCCGGCCGATCAGCCGATGCCGGCCACCGAGGACCAGCCCATAGCCACCGCGGCCGAGTTCGCCTTCGACCTGGTATCCGGGGAGAGCGGTCTCCACCAGCGAGCGATCGATCAACAAAGGTCAGTTCCGTCCGCCACCGTATGGACAGCATTCCCGCATCCGCGCCGGAGCCGCAAAACAGTCGTGAGTGTACGACCGTCACCGTCCGCCGATCCCGTCACGGGTCACGGCTGGCGCTGACGGACAGGTGACACAAATCATAGTCGGTAGCGGCTGGTCACGTTCGTGACTTATGTGTATTCGCAGCGTCACATGGACTGGTGGACGGCTTGCGCTGGTTCCTGGTGGGACCGTGCCGCCACGGTGACCCGCCCGGTGACGCGCGCGATGACCTGCCCGGTGTGCGGTGACGTGGACCTGGCGCGGAGCATGCAGCATCGTGAGCATGTCGCAGACGCGCCCGCAGCCGTCCAACCGGGAGGTTCCCAAAGATCATGTCGCCCATCGAGCCGTCCCCTGGTGCTGTCCAGCATGATTCCCTGATAACGGGAACGCCGGAATGGGCAGCGCTCGAGAAGCACCATGCAGAGCTCGCCGGTGTTCATCTGCGCAACCTTTTTGTTGATGATCCACAACGAGGTGAGACGCTCACCGCGGAGGCCGACGGCATTTACCTCGACTTTTCCAAGAACAGAATCACCGCCCAGACGGTGGAACTGTTGGTCGCCCTGGCCGAACGGGCGCGACTACGGGAACAGATCGAGGCCATGTTCACCGGCCGGAGGATTAATTCGACTGAGGGCAGGCCGGTGCTCCACGTTGCGCTGCGCGCCCCCGCGGAAGCCGTCATCGAAGTGGACGGCGTGAACGTGGTGCCTGCGGTACACGCCGTGCTCCACCGGATGTCCACGTTCGCCGACAAGGTCCGTTCCGGGGTCTGGCGGGGAGCCACCGGAAAGCATATCCGGACGGTCGTGAACATTGGAATCGGCGGGTCGGACCTCGGCCCGGCCATGGCATACGACGCGCTGCTGGACTATTCCGACCGGTCGATACGGTTTCGTTTCGTGTCCAACGTCGACGGCACCGACATCTGGGAGGCGACACACGACCTCGACCCGGCCGAGACGTTGTTCGTCGTCTCGTCCAAGACGTTCACCACCCTGGAGACGCTCGCGAACGCCCGCACCGCCCGAGCCTGGTTGACCGATGCGCTGGGGCCGGACGCCGTCCCGTTCCACTTCGTGGCGGTGTCAACGAACACGGAGCAGGTGACCGAGTTCGGTATCGACAGTGCCAACATGTTCGAGTTCTGGGACTGGGTCGGCGGGCGGTACTCCCTGGACTCCGCGATCGGCCTCTCCCTGATGCTCG
>NZ_CAAAFO010000157.1:152744-154074 GCF_900634715.1 Candidatus Protofrankia californiensis | reverse complement strand
TGTGGGGAACGCCTGGAACCAACGGCCAGCATGCCTATTTTCAGCTCATCCACCAGGGCACCACACTGATTCCAGCAGACTTCATCGGCTTTCTTCATCCGAATCATGACGTGTCGACGAGTCGCGACGTACGGGACGGCGGGACGGATCATCACGTCCTGCTGATGGCGAATTTCTTCGCCCAGACCGAGGCGCTCGCCTTCGGCCGGACCGCCGAGCAGGTCGCCGCCGAGGGAGTCGACCCCGAACTCGTCCCACATCGAACATTTCCCGGAAATCGCCCGACGAACACGATTCTTGCGGACCGGCTGACGCCGTTCACTCTCGGCCAGCTGATTGCCCTGTACGAGCACAAGGTCTTCACCCAGGGTGCGCTTTGGGACATCAACAGCTTCGACCAGTGGGGCGTGGAACTCGGCAAGCTGCTGGCGCAGCGGATCATTCCGGAGCTGTCGGCGGATGTCACGGACGGTACAGCCGGGCAGCTGACTCATGACAACTCCACCAACAGTCTCATTCGTCGCTTTCGTGCGGCTCGGCGCACCTTCCGGTGACCCAGGACTGGGCCCGATGACCCGGGACTTGACCGGCCGGTTGCCCGGCGGCTCCCGCACGGCCCGCGCTCGCGGGAGTCGGAATCTTTGGTCACCCTCGGTAGTATCGCTGTATCGAGTGTGTGTATCTCGTGACTCGGGGAAAGACCACGGCTGTTGACGATTCTCGTCCGGGGGTCTGGCACGGGTGACAGCGGCGGGGAGCCGGCGGTATTACCGGGGGGCGGAAGTATGCAGGTGCAGGCCGGTCGGCTGCGGATGTCGGTGACGCAGTCCGGGTGCGAAGTGACCATCGTGCTCGACGGCGAGCTCGACACCCGCGGCCGGCTGCGATTCCGTCAGCAAATCCACCAGCTGCTCGGCCAGGGCGGCACCGACGTGGTGGTGGATGTCGGCGGTTTGACCGCCATTGATATCGCGGGGATGGCGGCGCTCCTGCGGGCTGACCTGCTATTGCGGGGTATCCACTCGACCTTGCGAATCCGGGGGGCGTCCCCGGCGTTCATGGCCTTGTTGCGTTCCACCGGCCTGACCGGCCGGCTGCAGGTCGATCCCGGGCCGCGGCGGTCGTCCGGGACCGCCAGGGCCACCGCCACCAGCTCCGCGCGCTGACCGGCTTCCCCTCCCCGCATCGAGCGAGCACCGGCCCGGACGGCTCCTGCTCGCTGACGGTTGCCCGCTGACGGCCCCTGACACGCCCTACCCCCTACCCCCTGAGGTGTTCCGAGTCCGCTGGAATGCTCCGGGCGGTACCCACGCACAGATCAGCCACAGGT
>NZ_CAAAFO010000157.1:148290-152620 GCF_900634715.1 Candidatus Protofrankia californiensis | reverse complement strand
GGGGCGGGTGGCGTGCCTGGACACGATTAGGCGCAGGAGCCGGGTCGGTGGCGGGCTGGCGTCCTCGACCTCCCCGGCGGAGGTGTCATCCAGGTCCGGGACCGCCCGAAGCACAGGCCGTCGTACCCTTTCGATCATTCGTTCCACTCGCTGCATGGCCAGCATGCCGATCATCAGAACGAGTGGAAATCCCAGCACAACCGCCACCGATCCGGCCATCGTGCCCCCAGAGCCTCTACCGACAACACGGAAAGTTCCGATGTAATCTCTTTCCGCTATCTCGTCATCGGTCTTACCCACGGTTGCAGGGCATTCACTTCCTGCCGATGACTTCGTACATAGGGGGTGAGCGTCCTCGTAGCTGCCGGCCGGACGCGGCCGACGGCGATATGCTTACCGCGCCGAGCCGGGCGCCGGCCCGAAATCGGTGCCTGTCACCATGTCTGCCATGCCGAGGTCCGCCGTGACACAACCGGCTGACCCGGGCGGCCCACCGTTGAGCGGGCCCTACAACGGGCCCTGGCCGGTCAGGCGGTCCGTGCCGACCGACTCCGAGCTCAGAGCACGGACGCGGATGCTGGTCGAGCAGATCGAGATCGCGCAGGCGGAGATCGTCCTGTACCGGGCGGCCTACGAGCGGGCCACCGAGGAGGAGACAGCCGACCGCCCGTGGCTGCGCGACCCGGTGGAACGTCTCACGATCACTCGCATCGCCCGCGCGCTGTCAGCGGAGCTGGACGCGCTGGAACGCTTCCGGCTGTGGGCCGCGGAGCTGCACTACCTTCAGGAAGAGGCCCGTGCCCGCAGGCCCTGTGCCCCGCCTGCGGGATCCTGACGATCCTGCGGACGACGGCAGCTGGCAGGAGCCTGAAGACGGGTGGCAGGAGCTCATCGACCCGGGAACTTGGGCCTCCGGCAGCGCGCCAGAAGCATGATCGCGCTGCCTTTGGCCCTCTAGGCGGAGCCGGAAAGGTTGTCCAGCAGACGGCGGGCCAGCGCCGCTCCGGTGAGGTTGCCCTTCTTCTCGTAGCAGGCGACCGCGGTGTCGACCTTTGGCCGGACCATGTCGACCTGCCCGGTCCGGTAGAGCACCTCGGCATAGGTCAGCCATGCCTGCGCCTGCGCGTCCCAGTCGTCGGTCCGGCCGGCGAGATCACAGGCGGCTTCGGCGAACCGCACGGCCTCGACCTCCCGATCCCGGCCGCGCATCGCGAGCAGCTTGGCGTGCACCCCGCACCAGCCTGCCTGGGCGGGTACCTGGTCGCCGGCGGCGGCGTCGCGGGAACGCGACACATAGGTGGCGGCCTCGTCCAGGCGTCCGAGCTTGACAAGGACGTCGGCGAGGGCCGCGGCACGCGTGGCCAGGTGCGCGCGCTCACCCATCCGGGCCAGCCGGCGGCAGCTACGACGCAGTTCGTGTTCGGCCGTGTCGAGGTCGTCGGTGAGCAGGGCGATCCGGGCGACGACGAAACCCCCGTACAGCGGGTCTCCGCGGGAGCTTCGCACGTCCCAGATGATCTCCTCGGCCCGGGCCAGATGGTCCATGGCGGCATCGATGTCCCCCGCCATCGTGTGCAGCAGCGCCAGCTGAGCGAGCAGGGACCGGCGCAGGCCGCGGTCGTCCCCGACACCTGCCAGCGCCCGCTGCGCCCGTTCGATCGATTCGCCGACCGGCCGGGGCGCCAGGCTGAGCAGGTGGACGAGGTCACGCCTGGTGGCCTGAGCGTCACGTAGCACGCCGGACTCCTCGGCGTGGCGGACGGCGGCCTGCATCGCCCGTTCCGCCAGGGCGTAGCAACCGGCCGCCATGTAGGCGGCGGCCTGGCTGCGGCAGGCGAGCGCGGCCCCGACCTCGTCCCCGCCCTGCACGAAGATCGGTAGTGCCCGGGTCGCCTCGCCGAGGGTTTCGGCGACCAGTCCCTCCGGGCTGGTGGCGAACATCAGCCGCAGGTGGGCGAGGCGGGCGTGCGCCCGAAGGCCCGCCTCGCCGATCCGGGTGGCCCGCTCGGTTGCCTGGCGCAGCATGCGTTCGGCGTCGCTGAAGCGACTGAAGGAGTACAGGGCCCAGCCAAGGTCGATCTCGGCGCGCACGCGCAGCGGATCGGTGACCGGCAGCAGCTTGATCGCACGTTTGAGGAGCCCGGCCGCTCCTGTCTCGTCGCCCTGACGGACCCGGTCGGCGGCCTCGATCAGGCAGGTGGCGGCCTGCCGCCCCAGCTCCGCGGTTTCGGCGTCGCGCAGCCCGAGCTCGACGCGGTACCGGTAGGCCTGCTCCAGGTGGTAGCCGACGAGCTCGTCGTGCTCACCGGGACGCCCGGCCATCCGGGCCTGCAGCCAGCCGGCGAATCCCCGGTGCAGGTCTGCCCGCTGCCGCTTCGACGTCGCCTGGTAAGCGCAGTCACGCAGCAGGACGTGCAGGAACCGGAACGCCTCCACGTCGGGCAGGTCCGAACGGTCGGGATGGACCAGCTCCTTGCGGACCAGCGACAGGCAGTGCTCGGCGACCGACGCCCGGTCCGCGGGGGCGGACAGCTCCACGACCGCGTCCAGATAGAAACGCTGACCGACCACGGCGGCGCGTTCGAGGACCCGCCGTTCGTGGATGTTGAGCCGGTCCAGGCGCGCGGCGAGCAGCGCGGAGATCGTCGGGGCGACCTGGACCGAGCCCAGGTTGCCGGTCGCGATCCAGTGGTCGCCCTCGCGGCGCAGCAGCCCGTCGTCGACGAGAGCCGCGAGTGTCTGCTCGACGAACAGCGGGTTTCCCGCGGCCGAGTCGGTGATGCGCGAGACCAGCGCGGGGTCGAGGTCGTTCGAGCCCATCAGAGTACGGATCAGGCGCTGGCAGCGCTCCTCGCTCAGTGGCTGCAGCAGCATGGACGTGGCGTTGAGCTTGCCGCCGCCCCACGTCCGGCGTTCCTCGAGCAGTTCCGGTCTGGCCAGGCACAGCAGCAGGATCGGCGCTTCCCGGGACCAGTCGGCGACGTGCTCGATCAGGTCCAGCAGGGTCGGCTCCGCCCAGTGCACGTCGTCGAACCAGACGATCAGCGGACGCTTCTCGGCGATCGCGGCGAGGAAGGTCCGCACCGCCCAGAAGCTTTCCTGCGCGCCGACCTCGGCGCCGCCGAGTCCGACCAGGGGGGCTAACCCGTCCACCACGGCGGCGGCGTCCCCGGTGACGTTGTTGACCTTTTCCAGCAGCTCGCGCAGGCGGCGACGGCCCTCGGGTGCGCTCTCGTCGGCGGACATGCCGGTTGCCTGACGGACCATCTCCATCAGCGGCCAGTAGGTGATGCCCTCGCCGTAGGACAGGCAACGTCCGGTGAGCACCGTCGCTCGCGGGGCCATTGCCTCGCAGAATTCCCGGACCATCCGGGACTTCCCGATACCGGCGGGGCCCAGCAGGGTGAACAGGTGACAGGTGCGTTCCTCGATCACCTGCTCGAGGGTGTCGTCCAGACGGCGGCGTTCCCGGTCCCGGCCGATCACGGGTGCGGCAAAGCCGTCCGGGGCTAACCGCGCCCCCGGGCCGATGCCGGGGTGGGCCAGATCGATCAGACGGTGGGCCCGCAGCGGTGCTTTCTTGCCCTGGACGACGAGCGGTCCGACCGCTTCGGCACGTACGTGCGGGCGGATCAGCCGCAGGGTGGCGTCGGCGATGAGGATCTCGTCGGGGTCGGCGGCCTCCTCCAGTCGGGACGCGACGTTGACGGCGTCCCCGGTGACGCCGCCGCCCGTCCCGGGCCCGCCGACGGTGACCTCGCCGGTGTTGATGCCGATGCGGATCCGGAACCGGAACCCCCAGTCACGTTGCAGGTCGGCGTTGAGCACGTCCATGCTGGCGCGGATCTCGCACGCCGCGCGGGCGGCCCGCAGCGCGTCGTCCTCGTGCAGGACGGGGATGCCGAAGACGGCGAACACGGCGTCTCCGATGAACTTCTCGACACTGCCGCCGTGGGAGGAGATCACCTCGCGGGCGGCGCTGAAGAACCGCCACATGACCTGTTGCAGCGGTTCGGAGTCGAGCTGCTCACCGATGGCCGTGTATCCGGTGACGTCGCAGAACAGGATCGTGACGGTCTTGCGGGCGCCGATCCCGAACGTGGGCTGGGGCGTACCGCAGGAGAAGCAGAAGCGTGCTTCTTCCGGGTTGGCCTTTCCACATGTCGGGCAGGCGACCATGTGCCGGATCGTAGGCCGGACAGATGTCGTACGGGCCGGGATGGGGATGTCAGTCGTTTCTGATGATCGTGATCTGTCCCACAGTACCGTCGATGAGGCGAGGTGCGTGCCTCGATCCGGTGACGCCGCGTCCGTAGTTGCCGGGCGCCCT
>NZ_CAAAFO010000157.1:146255-147633 GCF_900634715.1 Candidatus Protofrankia californiensis | reverse complement strand
CGCCGTTGGAGGCTTTAAATCGTCGGGCTACTAAGCTGGACGGTGTGGCGGCTGGACATGTAGGACGCGGGTGTGTAGGCGCTGATGCCACGGCCCGTGTCCGAAGCATGGTCGGTCCTGTCGTGGCGGTCGGGCTGGCGGCTGTCCTGCTGGCCGGGTGCGGTTCGGCCGCGACCGATATCGAGGTGTCCGCGCCACGGACCTCGACTGCGGCCTCCCCGGCCGTTCCTCCAGATGACCCAGGTGACCGGACCGAGCCGCCGCAGTCCGGAGCCGGTGGGGCGGGTGCCGCCGGCCCGGGTGGGACTGATCCCGAAGGGCCTGATCCGCATACTGTCGGACCGGATGCGCAGGCCTCCCCCAGGGCATCCCGGCCTGGGTTGAACAACAATGATCCCGCCGTGCCGGGAGATGCCTCCGGCGGTTCGCCGGCTGCCGGTCCGGCAAACCGGTCGTTTCCGGTGTTCGTGGGCCAGCCGTGCGTGCCGCAGCGCGACACCGCTGCGCGACAGGCCATCAACGGGCTGCTCCTGTACTGCGAGCGCACGGATGCGGGCCAGCCGCGCTGGGGGCTGGCAAGCCCGCCGCCGCCCGACCCGGCCGCTCCCGCACCGAGCGCCGAGTGTGCCGTCACCGACACCGGCCGGGTCGTCCAGGGTGCGAACGGGCGTCCCGTGGTCTGTCTGCGCGATCCCGACGGCAATCTTCGTTGGAGTGACGTGTCCTAGCTTCCCGATCTCACGGGTTTTCGCACGTCCGTCCGGTGGCAGGCAACCTGGGCCTGTCGAGCCTTCCGATCGGCTGCCGGACCTCGGATCCGGAGAGGAATTCCGAGTGCGGAAGAGGCATGATCGCGCTTCCTTCGGCCTTCCGGACATCTTCCCGTCACAGAATCGGGCACCTTCCGGTCACGGAAAGTTTTGCCACGTAATGTCGTGGGTCCGGTTCGCTCCGACTTGTTGTTCCGAGTTCCACGCATCTGTACCGAGGATGGTTACCGGCGGGTAGCATGGGTATGAGTTACTGGCCAGTAGGAGTACGCCGGCCCCATCGGTGAGCACCGAGGCCGGCTCTTCCCCGGGAGACAACCATGGGGCACTACAAGAGCAACCTCCGCGACATTGAGTTCAACCTGTTCGAAGTGCTGGGCGCCGACCGGACGCTCGGACACGGCCCATTCGCCGACATGGATCGCGATACGGCCCACGAGGTACTCGTCGAAGTCGACAGGTTGGCGACCGGTCCGATTGCCGAGTCGTTCTCGGACGCCGACCGTAACCCGCCGGTCTTCGACTCCAGCACCGGCAGTGTCACGTTGCCGGAGTCGTTCAAGAAGTCCTACGCCGACCTCATGGAGGGCGAGTGGTGGCGCCTGTTC
>NZ_CAAAFO010000157.1:144132-146105 GCF_900634715.1 Candidatus Protofrankia californiensis | reverse complement strand
TGGCACATCGAGGGTGTGAAGCGCTTCATCACCAGCGGTGACTGGGACATACCGGAGAACATCTTCCACCTCACCCTGGCCCGGCCGGAGGGTCACGGACCGGGTACCAAGGGCCTGTCCATGTTCCTGGTACCGAAGTTCCTGGTGGACCCGCTCACCGGCGAGCCCGGTGAGCGAAACGGCGTCTACGTGTCCAACGTCGAGAAGAAGATGGGGCTGAAGGTCTCCACCACCTGTGAACTGCGCTTCGGTGAGAAGCAGCCCGCGGTCGGCTGGCTGGTCGGTGACGTCCACAACGGCATCGCCCAGATGTTCGAGGTCATCGAGCACGCCCGGATGATGGTGGGCACCAAGGCCATTGCGACGTTGTCCACCGGCTATCTCAACGCCCTCGAGTTCGCCCGCACCCGTGTCCAGGGCGCCGACCTGACCCGGCTGACGGACAAGACCGCGCCGCGCGTCACGGTTATCCACCACCCGGACGTCCGGCGGATGCTCATGCTGCAGAAGGCGTATGTGGAAGGCATGCGGGCGCTCGTCCTGTACACCGCCACGATCCAGGACAGGATTGCCCTGGCAAATGCGGCGGGCACCCCGGACGACCTCGCTGAACGGCTCAACGACCTGCTGCTGCCCGTGGTCAAGGGCGTCGGTTCGGAACGGTCCTACGAGCTGCTCGCAACGTCTCTTCAAGTGCTCGGCGGCTCCGGCTACCTGCAGGACTATCCGATCGAGCAGTACATCCGGGATTCCAAGATCGATACTCTTTACGAGGGCACCACGTCCATCCAGGGACAGGACTTCTTCTTTCGCAAGATCGTGCGAGACAGGAGCACGGCGCTGGGCGCTCTGTTCGCCGAGATCCAGACGTTCACCAAGGGCGACACCGGCGACGGCTCGCTGCGGCGCGAACGGGAGATCCTCAGTGTCGCGCTGGACAACGTCCAGTCCATGGTCGGCGTGCTGGTCGGTTTTCTCACCAGCGCGGCGGAGGACCCCAGGAATGTGTACAAGGTCGGTCTCAACACCACCCGGCTGCTGATGAGCGTCGGTGACCTCATCATCGGCTGGTTGCTGCTGCGCCAGGCCGAGGTTGCGGAGAACGCGCTGGCGCCGGCGTCATCGGGCACCCTGCCGGCGAAGGACCGGGTCTTCTACGAGGGCAAGGTGTCCGCGGCCCGCTGGTTCGCCGCGAACGTGCTTCCCGAACTGTCCGCCCGGCTCGGCGTCCTGCAGGCCACCGACCTCGACCTGATGGATCTCTCCGAGGAGGCGTTCCAGTAGCACGATCATGTTTCTTCCGCGCCCGGGGAGGTTGGGCAGGCCAAACCCCGGGCCGGTATGAGGACTCACCGGCGGCACGATCATGCTTTTCGTGCCGCCGGTGGGTCCTCCAGGACTCCGCTAGGACGTGCGCAGTGGTGGGAATGCCTGGTCCAGTTCGTTGCGCATGTCCCGCTTGAGGATGTCGTCGGCCTCGGAGGCGCCCTGTCCCTCCAGGAGGAACCTCGCGACCCGCAGCGTCAGGTCGACCCGTTCAGCGAGGTTGAGGGCGCCGTTGAAACGGCCGCTGGAGCCTGCGGAGGTCAGGACCTTGGCGACGAATTCGTCGGCGGCCTGTAGTGCCTCCACGCGCGTCATGCGTTCCACCCCTTTGTGCCGGAAGCTGTACCGGAAGCCGTAAGCAAGGCGCAACCGTACCAGGCAAGCTCCTTCCTCCGTTGTCCACCCCATCCCGCGCTCTTTGTTCCGGTTGGGCTTTCTGCTTGATCCGTTGTGTCCGCTCTCGCGGATGCCGTCGAAGACCTGGGCCCGCCCCCGTGCTTGTCGCACAGGGCGACTTAAAAACGACTAAGGATGACTGAGGATTGCTCGCGGCGCCTGGGTGCGCCGTCCGCACCGCTGTCACCCGCATCTCGAACAGGTGCTCATCGAACAGGTGCTCATCGATGATCGCACGGCGACCCGGGAGG
>NZ_CAAAFO010000157.1:141496-143858 GCF_900634715.1 Candidatus Protofrankia californiensis | reverse complement strand
GTCGTTGGCCCCTCGGTCGTTGGCCCTTCAGTTCCAGGCGAGGGTTACGGCCGGGTCGGCGAGCATCCTTGCGATGTCCGCGAGCACCTTGGAGCCGAGCTCGCCGTCGACGATCCGGTGGTCGAAGGTGAGAGCGAGCTGCGCCACCGTCCGGACCCCCAATTCACCCTGGTGCACCCAAGGCATCGGACGGATCGCTCCGAGTGCGAGGATCGCCGCTTCCGGCGGATTGAGGATGGGGGTTCCGATATCGACACCGAACACCCCGATGTTGGTAATTGTGATTGTCCCGCCACGCAGCGCCTCCGGTGTGGTCTTTCCGCTGCGGGCGGTCATGGTCAGTTCATGCAGCGCATGCGCGAGCTCGACGAGACTCATCGCGTCCGCGTTCGCGATATTCGGTACGACGAGTCCGCGTGGCGAGGCCACCGCGATCCCGAGATTGACGTACTCGTGGACAACGATCTGCGCCGGTGCATCGCCGACCGCGTCCTCCCAGTGTGAATTGATCATTGGCTGGCGGCTGACGGCCGTCAACAGTGCCTTGGCGACGAACAGCAGCGGGGTCACCTTGACATCGGCGAACTCGGGCAGCGCGGCGAGCCGCTCACGGGCCGCCACCGTCTCGGTGACGTCCACGCTTACGAACTCGGTGACCTGTGGCGCGTTTGCCGCGCTGGCCACCATGGCCTGCGCGGTCGCTCGCCGGACACCTGTCACCGGGATGCGGCGGACCCGGCCGGCGTCCTGGCCGTTCGTGGGCACCCGGGCCGCCTCGACGTCGGCGCGACTGATCGTCCCGTGTGGCCCGGTGCCGGCGATCGTCCCCAGGTCGACACCGAGATCACGGGCAAGCTTGCGGACGGGTGGTTTCGCGAGCACGGCGACGGCTCTGGCGGGCCGGCTGGGTCGTTGCGCCGAGTCCGGTGACGCCGGCCGACCGGCCGTCGCCGGGGCGGATGTTGCCCGGGCCGGGCCGGCCGCGGGCGCCGGTCCGGCGGTGTGTGCCGCAGCTGTCGCACCCGTCGCACCCGTCGCGTCCGTGCGCGAGCCTCGGCGCGAGGTCCGCCGCGACACCCTGGACGGGCCGCGCGGGCCGTACCCGACCAGCACGGGCATCCGCTCGTCGGACGGTTCGTCAGTTTGTTCATCTGACTCGGGTGTGAAAGGAACATGATCGCGCCGCCGTTGGCTCTCCGGGCCGCGCGTGCCGTCGGTGGCGGGGGTATCACCCGTTGTGGTGTCTGCGCCGGTGTCCCCGCGGGTGTCGTCGGCGCCGGTGTCGATGGTCACCAGCGGTTGCCCCACCTCGACCGTGTCGCCCGGCTCGGCGTGCCGGGTGGTCAGGACGCCCGCGAACGGTGAGGGCACCTCCACCAGCGCCTTGGCGGTTTCCACCTCGACGATCGGCTGGTTGACGGTGACGCGCTCGCCCACCTCCACCAGCCATCGGACGATCTCGGCGTCCGGCAGGCCCTCGCCCAGGTCGGGGAGCCGGAACTGCTCACGTGGCACGGTGACCTCCAACTGGCGACCCAGGAACCCCAGGCGCGAAAGAAGCATGATCGTGCGGCCTTCGGCCTCCGCTGACCGGGAACTTCGGCCGGTGGCGACTTGGTACCGATCGGCCCGGAAACTCCGACGGCGATACAGGGATGTCCGAAATCGGTATCAGGCTGACGTCGGTCAGTACTTGGCTGACTTCGGTCAGTACTTGAAGGACCGGTCCACGGCGTCCAGCACCCGGTCGACGTCCGGCAGGTAGTGCTCCTCCAGGCGGGATGGTGGATACGGAGTGTCGTATCCTGTGACACGTAGTACTGGAGCTTCCAGTGAGTAGAACGCGGTCTCGGTGACTCGTGCGGCGATCTCCGCGGACAGGGACACGTTCGACGGCGCTTCATGGACCACCACCAGCCGGCCGGTCCGCCGTACGGACGTGAGCACGGGAGACAGATCGAGCGGGGACAGCGTGCGCAGGTCGATCACCTCGAGTTCGCGACCCTCCTCGGCCATGACGGTGGCCGCGTCCAGGCAGGTCCGCACCATCGGGCCGTAGGCGACCAGCGTTGCGTCGTCCCCGGTGCGCACGACCTGGCTGACGTGCAGCGGGGTGGCCGCCGACAGCGGCAGGCCGGTTTCGACGTCGGCCTTGTCCCAGTAGCGGCGTTTGGGTTCAAAAAAGATCACCGGGTCGTCCGTGGCGACGGCCTGCCGGATCATCGTGTGGGCGTCGACCGGGTTGGAGCACGCAACCACCTTCAGCCCGGCGGTATGACAGAAGTACGCCTCCGGTGACTCGCTGTGGTGCTCGACCGCGCCGATGCCTCCGCCGAACGGGATCCTGACCGTCACGGGCAGG
>NZ_CAAAFO010000157.1:137046-141061 GCF_900634715.1 Candidatus Protofrankia californiensis | reverse complement strand
GGACCGCTCCGGCTGGTCGTTCGGCTGGTTGGGTTGGCTCGGTCTGTTCGGTTCCGGCGAATGTAGCCCGCGCGTTGACCAGCGCCTCGGTGTCGTGCACGTACACATGGTCGAACAGGCTCTGCGGAGACGGATCGGGCAGGTCCAGGCAACGTTGCCGCACGGTGGCCGCGAGCGCGTCGGCTTCCCGGTCCAAGGCGGTGGCCGCGTCGTCGTCCAGGATGCCACGGCCGCGCAGGTAGGCCGCCATCCGCTGGATCGGGTCGCGGCCGCTCCAGTGCGCGAGTTCCTGCGCCTGGCGGTAACGGGACGGATCGTCGGCGGTGGTGTGCGCACCCATCCGGTAGGTCACCGCCTCCACCAGGGTCGGTCGTCCCCGGCGGGCCGCCTGCAGCGCCCAGCGTGTCACGGCCAGGGTCGCCAGCACGTCGTTGCCGTCCACCTGGACTCCCGCGATGCCGAATCCGCGGGCTCTGAAGTAGATCGGCGCGCGGGTCTGCCGCCGCGTCGGCGCGGAGATCGCCCACTGGTTGTTCTGACAGAAGAAGACCACCGGGGCCTCGAACACGCCCGCCCAGTTGAACGCCTCGTTGACGTCACCCTGACTGGACGCTCCGTCACCAAAGTAGACCAGCGTCGCCGGCAGCTCCCCACCGCCGGCATCAGCGGTGGTATCAGTGCCGGCGCCGGCGGGCTTCCGGGCAGCCCCGACCGCCTTGCGGCCCACCCCCATCATGGCCTCCCGGGTGATCCCCATGGCATAGCCGGTTGCGTGCAGGACCTGGGAACCCACGACGATCGAGTACGCCTGGAAGCCATGCCTGTCCGTATCCCAGCCGCCGTGGGCCACCCCGCGGAACAGGCCGAGGATGTCCAGCGGGTCGACTCCCCGGCACCAGGCCACCGCGTGCTCGCGATAGGTCGGGAAGACCATGTCGTCGTCGCGCAACCCCCGCGCGGAGCCCACCTGAGCCGCCTCCTGCCCGCGCAGACTCGCCCACAGGCCGAGTTCGCCCTGGCGTTGCAGGGCGGTCGCCTCCTCGTCGAGTCTGCGCACGATCACCATGTCGCGCAGGAGCCCGAGTAGCTCGGCGTCGGTGAGGTCGGCGACGTACGGATCGTAGGCGGCCAGGGACAGTCGTTGCCCGTCCGGTGTCAGCAGCCGCACCGGTACCCCGGTGTTGGCGTCGGTCTCAGCTGGATCGCGTGGGACGGGTGCGGCGACGGCGTCAAAGCGGTCTGTGTCAGGAACGGACATGGCGTCCTCCGGTCGTCTCGGCCGTTCCCGAGATCGTCGGTGGCGGCCTGCGCGATGGGGTGTACCCGGTGGATCTCCATCGGTGTCGACATCCACCGGACGCGCCCGAGGCGGCCGGTCGCGCAGATCGGCGGGACCGCCGCGCAGTAGACGATAGTCGTCCGGACGCGGTGAGCAAGCTCGGGCACACGACGCCGGCTGTCCGGCCGGGCAACCCTGCCCCGGTCTGGATAGCGTGGTGCGGTGACAGCTGCGCAGACGTCCACCACCGGTGAGCCGGGCCCGGTCGGGTCGGCTCCAACCGGGTCAGACCCGGTCGAGTCGGGCCCTGCCGCGTCAGGCTCTGCTGCGCCGGCTGCCGGCGCGCCCGCCACCGCGGCCCGCCCCGGCGGCCCGCCCATGCGCCCGGTGCTCGGCCAGGTCGGGATCTGGAGCGGCCAGTTCGACTACTCTCCGGCGTCCGTGGTGCGGGAGGCCGTCGCCGAACTCGACGAGCTGGGCTATCCGGCGGTCTGGACCGGCGAGGTCAAGGGCAGGGAGGTGCTGGTCACCGCGGGGCTGATGCTCGCGTCGGCGCCGCGGCTGACCGTCGCCACCGGCATCGCGCAGATCCTCGCCCGGCACCCGCAGACGATGATGGCTGGGCAGATGACGCTGGCCGAGGCGTTCCCGGGCCGGTTCCTGCTCGGCCTGGGCGTGTCGCACGCGTCCCTGATGGAGATCCGTGGGGTGCCGTACACCAGGCCGCTTGCGCAGATGCGGGCCTACCTGGATGAGATCGACGGCAGCGTCCGGGAGCAGTACCGGGCGGTCCGGCCGGTGTCGTCGACGCGGGTGCTGGCCGCGCTCGGGCCGAAGATGCTGGAGCTGGCACGCACCCGGGCGGACGGCGCCCACACGTTCTTCGTGCCGCCGGAGCACACCGCGAGCGCGCGGGCGATCCTCGGGCCGGGCAAGCTGCTCGTCCCGGAGCAGGCGTTCGTCCTGGACACCAATCCCGAGACCGCACGGGAACTGGCCCGGCGACACACGGGCTCCTACCTACGGTTGCCGAACTACACGAACAACCTGCGCCGTTTCGGCTTCACCGACAGCGATCTCGCGGGTGCGGGTTCGGACCGGCTCGTCGACACGATCGTGCCATGGGGTGACCCGGACGTCCTGCTCGGACGGATCAAGGAGCATCTGGACGCCGGTGCCGACCACGTGTGCGTCCAGGTACTCGACCCGGATCGCCGTGGCCTGCCCCGCAGGCAGTGGCGTGAACTCGCCCCGGCCTTGGTCTGCCCGTCCGGCAGGATCTAGCCTTATCCCGGCCGTCAGCAGGACCTTTTCCGGCCTTGGCAGGGCCCTTTCCGGTTGTCGGCAGAACCTTTTCCGGTCGTCTTCCGGTCGCCGGCAGGACGCTGGACCACGGCGTCCGCCCGGCGAGCGGGTGATCCGCGTCCGGCGTACTGCCGGCCTGTCATCCCCAAGCGCTCTAACCTGACACCGTCACGCATGTCACGAACAGCGAAGGTGCGGGGGGCGTTGAGGTTCTGATGGCATGGAAGGCTGTTCGGACGGGATGCTGTTCGCATCCTGGCGGCCGGCTGGCTGTCACCCCGTGGGTGCTGGCCACCACGGTCGGGCTCGCGGGGGCGATGTCGCTGGGACTCGCATTCAGTGGATGCGGCTTATCCGGCCGGCTGTCCAACCAGGGCGTCGACGCCGCGAACGGACCGGTCCGGACCGCCGGGGTGGCCTCGCCTTCCGCGGACCCGGCCAGCGCCGTACCTGTCGAGCCGGGGATCGGGACGACGTCCCCTTCGGCCACGCCACCGGCACTTGCAGTGACGTCTTCTCCTCCCGGAGACCCCCTTGCCTCCGATCCCGTCCGGGACGGGGAGCGGGTGCCGACGGGCACCCCGGTGACAATAGCCTTCGGCGGGGACGTGCACTTCGAGGGCAGCGTAGGCGAGCGGCTGGCCGCCGATCCACGCACCATGTTCGGGTCGATCGCCCAGACGCTCGGCCGAGCCGATCTGGCAATGGTCAACCTGGAAACGACTGTGACCACCCGCGGTACGCCGGCGGACAAGAAATACGTCTTCCGGGCTCCGCCGTCGGCGTTCAACGCCCTGCAGACCGCGGGGATCGACGTCGCCACCCTGGCGAACAACCACGGCATGGACTACGGCCTGGATGGTCTGTACGACACCCTTGCCGGCGCCCGAGCAGCCGGCTTCCCCGTCGTCGGAATCGGCACGGACGACACGGGTGCGTACGCCCCCGCACGGGTGACCGTGCACGGCCAGCGGATCGCCATCGTCGGCGCCACCCAGGTGATCGACGACGAGCTGGTGTCGGCCTGGACCTCCGGGCCGGGCAAACCCGGGCTTGCGAGCGCGAAGAACGTTCCCCGGTTGCTGAAGGCTGTGCGCGCCGCCCGTCAGGACAGCGACACCGTGATCGTCTACCTGCACTGGGGGGTGGAACGCCAGTCCTGCCCGACGCAGGCGCAGCAGTCGCTGGTGCCGCAGCTCGTCGCGGCCGGCGCCGATGTCGTGGTCGGGGCGCACGCGCACGTGCTGCTCGGCGGCGGCTGGCAGCCCGGTGGTGCCTACGTCGACTACGGCCTGGGCAATTTCGCCTTCTATTCGTCCGGGAACGGTCCGAACACCGCCTCGGGGGTCCTCACCCTGACGGTTGCCGGACGTGCGATCACGGCGGCGGAATGGACCCCGGCACGGATCGTCGGCGGGGTGCCGCAGCCGC
>NZ_CAAAFO010000157.1:133836-136664 GCF_900634715.1 Candidatus Protofrankia californiensis | reverse complement strand
GCGGCGGTGCAGTGGGTGCAGGTGCCATAGATTTCGAGGGTGTGGGCGACGTCGGTGAAGCCGGCGGCCGCGGCGACGCGGTCGGTCCACGCCTCGATCTCGGGTCCTTCGACCTCGACGGTCCGTCCGCAGTGACGGCAGACCAGGTGATGGTGATGGTTGTCGGTCGCGCAGCGACGGTAGACGGTCTCACCGTCGTCGCGGCGCAGTACGTCGACCTCGCCCCGGTCGGCGAGGACCTGCAGGTGCCGGTAGACAGTGGTGAGACCGACAGCCTGGCCCATGTCGCGCAGGTGGGCGTGCAGGTCCTGGGCGCTGGTGAACGCGTCGATCTCGGCCAGTGCGGCGCAGACGGCGTCCCCTTGGCGGGTGGCCCGTACGGTGGTTCCGCGTCCGAGCGCAGCCCGGCGGCCGCCGCCTGGCCCGCCCGGGGACGGATCCGGCGCGGATGCGGCTCGTGACGGTGCCGCCGCGGTGGGGGCGGCTCGGCTGGATTCGGCACTGGACACAGCCTCCACTCTCTCACCGTACGACGGCCGGGGCCCCGGACGACGGGCCTCTGTTGCTGCCAAGGGGTGCGACACCTCGCAATGGTGATCGAACCGGGCGGATCCGGTTCCGCGGCCGGATCCCGGAAAGCGTCCCGTGGATCGGTCAGTCCGGTACGCCGTCAGCTCTCGACGGCCGTCAGCTCTGGACGTAGGTCGCGAGGAACCTGCTGATGCGGCCCACGGCATCGGTGAGGTCGTCCACGTTCGGCAGCGTGACGATCCGGAGATGGTCGGGTCGTGGCCAGTTGAAACCGGTGCCCTGCACAACCATGATCTTTTCGGCGAGAAGCAGGTCCAGGACAAGCCGTTCGTCGTCGGCGATCGGGTGGACGTCCGGGTCGAGACGTGGGAACGCGTACAGCGCACCCCGCGGCTTCACACAGGACACACCCGGAATGTCGTTGAGTAGCTTCCACACTACGTCCCGCTGCTCGTGCAGCCGGCCACCGGGCAGGACGAGGTCACCCGCGCCGTTGTCGTCCTCGAGCGCGGCCCGCATGGCGAACTGGCCCGGGACGTTGGCGCACAGCCGCATGTTGGCCAGGATGTTGAGCCCCTCGACATAGCTGGACGCATGCATGCGCGGGCCCGACAACACCATCCAGCCGGAGCGGAAGCCGGCCAGGCGGTACGCCTTGGACAGCCCGTTGAACGTCACACACACGACGTCCGGGGCAAGGGCCGCGGTGGAGACGTGCTCGGCGTCGTCGTACAGGATCCGGTCGTAGATCTCGTCCGAAAAGATCATCAGGTTGTGCTGGCGGGCGAGTTCGATGATGCCTTCGAGAACCTCGCGGTCGTAGACCGCGCCGGTCGGGTTGTTCGGGTTGATCACTACGATCGCGCGGGTCCGCGCGGTGACTTTGGCGGCGATATCGCCCAGGTCCGGCATCCAGTCGGCCGACTCGTCGCACAGGTAGTGGACGGGCCGCCCGCCGCACAGGCTGACCACGGCCGTCCACAGCGGGTAGTCCGGCGCCGGGAGCAGCACCTCGTCGCCGTCGTTGAGGAGCGCCTGCAGCGACATCATGATCAGTTCTGAGACGCCGTTGCCGAGGTAGACGCAGTCGGTGTCGATGCCGGTGATGCCCTTTCCGCTCGCGTACCGGACCACGGCCGCGCGCGTGGATGCCAGACCCTTGGAGTCGCTGTAACCCTGCGCCTCGGCGAGGCTGTTCACCACTGCCTCAAGGACCGCCGGCGGCGCACAGAAGCCGAACGGCGCGGGGTTGCCGATGTTCAGCTTGAGGATGCGTTGACCAGCTGCTTCCAGCTTCGTCGCCTGGTCCAGGACGGGGCCCCGGACGTCGTAACAGACCCCGGTGAGCTTATCGGACTGGGTGAACTCCATGAGCCAAGGGTAGGTGCACCGTCCACCGGGTTTTCTCGCCCATGACGAGTGGGCCACATGCTGAGTATGTTCCGCACGCACGGCACAGGACTTAAAGGGCCAAAGCGACGGGATCATTCTTCTCCCGTCCGGCAGCCGATCCGGGAGGTCCGGGAGGTCCGGGAGGTCCGGGAGGTCTACGTTCCCGGGTCGCCCAGAGGTCTGGGAGGCCCATGTCCGCTGGCTACTCGGCGCGGTGCCGCGGCAGGTGGTGCGGGGCGTTGCCCTGGTAGGCGGCGCGCAGTTTCTCCGGGGTGAGGGTGGAGGCTGCCGGTCCGAAACCGAACTGGTGACGGTTGAGTAGCCAGACGCTGTCGCAGGTCAGGTGGGCCAGCGCGAGGTCGTGGGTGGATATCACGACGCTGGTGCCCCCCGACCGCACGGCTGTGAGCGCGGACAGCAACGCTTGCTGGGACAGTACGTCCACGCCGTCGAACGGCTCGTCGAGCAGCAGGAGGTGTGGTTGCTGGGCGATGGCACGAGCGAGGAGCACCCGCTGGCGCTGTCCACCGGACAGCGTCTCGAACCGGTCACGGGCATGGTGGGTGAGCCCAACCGTTTCCAGGGCACGCGCCGCAATCGTCCGGTCTGTGAAGGTGGGTCGCCGCACCCAGCCGACCGACCGGTAACGACCCATGAGAACGACCTGGGCGACGGTCACACGGAGTTCAGGTCCCAGGGCGTCGACCTGTGGGACGTAGGCGATCCAGCGGCGAGCCTGCATCGGTGGCCGGCCGAGCACCGTCACCGATCCGCTCACCACCGGGGCAAGCCCGAGAACCGCTTTTATCAGCGTCGACTTTCCGGCGCCGTTCGGACCGATGACGGCCGCGGTACGGCCGATTTCGACCGTTCCATGGACGTCCTCCAGCACCGGAACCCGGCCG
>NZ_CAAAFO010000157.1:130523-133492 GCF_900634715.1 Candidatus Protofrankia californiensis | reverse complement strand
ACGGCCGGGGACGTTTCAGGTGTTTCACCCGATTCGATCGGATTTGATCCGACCGGATTCGATCCGGCCGAATCAGCGGGATCGCCTGGTCGGGTTGACCGCCGAGAGGACGCGACCGCGTCCTGCTTTGCAACGTTTACCGCCCTTGTATTCGATTTCTTGAATGTTGAGCTCGGCAGCCACCACGTTGCCTCGGTCATGCTTCGAGACGGTACGGCTACCGGACGCGTCCGGCATTGTGGGCGGTGACTCCGCCGGCCATCTCACCTGCGCAGGCTGATGCGATCCACGTTTGAATGTCATGCCCGTGCGACCGCTACCGGGTAGCGGTCTGCCTGGCATGGATCACGATGTGCGGTAGGTGATGCCGACCCGCCGGTTCTGGCCACGGCCGGCGCTGTTGTCCGAGCCGTCCGGGTTGGTGTTCGGCGTAACCGGGTTGGCGGCGCCGTGCCCGGTCGCCGAGACGAGAACACCGGGCGGAGCTTTCGGACGCAGCAGGTCCGCGACGGCGTTCGCCCGTCGCTGGGACAAGATCACGTTGTATGCGGGCGTGCCGGTGCTGTCGGTGTAACCGTTGACGCCAATCGTGCTGGTCGCCTTGCTGATCTGCGCCGCGATGCCGGCGAGCTGGCCACGGGCCACCTCTGTCAGGTCGGCCGAGTCGAACGCGAAGAGTACGTCCGAACTGATCGTCACGGTCACGCCGGAGCCGTCATGCCGTTCGGTACGGAGCGCGACAACTGCCCGTTCGACGTCGATCGGCCGGATCGCGGCCGCCGGATCGATTTCCCTGATCGATTCGATGATCGCCTGTTCGGTCACTGTGGGTGAAGCTGCCGGAGCTTCTGTCGCGGCGCGGGCTGTCGGCACACACACCCACGAGACGGCGGCGGTGACCACAGTCAGGACGGCCACGCCGAGACCCGTCAGGGCGGGACCAGGCCGTACGGTGACGCCACGGATGAGGGTCCCCACGGGGATCACCGGCCGACCGGGACGTCGTCGAACAGCAGCCGGTCGTCGGCGTAGACGTCGAGTGTCCGTACGTCCGCAGGCGGAGCGGCAAAGGTGTACGAGGCGCTGACCGGGGTGTTGTTGACGGTCTTCGTCCTGGGACCGCTCGCGCCGAGTTCGATGTTGCGGCTGTCCTGGACGACGACATAGCGCTTCAGGTTGACGCTGTCGACGAGGGCGACCGCCGGGCTGTGCGCCCCGAACATGTCGAAGACCGAGATCTCCTTGTCCCGCGGGGCGTCGGTGTATTTCGGTGTCCACACCACGGTGAGAGTGGTGAGGCGTCCGTCCACCTTCAGGTCGACGAAGCCGACGTCGATGGTCCCCGGTGCGCTGCCAGGCGCGCGGAAACCGGTCGTCCGGCTGGCTGCGGGGACGTCTACGGCAACCGTCCGGTTCGCCTGTGCCGTGCTGGCGGGCCCGGGGGCCGTAGACCGGTCACCGGGGGCAGGTGTGTCATGCGAGCCGGAGCAGCCCATGACGAACAGGGTGATTACGCCGATCAGAATGGTGAGGGTGGTGACCGGCGTCAGCCGGGTTCTCATCCGGTGGAGCATCCGGACCTCCCGCATGTGTGCGACGACGGTACGCGATCCCGATTATGCGGACAGATCCGGGCCCGGGGCCCTTCGGTGGCCAGGTTTGTGGACAACCGACCTGTAGCCGATCGACCTGCGGATGATCTGTGGACAACTGACCTGTGGGTAACTGTTGGCCTGTGGGAACCGTGCGGGCAACCGCCCTGCGCGGGACGGCCCGCCGGAAGCGGCCGAGCCGTCCTGCGCAGGGTTCAGACGAGCCCGAGCAGCCAGCGGATTTCCCTGCCGAGCGCGCGTGGCTCGCGCAGTGGTGCCCGGAACGGGAGGTGGATTTCCTCGGCTCCGGAGGGTCCTATCCGCCACATGTCCAGGCCGCGGTGATCGAGTCGGGTGATCTGTGTGCCGGCGAGTTCCTGTGCGCGGGCTGACCGCACTATCCTCGCAGGTCTGGGACCGGGTGACCGCCACGTACCGTCGCCCTGGTCGGGATCGACGGCGACCGCGTACTCGGCGAGTCGGCGGATCTGTTCGGCGTGGACCGTGTTGAGATGTGTCACCAGGTCGGGTGCGTAGGCCGCTATGAGGTCCGGCTCGGCCAGGGCGTAGGCGACCAGGTCGATGCGGGTCCCGGAACTCTCGGTGGTCCGTGTGCGCACGTGGTCGCGTCCACGTCCGGCCTGCGGTGTCCGCTGGCTGCCCTTTGTCGTGGGCGCGGTGGTTGCCTCCGGCGGCGTCCCGGGGAGGCCGGTCGACCTCGGGTCACCACGATCCGTCGACGTTCGGGTTGCCGCGGTGCCGGGATCCGTGGGGGTGAGCATGTAAAGGACGACTTCGGCGACGACCATCGCGATCGCGACGAGATCCTGCTCCTGCCCGGACGGGCCGATGGGCGGACGCGGCGCCGGGCAACCCGGGCCGGCCAGCCGCGCGATGACGTCCGCCGTCGGGCCGGGAACGACGCGCAGGGAACCGGACAGGACGAGGCGCTCGCCCTGTGATCCATGGATGTCGACCCGCGCTGTCGGGTAGCTGCCGGCCGCGTGCGCAGGTGGGCTGCTGGCCGTGGCGAGCAGTACTGGTTCACCCCCGTCGTCGAGTAGACCGACTCGGCCGCAGACGTGTTCGTACGGCAGCGTCAGCAGGGCGTGGCGGGCTCCGGCGATCACGGTGCGGGCCCGGTTGGGCGTTGCTTCCTCGACCGGTGTTGGTGTCGTCACGATACCCTCCGCTAAGGTATGGTTACCTGCTCTTAAGTAAGGCTAACCTAATTAATCTTCAGTTCGCACGCAATGGAGCGACATCGGATCACGAAAGATCACATCAGGTCATGCTGGTCACGTTGACAAATCTGCTGAAAGCGTCATAGAGGCGACGGATGCGCGCGGATGATGCCCGCGATGCGGGTCGCTGGCA
>NZ_CAAAFO010000157.1:128065-129856 GCF_900634715.1 Candidatus Protofrankia californiensis | reverse complement strand
TTTGGTCAGTTGGCCGTCAGGTGTTCCGCGACGTTGCGGCCTCGGCGAGGAGGTGCTGGGTGATCTTCAAGTGGGTGGGTGATGGTCGCCCGTATCCCGACCACGGGTTGAGCCAGCGGGAGTGGGCGGCGATTCCGCCGCGCCAGGTCAGGTTGGACCAACTGGTCACAACCAAGCGGGTGCTCGCGCTGGACGTCCTGCTCGACGAGGACTCGACCTTCTACGGAGATCTGTTTCCCCACGTCGTCGACTGGGACAACACGCTCTACCTGGAGGATGGGCTGCATCGGGCCGTTCGTGCCGCGTTGCAGCAGCGCAACTCGATTCACGCCCGGGTACACGTTCTGCAGCAGCCTCAGCAGGGGGTGGACCCGGCGACCATAGCCGGTTCCCGGCTGGGGGCTAGTCCCCGCTGATCAGATAGGTGGTGAAGTCGTCATCGCCGACTTTGCCGAAGATGTATGACGGACAGTCATCGGACGGTTTGTAGGCGACGATCGGCTTCCACACGGGCAGACGGGATACCTGGACGAGGGAGCCGCCGACGATTGCGCGGGCCTCCGCCAGGGTCCGGTCGCGATCGTTGATCCGCTGATACCACGACCCACACCAGCGGATCTCCTTTGGTCTGCTCGTCCACGCGGCGGTGTGGAAGAACCACAACAGGTATATCTCGCGGAACAGCAGTGCCATCACCAGGATGGTCAGCAGCGCGCGGACGAAGTTCCCGGCTCGGCTTGACGCGAGGACGGGGCTCACAGGACCAGAAGCCTAAAGCGTCCCGGATGGATCTTCAGCAGTGCATGCGGGTGTGTCTATTCATCAAGGGCATACAGGGGCATGCCGTGTCCCTGCCGGCGGTGCGGCATGGGGGTGTCTGTTGTTGCGGGGACCGCAGTTCGCTCGTCCGACCTTTGTAGATCACTAGAAACTGTTTTGTGACTGTACGTCGGTTTACATGTCGCCCAAAGTAACAGAATCTCCAGTTCTGATCATGCCGTCGGACCGGATGGCGACGTACACCCCGCAGTTGATGTGTCCGTAGTGGGCTTGCAGCTCCTTCGGAATCCTGATGTCACGCTCCCCCGTCCGCGGGTTGACAGTGGTCGCGGCGCACCTGGCGGTGGGCACGAGCACCTCGGCGCGCACCTTCCCGAGGTGGATCTCACGTCCCACCCAGTCCAGTTCCGACCAGGCGTCGACATCGTCCACATAGATGTTGGCCCGGAACCGCAGGTGGTGGACGTGCGTTCCCAGACGCTCCTGGAGATCACGAACGGACGCCATGTTGATAATCGAGACGGCCCGCATCATCTCAGTGGAGACGACAGCGACGTCGGTGAACCGGTGGCCGTCGGACCCGGTCACCAGCCGTGGCCGGTCTCCCTCCAGCGTGTCCGCGAGCAATGTCGCGAAGTAGTCCTCCACAGCCGCCCGGTCCTGCGCGCTGCCCAGGTCGGCGATCAGCCTCCCAGCGGGGTGCTCGAGGGTGAGCAGTCCGCTGGCGACGTCGTACCGGCTCACCACGCGTGCCAGCTCCTCGTCCTTCGCGAGCATCAGGAAGCGGGTCTTCGGCAACGGCTGTGGATGCGCATCGTCGAAAACGGTCTCGGGCCTTGCCAGCGCGTACACACGGTCCATAGGGACGCCTTCGCCCGCGGACAGCGTCACCGCGTCCAGTGGTTCGGCCGACAGACCCTTGATCGGATACCGGTACAGGTGGGTGATCCGCGCCATGCTCTCGACGCTACCGGCCGGGACGAGTACCTGCGACGACGGTCAGGGGGTACC
>NZ_CAAAFO010000157.1:126394-127946 GCF_900634715.1 Candidatus Protofrankia californiensis | reverse complement strand
GATCAGACCGACGACCAGGCCCGCGATGCCCAGTCCACGGGCCGTATCGTCGGAGTTGTCCGTGCTGTTCGACGCTGTGTTGATCAGGGCGGCGGTGCCGGCTGTGGGGGACGTGCCAGGGGATGCGCCGGCCGCCGAGGCACCATGCGAAGCCGTGTTGTCGGAGCCTGCCGCGGTGAGGGTCAGCACCGGTGCCGGGTGCTCGGGTTGGTTCTGACCCGGCTGCGCCACGTCGATCCAGCGCACGACCTCGCCGTTGCTGTAGGTCTGCAGGGTCTTGAACGCGAGCGTGCCTGCCTTGTCGGGCAGCGGTCCGGCCGAGACGTTGAACACGGCGAACTCGCCCGGCTTGATCGCCGTGTCAGTGGAGGACGCGATCCAGGTGATCTGAGCGATCACCTCGGAGATGGATCCGTCGTCGCTCTTGATCGGTTGGGCCAACTTGGTCTTCGCAACCTCGTAGCTCCAGCCCGGGTGCGGCTCGATCGACACCGAGCTGATTGGGGTGTCGGCCGGGAACTGCACCTCCAGCTTGGTCGTGGACGCGTCGTCCCGTTCGGTCGGAACCTTGAACGACACAGTGGTGTAGCTGCCGGCAGTGGCTGATTTCGGCTGCACGGTGACATGTGCGGACGCCGGCAGCGCAAAGGCGATCACACCGGTGAGGGCGGCGCCGAGCACGGCTATGCCACGGGTGGTGCGGGACATACTGATCCTCTCGGGAAACCTGCCTCCTGCCGACGACACAGTCATGCTTTTTCACGCCGCCGGAGGAGGCTGCGGGGATACGTGCGTACGAAGCGTTGACCCGGACACGCGCACACCCCACCGGCGTAAGCGGCGGGCCCGACCGGCGGGCCCGACCGGTGGACGGCAGCGGCACGCCGACACCGGAGGAGTCCGGGGCACGCTCGCCGCCGCCGGATCCGACGGCGGACGTCCGGATGCGGGGCGCACGCCGAGCAGGTGCTCACCGAGCTGGCCGATCCGACGGCGGACGTTGTCCGGAGGTGACGTTGTCCGGAGGCGAGGCAGGGTGGCGCGGGGCGGATGGAAACGCGTGGCGGCAGGCCGGTTCCGGCCGGACCCGCAAGTGGGTTCAGCCGGCGGTGGCCGTACGGACGGACGGCGGCCCGCGCCGCCTGCCGGCGCGGACGAACAGGCGTCCGCCCATGGACGCCGACGGTGTGGACGCGGCGGGTGGACACCTGCCGGGCATGCCGGCGGCGCGGACAGCGTCCGGTCCGATCGTGAGCAGGACGCTCAGCATGGCGGCGAACCTGCGGGCGGCCTGGAACAGCAGGCCGGCGCAGCGGGAAAGCATCCGGAACCGGACGACCGCCGAGCGCAGGACGGTCGTGGTCCACAGCCCCTTCTCGGCTCGGCGGAGCATGCTGGCGACAAGCCCGGCCGCCACGGCGTGCACGGCGGTCATCGCGACGCCGTCGTGGAGTACCGCCGCGGGTGCCATGTCCGCACTGTGCGACGTGAGCGCGTTGTGCGACATGATCGCGAATGTGGCGTGCAGGGCGATCTGGGTCAGACCGACCCC
>NZ_CAAAFO010000157.1:119652-126017 GCF_900634715.1 Candidatus Protofrankia californiensis | reverse complement strand
GGGTCGGTCTGCTTCGGGTCGGTCCGATCCGGACCGTTCTGTCCCGGATCGGTCCGCTTGCGCGATCCGCGCCGGCGGGACACCAGCGCCGTGGCGCCGAGCAGGCCGAAGCCGATGCCGATGGTGATCGCGGTCAGCGTCCGGGCAAGGTCCATCGGCCCGGCGATCGGGGCGCTGGCCCGGTACAGCACGCCCAGGTCGCCGAAACCGCCGACCATGGCGATGACGAAGCCGGCGGTCCCGGCGAGGTAAGGGCCGGCGGTCGAGCGCCGCACCAGCAGGACGGCCGCGGCCAACCCGAGGATCCAGGCGACCATCTCGACGATGTTGCCGTAGACGAACCCCGACAGCCGGCCCTCGACTCGGGAGAAGGCGACGAGGGTCGAGTGGGTGACGTCCACCCCGACGATTGCCGTGACGGCCGCGGCCAGCGCGACACCTCGGCGCTGGTGGAGTCCGCTGGCCGCGACGCCGGCGGCGACCACCACCCCGAGGGCGAGCCACGGCACCGGGGACGGCCCCGGAACCCAGTCGAGGGTGCCGGTGGTGAGGACCACCCGATCGTCCACGGTCAGGGGGATCGTCCAGGCGTAGATCTGGTGGAAGCGGGCGGGTGCGGCTCGTACGACCGGTGGATCCTGCGTGCCCATCCAGTGGGTGCGGTGGTCGTGCCAGACAGCGGTCCGGCCGTCGGCGATCTTCTCCCAGCGCGGCGCCGCCTTGTCGTCCCTGCCACTGTCGTTCCTGGCGTCGCCGGCCGGGGACGGACCCTGCGGTCCGTACCGACCGCGGTTGAGATACGTGGCGGACGACAGCGTGTTCTGCCAGACGCCGGCGGAATCCACCCGCAGATAGGGCTCGTCGTTGTACCCCTTGACGATGACCGTGTGGTTGCCGGTGACGGTCAGCTTCACCCGGCTGCCGTTTTCCACGGGCACGAGGCTGACATCGTCCACCGCGGGGTTCATGCCGGTCACGGTCGTGTGGAAGTTCGTGGACGAGGCACCACTGACGGAATGCGCCTGCGCGGGCCCGGCCGGGAAGACGAGCCAGCAGACCAGGGCACCGAGGAGCATGAGCGTGCGCCGGAGCACGCGGGTTGACCGGCCCCGGTCGGACGGCCCCCCAGCAGCGACGTTCACGGAGTCTTCATGGGCGCGGAGTCTTCATGGGCGCGGAGTTTAGCCGGCTGAAGAGCGCGATCGTGATTTTTCCCGCGTCCGGAGGTCTCGGAAAGCCATCCGGAGATCTCGGAAAGCATAGCCCGGTGAGGCCTCGGGAAGTCCTGGGAAGCGGTGGCCGGGCGCGGAGCGGAGCCCGGCGTTGTCGCCGTCCGCGGGCAGCGAGGTGGACACTGGGCCGGTGGTTCGGCTCCGGATTGACACTGTGCCGCCGTGGGCTGACGCCGTGTGGCACTGGATTCACAGTGCACGGCGCGTCGGCTTCCTGTTCGCGGCCATGCTCGTGGCCGTGGTCGTAACGGCTGCCCCGGCGTCCGCGCATGCCGTGCTCGAACGCAGCGATCCGGCCGGGGGTGCGACCCGGGCGACCCCGCCGTCGCGGGTTGTGCTGACCTTCAGCGAGTCCGTCACGGTGAACGCCGGCTCGATAACGGTCATCTCCTCGTCCGGTCAGCGGGTGGACGACGGTGCCGCGCGGCACGGGCAGACCGGCAATGAAGCCGTGGTGGGATTGCGTCCCGGGCTTGGCAACGGGACCTACGTGGTCAGCTGGCATGCCGTCTCCGCGGACAGCCATCCGGTCTCCGGCGGTTTCTTCTTCGGGGTCGGGGTGGCGCCGGACGCAGCGGCGGCCGCGTCGGTGTCCACGGGTGCCCGTGGTTCGGCGGTTGTGGGCGTCCTGGCCGGTGTGGCCCGCTTCGCCGCTTTCGCCGGGCTCGCGGTCCTGGTGGGGGCGGGCTTTTTCCTGCTGGCGCTGTGGCCGGCCGGAGTCGGCCTGCCCGGTCCGCGGCGCCTGTTGTGGACGGGGTGGGGCGTCACCCTCGGTGCGTCCGTTGCGCTGTTGCTGCTGCAGGGACCGTACGGCGGGGGTCAGGGGTTGTCCGCTCTCGCCCGGTGGGATCCGTTGTCGACCACCTTGCACGGCAGGTACGGGCATCTGGTGCTGCTGCGCATCCTCGCGCTGCTGCTCGCGGTACCGCTGCTGCGCACGATCACGGCGGGTCACCGGCGTTCCCTGCTGGAGCTCGCGGGCCTCGCCCTTGTCGCCGCCGTGACCCAGAGCGCGGCCGGGCACGCGGGCGTCGGTGACGACGCGTGGCTGGCAACCGCCAGTCTGACCCTGCACCTGCTGGGCGTTGCCGCCTGGGTCGGCGGCCTCGCGGTTCTCGTGATCTTTCTGCGTTCCACCTCCCGGCGCGGTCCGGCGGACGGCCGGCAGCCTCCCGACGGCATCGAGGTGTCGGCTGCCCGGGCCGACGAGCTCGCCGAGGTCCTGCCGAGATGGTCACGCATTGCAATGATGGCCATCGCCGTGATCGTCCTGACCGGTGTTTACCAGACATGGCGGGAGGTTGGCTCGCTCCCGGCGCTGGATGCCACCACCTACGGCCGTCTGCTGCTGGTGAAGCTCTGGTTCGTGGCGATGATGCTCGGATTCGGCTGGTTGGGGCACAAATGGGTTGCGCGCCACCACCGGCCGGCCCCCACCGCGCTGGCGGCGGGTCACTCGGAGGCAGCCGAGGATACGGCCGGGGACACGCGGGGGACCACGGCCGTGGGCGTGGCCACCCGTGCGGCGGGTCGGGTACCCGGGTCTTCCGAACCCACCGGATCAGCCCTGCCGATCCAGCGGGGATCCCGGGCGCAGGCGAATCATGATCGTGCCGCCTTCGGTCCGCTGACAAGCCGAGAATTCGGGCCGCTGGCAGCGCGAAAAAAGCATGATCGTGCTGCCAGCGGCCCGTCGGGGGAGGCGTCCTCGCCGAACCTTCTCCCACGTCCCCGCGTCAGCGAGGGTGCGCTGGCACGTCTGCGCCGGAGGGTCGCGTTCGAGGCGGGAATCGCCGCCGTGGTGCTCGGGTTGACGGCGGCACTGGTCAACTCCGTCCCGGCACGGACGTCGTACGTGCCCCCGTTCTCCGGCACGGTCTTCGCCGGGCCGCTCACCGTCCAGGTGGACATCGCTCCCACCAGGCGCGGGCCGCAGACACTGCACGTCTATGTCTTCGACCCCGCGGGGAAGGCGCAGCCGCTTGCGGATGCATCGGCTGCGCTGTCGCTTCCGGATGCCGGTGTCGGGCCGTTGCCGGTACCGCTCACCCGGGTGGCGCCCGGTCATGTGATCAGCGAAGACATGCAGGTCCCACTACCAGGTACCTGGCAGCTACGGCTGACGCTACGTGTCAACGACTTCGACCAGTACGTGACCACCCTGTTCTACCAGGTCCGCTAGGGAATTCATGATCAAGCATCGTCGAATCATGAAACTGAGGGAATAGACGGGTCGCTATAGATGGTCGTATAGCAGCCGTTTTCGTACTCACTTTCCTGAGCGAAACAGCCGGGACAGGATGTGTGAGTAGCTCACCGGTGCCTTGGCGGATCGGATCGGAGCGGAGTAGTCGCGTACTGGCCGGATCCTGGTTGGTCAGAGCGATCTCAGGGAGCCGCTGACGGTTGTGAGCTTCGCCGACGGCGCCCCCTCGTCCTTCGTGGTGCCCGGGGCCGGAGCGTTCGCACTCGTGGTACTGATCGACGGATTCGTCGTGGACGTTCCGCCCGGGGTGGGTGGGCTGCCTGCCGGTGGCTGTGTTCCGGGGCTGTCGGAAGGCACGGAAGGTGTCGTGGATGCGGTGGGTCCGCCGGTCGCCGTGGGCGCCGGTTGTTCGGGCGGGGTCGTCGTCACCACTGGCTGGGGTGGCGTCGTGGTCGTTCCCGGTGAGGCATGTACCGGCGGGGCGGGCGAGTTGACCGCGTCGCCCGGGGGGACCATCTCGACGAGGGAGAGTTGGGATGACACCAGTGCCACCTCGTCCGGGAGCCCGAGGCCGGACATGGCCGGCTCGTTGCGCTGGGTGGACGACTGCTGGGTGGATCCACCGGCAACCGTGGAGTCGATCGTGGTCGACGATCCGGATACGGGTGAGGGGCCCACGGGGGACGTTTCGGGCTCCCCGGACGAACCCGGTGTGATCACCACGGTGCCGGGGTGGTGGGCGCTGGTGTCGGATGCGGCGGTAGGCCAGTTGATCGTGACGGCGACACCGATCGCGGCGATGACCAGTGACCCGACAGCCGTCGCGATCGAACGGTTGCGCCAGCGTTGCGATCCGGACGGGATCCCTCCGCCAGGGCGCCCACGGACGAGTGGCATGACCGTGGGCACGTCCGGCTGGCCGGGTCGCGCATCCCTGCTCGCCACCGTGCCCACGACCAGGGTCCTGTTGCCGTCCGCCGTCCCGGCGTCGGCCGGCGGACGGCCCGGGCCGGATGCGCCGTTACGGGCGGTGGCGGCAGCAGCGGCCGCGGCGGCCCGGTCGAAGGTGCGCGAAAGCCCCTCCCGCAGGGTGGTCGGCGCTGCCATCATTGGTGTCGCAGCGAGCATTTCCTGCGGAGTGACACCGTGCGGTACCGGGGCTGCCTGTACCTGCGGTGAGCCTGACCATGCCAGCGAGCTGCCGCGGGCCAGCTCCAGCAGCCATGAATGCAGCCGCGTGGGGTCACTGAGCGGACTCAGGCGGCTGCGGGCGACGAGGGCGAACGCCGTGCCCGCGGCGGCGTGCGCGACCGTCGGCTCGCCGAGGATCAACAGGCACACGGAGAAGACGTCGTCGGCGTACCGGTCGTAGAGATCGTCGAATGCCTCCCGCTGGCCGTGGCGGATCCGCATGACGATGTCGGCGTCGATCTCGGCATCGACGTCGATTTCAGGACTTCTTGATCGCATTTGATTACTGAAGGTAATGGGATGAGTGGGAGGTGTGCCTGCAGGGGCCGCACCGTCGAAGGCGGTGCGGCTGATACCGCCATCCATCAGTGCACTCTCCCGGATCCCCCATTGGCGGCTTCCGTCGCAGCCGCGCCCTGATGCAGACGGAGTGACACCACCATCACCAGTTACGGTAGAACGTCCTGGTCATGTCATGGGGAATCTCCGGAAAACTTTGTTGTCACATGCCGGACTTCGAACGACCCCCGACAGGGCCGTGGCCACCGTCCCCGCCACTGACGAACCGGGACGGTGGCGGGAACAACGGCGCGGAAGACGGCTGCGGATCCACGTCCCCGGGTCCCGAAGGACGAGCCCTGGTCGAATGATCAGGACACCGAATGGTCAGGACGGTTGTTGAGCGAGGGTTACCTCGGTGGTCAGCGTCTGACCGTTGCGGGTATAGGTGATCGTCACCTTGCTGCCGATATCGTATGAGCGCACGGCGGCGATGAGGCCGTCCACGTTGGTGATCCGGCGGTCTCCCAGCTTGGTGATGACATCGCCCGGCTGGAGCCCGGCCTGCTGCGCCGGCCCGTTTCCGACCAGGTTCCCGATGACGGCACCGGTCCCCTCACCCGTCGGATCGGACTGGCTCGCTCCCGCGGTCGACGCGCTGACGCCGAGGTACGGATGCTTCGCGGCACCTCCGGTGATCAGCTCTTCGGTGATGGACTGGGCGTAGTTGGCCGGGATCGCGAACCCGACGCCGATGTTGCCGGACTGCTGTTGCTGGTTGCCGAAACCACCGCCGCTCGAGCTCACGGTGGCGATCGCCGAGTTGATGCCGATCAGCTCACCCTTGCTGTTGACCAGCGGGCCGCCCGAGTTGCCAGGGTTGATCGGAGCGTCGGTCTGGATGGCGTCCAGAACCGCGTTGTTGTCCTGGACGTTGGCATCGCCGGTCCGCACCGGCCGGTGCACAGCACTGACGATGCCCGAGGTCACGGTGCCGCTCAGACCGAGGGGGCTGCCGACCGCAATCACCAGTTCACCTACTGTGACCGTGTCGGAGTTGCCGAAAGTCGCCGGCTTCAGGCCGTTCGCGTCGATTTTGATGACCGCGAGGTCGGAACTCGGATCGGTACCGACGATCCTTGCGTCGTAGTTCTTGCCGTCCTGCGCGGTCACCTTCAGCGAGCCGCCTTGCGAGGCGTCGGACACCACGTGGTTGTTGGTGAGGATGTAGCCGTCCTGGCGGACGATCACACCGGAGCCGGTGCTCGCCTCGCTCCTGGACGAGACGGAGATCGTGACCACGCTGGGGAGGATGGCCTGCGCGGCGGCCGACACCGTGTCGGACGCGGCCGGCGACGTGCCGCCTGAGCCACCGCTGTTGCGCAGCAGCCCGCCTGAGGACACCACGGTCTGACTGCTGTTGTCGTTGCCGGCTACGAGAGCCCCCACGCCGCCGC
>NZ_CAAAFO010000157.1:117525-119034 GCF_900634715.1 Candidatus Protofrankia californiensis | reverse complement strand
GCGGCGGCGACCAGCCTGCGACGGTGCGGTGGTGGCATCGACGGTCCGGCAGTCTGCGTGGGGCCGTGGTACGGGCCGATCGGTGGCGCGGGTGGCCCGTAGAACGGGTTCCCCGCGCCGAGCGGTCCGCCGGGGTATCCCGGACCGCTGGGTCGGGTCGGGTCGGGGGCCGGGGACGCTCCCCGGCCGCTGCCGGACGTGCTCCCGGACGCGGTTGGGACACCCGCCTCCGGTGCGTTCCACGGCGTGCCCCACCAGATCCGGCCGGATGCCTCACCGGGACCACCGGAATAGGGCTGGGGTCCGCTCGAGGTCCGGTCGGGATCGAACGGACTGTTTCCGGACGACGAGGCCGCGGAGAACGATGCCGGTGTCGCTGCCGGCGGGCCGGCCGGTCTCTGCCATGGCGAGCCGCCGGGGTCGGCGGGAGCCAGGCCCGTACCAGTGGATACGTAGGGCGTCGTAGGCCTCGGTGGGGTCGGTCCGTCGGATCCCGGACCGCCCGGTAGCGGGCCGCCGCCGGCGGCAGCCTGAGTCGGCTGAGCGTTGGCGACGGGGTAGGGGTCGGCATCCGGTACCGCCCAGTCTGAACCGTCCCGGCCGGTCGCGACGCCGTCGATGTCGTCGTCGGGTGCGTGCGCGTTCAAAGATGATCCGTCCGCGAAGGTGGCGAAGGGGGGCCGCGTGCTCATGGTACGAACCTTCCCCTCACAAGCTGAGTGAATACTGAAGTACAGACAACAGTCGGCTGAGACACGACGCCGGACAGTGTCCGCAGCCCGGCACAGCCTGAGCTGGTAGTACTGGTCAACGCCCTCGCCGGGTGACAGATGGGCGATGGCGGCGACGTCAAGGTACGAGGTGCCGCGTCAAGGTACGAGGTGCCGCGTCGCGCCGGCAGACGCGTCCACCCCGCCTCGGGCATCCACCTGCGACCTCCCACGAGGTGCCTTCACAAGGGCGTCCTGCACCTTCACGAGGGCCTCCCGCAACAGGCCTCATCACCACCGACGGGCTCTTACCACAACGGGGCTTTTACCACAGCGGGTATTACAACGGGCCCCTCGCACCGCCTCCCACCCCGCCTCCGCCGTCGCGACACGAATCCCGGCCTCCCGCGACGGCCACTCAGTAGCTTCTCAGGCGCGGTTCAGGCCGTTCTCACCGCGGTCGTCGACTGTTGAACCGTGAAGCTGCCGAAACGTTTTGGGGACGACCGTCCCGCCGGCCCGTCTCCGTCCGGATCGCTTGGTGCGGTATCCGCGCGCAGCGAGTCCCATGACCGTGCGGTGTCTATCACAGGCGCGCAATCTGTCACCCGCGCGCCCGGCCTGCCGGAGCCCGACGAACCTGCGCGCACGAGCATCCTCGTCGAATCCGGGCCGGCGGACGTCGACGCCGACGGCGAGACGTCCCGACCGTTACCCGGATTCGAGCCCGACGGTCCGCGGACGATCCCGTTGCAGGCCCCGGGCGGACCCGACGGTCAGGACGCGGCCGCCGGCTGCT
>NZ_CAAAFO010000157.1:115906-117153 GCF_900634715.1 Candidatus Protofrankia californiensis | reverse complement strand
AGCAGCCTCTCGTCGAGGTGGTCGTCCCGGTCTACAACGAGCAGGAGGCCCTCGACGGCAGTATCCGGCGGCTGCACGACTACCTGACTCGTCGCTTCCCCTTCGGCTGGCGTATCACGATCGCCGACAACGCCAGCACCGACGCCACCCCGATCGTCGCCCGGCGCCTGGTCGACGAGCTGGACCGGGTACGCATGACGCGGCTGGAGGCCAAGGGCCGCGGTCGGGCCCTGCGGGCGGTCTGGTCGTCCTCGGACGCCGACGTCGTGGCGTACATGGACGTCGATCTCTCCAGCGGCCTTGAGGCGTTCCTGCCCCTGGTCGCGCCCCTGCTGTCGGGCCATTCGGACGTCGCGATCGGATCCCGGCTCGTCCGCGGTTCCCGGGTCGTCCGGGGGCCGAAACGGGAGATCATTTCGCGCTGCTACAACTCGATGCTGAGAGTGGCCTTCCACACCTCCTTCCGGGACGCCCAGTGCGGGTTCAAGGCCGTACGGGCGGACGTGGCCCGTGCGCTGCTGCCCGCCGTCGAGAACGACCACTGGTTCTTCGACACCGAACTGCTGCTGCTGGCCGAACGCAACGGCCTACGCATCCACGAGGTGCCGGTCGACTGGGCCGACGACCCGGACTCGCGGGTCGACGTCGTGGCAACCGCGATGGAGGACATCCGCGGAATGATCCGGGTCGCTCACCGCATCATCGCCGGACGGGCCGGGGTGGACCTGCCACCACAGGTCCGTGCCGCGCGACTGCCTCGCGACATGGGCCGCCAGCTCGGGACGTTCGCGGCGATCGGGGTGTGTTCGACCCTTGCGTACGTCGTCGCCTACGCGCTGCTCCGTCAGGGCGGGACGTCGTCCTTCGCGGCCAACTTCGTCGCGCTGTTCGTCACGGCCGTGGGCAACACCTGGGCCAACCGGCGCCTGACGTTCGGGCAGGTGGGAAGCGAGGGGGCGCTACGCCAGTTCGCCGAGTCCGGGGCCGTGTTCGTGCTGGGGCTTGCGGTGTCCTCCGCCGGGCTCGGACTGCTGCATGCGCTCTGGTCGTCGTCCGGGGTCCTTGTCGAGATCATGACCGTGCTGTTCAGCGGCGCGCTGGCCACGGTGGTGCGATTCGTGCTGATGCGAGCCTGGGTCTTCCACCCCGCCCGGTCCCCCGCGCCCGCGACACCTCGACCGGAGGTGGCGCCTCGACCGGAGGGAGGAGCGGGACGGCGGGGAGCAGCCGCCCGCGCCACACCGTGC
>NZ_CAAAFO010000157.1:112739-115760 GCF_900634715.1 Candidatus Protofrankia californiensis | reverse complement strand
GCAGACATCCTCCACCGATACGACGATGCTGCAACTGCGGCACCGGTGCCGCAGGAGGCACCGGGCGTTCGGCCGGGGAGGTTGGGATGTCGGATATCCACGTACCGGCGGCTTACGGAGTACCAGCGAATCACGCGGTACCGACCAGCCGTGACGTCCTGTCCACTCACGAGGTCGTCAACCAGGTTCCGCCGCTCGTCGGCTACGACGCCTTCACCACGGACACGGCTCTCGTCGAGGCGGTGCACCGCCACGGTGCGGGGTGGGCTGTGGACGAGCTGTCGGCCCTGGGACGCCTCGCCGGCTCGGCCCGGGCCCGGGAATGGGGTGAGGCGGCCAACCTCTACCCGCCCGAGCTGCACACCCATGACCGTTACGGCTACCGAGTGGACGAGGTCCGGTTCCATCCCGCCTACCACGAGTTGATGACGGTCGCGGTACGCAGCGGTATCGCTGGCGGTCCGTGGCGTAACCCGATACCCGGAGCACACGTGGCCCGCGCCGCCGCCATGATGATCTGGTCCCAGGTGGACGCCGGGCACACCTGCCCGATCTCGATGACCTACGCGGCCGTTCCCGCGTTGCGGGTTGACCCGGATCTCGCCGCGCGGTGGGAGCCGCTGCTGACCGCCCCGCACTACGATCCGGGGCTGCGCCCGTCCGCGGCCAAGGCCGGTGTGCTCGCCGGTATGGCGATGACGGAGAAGCAGGGCGGGTCCGACGTCCGCGCGAACCTGACCCGCGCCGTCCGCCGGAGCGGCGACGACGGTACGTATGCCATCACCGGGCACAAGTGGTTCTGTTCGGCGCCCATGAACGACGTGTTCTGCGTGCTGGCGCAGGCTCCTGGCGGGTTGTCGTGTTTCGTCGTTCCCAGGGTGCTGCCCGACGGGACCCGCAACGTCTTCAGGCTGCAGCGGCTCAAGGACAAGCTGGGCAACCGGTCGAACGCGTCGTCGGAGGTCGAGTTCGCCGGCACGACCGGCTGGCTGCTCGGCGAGGAGGGACGCGGGGTTGCCACGATCGTGGAGATGGTCGCGCTGACCCGGCTCGACTGCGTGCTGGGGACGGCCGCGCTGATGCGCTTCGGCGTGGCCCAGGCGCTGCACCACGCCGCCCACCGGCGCGCCTTCGGCCGGTATGTCCTCGACGCTCCGCTGGCCCGCAACGTGCTGGCGGACCTGGCGGTGGAGGCCGAGGCCGCCCTGGTGCTCGGAATACGGCTGGCGGCGACCCTCGACTCCAGGCCGGCGCGCCCCGCCGGGGGCGCATCCACCGGCAGTGCATCCACCGGTGGCGCTGCCCCGGCCGACTCGGAGCGGGCGATCAGGCGTTTCGGTACTGCCGTGGCGAAGTTCCACGTGTGCAAGCGCGGCCCCTCGCACCTGGCCGAGGCCCTGGAGTGCCTGGGTGGAAACGGCTACGTCGAGGAGTCGGGAATGCCCCGCGCTTATCGGGAGGCTCCGCTCAACTCGATCTGGGAGGGCACGGGAAACATCAACGCTCTGGACGTCCTGCGGGCGATGGGTCGTGAGCCCGGGTGTGTCGAGGCGTTCGACGACGAGATCGACGCTGTCGCGGGCAGCGACCGCCGGCTGGACGAGGCTGCCCGCAGCCTGCGCCGTGAGCTCGCGGCGGTCGACGAATACGGTGCCCGCCGGCTCGTCGAGCGGATGGCGCTCGTGCTGCAGGCCGCGTTGCTGGTCCGCTACAGCACTCCGGCGGTGGCGGACGCGTTCTGTGCCTCGCGCCTGGAAGGCGGTGGAGGATACGCGTTCGGAACCCTTCCGGCGGGGCTGGACCTCACAGCTATCCTCGAGCGTCATCGTCCGAAGCTCTGACTGTCCCATGCGCTGTGGTCCGGTGCGCTGTGGTCCGGTGCGTGAGGCGATGCGTGGGTCGCCGTATTGCGAAGCCGGTCCGGCGGGTTCCAGGAGGCCCAGATCCCCAGGTTCCTGTGTTAGTGATGAGGACCCGGATGATCCGGATGATCCGGCTATAGGTTGATTACGTAGTGTCAGGATATGACCGTGAGGATCCGGGTGGGTTGTGCCGCGGAAACCTATGGCGGATACGCTTAATATCGCTGTTCCGACGACATCGGCACAACCGCCGCCGTGCGAACCTGACCGGAGGATGCCCGCGTGGTCCGAGGAGACTCCGACCCCCGGGGCGGCCGACGAGGTGATCCTCGAAGCGACCCGCGGGGGGAGCCGCGTGGGGTGGCGGACGGTGACGACGAGGAGACGTGGCCGCCGCACGCGGCGGCGGGTTCGCCCCGGCGCGGGGCGGATGCGCCACAGCGGCCGGTGCCCGGTTCGCCGCCGTCCCGGCCGGGTGTGGTAGGGCCGGGTCAGGCGGACCGTGGAGACGAGCGACTCACGTTCGGTCGGGCACGGACGCTTACCGCAGGTAATGGATTAGTTGCTTTCGCCACCCTGTCGGGCAGCTCCTCCAGGAACGGCTCATCTGCCGGCACTAACGGACTCAGCGGTCACGCGCCCGGCAGCCATGGGCCGGGGCCGTCCCCCGCGGGGCGGGCCGGGCCGGGGAAGCAGGCCGGTCCAGTCGGCAACGCGCCGGGGGAAGCTGCTGGTTTCGGTCCTGCGCCAGCCGCCGGCGGACATCCGGTGGCGCGTGGTTCCAGCCCACTTGCACCGACGCATCGTGGGCCGGGGTCGGCTGCCGTCGATCCCCTCCATACGCAGGCCCGTCCCGGCAGCCGCCCAGATCCGCAGGGGGCCCGCGGGTTCGGTGGTCTTGATCCGCTTGACGCGACCACCGTTGTGCAGCGTTCTCCTGAGCGGGGTTTTCCCGACCGGGCCTCGGGGTCGACCGCGCACAGCCGCGGTGTGAACCCGGCCGCGCATGGTCGTGGTGCGGACCCGGCTGCTCGGGGGCGTGCGGCAGGCGCCGGCCCCGGGACGGACCCCGGGCCGGCCCCGGGATCGCCGTTCTACACCGGAGAGCCCACGCAGGGATTCGACCCGTTCCCGGAACGTGGACGTGACAGTGTGCAGT
>NZ_CAAAFO010000157.1:110205-112348 GCF_900634715.1 Candidatus Protofrankia californiensis | reverse complement strand
CGCTCCGGCGCCCGGTAGCGGCAGACCGCTCTGGCCACGTCGGTCCGGAGTCAGGCGGGTTGTCCGGACCGCCCCGGTCGTCCACCGTTGCGGGAGCACCTCCAGCCGCGCAGCCCCGACCGTCAGCCCCCCACCCCGACTCCGGACCCGGTGCCTCTCAACTCGCGTCGTCCCGGCCCGCACCGCACGGGCAGCCCGATGCCCGGGTGCGGTCGGCTTCCGGGCCGGCGGGCGCAGGCGGTGCGCGTGGGCCGGTTTCCGGCGACCGGACTCGAGAGGGTCAAAGGCAGCGCGATCATGTTCCTCTCGCGCTGCCGGAGGCCGGGGTCACCGGGGTATCGGAGGGCCAAAGGCGACGCGATCATGCTCCTGGCGCGCTCGGGGCTGCTGTCGGGTCATCGGCCGGGTGGACCGGCTCCGACGAGGCTGTCTCCGCCGTGGACGACGTCAATGCCACCGATCGGTTCTCCGCACTTCCCGACGGTAAAGGTGGGTCCGACGGGGGAGGTTCCCGTTCGGCCCGCAGCACCGATTCCGGTGAGGATGCCCGGTCGGGCTCAGCTTCCGCTCGCCGACGCACCTCGCGTGCGCGTCCGGCCGTGACTGCCCTGAGCCTACTGATGGTGATCGTCGTTATGGTCGTCGGATTTTCCATCGGGCGGGCTGTTGCGGTGCCGAGTTCGGCGAGCGTGCAGTCACGTGTCGGCGACTGGGCCCGTGATCATAATCTGACGTTTTTCATCGAGGGCGTCGACAGGTTTCGTTGATCGAAGTTGATCCAGGTTCCGCTGATCGAGGTTCCGCTCGCCGCAGCCGTCGGCCGATGACTTGTTTGTCGATTGATAAATGTGTTGGACGGTAGGGCTTCCTTGGGCTTAAAGTTGCCGGGATTGGGAGAAGCGTTGGCAAAGTGGTGCGTAGGTCCCAAATAGTTCCTATACGATAGGCCTGGTTCTGCGTCCTGTCCTTGTGAAAGGAATTTGATTCCTGGCTCTTGCGCTCGGGGGCTCCCACATGTGAATCTGCATCGACAGGTCTGTCGCGCTCTGTCACAACGTGTACGACTTCGCGTGATGTTGGCTGGGTAACGTCACAACCTGTCACTCGCGGCAGGAGGCTTCGCGTGCGTCCACATTCCACGCGTCCGTGCGGCAATCGTCCACGCGTCATCCGTCCGGCGCTCAGTGGTGTTAGGGACGCCGCCGGGGCGGACGACGTCCGTTCCGGGCCATCGACCCCGGCGGGGATCCGGGCCGGTACCCCGGCCGGGGCGGATTCCGGCGCCGCTCCTGCCCAGCCCGGCCGGGAGCCGACCGCGGAGGAGGTCGACGCCATCGCCCGGGCGATCTTCGCCAGTCCCCTGGTCGCCGCTGTTCCGCAGGGGCGCCTTCAGGTGACCTCCATCAGGATCTCCACCGGCTCGCCGGACTGGGCGTTCGTCGCGCTCCGACCGCGTGAACACGACCTCGATCCAGCCGTTGCCGTGCTGCGCTGGAACGTCGGCGGTGGCTGGGTACTCGACCAGGTTGGTACGGCTCAGGTCGGCGTGGGCCGGGTCCCGGTGTCGGTGAGCGACGAATTCGATCTCGATAACGGACGGTAGGGAGTGTCGGCCCTTCCGCGTGGCCGGATACCGTTGTGAGGGTGTCCATACCGGCGGACGGCTCTGACGTTCCCACCACCCTGGCCGGGTGGTTGCGCAGCCTGCCGGACAACGCTGTGACCCGGTTGCTCACCCTGCGGCCGGATCTGGCCACACCGCCCCCGCCAGACTTCGACATCCTCGGTGCCCGTCTGGAGATCCGGGTGAGCGTCACCCGCGCGCTCGAGCGGCTCGACGTCTTCACCCTCGAGGTCTGTGAGGCGTTGACGCTGCTCCCGTCGTCGGTGAGCGCGGCACAGCTGTCGACGTTCTGCGGGGACGTGGACGTGCTACCAGCCCTGGCGACACTGCGTGAACGTGGGTTGGTGTGGGGGGACGACTCGGCCGTTGTGCTCGTCGGCATGGCCCGTGACCTGCTGGGCGAGCGTCCGCTCGGGCTCGGTCGGCCGTTGCACGCATGCCTGAGCGGTCATCGGCACACCCATCTGGCTCGCCTCGCCACGGCTGTCGGAGTCGGCCTGCAGCGTGACCGGGGTGCGG
>NZ_CAAAFO010000157.1:108754-109624 GCF_900634715.1 Candidatus Protofrankia californiensis | reverse complement strand
TTTGCCGCCGCGCCACGCGGGCTCGCACCCACACCCGCATCGGTGCGGGAGCTGCTTGCCTGGCGGGTACCGCGCCGGAGCGGGTCGTTGCTGGACCGGATGGTCGACTGGATCTTCGCCGAGGCCGATCTGCTGGGCGTCACCGGCCGTGGCACGCTGTCAGCCGCCGGGTGGGCGCTGGTCCACGGCGAAGCCGCGGACGGGGTGAGCCGGTCCGAGCTGGCGGCGGCACTGGGCCCGATGCTGCCCGAGCCCGTCAGCGAACTGCTCGTGCAGGCCGACCTCACCGCCGTGGCACCGGGTCCCCTGGTGCCGGAGATCGCCGCCGAGCTGGCGCAGATGGCCGATGTCGAATCCTCGGGTGCGGCAACGGTCTTCCGGTTCTCCGAGACGTCCCTGCGGCGGGTGCTGGACGCCGGGCGGACCGCCGAGGACATCCGCGACTTTCTCACCCGGGTGGCCCGTGGGGGCGTACCGCAGACGCTGGACTACCTGGTGGACGACATCGCTCGTCGCCACGGACGGCTGCGGGCGGGGCCGGCCGCGTCGTATCTGCGCTGTGACGATACCGTCGTCCTGTCCGAGGTGGTCGCGTCCCGGCGAACCCAGGCGCTGGGGCTGCGCCGGGTTGCGCCAACGGTAGTGGTCTCCTCGCTGCCCATGCCCAAGTTGCTCGACGGGCTGCGTACGGCCGGTTTCTCCCCGGTGGGGGAGGGCCCGGATGGACGTGTGGTGCTCAGCCGGCCGGAGGTATACCGCACGCCGGGCCGTCCGCGACCGAGCACCGCGGAGGTGCAGGGCAGCCGTAACGAGCAGCTGCGTGGTGTGGTGCGGATGATCCGCCGCGGGGACGACGGTTCCCGTACGGCA
>NZ_CAAAFO010000157.1:102190-108171 GCF_900634715.1 Candidatus Protofrankia californiensis | reverse complement strand
GCGATCGGTTCGGTGGCCGACGGGATGGTGCGATCCGCGCCGTTGATCCTGGTGACGTTGCAGGGGGCGGCCCGCACGGGTCGCCGGGTGCTGCTCGGCTATGTCGACCAGCAGGGGACGCCCAGCGACCGGGTGATACGTCCGGTGACCGTCGAAGGCGGCTGGGTTACGGCCTGGGACCAGCGCGCCACGGCGACCCGGCGGTTTGCATTACACCGCGTGACCGGCGTCCTCGACGTGGAGGACGTGCTCCCGGGTGGTGAGTTCGCCGGTTACGCCTGGCCCTACGAGATGGGTGGCGCGGGCGGTTTCAGGGGTGGTCTCGGGGCCGACTTCGGCGGCAGGCCGGTGAGCGCGGACCCTGCCGGTGTGGACGCTGCCGGCGCCGACGGGTCGATGTCAGTGCCCGACCAGGCATCCCTGGAGACAATCGACGCGGAGGATGTTTCCGACGTGCCCTGACAGCAGGTGGGTTCACCTTTTCCTGATGATCGGATTTCCCGATGATCGGATTCCTTGGTGACCGGGTCGTCGGGACGGTGCTCCGGTGGGTGTCGTCGGGCCTGCGTCGAGACCGTCGACGAACATGGGAGAATCGGCGGACGCACTCCATTTCCGGTTGATGCGACTTTATGAAATTTCGTGCTGGAAGCCCTCGGACGCCTCGGAAACCTCGGAAGGGCGGTGAGAAGTGGCCGACGGTCCGTTGATCGTCCAGTCGGACAAGACCCTGCTGCTGGAAGTCGATCATCCGCTGGCCGGCGACGCGCGAGCCGTGATCGCGCCGTTCGCGGAGCTGGAACGTTCACCCGAGCATGTACACACCTACCGGATCACCCCGTTGGCGTTGTGGAATGCCCGGGCCGCCGGTCACGACGCCGAACAGGTCGTCGACGCGCTCGTCCGCTTCTCCCGCTACGCGGTCCCCCACGCGCTGCTCGTCGACATTGCCGACACCATGGACCGCTACGGCCGACTGCGGCTGGAGAACGATCCGGTGCACGGCCTGGTGCTGCGGACCGTCGACCGCGCGGTGCTCACCGAGGTCGTCCGGTCGAAGAAGGTCGCGCCGCTGCTCGGGCAGCGCATCGACGACGACTCGGTCGCGGTGCACCCGTCCGAGCGGGGACGACTCAAACAGGCGCTGCTCAAGATCGGCTGGCCGGCCGAGGACCTCGCCGGTTACGTCGACGGTGAGGCGCACCCGATCGAACTGCGCCAGGACGGCTGGGAGCTGCGCAGCTACCAGAAGGGCGCGGTGGCGGGCTTCTGGGAGGGCGGCTCGGGCGTCGTGGTGCTGCCCAGCGGCGCCGGCAAGACCATTGTCGGGGCTGCCGCCATGGCGCACGCCCGCGCCACGACCCTGATCCTGGTCACCAACACCGTTGCCGGCCGCCAGTGGCGTTCGGAGCTGCTCAAGCGCACGTCGCTCACCGAGGACGAGATCGGTGAGTACTCGGGTGAACGTAAGGAGATCCGGCCCGTCACCATCGCCACCTACCAGGTGATGACAGCCCGACGCAAGGGTGAGTACCTGCACCTGGAGCTGTTCGGCGCCCGCGACTGGGGTCTGATCGTCTATGACGAGGTGCATCTGCTGCCGGCGCCGGTCTTCCGGATGACCGCCGACATCCAGTCCCGCCGCCGGCTCGGCCTGACCGCGACCCTGGTGCGCGAGGACGGCCGGGAGGGCGACGTCTTCTCGCTGATCGGCCCCAAGCGGTATGACGCTCCCTGGCGGGAGATCGAGGCTCAGGGCTGGATCGCGCCGGCCGAGTGCACCGAGGTGCGGGTGACTCTCACCGAGGACGAACGGATGGCCTACGCGGTTGCCGAGGCCGAGGAGCGGTACCGCATGTGCGCCACCGCCTACAGCAAGCGGGCGGTGGTGCGCCGCCTCGTGCAGCGGCACGCCGACGATCAGGTGCTCGTCATCGGCGCCTACCTCGACCAGCTCGACCAGCTCGGCGAGCTGCTCGACGCCCCGGTCATCCAGGGGTCGACCCGCAACCGGGAGCGTGAGCGCCTGTTCGAGGCGTTCCGGACCGGACAGATCAGGACCCTGGTCGTCTCCAAGGTCGCGAACGTGTCGATCGACCTGCCGGAGGCGGGGGTCGCCATCCAGGTCAGCGGCACGTTCGGGTCACGCCAGGAGGAGGCGCAGCGACTCGGGCGGGTGCTGCGTCCGAAGGCGGACGGCCGGGGAGCGCATTTCTACACCGTGGTCTCCCGGGACACGATCGACCAGGAGTATGCCGCACACCGCCAGCGCTTCCTCACCGAGCAGGGATACGTCTACACGATCGTGGACGCTGACGACATCCCCGACCCCGCATAACCGGACCCAACCTGACATAACCGCCACTTTCGGCATAACAGTTACTTTTAGGTCAGCATGAACGGATTGAATCCGATTAACTACCCTGGGCGTGGAGGATCCACGAGGCTGGCCGGGACGATCGTGCAGGCCACCGGGCTGGTCACCGTCAGCTCCTCGTCCCCGGTCGCGGATCCCGCCGGTACGTAGGCGCCGTCGACGAGCCTGTAGGCGTCGATGCGTGGGCCGTCCGGATCGACCAGCCAGCAGCTGGGCACGCCGTGGTCGCGGTAGAGGTCGAACTTGAGCGTCCGGTCATAGCGGCGGTTGCCGACTTCGGCGACCTCGACGATCAGCAGTGGCAGGCTGGTGATCCGCTGGGGACGGTCGTCGTCGCCGGCGGCGGCCACGATGATGTCGGGGACGACCTCGCTGCGGGGCTCGATCCGGACGCTGACATCACGGGTGTGGACGCGCATGTCGGACGGGGTGGCCTCGACGAGCAGCCGGACCAGGCGTTTGGTCACCCGGGTTTCCAGCGGCGTCGGCCATGGACGGATCACGAACATTCCGTCTATGAGCTCGAAGCGGGGGTCGAGAGCGAGCTCGTCGAGGTCTGTCACGGTGAGCGGCGGAGCGGGCAGCATCAGGGTGGGACGGTGCGACCGTGCCGCGGAGCCGGGAGAGGGCACGCCAGTAATGGTGCCTTGTGGCCCGGAGACTGTCTAAATATTCTTCACCGCGATGTTCTTCACCGCGGCCACGCACGGCCACGGGTCCGATCCCCGGCGTGCCGGTCGCAGCTGTTGCCGAGGCGTCAGCCGAGGCCACGGGAGTCCTGCTTGAGGGCGGTGTCTATGGTGAGCGCGGAGGCGACCACCAGGCTGCGCAGCGGATCCGTCAGCGGGCGGTGGATCTGGACCACGTAGTTGTCGGCGGTGGTGAACAAGGTGCGGGCCAGGCCCTCCCATGTTTTCGTCACCCGGGCTATCTCGCTACCGGTGTGGTCGACGATCGAGAAATTCCACGCCCGCCAGTTCTCCGTCTTGATCATTCCGATGGATGCCCCATCGGCCTCCAACGCGAAGCGGATCTTTCCGAAGACGTTCTGCTGGACGATCCGGCCGATCTCGAATCCGTCCGGCCGAGTGATGATCACACGTGATTTGAAGATTTTCGCCGGTCGAGTGAGGACGAGATGGGCCACCCCGGCGCTGTCGCGCACCTCGAGCCGGTGGGTGAAGAACTGGTCGAGCGAGCTGACGAACCGTATCGCTTTCTTGAGGGCGCTCTGGCCGACCTCGACGACCGAACCGATCTGGTTGCCGGACTGGTCGAACACAGCATATTCGTTCGTCAGTTCGATGAGTTTGGTCTTCTGGTTGACCACGAGGACCGATTCGGTGAAGAGCGTCCCGCCGCCACCGTGAACGGGCTGCACGCCGGCGCGTTCGGAAACCTGGCGCTGGATGCGATCCGGCGTGTGGTTGGTCTGCACCGATGCATTTTGGTAGCCCTGTGGAGTTCCCCAGCCCTGCGCAGGTGCTGCTCCATCCGGTGACCCCGACTGGGTGTCACGGACCTGTTCGGTCCAGCCGGCGCCGTCCCAGTAACGGAAGCCGTGCTGGCCGGACGGGTCGGCGTACCAGCCGGCCGGCGGCGTGGCCTGGGTCATCTCGTGCACACTCCCGGTCATGGTGCGGCTCACGGCTCACCGTGGACCCGCGGTGGTGGCGGTAACCCCACCGGAATCGACGCTTCACGAGAGTATGCCTGACATGGTCGGTAAACCGCTGTGACTACCACTGGTATCGCATGCACGACAAATCATGCCCATGACAGCTCATGACAAAGGGGGCGGTCCCACATTCGGGACCGCCCCCTTCTTGCCTTGCGTTCTGGTTGTGAACCTCAGAAGCGGACCTCAGAAGTCCATGTCCCCGCCGCCGCCGGGCACGGCCGGGGCCGGGTTCTTCTCCGGCTTGTCGGCGATGACGGCCTCGGTGGTGAGGAACAGGCCGGCGATCGACGCGGCGTTCTGCAGCGCCGAGCGGGTGACCTTGGCCGGGTCGATGATGCCGGTGGCGATCAGGTCGACGTACTCGCCGGTGGCCGCGTTCAGGCCGTGGCCGGCGGGCAGGTGGCGGACCTTGTCGACCACGACGCCACCTTCGAGACCGCTGTTGTAGGCGATCTGCTTGATCGGCGCTTCGAGGGCGAGGCGGACGATGTTCGCCCCGGTGGCCTCGTCACCGGCGAGGTCGAGCTTCTCGAAGGCGGTGACCGACGCCTGGAGCAGCGCGACGCCACCACCGGCGACGATGCCCTCCTCGACCGCGGCTTTCGCGTTCGAGACGGCGTCCTCGATGCGGTGCTTCTTCTCCTTGAGCTCGACCTCGGTCGCGGCACCGACCTTGATGACCGCGACGCCACCGGCGAGCTTGGCCAGCCGCTCCTGCAGCTTCTCGCGGTCGTAGTCGGAGTCCGACTTCTCGATCTCGGAGCGGATCTGGCTGACCCGACCGGCGATCTGGTCGGGGTCACCCGCACCCTCGACGATCGTGGTCTCGTCCTTGGTGACGACGAACTTGCGGGCCTTGCCGAGCAGGTCGAGCGTGGTGCTCTCCAGCTTGAGGCCGACGTCCTCGGAGATGACCTGGCCACCGGTGAGGATGGCGATGTCGCCGAGCAGGGCCTTGCGACGGTCACCGAAGCCGGGGGCCTTCACCGCGACGCTCTTGAAGGTGCCACGGATCTTGTTGACGACCAGGGTGGCCAGGGCCTCGCCCTCGACGTCCTCGGCGATGATGGCCAGCGACTTGCCGGCCTGCATGACCTTCTCCAGGAGCGGGAGCAGGTCCTTGACCGCCGAGATCTTGCTGTTGACGATGAGGATGTACGGGTCGTCGAGGACGGCTTCCTGACGGTCGGCGTCGGTGACGAAGTACGGCGAGATGTAGCCCTTGTCGAAGCGCATACCCTCGGTGAGCTCAAGCTCGAGCCCGAAGGTGTTGCTCTCCTCGACGGTGACGACACCCTCCTTGCCGACCTTGTCCAGCGCCTCGGCGATCAGCGCGCCGATCGCGGGGTCGCCTGCGGAGATGGACGCGGTGGAGGCGATCTGCTCCTTGGTCTCGACCTCCTTGGCCTGCTTGGAGAGCTCCTCCGAGACGCGCTCGACCGCGATCTCGATGCCCTTCTTCAGGCCCAGCGGGTTGGCGCCGGCCGCCACGTTGCGCAGACCCTCGCGGACCAGCGCTTGGGCGAGGATCGTCGCGGTGGTGGTGCCGTCACCCGCGACGTCGTTCGTCTTCTTTGCGACTTCCTTGACGAGTTCCGCGCCGATCTTCTCGTACGGGTCCTCGAGCTCGATCTCCTTGGCGATGCTCACGCCGTCGTTGGTGATCGTGGGGACGCCCCACTTCTTCTCCAGAACGACGTTGCGGCCCTTCGGGCCGAGTGTGACCTTTACGGCGTCGGCCAGCTGGTTCATGCCGCGCTCCAGGCCGCGCCGTGCCTCCTCATCGAAGGCAATGATCTTCGGCATGGTGTCGTGGTCCTCCCAGGGGAATGGCTGTTCAATGGCCTGGCCAAGACGACGCCCGCGACGGACGGCCTTGCAGCCTCGTCGCTCAGCCCTGGCACTCGCAGCAGGTGAGTGCCA
>NZ_CAAAFO010000157.1:90114-101904 GCF_900634715.1 Candidatus Protofrankia californiensis | reverse complement strand
GCTCCTGTTTAGCACTCGAGATGGGTGAGTGCAAGCTCGCCCCCCGTCGTGGTGCACGGCCGAGAGGCCCACCGCAGGTCGGGCCGTCTGCTGTCATCCGGCCCGTGAACCACCGGTGAACCCCTGGTTTGCCGTGCCCTGGAGCGGTGGTGAGGGCGTGGTCGTCCCGGCATGTCATGATGTTGGTCGTGGGCGACCGGGCGCCGGTATCCTTGAACAGGAAGAGGGGGTGGCCCGTGCATTTCGCCCGGATCACCGTGAACCCGGCCCAGATGGGCGGTGTGTCGTGCCTGCGCGGCTTGCCCATCCCGGTAGCGACCGTCGTCGGTACGATCGCCGATGGGATGGCCGTCGGCGAAATCACCTCCGAGCTTCCCGATCTCACCGCCGAGGACGTGCGCGAAGCCTTGTTGTTCGCCGCCGAGGCCGTACGTGAGCAGCAGCTCCCTTTGCTGGCCGGAGCGTGAGGTTCCTCCTCGACAACAACCTGTCCCAACGCCTCGCCGAAGGTCTGCGCGGTGTGGGTCACGACGTGGTCCATGTTCGTGACCTGGCCCTGGGCTCGGCAGACGACGAGACGGTACTTGCCTTTGCCCGCGACGACGACCGCGTTCTCATCTCGGCAGACACGGATTTCGGCGGGATTCTCGCTCGATCCGGTATGGACCGGCCTTCGGTGATTCTCTTCCGTCGTGACGGGGGTCGCCGGCCATCCGAGCAACTCGGCTTGCTGATCGCTAATCTCGGTCAGCTTGTCGCTGCCCTAGACCGTCGAGGAGCATAACCGGTTCGGTAACGGGACCTCCAGCGAGCGAACCGTTTCGGCGTCGTCATTTGTCTACCTTCATTTCAAGAACCTGCAGGTCGCTTCGGCGCAGCCGTTCGGGGCGTTTGACGAGGCGCTGCCGGCGGACAACGGAATCCGGGTACGAGGTTGGGCGATCGACCCGGATACGAATGCCCCGATCCAGGTGTACGTGTACGTGGACGGGACCGCCGGCTACGCGACGACGGCCGACGTGTCGCGTCCTGACGTGGACAACGCCTTTCACCGCGGGGTGAACCACGGGTTCGACTTCATTGTGCCGGTCGGCGCTGGCACGCACACGGTGTGCGCATATGGGATCAACTTCGGCGGCGGGAACAACCCCCAGCTGGGTTGCAGGTCTGTCCAGGTCTGAGGTGACAGGAGTTGTCCGGGTCGTCCATGGGGGGCGGCCCGGACGACTGATATCCCGACCGGTGGCCAAGTAACGGGCGGGATGTCGGTCGGGCCCCGGCCAAAGGTGGCGCGATCATTGTTTTCGCGCCGCCGGAGGTGTCGTTGTGAGGCGTTGTTCAGTCGCCGAGGCCGGCGGTTTCGAAGGCGGCCAGTGACGGGCGGATGGTCGCGGTTGGCTTGCCCGTCGACACCAGTGGGTCGAGGGTCTTCAGCCCGTCCCCGGTGTTGAAGATGACGGTCTCGGCGTCGGGGTCGAGCAGTCCCTCGCGCAGCAGCCGCCGCAGGCAGGCGACGGTGACGCCGCCCGCGGTCTCGCCGAAAACGCCCTCGGTCCGGGCCAGCAGGCGAATTCCCTCGACGATCTCGGGATCGGTGACGTCGGTGATCGCACCGCCGGTCCGCCGTGCCACGTCGAGGGCGTACGGGCCGTCCGCGGGGTTACCGATTGACAGCGACTTGGCGATGGTGGACGGCTTCATCGGCGCGACCGTGTCCACCCCGCGGGCGAAGGCTGCTGCGACCGGGTTGCAGCCCTGCGCCTGCGCGCCGAAAACCCGGTACGGGGTCGGCTCCACCAGGCCGAGACGGCCGAGTTCACCGAAAGCCTTGTCAATCTTGGTCAGCAGCGACCCGGACGCGATCGGCACCACGACCTGCTCCGGCAGTCGCCAGCCGAGCTGCTCGGCGACCTCGTAGCCGAGTGTCTTGGAACCCTCGGCGTAGAACGGCCGGACGTTGACGTTGACGAACGCCCACTCGTACTCACCGGACAGCTCACTGCACAGGCGGTTCACGTCGTCGTAGTTGCCGTCGATCGCGACCAGCGTGCCGCCGTAGACGGCGGTCGACACGGTCTTGCCGTCCTCGAGATCGTGCGGGATCAGTACCACTGAGCGAAGTCCGGCGGAGGCGGCGTGTGCCGCCACCGACTGGGCCAGGTTGCCGGTGGACGCGCAGGCGACCGTGGTGTAGCCGTGTTCGCGCGCGGCCGACAGCGCCACCGACACGACCCTGTCCTTGAACGAGTGGGTGGGGTTCGCGCTGTCGTCCTTGACCCACAGCGTCCGCATTCCGAGCTCGGCGGCGAGGCGGGCGGCCGGGCGCAACGGCGTCCAGCCCGCTCCGAGGGACACCCGGCGTGCGGGGTCGTGGCCGGCGGGCAGCAGCCCGACATAGCGCCACAGATTGGTGGGACCGGCTTCGATGGATGCCCGGGTAACCCGGCGCAGCGCGGACTCGTCGTAGGCAATCTCCAGCGGGGCGAAACACTCGATACAGACGTGCGTCGGCGAGAGCGCATAGGTGGCACCGCAGTAACGACACGACAGGGATACCGCGGGATTGACGACGTCAGGGTTGATCGTTGCGAGGCGCTCGGGAGCGACTGTCATCTGTGAAACTCCTCATCTTTCCCGAGAGCCGGATGCATCTCAGGACGGAATTAGCACCTGCCGCGCACTGATGCGGGTGGTTGCCGGGGCTTCACTGGGCCGGTCCCTCTGCCCCTCTGGATGAGCCGTATGCGGTTGTCCTTCCGTACTGTAGTCGTGTGCGGCCTGACGTGCACCGTTGGTTCAAGCATAGGACGTATTACGGGCATGACTTCTCGCCCGGGGAACTGCTGGCCCGTAAGGTGGGTCCGATCAGCGTGGTACTGCCCGCGCTGAACGAGGCGGCCACCGTCGGTGAGATCGTTGCGGCGGTTCGCCGTGATCTCGTGGCCGCGGTACCCCTCGTCGACGAGATCGTCGTCATCGACCCCGGCTCGGTCGACGCGACCGCGTCCGAGGCGGCCGCCGCGGGTGCCGCGGTGTTCGCCGAGGAGCGGATCCTCACCGGCTACGGGCGTGTCGCCGGCAAGGGCGAGGCCCTGTGGAAGTCCTTGTACGCCACGTCCGGGGACATCGTGGTCTTCGTCGACGCCGACCTGGAGGACTTCGACGCGAGCCTGGTCACCGGGTTGCTCGGGCCGCTGCTGACCGAGGACGCGGTGTCCTACGTCAAAGCGTCCTATGACCGGCCGCTGGCGAAGGGGCTGCTGCCCGGCGGTGGTGGACGGGTCACCGAACTCGTCGCGCGTCCCCTGCTCAACCTGCACTGGCCGCAGCTTGCCGGGCTGGTGCAGCCGCTTGCCGGAGAGTTCGCCGGCCGACGGGCCCTGCTGGAGCAGCTCCCGTTCGTCTCCGGCTACGGTATCGAGTTCGCCCAGGTCGTGGACGTGTTCTCACTCGCCGGGGTGGACGCTCTCGCGCAGGTCGAGGTCGGCCGCAAGGTCCATCGCCACCAGTCCGACGAGGCTCTCGGGCGGATGGCCGCGGAGATCATCCATGCGGCGTGGGCACGGTTGGACATCCACGGTGGCGCTCTCGGTGGGACGCTGACCCAGTTCGGCCGCAGTGACGGCGGGTTGCAACCGCATACCCATCAGGTGGAGGTGCAGGAGCGCCCACCGATGATCACCATTCCGGAGTACGCCGCCCGCTACGCCCATCTGCGCTGCGGCCCGACGGAAAGCACCTGACCGCGGTCCCGCCACACCAGGTGGTCCACACCGGGCAGGTGAGTTGCAACCGGTGACGGCTCGACGCCGGAACGCGGCAGGAGCATGGACACCCGCACCACCCGACCCGCCACGAACAGTACGAACAGGAGGACATCGCCGATGAGCGTCCGGGTCGTCTATACCGATCTCGATGGGACCATGGTGGGGCCGTACGGATGCTTCTTCCGAGCTGAAGATCACTCCACCACATTGGACCCGGCTCGTGCCCTGATCGATCTGCACCAGGCCGGCATCGCGCTGGTCCTGGTCAGCGGACGGACGCGTCCCCAGCTCACCGAGGCTGCCTCGATCTTCGGTGCGGACGGGTTCATCGCCGAACTCGGCGCCATCGTCGGCTGGGACCACGGGCGCAGCAGCCAGATCTTGCGCGGAGCCATGCCCGCGACGTTCGACCGGATACCCGACGAGCTGATCACGGCGTTGCTCGCGCGGCATCCGGGACGCCTGGAGGCGCACCGCTCCTGGCTCCGCGGCCGTGAGGTCGACATCATGCTGCGGGGCAACATCGACGTGGCCGAGGTCGACGCGTGGCTCGTCGCGGAAGGCTTCGGCTGGCTGACCATGCGCGACAACGGCATCATCGCGCGGGCCACCATGCCCGATCTGGATGATGTTCCGCACGTCTATCACCTGGTGCCGGACGGTGTCAGCAAGGGGGCCGCGGTGGCCTTCGACCTGGCCCGCCGGGGGCTCCGCCCGGATCAGGCGATCGCGATCGGGGATTCCGCCAGTGACCTTGTCATGGCCGAGCACGTCGGTCGCATGCACCTTGTCGCGAACGCGTTGCGGCACACGGACCTGGTCGACCTGCTGCCCGGTTACGACAACGTCGTCGTGGAGGACGGCACGCTCGGCGCCGGGTGGGCGAGCGCGGTGCGCTCGGTCCTGCCCGCGGTGCGGCCCGCTGCCGTCTGACTCCCGTGCAGCCCGGCAGGAGCACGTGGATGGAGCACGTGGACACCGACCATGAGGAGAAAGACGACGGCCGCGATCACGTAGGAGTTTCCGATCACGAGCTGCCAGCCGTGCCACTGGTATTCGCGATCGTCCTCGTTCGGTAACCACCACAGCGGGGAGAGGACGAGCAGCGTGAAACCGCCCAGCGCCGCGAGACGTCCCCCACGTGGCCGTTGTGGACCCACCAGTGCGGCCAGTGCCGGCAGCGTCCACAGCCAGTGGTGCGTCCAGGAGATCGGTGACACGAGCAGGCCGGTGATGCCGCAGGCCGACCAGCCCAGCAACGGTTCGTTCCGGCGGCCGGCCGCCACCGCGACCCCGAGGCCGGCGATGGCGATGCTCAGCACGACCATGCGATACCAGATCGTGTCGTGCACGGCATGCCCGGCGAGCCGGGTCAGCACACCGGCGATCGACTGGTTGCCCGCGTACGGGATCCCGCCGACATGTGTGGGGTCGAGCGCGAGCCGCGTCCAGAAGCGCGTCGAATCCGACGGCGCGACGAGTGCGGCTCCGGTTGAGCATGCGGCGAACGCGGCAGCGGCGACGCCGGCGTCGCGTCGCCGTCCCGTGCAGAGCAGGTACGGGATGAAGATCAATGGGGTGAGTTTCACCGCCCCGGCAATGCCGATCAGCCCACCATGGGGCAACAGCCCGATGCGGCGGCGTAGGTCGAGTACGATCAGCAAGGTCAGCGGGATGTTGATCTGACCGTATGCGAGATTGCTCCGGACCGGTTCCATGAGCAGAACGCCCATGGCAATGGCCATGAGCGGCAGCGGCCGGGCCATGAGCCCGTCCAGGCGTGCCGCCGTCAGCACCTGGCGGGTGAGTTCGGCCAGGCAGGCCAGCAGGATCACGCCCCACACGACCTGCGCAGCGGTTTTCGGCAGGACGGCGAGCGGACCGAACAGGACGGCGGCGAACGGCGGATAGGTGAAGGGCAGGCCCGTCCCGGGCATCACCTGGTCGTACAGCGGCAGATCATGCAGGAACGCACTGCCACCCAGCCGGTAGACCGCCAGGTCGATCCTGGTCCCGAGCGCAAGCAGGACGACCAGCACGAGAAGTACGGCCCCGAGCGACCCCGCGGCTGCCATGCTGGCTCGACAGCGCATGTCGGCCCAACAGCGGCGCCTGTCGGCGCGCTCCCGCGGCCCTGGACAAGTCGTCCGCGCCGTTTGTCCGGTCACTACTTCTGCCCCTGGCTCTTTCGACACCGGCTGAACAGGGTCACACCGGCCGAACAGGTCATCGGTGCCAGCATGGGTCAGGTGCCAGCACAGGTTATGGGTGTCAGCGTTCGAGTGTCGCCGCGCCGGACCAGTCGTCGCGCCAGCGGACGAGGGCGACCGTAAAGATCGATACGAGGGTGAGCGTACTGATCGCGATGGCCGGTGCCTGGCGTTGCAACCACGGGGTGGCGCCGGGCAGGTCGGCGAAGAGCAGCTCGCAGTGGGGCAGCGCGAGAAACGCGCCGATCGCGGACACGGTGATGACGACGCGCAGACGTTGGCGGTTCATGGCCATGGCCAAAGGCAGCAGTCCCCAGGTCAGGTACCACGGATACAGGACAGGGCCGAGCACCGACAGCGTCAGCAGCCCCCAGCCGACGGTGGCGGCGATGTCCCGCCCGCGTATGGTCGCCAGCAGTCGGAGCATCACCGCCGCGGTCAGCACGATGCCGGCCGTGCGAGTCACGCTCAGCGCTTCGGCGAACTCGATCCTTGCGTTGGTGATGTCGCCCAGTCTGGTGAGCGCGTCGGCAAGGCCGACTGTCGGTGCGTACAGGGTGAGACCTGCCGCCGGGGTGGACACTGAACGTAACCAGCCCAGCCCGTCCGGAACCAACAGTACGAGGAACAGCCCGGATACGGTCACGACAGCGGCATCCCGCGCCACCGACCGCACGCCGTTGCACCGGGACGGGTGGGCCCATCGGAAAGGGCGGGTCCGTCGGGACGGGTGGGCCCACCCGGACTCGTCAGTCCGGGCGGGCGAGGGCTGTACGGCGTGCCACACGATCACCGCCACGATCGCGAATGCCGCGGGCCACTTCACCGCGGCTGCCGAGGTGAGCAGCACCAGGGCCAGCGCCGGGCGTCGTGCCCTGGCGGCCAGCAGTCCCGCGGAAAGCAGGGCAACCATGATTGCTTCGAGGTGGACGGCCCCCAGTAGCTGCATGATCATGATTGGGCTTGCGGCCACGGCGACGGCCAGCGGTCGCCGTGGCGGATCCGCTGCCCGCGTCACGCACGCCACGATGATGACGACACCGGCGAACGCCACGATGCGCAGGATGACAACCGCGGCCAGCACGCTGTCGCCGGACAGCGCGTAGACGGCCTTCAGTAGACCGAGAGCCAGCGGGCCGTACGGGGCTCTGGACATCCGCCAGACAGGGTCGCTCGCCAGCAGGCTCGGATGGTCACCCAAGATGATCGGGCCGCTACGGTAGGGGTTGAGGTCCGCGTTGAGCATCGCTCCCTGGGCGACGTAACTGTAGACGTCCAGGCTCAGGATCGGCGGCCCCGCGGCGGCGGGCAGGAACCACCCGGCTAGGATGATCACTGTGCCACGGAGTGAGACCACGCCTCGGCTCGCCAGCAGGCACAGGTACAACCAGGCGCCCAGGGTTAGCGCGACCCCGGTGAGCATGAAGGCGGGCAGCGCCGACGCCCGGTCGAGGTGCACCGGGGCGAGCAGGCCCAGCCATCCGGTCGGCGGCTCGACCCCTTCGCGCAGCGCAAGCCGTCCGGCCGTGGCCACGACCAGACAGGTGCCGACGAGCCCGAGTAATCCCGGCAGGAGCGGGTCGCGAGGGATACGGCTTCCTCGCCGTCCGGACTTTCTGTTGATCGATGGATGCACCGCGGCCGATCGTGCGTGTTGTGTGACCGGCCGCAGGGCTGCGGCCACAATGTTACCGAGGCCGCGTGGCACGGCGTCCACGAAGATCAAAAATAGCGGTATGGTCACTGCCGCTGGGTGAATGCACGGTGTACGAGACAATCGTACCCAATTGACTCTTCACGCAGATTCAGGTGACGAGTTGCTAAATCCGTAGTTACCGCGACATGACGATAGCCATCAACATGCCGCCCGAGGCGCTGGACGCCGACCGGCGACAGCGCCGTGGGGTGAGCGTCCGGGCGGTGCGAGCTCGGCAATTCCATCCTCGAGCCCTCGAGCGTTGCCGAACAACAGCGGGACCGTACGCACCGGTGTACCGCGGTTCGAGTAACGGTCGGTACGACCGCCTGCGGAGGCGCTACTCTTCGCAGGGTGCGTCATGTCCGGTCGGTTGACGAACCGGCCCGTCCCGCGGTCGGCGGGACCGCCCGTGTCCTTGTCGCGTCCAACCGTGGACCTGTGGCGTTCACGACAGGTGACGATGGGTCGCTCATCGTGCGCCGCGGCGGTGGTGGGCTGGTCAGTGGCCTGCACGCGGTCGCGAGCGGCGACATCGGATCCGGTGACTCGGCCGATGGTGCTGGTGGCACCGGTGGCGGGCTGGTCTGGGTGTGCGCGGCGATCAGCGAAGCCGACCGGCGTGTCACCCGGTTGACGCCGGACGGCCGCCTGGACCTTGCCGGCCACGACACCGGCAGCGCGGCCGTCTGCATGCTCGACGTGGACAGGGTCGTGTTCGAACGGGCATACAATGCGGTCGCCAACCGTACGTTGTGGTTCGTTCTCCATCTTCTCTACGCGCCGGCGTCCCAGCCTTCCTTCGGCGCGGCGTTCCAGCGCGACTGGCAGGCGTACGAGAGCTACAACGCGATGTTCGCCGAGGCGCTGGCCCGTGAGGCGGCGCCGGGCGCTGCCGTCCTGATCCAGGACTACCATCTGACGCTCGTGCCCGCGCAGCTGCGCCGCCTGCGGCCGGACCTGCGGATCGCCCATTTCAGTCACACACCGTGGGCGCCACCGGAGTATTTCCGGATGCTGCCGGACGACGTCGCCCGGGCGGTCGTCCAGGGCATGCTCGGCGCCGACCGGCTCGGCTTTCTCACCCCCGAGTGGGCGGAGGCGTTCTGCCGGTGCGCCGAGGTGGTGCTTCCCGCGGATGTCGAGGTCGATCGCGGCAGTGGCCACGCGGGTAGCGGTAGCAGCGGTAGTAATGACGCGGGTCGCGGTAGGGGCGAGGCGGACGGTACGGGCGGGCCGCGGCTTCGATACCGCGGCCGCGTTGTCCGGATCGGCGTCCACCCGCTCGGGGTCGACGGTGACTCGCTGCTCGAGCGTGCGTCCGGGCCTGACGTGGCCGCCCGTGCCGCCGAGATGCGAGATCTTGCCGCTGGTCGGCGGGTGATCGTGCGGGTGGACCGGACCGAGCTGTCGAAGAACATCGTTCGCGGCCTGGATGCCTACCGGGAGCTTCTTCGGAACTACCCGCAGTGGCGGGATCGGGTGGTGCACATCGTGTGCGCCTATCCGTCGCGTCACGACTTGCCCGAGTACCGCGAGTACACAGCCGCGGTGCAGCGGATCGTGGAGGAGATCGAGGACGAGTTCGCGACCGCGACCTGGTTGCCCGTCCGGCTTGAGATCAACGATGACTACCCACGGTCACTGGCCGCGTTGTCGCTGGCCGAGGTCCTGGTGGTGAACCCGATCAGGGACGGGATGAACCTGGTCGCGAAGGAAGGCACGGTGCTGTCCCGGCCCGGGGCGGCCCTGGTGCTCTCCCGGGAGGCCGGGGTGTGCGCGGAGATGGCCGACGACGCGCTGGTGGTGAACCCGTTCGATGTGAGCGCGACCGCCCGGGCGCTGCACACCGCTTTGCTCATGGACGCTGACGAGCGCCGCGACCGGTGCGCGCGGCTTGCCGCCATCGCTGGCAGGCTTCCTCCGCGCAAGTGGTTCCGCGACCAGCTTGACGCGTTGCTCCAGTGACCACGCCTCAGGCGAGGCGGTCGGCGAGCAGACGCAGTAGGGCCACCACTCCTTCCGGACCCGGGACGACGAGATCGGCCCGTTCCCGCAGTTTCCCCGGGACCTCCGGGCCGTCGCTGCACACGGTCAGACCGGGGATCCCGGCAGCCCGCAGCTCGTCGACCGTGTCGAAGGCCGGCAGGTCGCCGAGGTCGTCGCCGGCGAACAGCACGGAGCGGGCGCCCAGCTCGGCCATGTGGTCACGCAGTGCCCGGCCCTTGTCGTGGCCGGGTGGGCGCAGTTCCAGCACACGTTTGCCAGGTGCCGCCTCCAGCCCGTTGTCCCTGGCCAGGCTGGTCAGCGCGGGGGTGAGCGAGGCCAGTGACGCGTCCGGGTCGGCGGTGCGGCGGACGTGAACGACCAGGGCATGCCCCTTGTCCTCCACGACGGTCCCGGCGGGTGCGTCCTGGAGGAGCTTGGGTAGCGCTGCCCGGACCGCGGCCACCCCGGGCAGCGGTTCGGGGCTGGTGATCGTCCCTGTGGACGCGTCCCAGCGTTGCAGCCCGTACTGGCCAAGGATGACCATCGAGCGCAGCCCCGGCTCGTCGGTGAACCGGGCGAGGGCGAGCAGGGCTTCGACCGGGCGGCCGGTGATGATGGTGACCGATCCGACCCGTTCGGCCAGCCGCGCCAGGGCACTCAGGGCGCCGGGAGCGGGAACGGCATCGGAGGGGCGGTTGACGATCGGCGACAGGGTGCCGTCGTAGTCGAGCGAGACCAGGGCATGCCGCGGGTCGGTGAGCAGCGTGGCGAGCCCGGAGCCGCCGGCGAGCGTCCGGGGTGCCTCGGCGAGCGGGCTGGTACCGGGTGTGGAAGTCATAGGTTCAGGTCCGTCACTCGGGCGGGTCGGTCTGGAAATCCTTGGTGATGACAAGGATGAGCGGGTCGTCCGAGATGAAGTGCGCGGTTTTGGGAGCCGCGGCTCTGACATCCGGGATCAGTTCCTGCATGGTCTTGGCTGCGGCCTCCTGCTCCGGCTCGTAGAACACGGTCGGCACCGCGACGTTGTACGTCGAGTTGTAGTTACCGATCCGGGTCACCGTGAAGCCGGCGGCTTCCAGCCGTGCCCGGGCGATCTCCGCAAGCCCCGTCTCCCTGGAGTTGTTCAGGATCACTACGGGGGCGAAGATGTGTTTCGGCGTGGTCGACGGAGCAACCGGGGCGGCTGCCTTCGGCGATTGTGATGTTTCCTTGGGTAATGGAAGGGCGCTCGTCGCCGGCGCGACAGGCGCTGGCGTCGCAGCCGTGGATGCGCTGGCGGGCCGCGCGGCCGTGGCCGTGGCTTGGGCCGGTGGACCTGTGGAGGCGGCGGGCGTCGTGTCCGGCGAGGGGTCGTTGACCAGGTTGACGATCAGGATGCAGCCGAGCACGGCGAGCACGGCTACGGTCCCGGCGGCGATGGTATGCAGCCGGTCACCCCGACGCAGCCGCGGCGGCGGTGGGGGGGCTGGGGAGGTGATGGTCTCGGTCATGGCGGGTGCTCAGATCTCGGCTGGGTCGAGTCGGTCGGTGTTGCCCGAACGTGCTCGCCGTCGCGTTGCCCGCAACCTGCGCAGCCGTCTGACCAGCATGGGGTCAGCGACGAGTGCGGCGGGGGAGTCGATCAGGGCGTTCAGGATCTGGTAGTAGCGGGTCGCGGAGATACCGAACTCGGTGTGGATCGCGGTCTCCTTGGCGCCCGCATATCGCCACCAGTGATGCTCGAACTCCAGCACCCGGTGCTGGCGGTCGCTGAGTGCCGCTGCCGGGTCAGCTGCGTCGGGATCACGCGCGGGCCACGGCTGGTGACCGGATGCCGGCGGTTGGTGACTGGATGCCGGGGGATCGGACGAGGCCGGCGTCTGTGCGGGATGGTGCGGTACGCGGAAGGTCTGCGATTCGGGCGCCAGGACATGAGCGGCTTTCACTACGATGATCAACCTCCTCCGGCGGGGATCCGCGAATCACAGGAATGTGCTTCGCCGTCCACTATTTCAGAGGTTGGGTCCGACAACTTCCGCCGAGCCGGTCGACACGCGGAATCCTCCTCTCATCGACCCCGCCTGCCTGGTACCGCATGAAGAAGATCACGACTCTGGGGCGGGGCCGATCATCAGTGCTGCCCTTTGCT
>NZ_CAAAFO010000157.1:88772-90042 GCF_900634715.1 Candidatus Protofrankia californiensis | reverse complement strand
GACCCGTCGCTTCACCCGTACCGCCGAGGACTTCCAGTGCCTTGCCTGCGGGACGCCGGTGCACGGCGACGGTTACACCAACCACTGCCCGCGCTGCCTGTGGTCCCGGCATGTGGACGTCAACCCCGGTGATCGGGCGGCTGACTGCGCAGGGCCGATGCGCCCGGTTGCCGTGGAGGTACGAGCCGGGCGGACCGTCGTGGTCCACCGCTGCGAGAGCTGCGGTCACCAGCGGCGGAACAGAACGTCGCCGACGGACGACATCGAGGCGATCATGAAACTGTCGGCGGAGGGCGGCGTCCACGCCGGCTCCACCCCGTGCCGTGCTCCGCGCCGTGCTCCGGAGGGTGGGCGTAGGCGGATCAGCCGGCACGGGGGGCAGGCCGAGCCGGATGAAGGGCCTGGCCGGAGGAACCGCATGAACCGGAACGACCCTGGGCCAGCCGGGTAGGCGGGACCCAGCGGTCCGGCAGCGGATACCGTCATGGAACGTGCGGACGGCTGACATCGGTGCCGCCGGGTCGGCGCCACAACAACGATCCGGCCGGCGCCTGCCTGTACTGCGGCGGCTGGTACCACGACGGCGGCTGATACCACGACGGCCCGGCCGGTATGCGCCGGCAGCGCGTCTGTCTCGTTGGACGGGCCCTACCCGCCGGTGGATGCAACCGTGGTCCGGGTCATGGTCGGCCAGGCGGATCCGGGTCTTCTGGGTGGTCTCCCGGGTGGTCCTGGTCGTCCTCGCCGTCGCCGGGAGGACGCTGGGCGCGCAGCACGGCGTGCTCGGTGACGTCCGGCTCTACGACCACTGGGGCCACGGCCTGGTGCACGGCGCGGGACTCCCCGTCGACGACAACCGCTGGCAGTACCCGCCGGCCGCAGCGATCGTGCTCGCCGTCCCGTCCGCGCTGGAGGTGGTCACCAGGCTGCCCTACGAGGTCGGTTTCTTCCTGATGATCCTTGCGGCGGACGCTGCGGTCACCGGCATGCTGGCCCGGCGGTCGGCGTCGGCGGCCCGTTTCTGGCTGCTCGGGATCTGCGCGCTCGGACCGGTCTCGCTGGCCCGTTTCGATCTGGTTCCGGCTGTCCTCGTGGTGGCCGCGCTGGTCGGCGTCGCCCACCGGCGGTGGGGACGGGTGGGCCTTGCGGTCGGCCTCGGTGCCCTGGCCAAGGTGTGGCCGGTGCTGCTCCTGCCCGCGCTGGGTGCGGCCGGATCGAACGGCCCGGATCCCGACGCGCGTCCGGGCCTGCCGGCGGTGCGCGCCACCCG
>NZ_CAAAFO010000157.1:84897-88135 GCF_900634715.1 Candidatus Protofrankia californiensis | reverse complement strand
CGGTGCTGGTTGCGGCGGTGCTGTTCGCGGCGGGCTGGTGGCGGGACTCGTTCGGTTTCCTGGGTGCGCAGGAAGCGCGCGGCCTGCAGACCGAGGCTGTTCCGGCGACCCCGTTCGTCCTGGCGCACATGGTCGGCCTGGGCCCCGGTCCGGTCTACGACTGGGGATCGTTCCAGTTCGGATCCCAGGCGGCGCGCACAGTGGCGACGGCCTGCTCACTGGTGGAGGTCGCGGTCGTGCTGGGTGCCACCGTGTGCTGGTGGCGGATACCCCGGTCGTCACGCGGGGCCACGGACCCGGCGAGTCGGATGCTGGCGCTGCTCCTGGTTGTCCTCGTGACGAGTCGGGTGCTCAGCCCCCAGTACCTGGTGTGGTTACTGGCGGTGGCTGCCTGCCGTCCGCTGTGGTCGGGCCCGGCAACGGGCACGGGTGCTCCGGCAGGCTTCCCCGACACCCCCCCGACCCGCTGGACTCGGCGGACCTGTTCGGCCCGTTCGCACCGCTGGATCACCGTAGGACTGCCGGTGATCTGCCTGATCTCGCTCGTGGTCTACCCCATTCGTTATGACGATGTTCTCGCGGGACGGGTCGTCGCGAGCCTGCTCCTGGTGGTGCGCAACCTCCTGCTGGTCATCGTCTGCTGGGTCGCCGTCCGCGAGGTCTTGCGGACGTCACAGCCAGCGCTGCTACACCCACAGCGACAGCCCCGACAACCGTGGCCACGGTCATGGTCACGGAGGCGGGCGGAGCCGCTCGACCCAGCAGGGTCCACGTCGGGGCCAGTGACGCCAGTGACGTCACGCACAGCACCACCGACGTGACGACTACCAGCCGGCGCACCACCGGGGATCCGCCGGTGGCAGCCATGACCGCGAGCGCCGGGACAGCCGGCGCCAGATACCACGGGTAGACGACCGGAGTGCCCAGGGCCACCGCCATCCCCCCGACACCGGCGATGACGACGTCGTCCGGGGCGATGTCGTCCGGCGTGGGTCGTTGCGCCGACGCCTGCGCGTACGGCTGCGGGACCGACGGCCTGCGCCAGGCTCGCCGGAGGAGCTGGGCGACGACCGCCGCGGCAACGGCCAGCGACAACGCCCGGCTGACGGCGAGGGCCGTCTGGGTCTGATCGCCGGCACCCAGCAGACCCAGTGGCAGCCGGATCAGGTGGGCGAGCAGCGAGGCGGGGGCGATGCCGGTCTGCGACTGCCCGGAGGTGGACAGCGCGCCGATCCAGGTAGGACCGAAGCCGGCCGCGACCATGCTCAGCGTCATTGTCACCACTGCCACCGAAAGATCGAAAATGAGGGTCCCGGCGCCGGCGGCAACCATCGCGCGGCGCCGTGTGGACGCCTTGCCGCTCCCATCACCGTTCCCGTCGCGGCTCCTGTCACCGTTGCCGCCGTGGCTGGCGGTGACGCGTTCGAGCAGGTGGACGAGGACGACCACGGCAAGAGCGAGAAACGCGGTGGCCTTGACCGTCCCAGCGAGGCAGGCGAGCGCGACCCCACCGCAGCGCAGTGCGCCTGACCGCAGCGACCAACATGACCAACGTGACTGATGCGGGCGCCCGTGGCCCGGCTGCTCCTGGTCCGATCGTTGCCGGTTCCGGTCCGTCCGCTGTCGGTCTGACCGTTGCCGCTCGACGACCAGCGCCGCGACCGTCAGCGTGGCGGCCAGGGCGTCCAGGTGTGCCCCGCCGACCAGGTGGACGGCGGTGACGGGGTTTGCGGCCAGCAGCGCGAGCACCAGGGCGATCCGCTGGGAGTCCCCGCGTCCGGGAAGCAGCCGCAGGGTGAGCGCGACGAGTGCCACGACCGAGAGCACGGCGACGAGCCGCAGCACGATGACGGCGCCGAGCGGTCCGGTACCGGACAATGCCTCGCCGGCCGCGGCGACCGCCTTCTCGACGAACACGGCCGTACTTCCGTAGGGGGCATGGGTATCACGCCAGCGCGGGTCGACCGCGAGCACGAACGGATCCATCCGGTGGCCCAGCGTGCGCAGCGCCGAGATGCCGTGCGTCGCCGGATCGAGCCCGTGCCGGGCGAGTTCGCCCTGGCCCGCATAGGCGTAGACGTCCCGGCTGAACAACGGCGGGCCGAGTGCGAACGGCAGATTCCACCCGAGGGAGGTGACGACCACCCAGGCGGCGGTGACGCGGGTCGTGGCGAGCCGTGCGGGCCGGCGGGTACGCCCGGATCCGCCGGGGGACACACCTGACGTACCCGATGCATCTGTTGCACTGCCGGTCGTGTGGACGATCGAATGGGCGATCGAACGGACGAGGGCATACCAGCAGAGGCACAGGGTGAGCACGGCAACGGCTGCGATCGCCGCGAGCCAGCCCCGCGTGACCGCCGGCGGTGGCCCTGATGGGAGAATCCCCCACCAGGATGAGGGATTGAGAGTGTCCGGGTTACGCGGTCCGAGCCTGGCTTCGGCAAGGACGGCGGTGACCGCCGCGACGGTGCCTACGACAGTCGGCCACACGACAGGTATGTGAAACAGGCCCAACCGCGGAAAGAACCGCGGACGGGGTCTTCGTTTCCACCTGTCGAGGCCGTTGTCGGGGGTCCGGACCGGCGCTGACCGGGTACTCCCGGTCAGCTGGTTCGTGGAGGTCTGGCACAGGGAGGTGTCGGGTGGGTCTGCTCGGCACCGTTCTGCGTCATGTGGGACCGCGTCGGGCCGTCCCGCGTCGCGACGTCCCGCGTGAGGCGGGACCACGTCACATTGTGCGGCGGGCCGCCACGCAGCGCGAAAGCGTGCCACCTGAACCCACAGCACCAGAAACGATCTCCTCTCCGGCGGTCCGTCCGGGGTCCGCCAGCGTTTTCCCGGGGTCCGGCGGCGCCGTAGCGGGGTCCCGCGGCGCCTTCCCGAAGCTGTGCAACGTGCTTCTTCGGGCCGTCCTTGCCGTTGCCGCCCTGCTGCGGCGCCAACCATGGTTGATCACCGCGGCCCTGTGCGGGATGTCGTTGGCGCTCGGGCTCACCGGCCCGGACACCCCCGCACAGGAATATCGCGTGTGGTTGTTCAAGCACGGTGGCGCGGTGCTGTGGGACGACCAGTGGTACGGCGGGCACACCGTACCCGGCTACAGCGTGCTCTTCCCGCCGTTGGGGGCGCTGTTCGGGGTGCAGGTGCTGGGCTGCCTCGCGTGCGTCGCCTCCACCGTGATCGTCACGCACTTGCTGCGCGGGCGCGGCCGGACGTACGGCCACGGCCACGGCCA
>NZ_CAAAFO010000157.1:83612-84467 GCF_900634715.1 Candidatus Protofrankia californiensis | reverse complement strand
GATGCTGCTGGCCAGGCGCCCGCGCGTGCTGCTGGTCGTCGCGATCCCGCTGCTGGGCTGGCAGATCGGTCCGGTGCACGGGGCGCTGGCCACCTACGGGGACGCCTCCGGCCAGGCCGGCTACTACAGCGGTCTGCTCGACTACCTCGACCACGGCCCGGTGGCCGTGGGACGGGTGGAGATCCCGTTCACCCGGGCGCACTGGGAGGCGTCGTTCGTGGCGCCGCACGTCCCGCTGGCCCGCGGCTGGGAGCGGCAGCTGGACATGGAGTACAACTCGCTGTTCTACGACGGCACGCTCTCCGCCGAGACCTACCACAAGTGGCTGCTCGAACGCGGTGTCCGGTTCGTGGCGCGTCCGGACGTGGAGCTGGACTCCTCCGCGGTGGAGGAGGCGAAGCTGCTGGACGCGGGCCAGCCCTACCTGGAGCTCGCCTGGTCGGACGCCCACTGGAAGGTCTGGCTGGTCACCGACTCGCCGGGTCTGGTGCGGGGGCCGGCGACACTGACCGAGCTCGGGGTCAGCTCACTTGCGGTGAATTTCCACGCGCCGGGTGTCGCGACCGTCCTCGTGCACTTCACGCCCTACTGGCAGCTCGACGACGGCCACCAGGCGTGCGTGTACGAGGCGGCGGACGGCTGGACGGGCATCCTCACCGAGGAGCCGGGGCCGGTGCGGCTGTCCGCCCGGCTCACGGTCAGCGGCCTGACCAGGGCCAGCGCGCTGGACTGCCCGCCGGACCCCCGCGTCCACTGACTCCCGCTGGCTCCGCGGCACCTGGAAGGACTCCGCGGCACCTGGAAGGAACCGCTGTACCGGGGAACCCGGGAAGGCGGCACGAAGACCGTGGCGGT
>NZ_CAAAFO010000157.1:81822-83347 GCF_900634715.1 Candidatus Protofrankia californiensis | reverse complement strand
GGTCACCGGCCGGGGAGGCGCCGGTCATCGCGGGGATGCGTCGGCCACCAGGTCGGCGACGACGATGGTGGTGTCGTCGCGGGCGCCGGCGATCATGGCTGCGTCCACGAGGGCGTCCGCGGTCCGTTCCGGGCTCAGGCTGCCCAGTTCCATCATCAGCCCATCCAGCTGCTCGGGCGTCATGACCTTGGTGATCCCGTCGCTGGCGAGGACGACCCGGTCGCCGGCCCGTACGGGTTCCTCCAGCAGATCCAGCTCGACTTCCTCGTTGAGGCCGATCGCGTTGAGCAGCGGCCCGTTCTTGATGGCGTGCGGTGTCGTGAGCCGGCGCGGCCGACCGCGTCCGGGCTGCAGCCACACGGAACTGTCACCCACGTGCGCGACGAAGAGGGTCTTGCCGGTGTCCTGTTGCCGGCCCAGCACGACGACGTCGAGGGTGCAGGCCATACCGTGCCAGGAGGGCTCCTCCAGGGGCTTCTCCCGCACCGTCCGGTTGGCTCGCTCGAGCGCTCCCCGCAGGCCGTCACGCGGGTCGGCGGCATACTGCGGGCGGAAGCTCGCCACCGTCGTCACCGCCAGGGTGGACGCGATCTGCCCGGCCGCTTCGCCGCCGACTCCGTCGGCGACCGCGAGCAGGCCGTCGACGACGACGAAGGCGTCCTCGTTGGGGCCGCCGCGTTTGCCGCGCCGGGTCCGGCCGGCTGCGGCCAGCCGCAGCGCCGCCGACGTGGAGACGTCCGGTTCGTCGGCGACCAGCTGCTCGCCGGTGGGGCCCGGGGGCGCTGGGGGAGCCGGGGGAACCGTCCGGCCGCCCTCCGCGGGAACGATGTGGTCGTCCCGCAGGGCGTCGTGCCCGTGGTGGGAGCCGACCGTGCCCGCGCGACCATCGGAGTATCCGCCCACCTGCGTACCGGTCGGTTCGTCAGCGCCGGCGCCACCCGGGGAACCGGGCGCGCCGCGTGCCGGGGCGCCCCTGGGCAGGTCCGCACCCCGTCCGTGCCCGCCGGCGCCGGCCCGTTCGCCTGCCGTCCTGGACCGGATACTGTCCGGAGTCGGAATGATCGGCGGTGGTGGACCGACCAGCGGCGGCATCCATCCGGTGGCGTCCGGGCCGCGGGCCTGGCGCTGGTGATCGCGTTCGGGCAGGCCGGTGGCGTCAGCGGTGGCGCTGACGAGGGGCGATACCTGGGTGGTCGCTGCCGGGTCGGAGGCGTCGTCCTGCCCGTTCTCGGGAACCGGCGGGGGGTACGGCGGTGGCACAGGGTATGCGGCGGTCGGGGTCTGGAGGGGTGCCGTCGGTGGTGTGGTGGGAACCGGTGCCGTCGGGGGTGTGGTGCCGCCTGGGAACGCGGCGCCGTCGAACTGGGTGGGGGCGGCCGGCGGGCGGGCGGTGGCGCGGGGAGCGGGGCGGCCAGAGCCGGCCGAGTCGGCCGAGTCGGGCGGATCGTCAGCACCGGTCCTGCGGGTCCGCTCCCGGGAGGTAGCGGTCGAGCGTCGTAGCGTCGCGAGGATTCCCTGGCGCTGG
>NZ_CAAAFO010000157.1:77222-81527 GCF_900634715.1 Candidatus Protofrankia californiensis | reverse complement strand
TCCCCTGTACCCACCCAATGACATCCATGCAGATCAGCTGATGGATGTGTCGCAATATCGACAGGCGTGACCGATGCTGTCCGATCGGCCCTGATGAACAGTGTCGACGATGTGTCACAACGACGGCGTCTGCTCGTCCGGTATGATCCCGCCGGCAACAGCGTCCGGCAACTACGGAGGCGGCGTCACGGGGCTGAAAACGTCCCGCTCATGGTAGTTGGCAGCGGACGTGGCGTGATCGGCGGTCGGGCATGGTCGACAGTCGGAGTCATGGTCGATAGTCATGGTTTCACGCCTGCCGCGGTCCCGGCGCGCAGGGCGGTGCGGGCATGGTCGGCGAGCGTGGCCGCGCCCGGATGCCCGGCCATCTCGATTGCGCCGCACAGCGTCAGTACGTCCACCCTGGCGTTCTCGGACGAGACCCGAGTGGCGAGCTCGACCGCCTGATAGCCGAGGCTCACGGCCTGTTCGACATCACCCGCGTCGACTTTGGCGACGCCGAGCCAGACGCTGTGGTGAACCAGTTCCCGAGGGTAGGCGGCGGCGTCGAGCTGATCAACCGAACGGCTGAGGTACCCGACGGCCGCTGCGATGTCACCGGCACACAGCAGCGCCTTGCCGGCGTAGTACTCGATCACTGAACGGGAGCACCAGTAGACGTACTCCGGGTCCATCGCCGGATCAGCCCGCTCGATCTGGGCCAACGCCTCGGTGACCTCGGCGTGCACCGAGTGGGTGTCGCCGAGCTGGGAGTGGGCGACGGCCAGCGAGCCGGCGATGATGGCCTTCTCGGTGGCGGTGAGGGCGTCCGCGGCGCCCGCGCGTGCCGCCTGCAGCAGGGTGACGGCGTCGGCGGGGTCGCCGAAGCGCACGGCCTGCTCCGCCATGCAACGCAGGATGTTGGCGCCGATCGCTGGCTGACCGGCCTCGTGGGCGACGCGCAACGCCACCACCCAGTACTGCTGGGCCACCTGGTGCCGGCCGCTGTCGAACGCCGCCCAGCCCGCGAGCCGCGCGAGCTCCGCTGCGACGGCGTGCAGCCGGGCGTGGTGGTCCTGGCTGTATGCGCCGGTACGCAGCAGGCGGACGATCACCCGCAGTTCCGACACAGCGAGCCCGTGGACGTCCTCCCCGCCGAGAACGTCGTCCATCCGCCGCAGCGAGTCGACGCGCTGCTCGAATCCGGCGACGAGGGCGTCGCGGACCTGCCTGCCGCCCAGCACCGCGACGGACCGGGCCGGGGTGGCGACGAGCCACTGGTGGACGACCGCGGCGAGTGCCGTGCCGGTGAGACTGGGGAGCACGAACTGCTGCCCGCGGCTGGTGACCTCCTCCAGTGCGGCGGCAAGCCCACCCGGAGCCCACAGACGTTGGAGCGTCCATTGCACGGTGTCGGCGGCTGGTGTGATCCCGTTGTGAACGAAACCCGTGGCGACGGCGGTGGCGGCCGTGCCGCGTCGAGGCCGCCGGGACGCCAGTTCCCGGCTCGCGCGTGACCGCCCGAGCACACTGCTGGGTTCTCTCAACGCCCGGCCTCCTCAAGCGTCGATGCAGGGAAGTGTCTTCCTTCATCCGTCCGGATGACACGTCGGGCAATAATCGTTGATCCCTGCAGGAGCTGATGCATCGTTTGACGGTCGCGACGACCGCCGGCGGGTGTGCCAAAATATTCCGTTTGGACAAAACCATCGGACGACTGCCGCGCGTGCAGCGTACGACAGGCCCCGTGACGGAACAAGTACCTCAGGATTGCGTTGAACCCCCGATATCCTCCGGTCGCGCAATAAACTCAACGGTCGACCGGGTGTTGATGCTATTGAGGTTGACGGTTGTGGTTTTTTGACGACTGCCGGTGTGGCGACGCTGGGCGCACCGGCCATCCGAGCATTCGGGACGGTCCCGAAGGGCTGCACCGCCGCCCGGGGATATCACCACCTGGGGACGCCGTGACCTGGGGATCCCGCCTGAGGATGCTGCTTCGCGAATGCCGTGATCTGCGATGCCGTCACCTGGGATGCTGTCACCTGGTGACGAGGTGGGCCGGAAGGTGGTCGACGGCCGTGTCCCGGGCGGTGACGGTCATTCTTGACCATGGATTCAGCCGGATGATTGATCCGTTGGCGATCCGGAGTGACTTCTGGAAGTCGAGGAAAGCGCGCATGTCCATGACGGCATGAGATCGGGACTCACTCAGCGTCCAGGCGACGGCGGTCATGAACACACCATGGGTACAGACCAGGAAAAATCCGGCCGGTAATTCCCTGACGCGCCGGACGAAAGCGTCCGCTCGGGCGATCATATCCGCGAATGATTCGCTGTGCGGACTCTGTACGGCATAGGGATCGGCCGCCGTCCAGTAGGCCCGGGCCCACGGCCGGCGCTCCTCGTTGGTCATGAGCCGGCCGTGGAGGCTACCGAGGTAGGTGAACTCCTCGACCGGCCACTCGGTAAGGGGTGCCGCCGGGAAGCGCTGGGTGGCCGGTATCGCTGTCTGGCGGGCCCGCAGGTATCTCGACGTAACGATCATCGCTGGCTGCTCGGTCATGGCCGTGGCGACCAGACGGGCCTGGGCCCACCCGGTGGTGGTCAGCGGGGATTCCCTGGGGAGCGCGCAGGGCGCGCCCGCGTTCGACTCGCTCTGGCCATGCCGTACCAGCCACACCACAGCCCCCACCCTGCCACGATCTCACACATGTCCTGTTCGACCTACTGTTCCGGTGTACGCACCGGCGCAGGAGGGTCACAAGCGGGCAGGGGAGAACTCCCGATGCTGCCTCCGCTGCTCGTGTCACCGGTCCGGTCGGCGCCGGCTGCACAGGGTCTGACCAGCATGAACGTGTCGAAGGGCAGGGAGGTGGGGGTCGAGTGGTCGTACACGGTCACCCGGATGCGGGTCACCCCTCCCACCTCGCCCGGATCGACTTCGAAGCCCGCGAACGCGTACGGGTGCTCCGGCGCCCGCAGGGCCAGCCACGGCGCCGGCTCAAGGGCGTGGACCGAGCGGAACCGGGTGGGGTCGGAGTCCCGCGGTTCCACACCGACGATCACGCGACCGGCAGGCGGGTCGAGCAGCTTGCCGGCCGACGGTGAGGACGAGCCTCCCGTACCCAGGATCATGTGGACCGTCCCGTATGACGTGTCCACGACGTCGGTGTCGACGTCTCTGGCCACGTCCCTGTCAATATCCCCGCCGATATCCCTGCTGACGTCCTTGTCAATTTCTCTGTCAACGCTGTTGCCAACCGTCCCGTTGACCCCGTTGTCGACACCTTCTCCGGTCGAGACGGGATGCGGGGTGAGCACCGCCGATCCTTCGACCACTCCGCGCAGCGGATGCGTCCGCTCGTAGTGGTGTTCGTGTCCACACAGGACGAGATCGACCCCGAACGCGTCGAACAGCGGTAGCCACTGCTCCCGGATACCGAGATCGGCACCGTTGTGATGTTCCGCGCTGGATACGGCCGTCTGATGCATGCAGACGATGATCCAGTCGATGTCCGGGTCGGCTCGTGCCTGGCGCAGCGTCCGTTCCAGCCATGCCCGCTGCCGCCCGCCGCTGTAACCGCGGATGTACACCGTGCCCGCGTCCTGGTAGCAGACGTCGTCGTTCTGCAGGACGACGAAGCGTGCGTTCGCGACCGTGAAGGCGTACCACAGGCCCAGCAGGTCTGCTGGCGCGCCGTTCGTGCCCGGTTCGTCGGAGTCCGTGGCGTTTCCGGGCAGCAGGAAGCGGCTCTGGTAGGCGGTCAGGCCCAGCGGGCCGTTCCCGCGTTCGATCTCGTGGTTGCCGGCGGCGGGCATCCACGGATGGTGCCGCGCGGATCTGCTGATCATGTTGAACCAGTCGGACCACGCCCGCGGTGGATTGCGCCGCTGGTTCGCGTACGACAGGTCACCGGCGACCAGGGTGAACAGCGAACCAACGTGTTCAACGCCGGTCACGGCGTTCCTGGACGCCGGTGTGCCAAACGGATCGTAGGACGCCGATGTTCCGTGGTCGCCGAAACAGGTGAAGGTGAACGGTGCCCGGCCGCGCGGCGCGGTCCGCAGGGTTCCGCCGTCGGTGCGGGCGATCCGGTCGTGGATCACCTCGTAGAGGTACCGGGAGTCCGGCTCGAGCCCGGTGAGCAGGGCGTGGTGATTGATCACATCTTCGCCGGTGACGGCGTCGGTGTAGACGCGGGTGACAGCGTGCACCTCGCGGTCGAGACCCCCGGGTGCGTTCCCGAACCGTACCCGTGGGCGCCGCACCATCCGCGGCGTCGTCCACGACACGGCCATCGACACGGCCGGGTCCGGCCCGAA
>NZ_CAAAFO010000157.1:71245-76766 GCF_900634715.1 Candidatus Protofrankia californiensis | reverse complement strand
CGGCTTTGGACGGTTCGGGACGGTCCCGGGTGGCGAAGGGGTGACTTCGCAAGCGCTCCGCCACAGCGAAGGGGCGGCCCCGCCGCAGCGGAACCGCCCCTTCGTAGCCGACCTGTCGCTCTCCTACTCGCTGGACTTGGCGAGGTCGATCGGGGGAGCGTCGGGGACCTGGGTGGGCTTCGGCTCGCCACGGAAGACGAACTTCGCGTCCTCGCCCTCGCCCTCGATGTCGCCGACCACGATCTCGCCCGGCTTGAGCGTCCCGTACAGGATCTTCTCGGACAGGACGTCCTCGATCTCCCGCTGGATCGTCCGGCGCAGCGGCCGGGCCCCCAGCACCGGGTCGTAGCCCTTCTTGGCCAGCAGCACCTTCGCCGCCGGCGTGAGCTCGAGCGCCATGTCCTTGTTCTTCAACTGGACGTCCACCCGGGCCAGCATGAGGTCGACGATCTGGATGATCTCGTTCTCGGACAGCTGGTGGAAGACGATGATGTCGTCGATCCGGTTGAGGAACTCGGGCCGGAAGTGCTGCTTGAGCTCGTCCTGGACCCTCGCCTTCATCCGCTCGTAGTCGATGGCGCCGGCGCCCGTCGCGAACCCGATACCCGGCCCCTTGGAGATGTCCCGCGTGCCCAGGTTCGAGGTCATGATCAGAATGGTGTTCTTGAAGTCGACCAGCCGACCCTGCGAGTCGGTCAGCCGGCCGTCCTCCAGGATCTGCAGGAGGGTGTTGAACACGTCCGGGTGCGCCTTCTCGACCTCGTCGAACAGGACGACCGAGAACGGCTTGCGCCGCACCCGCTCGGTGAGCTGGCCGCCCTCCTCGTAGCCGACGTAGCCGGGCGGGGAGCCCACCAGCCGCGAGACCGTGTGCTTCTCCATGTACTCGGACATGTCGAGCTGGATCAGCGAGTCCTCGTCACCGAACAGGAACTCCGCCAGCGTCTTGGACAGCTCGGTCTTGCCGACACCGGAGGGGCCGGCGAAGATGAACGACCCACCGGGACGCTTGGGGTCCTTCAGGCCCGCCCGGGTACGCCGGATCGCCTGGGAGACAGCCTTGATCGCCTGATGCTGGCCGATGACGCGGCGGTGCAGCTCGTCCTCCATGCGCAGCAGACGGGCGGTCTCCTCTTCGGTGAGCTTGAACACCGGGATACCGGTCCAGATCGCCAGAACCTCGGCGATCTCCTCGTCCCCCACCTCGGCGACGACGTCCATGTCGCCGGCCTTCCACTCCTTCTCCCGCTTGGCCTTCTCGGCCAGCAGGGTCTTCTCCCGATCACGCAGGGAGGCGGCCTTCTCGAAGTCCTGCGCGTCGATCGCGGACTCCTTGTCCCGGCGGACGTTCGCGATGCGCTCGTCGAACTCGCGCAGGTCCGGCGGGGCGGTCATCCGGCGGATGCGCATCCGGGACCCGGCCTCGTCGATGAGGTCGATCGCCTTGTCCGGCAGGAAACGGTCGGAGATGTAACGGTCGGCAAGGGATGCCGCCGCGACCAGGGCCGCGTCGGTGATCGAAACACGGTGGTGCGCCTCGTAGCGGTCCCGCAGGCCCTTGAGGATCTCGATGGTGTGCGCCACCGACGGCTCCGCGACCTGGATGGGCTGGAAGCGCCGCTCCAGGGCGGCGTCCTTCTCCAGGTGCTTGCGGTACTCGTCGAGGGTGGTCGCGCCGATCGTCTGCAGCTCGCCACGGGCCAGCATCGGCTTGAGGATGGACGCGGCGTCGATCGCGCCCTCGGCGGCACCCGCGCCGACGAGCGTGTGCAGCTCGTCGATGAACAGGATGATGTCACCGCGGGTGCGGATCTCCTTGAGGACCTTCTTCAGCCGCTCCTCGAAGTCACCGCGGTAGCGGGAGCCGGCGACCAGCGCACCGAGGTCGAGCGTGTACAGCTGCTTGTCCTTGAGCGTCTCGGGCACCTCGCCCTTGACGATCGCCTGGGCCAGCCCCTCGACCACGGCGGTCTTGCCGACGCCGGGTTCCCCGATCAGGACCGGGTTGTTCTTGGTCCGGCGCGACAGCACCTGCATGACGCGCTCGATCTCCTTCTCGCGCCCGATCACCGGGTCGAGCTTGGACTCGCGCGCCGCCGCGGTGAGGTTGCGGCCGAACTGGTCGAGCACGAGCGAGGTCGACGGGGTGCCCTCCGACGGCGCGCCGGCGGTCGCCGGGTCGCCTTTGCCCTGGTAACCGCTCAGCAGCTGGATGACCTGCTGGCGGACCCGGTTCAGGTCGGCACCGAGCTTGACCAGGACCTGGGCGGCCACGCCCTCGCCCTCGCGGATCAGCCCGAGCAGGATGTGCTCGGTCCCGATGTAGTTGTGGCCGAGCTGCAGGGCCTCCCGCAGGGACAGCTCCAGCACCTTCTTGGCGCGCGGAGTGAACGGGATGTGTCCGCTCGGGGCCTGTTGCCCCTGCCCGATGATCTCCTCGACCTGTGACCGAACACCCTCGAGGGAGATGCCCAAGGACTCCAACGCCTTGGCGGCGACACCCTCGCCCTCGTGGATCAGCCCGAGCAGGATGTGCTCGGTCCCGATGTAGTTGTGGTTGAGCATCCTGGCTTCTTCCTGAGCCAGGACGACGACCCGACGTGCCCGGTCGGTGAATCTCTCGAACATGTGCGCTCCTTCGAGCGGTGCGACCGACCACACGGCAGCCGGTATCCGCATGCTAGCTCCGCCGAGGCATGTCCTCACGCATCGAACGGAAACCTACCCGCCGGCCCCGCCCTCTTCGTCGTGGACGGCGGACCGACCGGGGTAGCCGGTCCACCAGCGAAGACGCCTGAAACAACGGTGGCCGACCAGGGCCGATTCCGTCCCGCTGTTCCGCCGAGAGCAGAACGAAATCTCGCGGTCACCGGAGGAGGCGTCCACCCGCCAGGGGTGAGCGGGCAACCTCCTCGTCAACGGCGGGCGGCCGCTGGGGGCGGCCCGTGTCACGGCTCCGGCCGCCTACCGTGTGGTCGCGAAAAGTAATGACTATCGCGCTCCGGCGCCCAGTCGCTGTGCAGGGAATGAAATACTACTCAGAGTAATCGTAAAATCAGTAAACGATTCGTTCTGGACGGGGGGGTCATACAGTTACCGCCGTCTCTCGACGGAAAGACGAGAACATGCTGGTTGGCCCAGGTCTCTCGGCCGCCATGGGGCCAAAGGCGATCATATTTTTCGCGCTGTCGGAGTCCCCGGTCCCTCGGCTGCCATGTTGTTATCCGATCACCGTTATCCGATCGCCAGTCCGCCGTCGCCTTGCGTGTCTATCCACGCGCGCAGACGCAGTTCACGTTCCGAATCAGGCGTGAACGGGCACGTTGTGCAGTATTGAGAGGTCATCCGGTGGGCGAGGCAGCACGAACCCCGACGCATCGCCGTCTGCCGGCGGCCACGATGAGTGAACTCGAACCACGCGGGGCGGGCCCGCATCGGTGGACTGGCGAGGGCGAAGAAGGCGTCCGCCTCTGCCCGTCCGATGTCCGGATCCCGGGTCACCCGTTCGGTCAGCAGGAACGTCCGGCCGCACTGCGCGGCCACCATGCCCCACAATGCGGACAGGCCCAGGCGTGCCTGCGCTCGCAGGGTCACGACAAGTGGCTCGAGATGCCCCACCAGAGCAGTCACCAGCCGCTGCCGCAGGGCGTCCCGATCGGCAACCACGTCGATCATCCGGTCGGTCATCCGGTCGCTCACCGGGTCGTGCCGGCGATCGTCCGTCGCCGGCACGACCGTCACAAGGAGTGCCGGATCGTCCGTGAGCATGGTCACACGCTCGGAATGAAAAGCCGTGGCGTCGAACCATCCGCCGGGCGCGACGTGCAGGGACATGTCGTGTGCGCACACGTCCGGTACCCGGCTGTGCACCATGTACGCCGCGATGGCGAGTCCTGCCACGCCACTGACATAGGCGCTCAGGAAGTGGGTGGCCGAGACCTCCCGGCTGTACCCGTACGCGTCGGACATCGCCTGCAGCTCCCGGTCGAGCCTGCCGTCGGCGAGCAGGTCGGCGCAGTGCAGCCAGCCGGTGGCGGCGCGGCCGGGATGGCCGACATGCCCTGACTGCCCGTCGAGCACTGCCGCGACGGCTTCGAGCGTTCCTGCCAGCAGCGGACGGGCCTGCGCCGGTACGGCCCGCGATGGGTGGTTCCCCACCATCTGCGCCGGGTGGTCTCCAGCCAGCGGAATGTGCTGGTAGCAGGTCCTCACCGGAACTGTCCGGCGGGCGTCGGCACGGCGATGGTGCCGCGTCGGTGCGGCGGATCCGGGATACCGGACCCTACAATGATCATAGGTTGGACGGGCGGAACCGATTCCGACGACGGGTGGACGGGGGGCGGGTGGACGGTGGTTGTCGCGGGTTGCCGACTCGACGGCACCGGGCGGGCCCGGACGTGGTCGCCGGTGCGGCGGCGGTTCGCGGTGTCGACGGGGTCGCCGCTGTTTACGTGGTTGCGGGTGTGGTCGTGGATCGCGTCGGGGACGGGGAACGCCGTGGGTTTCGCCGGTCCGTCGTTGGAATGGCGCATGCGTTTAGGTAAACCTAAGTTCATGTGTCGCGTCAACTCGCCGACCGTGACAGTGGGATGTGTCGCGCCGGAACCGTTGTGTCGCGGTCATGGGCATCCCGGGTACGCGAAGCGTCCCGGCGCTGGTCACCGTGCCGGCACCGTCTGGGCGCCGCGGTGACCGCCCCGCCCGGGGACGGCCGTTCGCCCACCGCTTCAGCCGGCGCGGGACCGGCCGGCGCGGGGCCGGTCGACGCCGGGCTGGCCGGTGGTGCCGGCGGAATCGACCGGCTGCGGTCACTGGTGGCCATCGCCCTGGACGGGCTTGCGGCCGGGACCTCGGCCCGTGGCGGTCCCCTGCCACCTGGTGGTCCGGCAGGCGTGAGCCGGTGGGTCCATGACGTGCTGGAGGGCCAAAGGCGACACGATCATGTTTCTTTCGCGGCCGGGGTTCCTGCCGGATCCGGGGTTCCTCCCCGGTCGCCGGAGTCGATCCGGGAGGTCCGGGAGGCCCAAGTCCCCGGGGCGCTCGGGGGACGTTCCGGGCGCCCGCCCGACCAGGAGCTGTCCGACCAGGCAGCCGGCCCCCCCGGGGTGCCTTCCGCCGAGAACTCTCGGGAGCTTCCCGCCCAGGGGCCCTGGGCGCTTCCCGCCGAGGGCGTCGGGACGCACGCCGCCTTGTCCGGGCTCACCCGCATGCTTGCGCAGGGGGCGGCCGACCCGGCCGATCCGGCCTGCGCCGCCCATCTGCACTGCCCGCCGCTTGCCGTGGCCGTTGCCGCCGACCTCGTGGTCTCCGCGCTGAACCCGTCCCTGGACTCGTGGGACCAGGCGCCCGCGGCTACGGCCATGGAGACCGAGGTCGTCGCCGCGCTCGCCGGGCTGGTCGGGTTCGATCCCGTTGCGGCCGGTGGAGCGATCACCACCGGTGGTACGGCATCCAACCTCACCGCGCTGATGCTGGCCCGCGACAACCTCTCCGTACTGACCACCGCCGCGCCGGCCGCGGG
>NZ_CAAAFO010000157.1:69905-70718 GCF_900634715.1 Candidatus Protofrankia californiensis | reverse complement strand
CCGCGGCGGTGCTCGGTCTGGACCCCGACGCGGTGGTGCCGGTCGCAACCGACGGTACGCACCGGCTCGACCCGTCCAGTCTGGAGGTTGCGATCTCGCGCGCTCGGCGCAGCGCCGACCGCGCCGGTCGGAGGTTCGCTCCAGTGGTCGTTGCGACCGCCGGGACGACCGACATCGGCGCGTTCGATCCGCTGCGGGCGGTGACGGAGGTGGCCCGCGCGCACGGCGCCTGGGTGCATGTGGATGCGGCCTACGGCGGCGGGGCGCTGCTGTCGGACCGGCTCGCGCCCCTGCTCGACGGGATCGCCGAGGCGGACTCGGTTGCCCTCGACCTGCACAAGCTGGGCTGGCAGCCCATAGCGGCCGGGGTCCTGCTCACGCGCGACGCAGGCAGGTGGGCGACCCTGGAGCACGAGGTCGCCTACCTCAACGCGACCGACGATGCGCTGGCCGGCTATCCGAGCCTGCTCGGACGGTCGCTGCGCACGAGTCGGCGCGCCGACGCCTTCAAGATTGCCGTCACTTTCCGGGCATTGGGACGCCATGGGCTCGGCAGGCTCGTGGACGCCTGCCATGACCTGGCCTGCCACGCCGCCACGCGGATCAGCGCCCACCCACGCCTGGAACTGGCCGCACCGGTGACCCTGAGCACGGTTGTCTTCCGGTATCTGCCAGTTGCCACCGCCACCGGCACCACTGCCGGCACCGCCACCGGTACCGTCGACGTTGACGGGATCAACGCCCGGTTGCGGCGGCGGCTGCTGGAGTCCGGCCGGGCCGTCGTGGGACGTACCGAGTTCGGGCCGGACCGGT
>NZ_CAAAFO010000157.1:63287-69711 GCF_900634715.1 Candidatus Protofrankia californiensis | reverse complement strand
TTCCGCGATCTGGTGCTGCGGACGGACTTTCCCGTGCGGTGGCATTCCGGCCTGGCCGGCGGAATAACGCCGGAGATGGCTGCGGCGGTCGCGAAAATCATGAGTGACAAGGAGCTGGTCACCGCCGCGAAACCGCTGCGGACGGTCACCCGTTGTCGAAGCACGATGGGTGAGACAGGCGTGTTCGGTGTTCATGTCCGCTCGAACCATCCGATGGACGACCTCGAAGGCATCCTGCTGCCGGCGTTGGACGGTCTGATGTCCGGATGCGGCGACGCCGTGATCGAGGTGAACGCGTCCATGGAGTCCGGTGCCCAGGTCGAGCGGACCCTACGTGGGCTCGGCTCGCTTGTCAGGCAGCTCGGCGTACCGACCCAGACTTGCGTTCTCGGGCACGTCGTCACCCAGCTCGCCGCGATGGAGGCGGGTGCTCCCCTCGACCTGCTGTTCGGGTGGATCGGGGGGACGGAGAGCGCGAACCGGGCGTTCGGGGTGAACTGGGATCTCCTGGACGCCGGCCGGCAGGCTGTTCTCGACCACCATCGTGACCGTGCCGGTGACTTCGTCGGTGACCAGGTGATGTACTTCGCGGTCGGGCAGGGCAGCGCGTTTTCGGTCGAGGCGCATCACGGTCTGGATCAGCTCACGATTTCCGCGCGGGCGTATGGTGTCGCCCGCGCCTTCGACCCCTTTCTGGTGAACTCCGTGGTCGGATTCGGTGGAGCGGACTATCTGTCCGATTCCCGACAGGTCATCCGGGCCGGGCTGGAGGATCACTTTGTCGGCAAGCTGCTCGGACTGCCGATGGGGTGTGACGTCTTCTATACCAGTCGTGTCGACAGCGGCCAGAACACCGGTGACGATCTGCTGATGCTGCTGGCTGCCGCCGGCTGTAACCACGTGGCTGGCGTGCCCTCCGGCCACACCGTCACCGGCCAGGTGACCAGCCAGCGGTCGACGGGTGTCGGTGACGCGATCGGAGTACGGGACCTTTTCGGGCTGCACCCGGCCCCGGAGTTCGCCACCTGGATGGCCGACCGTGGTCTGTTCAGCGGCCAGGGGCTGCCCGACCACGGCTCTCCTCGTGGCGCCGGCAGGCTCGGGCAGCCACCGGAGCGGTGGCTCGTCGATCCGGTCGGGCCTATGGCGGCATTCCTGGAGGACGGTCTCGACCGGGTAAGGTTGTCGTGAATCCGTCATGGTCCGGTGCTCTTGCGGGGTATTTCGGGTGGCTCGGGTACGGCGAAAGCTCGAAATGGGCCCACCGGCGCCGGCTGTGGCACGGTTCATAGCTTGTAATCGGTATGCGGTTAAGGGAAACAGGGCCGATTACTGCCGGTAGTTTCCGCACGTCGACCAACGACCGAGAGTAGTTTCGGCGATTTTTGCGTCGCGTTCGCCGGTGCTGAGACCCACCCGATACGTGCGCGTCACACCGGTGGCCGACCCAGGTCTCGATCGACTCCTGATACGTTCGCTCCACACCGACACAATTTGCGTTACCGGAGTGGATCCGGGGGGTCGTATTCCTAATTTGTTTCTCCGTCCTCATGTCGTGACCGAGCCGATGGACTGAAGTTCCGCGGACCCGGTCCGCCGCGTTCCTGTCCCCGCCCTTCGGGACGGTTTCCACGCGGGTCGAGCCCGCGTGGTCCACCTTCTTTCACGCAGGCGCTCACGGCAGATTCTCCCGTCCGGCGGAAAACCCGGGCGCGGGAGAAAAATAATCGCGCCGCCCTTAGGCCTCCGGTTTTCCGGGGATCTCCGGCCTGCCGGACCTGCCGGATCGGTTCCGCCGATCCGGCAGGAACCCCGAGCGCGAAAAGAGAATGATTGCGCACCCTTCGGCCGACTGGACAGCATCTGTCAGAAAGAGGCCGCACCAACAGTTCATATGTCGGACCGGGAACCCCGGTCACGGCAACTCGTGTACGCAGCGGCCGGCCGCGGCGGCCGCCGTCTGCGAACCAGGGGAGATCAGCGGATGAGTGTGCCTGACGAGCGTATATTCGACGCCTATCTGGCAGATCTGGTGCCGCGGCCGCGAGCTTCCTCGACGGTGCTTTCGACCACGCACACCACATCTTTTTCCGGTTACCGGCCGGACGAACAAGTAGTCGTGTCGGTGGTGGTACCGACCCGGAACGAGGCCGCAAATATCGAGCCGCTCCTGCGCCGCCTTGATTCCGCGCTGGCCGGTCTACCCAGTGAGGTCATCTTCGTGGATGACTCCGACGACGACACACCTGAGATCGTCATGGCGCTTCGTCATTCCGTTCGGATGCGGGTCCGGGTCCATCACCGGCCCGCGCCCTATCGGGCCGGTGGACTCGGGGGAGCCGTCACCGAAGGCATCCGGCTGTGCCGTGCCGACTATGCCGTCGTTCTCGACGGCGACCTCCAGCATCCGCCCGAGGTGGTTCCCGAGCTCCTTGCCGCGGCGGTCAGCGGTGATGTCGACGTCGTCATCGGCAGCCGGTACGTCACCGGGGGGAGCGCCTCGGGACTTGCCAACGGAGTCCGCCGGCTGGTGTCCTCCGGCGCGAACCTGCTGTCACGTCTTGCCTTCCCGTTGCGGCTGCGCGGTGTCTCGGACGTGATGAGCGGCTTCTTCCTCGTCCGGATTGCCGCGTTGGATCTGGATCGGCTCCGTCCGGACGGCTACAAGATCCTGCTTGAGCTGCTGGTACGAACCGGCCGGCTGCGCGTCGTCGAGGTCGGCTATGTCTTCGGTGAACGGCACGCCGGAGAGTCGAACGCGTCGGTGTCGGAGGGAGTCCGTTTCGCCCGGCGGCTGTTCTCGCTGCGGATGCCCAGGGCGGCGAGATTCGCCCTGGTAGGTGCCTCCGGGACATTGCCCAACATTTTCGGAACCGCGTTCCTGCACCATGCCGGCATGCATTACATGGCAGCCGCGGTGGTCGCCACCCAGCTCGCCATACTCTGGAACTTCATCGGCTGTGACCTGCTGGTCTGGGAACGCGGCAGCCAGTCCAGGATCCGTCGGTACCTGCCTTTCGCGCTGCTGAACAACCTCGACCTCGTCATCCGGCTCCCGCTGCTCGGACTGTTTGTCGACCGATGGCACACAAGCGTCCCGGCGGCCACGCTCGTGACCCTGACGATCGCCGTTTCCGTTCGTTACGTACTGGTCGACAGGATTATTTACAGCGAGTGTCGGCGGCCGGTGCGTAATCCTTTCCGATACAGCCGCGGGGCGGCTGCCGGAGCAGTGGGCGAGGTCGAAGCGTGACCGGGCCTGAAAGACGGCGTCGGCGGATCGGACGGCGTCGTGCGCTGGCCGGACTGCTTGCGATGGCGTCCATTCAGCTGGTCGCCGTCGTTCTCGTCGCTCCTGACCCGGCGAAGGCCGTCACCTGCGCGGCGGAGCAGTGGACCGGCGACTACTTCGCCAACACGACGCTGGCGGGGCCGGCGGCCGACTCACGCTGTGACGACGACATCAGATTCGACTGGGGGGAGACCGGCCCGGGGATCGGTGGAATCGGCGGGTCTGGATATTCCGTCCGTTGGTCCCGGAGCGTCCGTCTCGAATCCGGGGAATACTCGTTCAGCGCCACGGCTGACGACGGGGTCCGGATCTACCTCGACGACGCCCTCGTCATCGACGAATGGCGGGACCAGGGGCCGACCACCTTCACGGCGACCAGGACCGTCGTCGCCGCAACGCACAAGGTGACCGTCGAGTATTACCAGGGTGGTGGCGGCGGGCTGGTACGTGCCGGCTACACCGGTGGTGGAGATCCCGGAGAGATACCTCCGCCGCCACCAGGTGGCTGCACGGGCGACTGTCAGGGCTCCTGGGAGGTCCTGCCCTACCAGTCCCCGGTCCGGTCGGTGCACGCCACCGTGCTGCGCACGGGAAACGTGCTGCTCGTCGCCGGCTCCGGGAACAACGGAAACGCGGCGGCGAACAACGAGTTCGTCTCGAAGGTATGGAATCCGTCGACCGGTGAGTTCGCCGATGTTCCCACCCAGGAGGACCTCTTCTGCGCCGGGCATACCCAGCTCCCCGACGGACGGATTCTGCTCGCCGGTGGAACGCTCGAGTATCCGACGCCGACCAGTAATTACAAGGGTCTGGCGATCAGCTATGTCTTCGACCCGATGACGAACACCTACACCAAGACGAACGACACGCCGGGCGGTGGGCACTGGTACCCCTCCCTGGTGAATCTCGGAAACGGTTCGGTGTTTGCGACGGGGGGGCTCAACGAGAACGGCTCCGGAAACGTCGCCGTCGAGATGTTCGACGCCAAGAAGAACCAGTGGAAACCCTTCAACGAGGTACCGCAGACGTACTTCTACTGGGGTCTCTATCCGAATATGGTGCTGATGGCGGACGGCCGGCTCTTCTATGCCGGTACGCACACCTTCGGCAATGCGTTGCCGAACACGTCGGGGTCGGAGATCTACGATATCGCCACTGGAACGATCACCGATGTTCCGGGTCTGCGGGACATCGACTTCCGGGACCAGGGCGCCACGGTGCTGCTTCCACCAGCCCAGGCCCAGAAGGTGGCCGACTTCGGCGGTGGAAACACCTACAGCGACCTCGACCCGACCAACCACACGGACATCATCGACCTGCGCAAGGAGGATCCGCAGTGGACGGCCGGGCCGGACCTGCCGGCAGCCAAGATGTATGTCAGCGCCGTCATCCTGCCCGATGGAAAGGTGTTCGAGACCGGCGGCGCGAAGCACAACTACGCCGAGTACGCCGTACACGAGGCGTCGATGTACGACCCGGTCGCCAACACGTTCACGCCGATGCCGGCCGATCCGCTGGCCCGGATGTACCACTCGGAGTCCTTCCTCCTTCCGGACGGCCGGGTGGCGTCGATCGGGAACAACCCGGCGACCGGAGAATTTGACCTGGGAATCTCGGTCTACTCTCCCTGGTACATGTCGAGGCAGCGGCCGACCATTACCGCCGCCGCTGACCAGTTCGACCTCGGTTCGACGCAGAACCTGACCGTGAGCGGGAATATCGGCCGTGTCACGCTGATCCGCCCGGCGTCGGTCACCCATCAGTCGGACCCGAACCAGCGCAGTGTCGACCTGCCGATAACAGGCACCGGAACGAATATCAGTGTGGCGGTTCCGAGCAATCCGAACATCATTCCGGCCGGTTACTACATGATGTTCGTCCAGGATATGAACGGAGTGCCATCCGTGGCGAAGTGGGTGCATGTCGGATGACCCGACGGAGAATCCTTCTCAGCGCGGCGACGGCTGTATGCGTCACGGTGGGCCTGCTCGTCGGCCTTCGCGTGGCCGGCGTGTTCGGCCCACCGGCCGGTGACAGCGGTGATGTTCGGCCGGTCGCGGTCGAACACGCGCTCGGGCCCGGAAACCAGGATCTCAGCGGCAGGATCCAGCCGCACGGGAACGGTAGGCCATCGCCCGCGACATTGTGGGTGGACGGCTGCGACCACAACTACGCGGACGCCGGAGGCAACACGAACGTCTGTGTTCCGAAGGTCGCTCCCGGCGGTCGTCCGGTCGACTGTGACTTCCTGCGGAAGGCCGGATTCGGACCGCTCAAGGTAACGGGAACGGACAGCAAGCATCTTGCCGGCGCCGGCGGGAGCGCCCCTCGTGGTGCGACGGTCTGCGCCGATTAGATCTCGTGGGTTTCTCGGACTTGACGGACTTGACGGACCTGACGGACCAGTGAAGCCGATCCGCTGGGAACCCCGGACGCACAAAGGCCGTCGTCACGCCGTCCGCACGTCGGATGGCTCTCGGACACGGGCCCGGGTCCGTGGTCGTCAACACGCTTCTGCCGTTTCGATCCGGTCAGCCGTCAGAAAGGCCAAGAATATGCCCTGCGATTCACCGGTCGGGCCGACGCCGTGAGGCCGGCCCTCCGCAGGATTGCTGCCGTGGCATTGCTCTGCCTGGCCGGGTGTGCTGGCTGCGCCGCGGGCGAGCCGGCACACCCGGGCGCTGGTTCGTCCGTACGGCCGTCAGCGGGTACCGCAACAGCCACCAGCGGTTGGCACGGCACCGTCCCGAAGGTTTCCCGGCCGCGGCCGTCGTTCACGCTTGTGGACACCTCCGGGCGGAGTTTCGACTTTGCCAGGCAGACCGCCGGCCGCGCCACATTGCTTTTCTTCGGCTACACGAACTGCCCGGACGTCTGTCCGACGACCATGGCTGACATCGCCGCCGCCAGACAACTGGTGAGCACCGATGTCGGGTCGGCGCTCACGGTCGTCTTCGTGACCACGGACCCCGGGCGGGACACCGCCGGGGTGCTGCGGACCTGGCTCAACCAGTTCGACTCCTCGTTCGTCGGGCTTACCGGCTCGCCGGAACAAATTGACGCCGCGCAACAGGCCGTGGGCGTGCCGCTCGCGCAGGCGCAGCAGGCACCCGGCGGCCAGTACACCGTGGC
>NZ_CAAAFO010000157.1:60512-62966 GCF_900634715.1 Candidatus Protofrankia californiensis | reverse complement strand
CTGGCCGCCTCGAGAGAACGCTCGTGAGAACGCCGGACCGCCCCGCGCGGTTTCGGGCCGTTGCCGTCCGGTTGACGCCGGCCGTTTGTACCGACCACTCAGGTAGGAATCAGTGAACCCCAACCAGGCGCTTGCCACGCCACCGTCGCTTCACGCTTTCCTGACGAGGATGCCAAGGCAGCTGCGTTTCACCGTCGGCGGTGGGATCAGCATTATCGCACGGGTCGTGCTGATGGCTTTCTTCGGCTACTTCTTCGGGACCTGGGGTCAGTCCGGATACGGATATTCGGTGGCCGCCGCGACGCTCCTGCTGTGGGGTCTGGACCGTGGCTTCACCTGGCATGGGCACGAAGGCAGCCGGGTCTGGCTCGCCCTTGTTCGTATCTCGACCGAATCGATGGGCTGGCTGCTGTTCGCCGCACTCACGAAGGCTGCGGTGAATCCCCCGATCATGGGTCAGATCGGCCTGCGTAATCTGCTGGCCGCCCTGGCCTGCGCCGTCGTGGTGGTTTCCGCGCACCTGCTGTCGTGTTCCTGGTTCGTCTTCGGTGCCACCGTGACAACTCCGTCCGTTCGCATTCTGCGCGGCTGCCTTCTGCTGCCCGCCCTGCCGTTGCTCGTCGACATGACCCAGGCGCTGTATCGCAATCGCGGTGAGGTGGCGCTTGGAACGTGGACCGCGGTGTCGCTGGTGATGCTGTTGGTTGCCGGCCTGACGCTGGTACGGGCCCAGTACAGCTGGCAGGTGCCCGAACGGGTCGATCATGTGAACCTGGAGGATCAGGCGCCACCCAGGTACACCTTCTCGCTGATTGTGCCCGCGCGGCAGGAACCCGTTCTCGGGCGCACCCTGACCCAGGTGCTGGCAGGTGACTATCCGCTGAATCTCTTCGAGCTCGTCGTCGTCGTGTCGGACGACGAGCTCGACCGGGAGACCCGTGAGGTGGCGCAGGACTTCGCGGACCGATACCCCAATGTGAGGGTCGTGACGCCCCGGAGCGCAATGCGGAGCAAACCGCTTTCACTCGAGGACGCGCGAAAGTACTGCCACGGTGAGCTGATAGGAATTGTCGACGCGGAGTCCCTGATCGCGCGTGGTCTGCTCAGTTACGTCAACACACTGGCCGTGCATCACCCGGAAACCGGGATCTTCCAGGGCGGCGTCCAGCTGATGAACGTCCGCGGCTCCCACTGGCGGCGGCCGGAGTCGGGCGGACCGCTGCGTGCCCTGGCCGACTGGGCCAACAGCGGCACATCGTGGTGGCGGGCGCGTAACTGCCTGGAGTACTACATCTGGTTCATGTCGCGGCTGCGCTATCAGGCGATGGCGCGTTTCATCCCGCTCGGTGGCAACACCGTGTTCATCCGGCGCGAGATTCTCGACCGGCTGAGCGGCTGGGACGTCTCCTGCCTGACGGAGGACTGTGATCTCGGCGTGCGTGCCTCGGTGGAAGGCGTCGTCACCGCGGTTTTCTACCATCCCGAGCTGACCACCCGGGAGGAGACGCCGGAAAGCCTGGGAAAACTCGTGGTGCAGCGCACCCGCTGGATGATGGGCTTCATCCAGGTCTTCCGGAAGGGCGACTGGCGCCGGTTGCCGGGCCGGCGACAGCGAGCGCTCGCCGCCGAGATGCTGTTGATGCCGTTCTTCCAGGCCATGGCCGGCCTGATCCTGCCGGCCTCCGTACTGCTCGCCTTTTTCCTGAGCGGGTCGGTGGGTATTGTAATTATCTTCTGGTTGCCGCTCATTGCCATGCTGATGCTGACGCTCACCGAAGAGGCCGCCTTCCGGGAGTTTGCCGACGCGTACCGGATCAAGGTGACTCCGCTGGACAGCGCCCGGCTGATAGCGAGTGCGCCGGTCTACCAGCTCGTGTTGTCGCTGGCGGCACTGCGGGCCGTCGTGCGTCTGGTCCAGGGAAAACTCGAATGGGAAAAGACGACGCATGTCGGCGCCCACCACGTGGTGATACCGGGCCCGTCCGAGCTTGAGGGGGTCTCGTGACCGCGACCACGCTTCCGGTTCTCGACCGCGACACCGGCACCGAACCGGCTGACAGCCGCCGTGGCCGCCGATTCGGTGATTCCGTCGCGGACGCTCGGGGCCGGGCCATGGTCTGGCTGCTAGCGCACTGGCAGAGCATCGCAATCCTCGCCGTGATTCTCATCGTCTGTGGGCTCGTGCACGGCATCAACCAGGACGGCTGGCCGGGCCGTGTCAACGACGACGAGGGCACCTACACGGCGCAGGCATATGCCATGGAGTACTGGGGCCGGATCGCCCACTACACTTACTGGTACGACCATCCCTTCGGAGGATGGTTGCTCATCGCCGTCTACACGACGTTCACGCACGCGTTCGAGCGGGCTCCGACGGCGGTGGCCGCCGCCCGCGAATGCATGTTCGTCGTTCATCTGGTGAGCTGCGCACTGCTCTACCTGTTCGCCCGCCGG
>NZ_CAAAFO010000157.1:50219-60146 GCF_900634715.1 Candidatus Protofrankia californiensis | reverse complement strand
TCGGCGATCTGGGCCGGCGTCTTCATGGCCTTCGCGTTCTGGTCGAAGGAGACGATCCTGATACTCCTGCCGGTCGTCTACCTCCTGCTCCGCCAGAACCGCGACGTGCGGAACTGGCGGTTCGTGCGTCACAATTTCCTCGGCTTTCTCACCGCGGTCTGCGGCCTCTACGTTCTCTACGCTGTGATCAAGAACGAGCTGTTCGAGGGCGCCGGCCACGTCTCGCTGATCGGCGCAACCAGATGGCAGCTGTTCAACCGACCGGCGAGCGGAAGCCTGCTGGACGCGGGCAGCAGCACGCGCAGCATGGCCAACCTGTGGCTGCACATCGATCCCTATCTGGTGTGTGCGGGTGTTGTCGCCGCGGTCCCGGCGCTTTTCGTCAAGCGCCTGCGGATGGTCGCGGTACTGCTGCTGATCCAGCTTGCCGTCATGTTCCGGAACGGATACATGCCATATGCGTACGTGACGGCGATGCTGCCGTTCGCGGCGCTGTGCGTGGCAGGCATGCTCGACGTGATGCTTCCGTACCGGCCACCCGCCGCCGGTACCGCTCACGGCCTGCCCGACGGCCTGCCCCGCACCCTGCCCAACAGCTTGCCCAACGACTTGCCGCGTGACGCGGCGTCCACCGGCGAACCGCAGCCGTCCCCGGTCCCGAGTCAACCCGCCGTGCTCGGTACGTGGATGCGTCTCGTGGCCGTGGCCAGCATCGTGACGGCGGGGCTGTTGACGCTCCCGGGCCAGTGGGCGCCGAAGCTGAGTACGGCACTGACGGCCGACGACAGCAGGCCGAGTAGGGACGCGGCACGCTGGTATATCGAGAATGTTCCGGACGGCCACACCGTCGTCACCGACGACAACATATGGACGGATCTCGAGCTGGCCGGCAAGAAGCCCGAGCCGATCTGGTTCTACAAGCTGGACCTCGACCCGGCCGTCCGAGGAAAGCTGAAGAACGGTTGGCAGGACATCGACTACTTCATTCTCGGTGAGCTGACACCGACCACCTTGAACGACCTGCCACTGGTTGCCGAGGGACTGCGGCACTCGGTCGTCGTGAAGTCCTTCGGGGACAACGGGCAGATCACGATCCGTAAAGTGATCAAATCTGACTGCCCGGCCGACATCGCGTCCACGCCGGGCTGCTGAAATCCCGGGCGCCGGTCCGAACCGGCGCCCGGCTCGACATACCCATTTCTTCTCGAGGAGATCACCTATGTCGACGGCTGGAACCACCGCGCGTAGACATTACGAAGTCCGCTGAGAGAGCACCCCTGAGAAGCTGGGCCTCTGGCAGCGCGAGAAAAAGCGTCATCGCGCTCCCCTGGCCCTCCAGGATCTTCTATCTGCGTGTCCTACAGCACCTCCGGCGCCTCTGGATCAAAGCTTGGAGCAGCGTCCCGTCGGTTTCTTCACTGTTCGCGGCTGGATGGCGAACTCGACACGATGGGGCCGGTGACGGCAATATCTCGACCGATCCGCGTGCCCAGTTCCCTGAGGAATTCCGTGGCCTGACTTTCGAACAGGGAGCGTTCTGTTGCGAGGTCGTTGCCGATGCCTTCGCCGGCCGCGAAGCCAACTCGTCGCAGATGCCTCTTGCCATCCTCCTGCGTCACCGTCAGCTCGATCCCGCCGGCCGCCCGGACGTAAAGCACGTCATCGGCGAGGAAGGTGTCCTCGGTAGCACGGAACACGAGATTCGCGAACACCGAGGTGGCTTTCGGCGCTGACTCCTCCAGCCATTTCTCTGCCTCGGAGCGGTCCAGGGCCGTCTCGCGCCAGAAGGCGTCCTCGTCCAGGGGAAGCTCAGCGAGACGTCCTATTACGAATTCCCTGTCGAGAAATGCGAGAAGATTCCCCACCCGAGGCCCCGAAGCCCTCCCGAAAAACACCGTATAGACCGCTTCGAACGCATCGCGCTGCTTGAGCGGCGTCATGCGAGCCGCGTCGAAGAGAGTGGCCTGAATAATGTCCGGCTCCCACGGGCTCGACTGCAGGCTCTGCCCGACGTGATGCAGGAAGGCAATCTGCGTTGGGCGGAGGAGACCCGCCTCCGGAGGAAGGGCCGTCTTGAGCTCCAGATGTTCCTCCGGCGCCGCGAAGTGCTCAAGCCAGTACCGTGCGCTCTCCACGCGGCGAGTCAGATGTTCGAGTTCCCGGGGGTCGAGGGGTCTTCCCTTAAGTCTTTCCACCTGCTGTTCGACACTTATGTGGGGAAGCTGCACCAGGCTCGCGACAAGATCGAATGGGGGAGCGTAGTAGTCGGGATCCCCGTCGAGTGCCGACAGCCGATAAAGCGCACCGTCGATTTCACCCGCCGTGGTCCGCGCGCGCACCCGATCGAAGTCGCTGTAGAGCCGGGTGATCCTCTCCGCGTCAGGATGGAAATCTACCGTCTTGTTGGGCTGCGTGCGCACCATCAGAAAACGCAGGAGCTCCGGCGGGAGGAGGTTTGCCATTCCTCGGGCGGAGACGCCGACCCCGCGCGAAGAACTCATCTTCGCGCCACCCACCAGGAAGAACTCGTAAGGAATGTTGAGGGGCGGTACATCGCCGAAGATTTCCTGCAGGCATCGCGTGGCCACGTTACGAGATCCACCGGGGGCATTATGATCCTTGCCCGCCCCCTCGATGGTCACCGGGAAGTTATGCCACTTGGCAACCCATTCAAGCTTCCAGGACAGCTTGCCGTTACCCCCGAAAGGTGAAACGCGGCCGCTGTTACCACAGCCCTGCGCCCACTTGACCAGTGCTGGCTCGCAGCGGTACGACACGGTCTCGCCGTCATAGGCGTGCACACGGGTTGTGCCCACTCTGCCGCAGCGCTCGCATATTACCTGGAAAGGGAACCAGTCATCGGGCCGGCGGGTGTTGGCCACCTCCCGGTCGATGCGCCGGACTTTGTCCGCGTTACGCAGGATGACGTCGATCTCTGCGTCGAACGACCCATTGCGGTAAATATCACGCATACGGTACGTGGTCGCATTGATCTGAAGTTCCCGAAAGACGTCGAAGAAATCCCGGATGTAGTGTTCGGCCAGGCTGTCGGCGTCCGAGCCGGGCGGTGGCGGAACATTACAGAGCGGAACTCCCAGGTACTGCCTGAACTGCTCGCCGCCGACAGCGGGAAGCTCGTCCAGCGGATCGTAGTCGTCGACCCCGAACAGGTAGCGGACCGGCACATCGCGCTGCAGCAGGCTGCGGTACACGGCATCGTGGATGAGCGCACCGCGCAACGCGCCGACGTGCACCGGCCCGGAGGGGGTCTTGGAGTCGTTGACAACCTGTGGGCCGGTCACCTCCTGGGCCAGCCGGTCGCTCCACAACATGTGCTGGTGTTCTCCTCCCCGCCGTCTCGGTCCGAATCCCGTGGTCACGAACCTGGTTCGAACCTAGATAAGGACCTTGTCGATCGTAGCGCACCGTTCGCGGCACATAGCGAACGATCAAAAGGGCGGTTAGCCGGCAGCCCCTGGCAAGGTCAGGGCCTGGCTGTCTGGCGTGGCCCCTCGATGACCGGACTACTGCTGCGATCTGTCTCACTGCGTCGATCCGGCGCAGACTGCCGACGCAGGCGTGGTAGAGCTGCTCGAGCCAGGCCCACTCAAGCAGCTCCCGCTCGCACACACCGCACAGATCTGGTCATCGGCGTCGCCGTGTGGATGGACGTGAGGCGTTAGCGGGCGATTGTTGCGAAGCGGTAGTCCCAGGTCTGCCTACTGACGAGGTGAAGAGCGTTTGTGAAGAGCGCGTAGAGGTTCGGACGCCGGATCGTGCCCGGTGAAATCAGTCGGAGCCACCCCGACCGCGGATCGATTTCGCGATCGCGAGCATACGCGGCCGACCAGTTCCGCTCAGGCCGAAGCCGAGACCGTGGCGGTAGATCTCCGGGATCCAGTACTGGTCGTCATCGCGGAACAGGACGCCGTTGGCTTCCAGTAGCCTGGCATCGGAGGGGCTCACCTTCACGGTCTCGAGTGTGAAAGGTATCTTGCGGGAATCTCTGGGTAGCCTTTGCAGATCTTGGAAGAGTGTTCCGACCGGAGGATTCTCCTGGGAGATGTCCGCGATCTTGTCGCGACTGCACTCCGGCAGGGCCTGGCGCATCGCGGTCGGTATGAGAAGCCGGTCCCGCCACCGTGCGACATTCTTGTCTGCTGCGGAGTATTCAGCTGCAACGGACAGGAATGAGACGATGTCCCGGGCCTGAATCTGTAGGTTGAAATCCGACAGAGCGGCGAAGAACCATGCCTCCGAGCGTGCTTCCCGTGAGTTCGGCAAACCGAGCTTTTGCCCCCACACGTCGAAGAGCAGTTTGATCAGAAAATCTTCGGACGCGTTCCGGATCGCGACTTCTCGCGACGACCGCAGGACATCGGCTTGTTCGCAGACCCAGGCGACCAGTCGCAGAGCCTCGGTCCTGTTCCAGCGCAGCTCATACGCTTGATGGCGAGCGAAGAACTGGTTGGTGTTCTGCTGGATGGCGTTGAGCACGAGGTCACGCCGGACGAACACCACGAGGCCGAGCGGGCGGCCACGCAGTGACCGCAGCCACTCGGTGCAGCCGGTCAGCAGGGCTCGCAGCGCTCGCTGCTGTCGGTGATTGCTGCTGAACTCCTGGAAAAGGTCTTCGAGGCCATCGAGAACAAATATGGCCTGGTGTTGACGAGCCAGCGCCGTCAACTTCTCCTCGGCGTTGTCCGGCGTGGCTTGCAGGCCGATCGCCCGGGCGAGAAGCGTTAGCCAGACCCTGCGCCACGCCACGCCACGTCGCCCAGATCCAGGTCGAGTGAGTCGGATATCAGGTCCCTCAGTTCGTTCCAGGGAGGAGGTTCGGAATCGGTCAACCGTTCGGCGGAGCGTTTTCGAACCTCGAGAATCGTCTCCTGAACGGAATTTTTGAGATATTTCGAGGCGAGAACTGGAACGAGGTTTGCCGTCAGCTCGACGCCGCCGACACCGACCGCCTCGGCGAACTCGGACCAGGTGGTCCAACGGCACATGCGCAAATATGTGAACGTCTTCCCGGAACCTTTCGCGCCAACCACGACCTCGATCGGCGCCTCGGTGCGGTGTGCTGAGACCAGATTCGTCAGCGGTTCGGTCGGAAGTAGATCGTCTTCGTCTGTGGCGCTTTCGGCATACTTCAGTTGACGGGCTCGTTCGTGGAGGCGCCTGCGTGCCGCGGGTAGGTCGATCTTGGTTTCTTCGGCTGCATCCACCTGCTGCCTGGTCGGTATGGGCTGAAGAATCTCGGCAAGGGTCGCGATGCGGGTACGGATATCCACCCGGTCGATCAGTGTGCTCACGTCGTTCCAGCTCGCTGGCAGTGCCAGAAGCTGTGGGACGAACGGGCTGAGAACCGGTTCGGTTGCGATGGCCCGGTCGATCAGTCCCGTATCACCCGCGAGTTCGTCCTCGGGGCTGGCGGCCGGCGGAGCGGGCTCCTCCGGACTTCTGGTGAGAGCGTCTACTGCGGCGGCCAGCTGTGATCCGTGCTCGTTGTCATCGAACTGTGTGATGACAACGCGGTATTGCGGATCGGAAGGTCGCCGGGAGGGAGCCCGACGGGCGATCTCCTGAAGGATGTGTTCGGTTCCCCGAAGGGACTGATCGCTCATTGTCGTGACAAACACACGCAGGACTCTTGGGTCCAGCAGGATGGGCGAGTTCAGTTCGCTCACGCCGGCCCGCAGGTCGAGCAGGACCGTGTCCGTCCCGACCGCATGGGCGAGCTCGGAGAGGGATTCGGTCAGAAAGTACGGGGGCCGGTCGTGGGTCAGCAGGTCGACGGGCTCGATCCTCGACGGGCCGAGTCGGGTCGGGTCCCGTCGCGCGGGAAGCACGATCACGTTGTCCAGTTGCTGGTTCAGCAGGAACCGTCGGCCTATCGCGATGACCTCGTCTCGGTCCGAGGTGGACGAGCCGTGGAGAAGCGCGAGAAAGTCCTCCAGGGCGAAGTCCATCCGCTGGCCCTGGGCGGCGAGCATCCAGGTGATCCCTGGAGCCTCCAGATCGGCGTCGACGAGCAGGACGGAATTCCGTCCCGTCCCGGCCGGCCGGCCAGCTCACGTGCCAACGCCACGCAGTGGAGAGTTCGACCGACACCGCCCTTGAACGAATGGAAGGCACAGATCTGGACGTCATGCGGAAAGGCAGCCTTGTCCGGTGCGGGAATACCCTCGGCGAGCTGACGGACGATCCGGCGCTCATGCCAACGTGGCCGGCGCTCGACCTTTTCCACCTGTGGTGCGGGCCGCAACCGGACGGGCAACGGCCGACCGCTGCCGTTGGCGGACTCGAGCAGCACATCCTCGCGGTCGGCATCGACGGTAAGTGGTCCGAGTCGTTCGGTGAGCCAGGCCCAGACCTCGGGCGGGCGTACATCTTCGGTGATCGTGAGTTCGACACCGTCCCAGAAGGCGTCGATCTCCAGCAGCCAGGCCGGCCACGCCCCGCGGGTGGCCAACGAGGTGAAGTACTCGTCCACGTCCACCCAGGTGTAAAGGTGTTCGGGGGCTGGCGAAATGTCGTCCGAGCTCATCTCCGATGCTCCTTACGGCACCAGTCGCTCAACATGTCGAGCGCACTGACGGCGCGCTTCTCGTCGCTCTCCTCCAGCGGCGCGCCATAACGCCATGCCTGGTGCAGTTCATGATGCTCGACCGGGTCCTGCTGGCTCTGCTGCCGTCTTTGCGGCCGCCGGCATGTGGACAGCCCGGCCAGATCTGCGTGGCCGAGCCGCAGTTCTTTGACGAGGCGCCGCAGGTCGTGACTGCGTAGCTCTTGCGGCAGGGACTCGGTGCCCCGTGCGTTCATACCTTGCTTGCCGAGGTAGGCAGCCTTCAGGCCGTATTCGACGCTGTAAAACTGCAGCAGCCGTCCACCCGGGCCGGCTGACTGGCTGACTGCGTCGCGCAGCGACGCATAGGAACGCACAAGGTCCGACACGGACACGGACACGTCCACTGCCATGTCGTAAGTCTACGGTCGCTCGGTCGCGTGACCGCGCCTGCCATCTCCCCGGCACATCGATGTCGATGGACCGCGTAGTACAGGAGTTACCCATGAGCGTGTGATATCTGCCCCTCCCGGAGCTCGCTCAAGACGGCGTCGAGCAGAGCCGTCTTCGAATCCGATGTGATCACCGGGCGGCAGCCGCCGACCGAGAGCCTGGTGGCGGATCTGGAGCGTCTTCCTGTCAGGTGTTTTTCTCGAAGACGAGGCGTAGGCCGATGAGGGTCAGATGCGGTTCGTGGTGCTGGAGCGTCTCGCTCTCGCGGATGACAAGGGAGGCGAGCCCACCGGTGGCGATGACCACGGGATCGGCGTCCAGCTCGTTGGTGATGCGGCGCACCAGGCCGTCCACCTGGCCCACCACTCCGTAGATCATGCCGGACTGGAGGCACTCGACCGTGTTTTTCCCGATCACCGATCGCGGCGGTATGAGCTCGACATTGCGCAGCTGCGCCGCCCTTGAGGCGAGCGCGTCCAGGGCGATCTCGATACCCGGAGCGAACGCGCCACCGAGAAACTCGCCCCGGCCGGAGACCACGTCCAGGTTCGTGGACGTCCCGAAGTCGACGATTATCGCCGGGCCGCCGTAGAGGTGATGGGCGGCCAGCGCATTCACGATCCGATCCGCCCCGGCCTCCTTGGGATTGTCGATGAGAATCGGCACCCCTGTTCTCGTGCCCGGTTCCACGACGACCGCGGGCAGCTCGTGGAATGCCCGCACCACCATGCGCCGGATCTCCCGCAGGGCCGCCGGCACGGTCGAGCAGACCGAGATGCCATCGACGTCGTAGTCCATGAGCAGGCCACGGAACAGCAGCGACAGTTCGTCCGCGGTCGAGTGCGGGTTGGTGCGTACCCGCCAGGAATCCGCGAGGCGGTCGCCGTCGAAGACGCCCAGGACGGTGTTGGTGTTGCCGATGTCGATCGTGAGCAGCATCAGGCCGTCCCCGATCCGGTGCCCAAGCCGAGATCGGCGCTCGGCCCGAGATCGGCGCTCGGCCCGGGATCGGCGTCCGAGCCGGGAGCCGGGTCCGATTCCAAATTCAGGTTCAAATCGAGGTCCAGACCCAGGTCCAGCGCGGGTGCCGAGTGGGTCAGCGCCCCGATCGCCAGATAGTCGACGCCGGTTTCGGCCACGCGGCGGGCGACGTCGAGGGTCAGCCCTCCGCTGGCCTCCAGCTCGACCCCGTTCGGACGGGCGATCGCGACCGATTCGCGCAGCTCGTCCAGGCTCATGTTGTCGCAGAGGATCAGGTCCGCGCCGGCCGTCACGGCCTCGGCGACCTGAGCCACCGTGTCGCACTCGACTTCGACCGGCAGGCCCGGGAACCTCGCCCGCACCGCAGCGAACGCCGCCGCCACCCCACCCGCGGCGACCACGTGGTTGTCCTTCACCAGGGCCGCGTCCGCCAGCGACATCCGGTGGTTGCGCCCGCCTCCGCAGCGCACCGCGTACTTCTCCAACGCGCGCAGTCCCGGAAGGGTCTTGCGGGTGTCACGGATCGACACCCCGGTGCCGTCCACCGCGTCCACCCACCGCCGGGTTGCCGTCGCCACCCCGGACAGGTGGCACAGCAGGTTCAGCGCCGTGCGTTCCGCGGTGAGCAGCGCGCGAACCGGGCCCGCGACGGTCAGCACAGCGTCCCCGGGGCTCACCCGGTCGCCGTCCGAAGCGATGATCTCGATGTCCAGTCCACCTGTCCAGCCACTCTCCGCCTTCGTGTGTTCGTCGGCGGTCTCACCTGTCCGGTGGACATCCGGCAGATCCTGCCTCGGGTGGATGTCCGGAGAGTCGTGCCGCCCCGTGTACCGCTCGGCCAGGACCACCTCGAAGACGGCCGCGGCTACCGGTAGGCCGGCGACGACTCCCCGTGCCCGTGCGACGATTACTCCCCGGCCGTGTAGCCCGGGTGCCACGGTCGCGACCGACGTCGTGTCGACCGCGCCCCGCCTGCGGACTCCGGGGTCCACCGGACCCGCTGCGCTGACTCCGCGTTCCACCGGAGCACCTGTGTCCACCGGATCGCCCGTGTCCGCTCCGGAGTCCGCCGGGCCTTCGGGCAGATCCTCGGCGACGGCTCTGCGGACGAGCTCGACGAGCGTGTCCGGATCGAGTCCGGCGGACACCAGCGCGCCGCGGGTCCCTGATGACAGCGGTGACAGGGAGGAAGGAGCCAGGAAGGGCAAGGAAGAGGAAGAAGACGGACGATAACGCGCTGCGCTCGGTGAACTCGTCGAGCGCGGCAGGGACGGCAGTGGCATCAGGCCGCGTCCGAGGCGTGCCTGGCGGCTCCCGCACGGCCCGACAGAGGTGGACCGTCCGCGGCGTCCAACGGCTCATATGTCACCGACAGCTCACCTTCCGCGTCCAGTCGGGTGAGAATATGGCCACGCCACCTTGCGTCGTCGGTGGTACCGAAATCTTCCCGCCAGTGCGAGCCGCGTGTTTCCTGGCGCATTGCGGCAGCGGCGACCAGCGCCGTGGCGACGGTCCGCAGGTTGGTCATCTCCCAGGCGTCCGGGCCGGCGGTGACCGTACCGCCGATCCGTAGGTCCCCGAGCGCGGCCAGCGCCTTCGTGGTTGCCCGCAGGCTCTGTGCGCTGCGCAGCACCCCGGCGCCGTCGGCCATGGCGCGGGCCAGGTCGGCGCGGGCCGCCGGGTCGGCGAGCCCCGCCGAGCCGCGTCCCACCAGCGGGTTCGCGGGCTTCGTCGGGGTGGGCAGCCCCCGGGCGAGGTCGGTACCGATGCGGGCGGCGAAGACCAGCCCCTCCAGCAGGCTGTTGGACGCCAGCCGGTTCGCTCCGTGCACACCCGTGCACGCGACTTCGCCGCACGCGTACAGACCGGGGACGCTGGTACGCCCCCAGATGTCGGTGCGCACACCGCCGCTGGCGTAGTGCGCCGCC
>NZ_CAAAFO010000157.1:49069-49786 GCF_900634715.1 Candidatus Protofrankia californiensis | reverse complement strand
TGGAACTGGACGAACTCCAGGTCGGTGACGACCGCACCGGCGCGTAGTGCCAGCGCCACGCCGTCTCCGGTGGACACCGGCGGGTTCGTGGTGGAGGCGAAGATCTGCCCCATCCCGCCGGTCGCGAGGATCACCGCACGGGCGGTGACTGCGCCCACCCCGTCCTTGGTGCCCTCACCCAGGACGTGCAGGGTCACCCCGGCGGCGTTCCCGTCCGCGTCCAGCAGCAGGTCGAGCACGAGCGCGTGCTCGATCACCTCGACGCCCGGGTCGGCGCGCACCGCTGTGATGAGTGCCCGTTCGACCTCCAGGCCGGTGGCGTCGCCGCCCGCGTGCACGATCCGGTTGCGCAGGTGCCCGCCCTCGCGGGTCAACGCGAACCCACCGGCGGAGCCGTCCCGGTCGAACGCGGCGCCCAGCGCAGCCAGTTCCCGCACCCGGGCCGGTCCCTCGGTGACCAGGACCCGGACGGCGTCGACGTCGCACAATCCGACCCCGGCGGCCAGGGTGTCGGCCAGATGATCCTCGGGGGAGTCCTCGGGGGCGAGCGCCGCGGCGATACCGCCCTGCGCCCAGCGGGTCGACCCCTCGTCGAGGCGCGCCTTCGTGACCAGCAGGACCCGGCCGGCGGGCACGGCCGCGCGGGCGTGCAGGACGGCGGTCAGCCCCGCAATCCCAGATCCGATCACCACGATGTCGGCGTCGAGGGTCCAGCCC
>NZ_CAAAFO010000157.1:48039-48709 GCF_900634715.1 Candidatus Protofrankia californiensis | reverse complement strand
CCCTCGCGCTGACCGGAGCCGGACGTCCGTCGTCCGGCTCGCGGTGCGGGGCCCGCTCGGCCGCTGTCCCGTCGACCGACAGCGGCTGGACGATGTCCCCGCGCAGGCTGGACGGGTCGTCCGGGATCGCCGCCGCCGGGTCTTGGCCGCGCGCGACGACCCGGTTGGAGGCGTCCACGAACAGCACCCGCGGGGTGAACCGGCGGGCTTCGGCGTCAGCCATGACCGCGTATGCCAGGATGATCACAAGGTCGCCGGGGTGGACGAGCCGTGCCGCCGCGCCGTTGATCCCGATGATCCCGCTACCGGGCGGGCCTGCGATCGCGTAGGTCTCCAGCCGGGCACCGTTGTCGATGTCGACGATTGCGACCTGCTCGCCGGGGAGCAGGTCCGCGTCCGCCATCAGATCGGCGTCGATCGTGACCGAGCCGACGTAGTGCAGGTCGGCCTGGGTGACCGTGGCTCGGTGGATCTTCGACTTGAGTATGGTCCGGAACACGGTCAGCCGTCCTCCTCGGGCAGCGTGAGCTCGATGTTGTCGATCAGCCGGGTGGTGCCCACCCGGGCCGCGACCAGCAGCAGCGCCTGGCCGGTACGCACCGGTGTCAGGTCGTGGGGGCTTGCCAGCGTCAGGTAGTCCACCTCGACGTCCGCCTCGCCGGCGAGCACC
>NZ_CAAAFO010000157.1:46358-47756 GCF_900634715.1 Candidatus Protofrankia californiensis | reverse complement strand
ACGTCCGCTCCTTCGTCGGCGACGCTCACCCCGACGGCGAGTGCCCGCGGCAGCGCGAGCGCGGTGCGGCGCTGGCGGGTGGTCAGGTAGGCGTTGCGGCTGGACAGCGCCAGCCCGTCCGGGGTCCGTACCGTCGACACCGCGACGATCTCGGTCGGGAAGGCCAGGTCGCGCACCATCCGCCGGACGAGGACGAGCTGCTGGGCGTCCTTCTTGCCGAAGAAGGCCAACTGTGGCCGCGTCAGGTTCAGCAGGGTCGCGACGATCGTGAGGACGCCGTCGAAGTGCCCGGGACGTGTGGCGCCCTCCAGGACCTCGCCGAGCGGGCCGGCGCTGACGCGGACGGCCGGCGCGGTCTCGTGCACGACCGCCGGGGCGAAGACGACGTCCACGCCTTCGCGGGCGCATATCTCCAGGTCGGCGTCGAGCGCCCGGGGGTAGCGCGTGAGGTCTTCCCGGGGACCGAACTGCAGTGGGTTTACGAAGATCGTGACGATCAGCTGGTCCGCGCGGGCACGGGCGGCCCGGATCAGCTCGGTGTGCCCGGCATGCAGCGCGCCCATCGTCATGACGACGGTTCGCGTATCAGTCGATGCTAAGGGTGAGGAATTCAGCAACGACTCGAGCTCTGCGCGGCTTCGGACCAGCGCCGGCTCCCCGTTGCCAGGCAATCGGGGACATCGGGGGCGCGGCGGAACCGCAGTCGCGGGTGTGACCATCAATGTCGTTCCAGTCCTCAGTAGGGGTACCGGACGTCGCCAGTCAGCGTAACTCGAACGCGATCGCACGCGCACGCCTGTCACTCACCGCACACACGCCAGCGGTTGACGGTCGCGACTGACGACGGTTCCGGCTGACAGGGGCGCTACGCGGCGGGCCGGAGGGCGCGCTTGCGGGGCTTGGGCTTGGCGGGCTTGACGCTTGCCGGGCTCATTCGGACCTACGTGGTGGCGACGTAATCGGCGAAGGAGGTACCGGTCAGGCGTTCGTACGCTTCGACGTAACGGGCCCGGGTGGCCTCGACCACCTCCGGCGGAAGCTGCGGGCCGGGAGCGGTCCGGTTCCAGCCGGTGGAGGCCAGGTAGTCGCGGACGAACTGCTTGTCGTAGGACGGCTGGGAGCTGCCGGGCTTCCACGCATCGGCGGGCCAGAACCGGGATGAATCCGGTGTCAGCACCTCGTCGCCCAGCCGCAGGACGCCGTCGGTGTCATGACCGAACTCGAGCTTGGTGTCGGCGACGATGATGCCGCGCTCGGCGGCCACACCGACCGCTCGTTCGAAGATCGCCAAGGTGAGTTTCTCCAGGTCGGCGGCGACCTGAGGGCCCACCCGGGACGCGGCCTGCGCCCGGCTGATGTTCTCGTCGTGCTCGCCGACGGGTGCCTTCGTCGACGGGG
>NZ_CAAAFO010000157.1:40220-45784 GCF_900634715.1 Candidatus Protofrankia californiensis | reverse complement strand
CCGTCGACGAGGCCGTCGGGCAGCGCGTGGCCGCTGACCTCGCCGGTGCGCTGGTAGTCCTTCAGGCCGCTGCCGGTGAGGTAGCCACGGGCGACGCATTCGATCGGCACCATGGTCAGCCGCCGGCACAGCATCGACCGGCCGCGCAGCTGCTCGGCGTAGGGAGCGAGCTCGTCGGGGTACTCGTCCACATTGGTACTGATCACATGGGACGGCACGAGGTCTGCGAGCTGGTCGAACCACCACAGCGACAGTCCGGTGAGGACGGCGCCCTTGTCCGGTATCTCGGTGGGCAGGACCACGTCGAAGGCGGAGATCCGGTCGCTGGCGACCATGAGTACCGCGTCATCCCCGACCGCGAACATCTCCCGTACCTTGCCCGACCCCAGGTGGGTCAGCCCGGCGAACTCCTCGTGCGTCAGCGGCATGCCCCGACCGTATGCGATGCGGCCGGACGCCGGACGTCCCGACCGGTGACGGCATGCCCCGACCGGTGACGGCATGCCCCGACCGGTAGCGCCGGGTCCGGGGATTCGGACGTGGTTGTCGGGCACGATGGCCGGTATGGCAACCGAGTACACGCTCCCCGACGTCCTGGCCACCCGTTACGCCTCGGCCGAGATCCGGCGGCTGTGGTCGCCGGAGAGCAAAGTCGTCTCGGAGCGCAGATTGTGGCTGGCGGTGCTGCGCGCCCAACGGGATCTCGGCCTGGACCTCCCCGCCGGCGTGATCGAGGACTACGAGCGGGTCCTCACCGAGGTGGACCTGGGCTCGATAGCGCGGCGGGAGCGGATCCGGCGCCATGACGTCAAGGCCCGGATCGAGGAGTTCAACGCCCTTGCCGGCCATGAGCACGTGCACAAGGGCATGACGTCGCGGGATCTCACCGAGAACGTCGAGCAACTGCAGGTGCGCGGCTCGCTCGCGCTGGTCCGCGGGCGCATGGTCGCGGCACTGGCCCGCCTGGCCCGCCTGGCCGCCGAGTACGACTCGCTGGTGATCACCGGGCGCAGCCACAACGTCCCCGCCCAGGCGACCACGCTCGGCAAGCGGTTCGCCTCCGCCGGGCAGGAGCTGCTCGTCGCCTTCGAGCGGGTCGAGGACACCCTCTCCCGCTATCCGCTGCGCGGGATCAAAGGCCCGGTCGGGACCGGTCAGGACCTGCTCGACCTGCTCGGCGGGGATGCCACCAAGCTCGCGGAGCTGGAGCGGCGGATCGCCGAGTTCCTCGGCTTCAGCCGGGTGCTGACCAGCGTGGGCCAGGTCTACCCGCGGTCGCTCGACTTCGACGTCGTCACCGCGCTGGTCCAGGCCGCGGCGGGACCAGCGAGCCTCGCCACGACCATCCGGCTGATGGCCGGTCACGAACTGGCCACCGAGGGCTTCGCGTCCGGCCAGGTGGGCTCGAGTGCGATGCCGCACAAGATGAACACCCGCTCCTGTGAGCGGGTCAGCGGCCTGTCGGTGGTACTGCGCGGTTTTGCCGGCATGACCGGCGAGCTCGCCGGGAACCAGTGGAACGAGGGGGACGTGTCCTGCTCGGTCGTGCGCAGGGTGGCTCTTCCCGGTGCGTTCTTCGCGGCTGACGGGCTCTACGAGACGTTCCTCACCGTCCTGGACGACTTCGGGGCCTATCCGGCCGTGATCGCCCGTGAGCTGGACCGCAACCTGCCGTTCCTGGCCACAACCAAGATTCTCATGGCTGCCGTGCGCCAGGGCGTCGGGCGGGAGACCGCCCACGAGGTCATCCGGGAGCATGCGGTCGCGGTCGCCCTCGCCCTGCGGGAGAAGGGGGTGGACCACAACGATCTGCTGACACGGCTTGCGGGCGACGAACGGCTGGGCCTGGACGCCGCCGAGCTGTCGTCGGTGCTGGCCGAACCGCTGACGTTCACCGGAGCGGCCCGGGCGCAGGTCGCAGCCTTCTGCGCCCGGGTGGACGACATCGTCAGCCGCTACCCGGACGCCGCGGCCTACACCCCCGAGCCGATCCTGTAACAGGCCGAAGACGGCGCGATCACTGGCCTGGGGTCAGCGCCTCCGCGAGGCCCGCGGCGGCGGCCTTTTCGAAGTCGTCCTTGAACGCGGCGAGCAGGGCCTGCAGATCGGGGTCGTTGAGGGCGAGGATCTGGGTGGCCAGCACGGCCGCGTTCGTGGAGTTGTTCAGCCCCACAGTGGCAACCGGCACCCCGGGCGGCATCTGCACGATGGCGAGCAGGGCGTCCATGCCGTCCAGCGCCCCACCCGAGATCGGGACGCCGATCACGGGCAGTGTGGTCAGCGCGGCGACGGCTCCTGGCAGGGCGGCGGCGAGCCCGGCGCCGGCGATGACGACCGCGATCCCGCGGGTGGCCAGTTCGCCCACGTACCCCGCGAGGGTGCGGGGGGACCGGTGGGCCGACACCGACACCTGCTCGTAGGGGACGCTGAAGCGCTCCAGCGTTGCGCCGGCCTTGCTCATCGTCTGGGCGTCCGAGGGAGAGCCGTACACGATGGCTACCTTCGGCGACTGCGCGTTCGGGGTGGTCCGAGGAATCTCGCTCATACCTGCTCGTTCACTCACCTTCTGGACGACTGGCTGATCGGACGCGGGAACCCCGGGCGGACACCGCCCGGACGGTGATCTCCGGCGTTGCCGGGTGGGCGGACACGCCGGGTGGGACGGATGCAGCAGACCGGGTGTCGGCCCTGTTCTCCGCTGCGGATCCCATGATCATGATCCGGATCTCTGCGGATCAGGATCTCGTGGTCCAGCCGTGCTGATCCGTCAGGAACCTCGGTCCACCGAGCCCGGACCCCCACCGCCGGGTGTTCCTTGCCGGGTCAGGTCACCGATGCGAGTCAGGTCACCGATGTCGGTCCGGTAGTGCGCCCCGGCCAGGGAGACGCGGCTGATCGCCTCGTAGGCCGAGGCTCTCGCGGCCTCCAGATGCGACCCGATCGCAGTGACACACAGTACGCGCCCACCGGACGACACGATCCTGCCCTCGGCGTCCCGGCGGGTACCCGCATGCAGGACGTCCACACCGGTCAGGGCTCCGGCGGCGGCAAGGCCGATGATCGGATCGCCGATCTTCGGTGACTGTGGGTAGCCAGGTGCCGCAATGACGACCGTGATCGCCGCGCCGGATCGCCACACCGGCGCCCGGCGCCCCGACAGCACGTCGGTCAGCGGCGTGGCCAGCAGCGCCAGGATCGCCTGCACCTCGGGGTCGCCGAACCGGACGTTGAACTCCACGACCCGCACGCCGCGGGAGGTCAGCGCGAGACCGGCGTAGAGCAGGCCGGAGAACGGCGTGCCGCGGCGGGCCATCTCGTCCACGACGGGTTTGATCACCTTGCTGACGACCTCGGACACGAGCCCGGGGGGTGCCCACGGCAGCGGTGCGTAGGCCCCCATCCCGCCGGTGTTCGGCCCGGTGTCGCCGTCCCCGACCCGTTTGTGGTCCTGCGCGGGCAGCAGTGGCACGATCGTCCCGGCTTCCGTGACGACCGCGAACAGGGAGACCTCCGGGCCGTCGAGGTATTCCTCGATCACGACCCGGTCGTCCGCCCGGCGCAGGCAGGATCGCACGGCTGTCACCGCGCCTGCCCGGTCGGTGGTCACGGTGACACCCTTGCCGGCGGCCAGACCGTCGTACTTGACGACGTAGGGCGGGCCGAACTCGTCGAGGTCGGCCAGTGCCGGCTCGATCTCGGTGTGGTCGCGGGAGGCCGCGGTCGGGACACCCGCGGCACGCATCACGTCCTTGGCGAACGCCTTGCTTCCCTCCAGGCGCGCCGCCGCGGCGGACGGCCCGAAGCAGTTCAGGCCCCGAACCCGCAGCTCGTCGGCTGCCCCGGCGACAAGGGGGACCTCCGGTCCGATGATGGTCAGATCGGCCCGGACGGTCTGCGCGAGGGTCGCGACGGCGTCCGGGTCGCAGACGTCGAGCGGACGCGGCTCGGCGAGATCCGCGGTGCCGGCGTTACCCGGGGCGCAGACGATCGAGCTCACGGCCGGATCGCGCGACAACGCCCGGCACAGGGCATGCTCCCGGCCTCCCGAGCCGACGACGAGAACCTTCACCTCGTCACCTGTGACCCGTCGCTACCGTCGGATCAGCCGCTACCGTCGGACCAGCCGCTGCCACCTGCCCGACCGGCGGCCGGAGGCCGACCGCCCCCCGGCCGGACGCTCGCGCGGTCGCCGTGCCTGCGTGGGAATCGGTGTGGGAGGGCACGCGGTACAGGGTAGCGCTCACTGCGATCAACTTCCCGGCCCGGCCCGGCCCGGCCTGGCTGCGGGATGCGCCCACAGTGTGGTAATCGGGAGCGGCTCGGGCAGGTCCGGAGGGGCTTCGCAGGGGTTCACAGTGTTCGCAGTGGACGTCCAGGCGGTTGTCCGGACGAGCTGTCCACGGACTTCCGTCTTCCGTCTACGGGTCGATCCTTCCCCGTCTACAGGCTGACGCCGGCACACCACAGCATGTGCGCCAGGCCGTACACCAGTTGTTGTGCGCATCGCCGGGCGTCCACCTCGGCCATGGACCCGACGACCGTATGGATGTCCACCGGCCACACCCGAACCTCACGACCCAGTGCGTGCAGTGGTCCCGGGTCGTCCCGTCCCTCGAAGGTCTGTCCGTCGCTGCCGACGAACAGGTGCAGGCAGCGGCCCGTGTACGGGAAGTCCTCGTTACGCCAGTACAGCACCGGCCAGACCAGCGGTGATGCCCGCCGGCCGCGCCGACGGTCCTTCGCGTGACCGGAGCTGCGCCTGCCGGCCTTCCTGCCAGCCTTCTCACTGTTTGTGATCTCACTGTTTGTGATCTCTGTCGAAGGCTGTCCGGTCGCGCTGTTCCCTGTCGCACCGGCACCGGTGGAAACCGGGACCGAGCTCGGTGGCTGCCGGCGACGCCCGCTGCGGGCAACCGGCGGCAGGCGCTCCCCGACCACGCGAACCCCCAGGGCCGGCGAGAGGTTCTCGGCCGCGCAGACGGCGAGGAACTCGGCGATCTGCTGATCCACGTGGGTGGCGACGGCGTCCGCCCGCTTGCGGCGCTGCTCCTCGACCCGGTTGGCGCTGCGGATGGCGTAGCTGCCGCGAACCACAACCTCCACCAGGCTGGCGGGAAGCACGTCGCCGGTGGGCGAGAATCCGACCGGCCGGGCGTGCACACCGACGGCCGGCCTCGCGGCCGGCGACTGAGCGACCAGGCCGCTGGTGTGCGGCACCGACGTCCGGTGGGCCGGCAAAGAACCAACAGGACCGGCCGCGGGCCTACCGCCGCGCGGCAGGCCGACCTGTGGGGCGTCAGGTTCTAGTCGGTGGATGTCGGAGCCGGGGCGGGTGGGGACGCGCCTGTCGTCCGGCATGTCCGGCAGGGCGTTCTGCGCAGAAGCCCAGGTGTTCTCCGTAGAAGCGCTGTGCGGCGGCAGCGGGGCGTTGCCCGGCGAGGCTGCCTCGGGCGGGTCGCCGTCTGTCGGGTTGCGCTTCGGTGGGCTGCCGTCCGCCGGGCCTCGGTCAGGCGGGCCCGGGGTGGTCCGGTCCGCGGCGGTCCGGTCCGCGCCGGTCCGGTCTG
>NZ_CAAAFO010000157.1:37679-39949 GCF_900634715.1 Candidatus Protofrankia californiensis | reverse complement strand
GGTGCTGGTGCTGGTGCCGACTGTTCCGGTTGCGCCGGTTGCACGGACTGGTCCGGCTGGACGGACAGTTGTACCGACACGGACGAGTCGGAGGCGAGCCTGTCGGCGCCGGGCGGCCGGCTCGACGCTGCCTCCCGTGCGGTGCTGGTGCTCTGGCCGGGGTCTTCGGCGTTCACGGACCGGGCGGCGACAGCAGCCACCGTGACACCCCCGTCCCGATCGACTACTCCCTTATCGAAATACAGACTCCACAGTAACCCTCAGTAATGCAAGTGGGCCCTCGGGCAGATGATCGACGTGGGCGGGGGGTTTGGCGGCGCCTGTGGGGCGGCGTCCGCAATGACCGCCCTGAAGATCATTTTTGTGCTCCGTCGGCGATATGACATCCCCGGGCCGGCAGGCCAGGTAACCTCGCCCGGTGCCTGCGCTCGTGCTGATCGGTGCCCAGTGGGGTGATGAGGGCAAGGGGAAGGCGACCGACCTGCTTGGTGGGGCGGTCGACTTCGTTGTCCGATATCAGGGGGGTAACAACGCCGGACACACCGTTGTCATCGGCGAGGAAAGCTACGCTTTGCACCTGATTCCCAGTGGTGTACTGCGCGCGGACTGCGTGCCGGTGATCGGTAACGGCGTGGTCGTGGACCCGGGTGTCCTACTTCAGGAGATGGACGGGCTCGCCGCCCGTGGCATCGACGTGTCCCGTCTGTTGATCAGCGCGAACGCGCACCTGATCATGCCTCATCATCGAGCGCTCGATAAGGTCACTGAGCGTTATCTAGGTAAGGCGCGGATCGGGACCACCGGGCGCGGGATAGGCCCGACCTATGGTGACAAGATCGCTCGGACCGGCATCCGCGTCCAGGACCTGCTCGATCCCGGGATCTTCCGCGCGAAACTGGAGCTGGCGCTGCGGGAGAAGAACCAGATCCTGACCAAGATTTACAATCGGCGTGCCCTCGACGTGAACGAGGTCGTCGATGAGTACAGTGTGTATGCGCACAGGCTCGGGCCGCACATCGTCGACACCGGTCTTGTGCTCGACAAGGCGTTACGGGCCGGTAAGGTCGTGCTCCTGGAAGGCTCGCAGGGTACCCTCCTTGACGTCGATCACGGGACCTATCCCTTTGTCACGTCGTCGAACCCGACCGCGGGCGGGGCCGCGGCCGGCTCGGGTATCGGGCCGACAAGAATCACCCGGGTGATCGGCATTTGCAAGGCGTACACGACCAGGGTTGGTTCCGGGCCGTTCCCGACCGAGCTCACCGACAAGGTCGGGGACGAGCTGCGCGCGGTTGGTGGGGAGTTCGGTGTGACCACCGGACGAGCCCGGCGCACCGGCTGGTTCGACGCTGTGATCGCCCGCTACGCGGTACGCGTGAACGGGCTGACCGACATCTTCCTGACCAAGTTGGACGTGCTGTCCGGCTTCGACCGGGTGCCGGTCTGCGTGGCGTACGACGTCCACGGGGTGCGACACGACGAGATGCCGATGACGCAGACCGAGTTCCACCACGCCAAGCCGATCTACGAGGAGCTTCCCGGCTGGGGTGAGGACATCTCGCGGGCGTCGTCGTTCGATCAGTTGCCGAAGGCTGCCCGCGACTACGTCAAGACGCTCGAGGAGCTGTCCGGGGCGCCGGTGGCGGCCGTCGGGGTCGGCCCCGGCAGGGATCAGACGATCTCCATTCGCGATCTTGTCTAGCGATCTCGGCGGTGGTCGGGTCGCCTCGTGACCCCTCGAACGCTACGAGTGAAACCTCGAAGATCAAAAAATTGCTCCGTATGATGGATGACATCCGAAGCCACCTACCGTCGGAGTGGCTCGGGTCATGGCATGCTCAGGCTCGGCCGACAGCCGATCTTCTGCTCGGTTGGCTGCCCAGGGTGGTTCTGCCTGTGTTCCGCATGGGGCTGACGCACCAGGGGCGGCTGTTGGTGTGGGAATGTTCTGTATCGCCCCTCGTTCGCATCGTGGAGGTACGCAATGAAGCGTTTCGCGTTGATCGCCCTGCTGGCCGCAATTGCCGGTGGTGGTTTCCTCATTCGCAAGCGGGGCAAGCAGGACGCCTGAGCGCCGACTCGGCTGCTGCCACGAGAGCGACCGTTCGTGGCAGCAGGTGGGTGTGAAGAGGCGGCCGTGCGCGGCTGGCGTCTGCCGTGATTGGCTGCCCCGGGCTCTGCGATGACGTTGATGACGTCCGGCGGTCCCGGGATGCCGCGCAGGGGTCTCGGGCCGGTTGATCGACCACTGCGCTGATCGTCGCCGAGGG
>NZ_CAAAFO010000157.1:7836-37366 GCF_900634715.1 Candidatus Protofrankia californiensis | reverse complement strand
ACGTCGACCCGGCCGCTGGCTGCCGGCAAATACCACGCTCTTGATGTCGTGGCTCTGTCCGCATGCGGTCGCCCGGTCTTCCTAGGATCCGATCTTCTCAGGATCCAGGCTTGCGATCTTCGTGTGTTGTCATGTGATCTTCATATGCTGCCGGTTGTGACTGTTTCGTTGCCCTGTGGTCCCGTACCGGGCCCGGTCCTGAATGTGTTCTCCCCGCCCTGCCTACCGCCCGGGCCCCGTCCGCCTGGTCCGAGTACGCCGGGCGGGGGTCCGGACACGTCTGAACATGTTGGTGCGGCCGTGCCGATCGTTTTACCGTGCACAACTGTGCGACCTGCGCCGGTCAGCATTGTTTTCGACATGTTTCGATTTGCGCACCCGGTCGCGCCGACTGTGCACACCGTCGCCGTGCTGTGATGTCCGTAAACTCGGACGGGCCCGGGTATGCTCGTGTTCGTGCACCGCTATGACGTCGACAGCGAGATTCTGACCCAGGCCGTCGTCAACTATGCGCGGGAGCGACTACGCCTCAATCCCGTTCCATTGGACGGGACCCGCTCGCGCGCGGAGCTGACCGCCGCGGTGGGGGAGACGATAACCCCGAGCGGCATCGGTGGTATCGAGGCGCTCAGGATTTTCGATGAGCTCCTCTCCCGGGCGTGCATTTCGGTCGACCATCCACGCAACCTCTCATTCATCCCGGCGGCGCCCACCAAGGCGGCGGTACTGTTCGATCTCGTCGTCGGGGCCTCCTCCGTATATGCGGGCAGCTGGCTCGAAGGGGCGGGTGCCGTTCATGCGGAAAACCAGGCGCTGCGCTGGTTGTCCGATCTCGCCGGTTTTCCGCCCGAGGCGGGCGGGGTCTTCGTCCAGGGTGGAACGCTCGGGAACCTTTCCGCACTCGTCGCGGCCAGATACCGGATGCAAACGCGCCGGAGCGCGGCACAGCGCAGCAGCAAACCCACTGTGTGGCGTATCGCCTGCGGTGCCGAAGCGCATTCCTCGGTTGAGACCGCCGCCCGGGTCATGGGTGCGGAACTCCTGGTGGTCCCGGCGGACGCCGACGGTCGCCTCACCGGCCCCGCGCTGGCCCATGCCCTGGATACCGCGGACGCCGACATCCGTGACAGCGTGTTCGCCGTCGTGGCGACGGCCGGTACCACCCAGTTCGGCATTATCGACGACATCCGCGGAATCGTCGACGCAGCCCATGAGCGGGGCATCTGGGCGCATGTCGACGGAGCGTATGGACTTGCCGCGCTGGCCGCGGAATCGGTCCGTCATCTCTTTGTCGGCGTGGCTGATGCGGATTCTTTCATCGTCGATCCGCACAAATGGTTGTTCGCGCCGTTCGACGCCTGCGCACTGATTTACCGGGAACCGGCGCTGGCACGTGCGGCGCATGCCCAGAAAGCGGGTTACCTCGAGGTTCTCGAAGCCGCTGACGACTGGAATCCCGCGGACTACTCGATCGGCCTTTCACGGCGGGCGCGGGGCCTGCCCTTCTGGTTCTCACTCGCTGCACACGGTACTCGAGCCTACGGTGCCGCCGTGGAGAAGTCGCTGGCCACCGCACGGGCGGCAGCCGATCAGATCAGAGCCCTGCCCTACGTGGAACTCGTGCGTGAACCGCAGCTTTCCGTGGTGGTTCTGCGCCGACTGAACTGGGCACCGAAAAATTACTACGAGTGGACGGAGAAACTGTTGCAGACGGGTTTTGCCTTTGTTACCCCGACCGTCCACGAGGGGGAGACGGTGACGCGTTTCGCGATCGTCAACCCGTGCACCGAACCGGCCGACATCGCCACCATCCTGGGCAGCATGGCCTGACGGAACACGGCCTGACCGGCTTCCATCCGACCCGGTGTGTAAGCACAGGGATCCCCTGAGGATGCCCCGGTGTGTGACGTGAGTATGGGATACCCGTGGGGGTCCGCGGGGGCTCGGCCCCCGCGGTTGGCATGGAGCCATCCGACCCGGTGCGTCAGCACAGGGATCCCCTGAGGATGGCGGTGGAGGTGGGATTTGAACCCACGGAGGGGTTGCCCCCTCACACGCTTTCGAGGCGTGCGCCCTCGGCCACTAGGCGACTCCACCGTTTGTTAGCTTACTGGATGCCGCGGCCGGGCCGAACGGCGCGTACCCGCCCTGGGCCTGGGCCTCCGGCAGAGCGAAAAACCATGATCGTGCTGTCTTTGGCCATCCAGGTCGGTCCGCACCATCTGAATCATGATCAGGACGGCCGCCGGCTCCGGCGGGCGGCGAAGAAGTCGGCCAGCAGGCTCGCGCATTCCTGTTCCCGCACGCCTGTGATCACCTTGACTCGGTGGTTGAGCCGTGGGTCGCGGACGGTGTCCCACAGCGATCCGGCGGCTCCGGCCTTGGGGTCGTACGCCCCGTAGACGAGGCGGTCCACCCGGGCCAGGATCAGCGCGCCTGCGCACATCGTGCACGGCTCCAGGGTGACGACCAGGGTTGCCCCGGACAGCCGCCACGAACCGTTGTGTGCCGCGGCGGCGCGCAACGCCACCACCTCGGCATGGGCGGTCGGGTCCTGTTCGGCCTCACGGGCGTTGCGGCCCCGACCGATGATCGTGCCGTCCGCGTCGGCGACGACGGCGCCGACCGGAACGTCCCCGGTTGCCAGGGCCCCTTCGGCCTCCGCCAAGGCGGCGCCCATCAGCTCGGCGAGCTCGGGTACGCCCGGACGGGGGCCGCCCCCCACGTCAGCTCCCGATCTCGTCCAGGATGTCGGCGCAGCCGGCACGTTCGCTGATCGCCGCCACCACGTCCGCCGGCAGGAGACCCTCCTCCGTGATCAGTTCGACCAGTGCGTCGGCGTCCGTGCCGAGGTCGGCAAGCAGATCGATGTCCCCGATGGGAGTCGCGCCCGCCAGCGCATCGTCGGACTCGTCGTCGACGTCCCGCCCGCCTGCCGGCGGCAGCGCGCCGGCGAAGAGGCGGTCGGCAAGGGCCGAGGTGAACAGCACCCGGTGGTCGGACAGGAAGACCCGGGGGTCACCGATGCCGCCTTCCATCCGGACGATGCCCAGGTACTCGTCGTTCTCCTCGATGAAGACGACAACGAGTTCGGGGGAGATGTCATGCATCAGATTCGCAAGTGCATCAAGGTCGTCGATGTCGTCGAGGTCGATCTCATGCGCGCTCCAGTGTCCGCGGATGCGGCCGACGGCGCTGGCTTTCTGGGTCACCGAGTTCTCCCACGGTCTTGTATCGCGTCCATACCCAACTCCGAGCGCCCGCCCGGTGGTCGGCGGCCCGGAGTCACCGGCCGGGCCGCACCCTTACCCAGGCCGTTGTAGCGGAGCACCGGTAGCAGTCTCCACAGATTCGCCGCTCGGTCCACGACGGCCGTCCGTTCACGTCACCCTGCCGCCCCTCGCCCGAGCAGTGGGGCGACCGGCCTGCGGTGCGCCCTCGTCGCATACGCCGGACACCCGTTCGGCGCACGTCATATCACACCTCGTACCACACCCGTACCCCACCGGTTCACTACTGCCCAAAGGGAGGATGTCGTGTGCTCTGGGGGAGGACGCCGTGCTCTCCAGGAGCGGTCCCCACCGTGTCGCCACGGCCGGGTGGGTGTTGGGTATCGACATGTGCCGGGGTACGCCGGGTGGGGTATCGGTGAGTGGCACGGCGGCCCGTGGCACGCTGGGGAGGCGATGACCACACCCTTCCCGCGCCGGTTCTCCGCCCGCACCCGTGCCGCCCTTGCTGTGGAGAAGCTCGCGTCCTCGGCATCCCGCCGGCTGGGACGCGGATCCGGTGAGATGATCGGCGGCAAGCTCGCCCTGCGGGTTTCCCCGCGGATCCTGTCCGAAGTCGCGACCGGGCGGATGGCGGCCTGTGTCAGCGGAACCAACGGCAAGACCACGACTACTCGGCTACTGGCTCGTGCGCTGGGCACGCTCGGCCCGGTCCGGAGCAACAGTGGCGGCGCCAACATGGCAGCGGGCGTCCTGGCCGCCCTGTCCAGGCCGCCCTACGACGCGGCTGCCGCGCTCGAGGTGGACGAGATCTGGTTGCCCAGGGTAGCCCGGGAGATCCAGCCCCGCGCGGTCCTGCTCCTCAACATCAGCCGTGACCAGCTCGACCGGTCGAACGAAACCCGGCGGATCGCGAGCCTGTGGCGTAACCTCGGCGCCGAACTGCCCGGCGCGACGGTGATTGCCAACGTCGACGACCCGCTGGTCGTCTGGGCCGCCTCCGGTTGGTCGAGCCAGACCTGGGTGTCGGCAGGCCAGAACTGGACCGCGGATGCCATGGTGTGCCCCCAGTGTGCCCGCCTGCTTCACCGCAACGCCACGGGCTGGTGGTGCGGCTGCGGCCTGGCCCGGCCCGAGCCCATCGTCGCCGTCACCGGGCCGAACGAGCTGCTCTGGTTCGGCCGCCACCTCACGGTGTCCATCGATCTGCCCGGCCGGGTGAACCTCGGTAACGCGGCCATGGCCGCCGCCGCCGCGAAGCTCTTCGGGGTGGAGGTCGAGCAGGCGCTGGCCGCGATGACCGGCCTCGGGGACGTCCAAGGTCGCTACCAGGAGGTCGAACTCGGCGAGAACGGCATACGCGGTCGGCTGCTGCTGGCCAAGAACCCGGCCGGCTGGGTGGAGATGATGGAACTGCTCAACACCGCACCCGCCCGACCGGTGATCATTGACTTCAACTCGCAGACCGCCGACGGCCGTGACCCGTCCTGGATCTGGGATGTCCCGTTCGAACGGCTCGCGGGCCGACAGGTGCTGGTCACCGGTGGGCGCAAGGAGGACATGAGTGTCCGGCTGGCGTACGTGGAGGTCCCGCACACAGTGCACCCCGATGCCGAGAGTGCCGCGGCGACAGCGAACGAGAAGATCGTCGACGTAGTCGCGAACTACACCGCCTTCCGCGACATCCTGGGGCGGGTCGCCCGGTGAGGACGAACACATGACCGCCAACGGTGACATGATCGGTACTGCGGCATGAGCCTGGAGTCGGCGACCCGGATCGCCCTGATCTACCCGGAGCTGCTCGGGACGTACGGCGACGGCGGCAACGCGACCGTGCTGGCGCAGCGACTGCGTTGGCGTGGCCTTCCAGTCGAGGTGGTCGGCGTCCCGGCCGGCGAACCGGTACCCGGCGGCTGTGACATCTATCTTCTCGGCGGCGGTGAGGACGAACCGCAGGTACTGGCCGCCGAGGGGCTGCGCAGGAACAGCGCGATCGCACAGGCGGTGGCCCAGGGTGCGGTCGTTCTTGCCGTGTGCGCCGGATATCAGGTGATCGGCACGTCCTTCCCAGCCGGCGAGGGCCAGGTCCATGACGGGTTGGGCTTGGTGGATGTGGAGACGCGACGCTCGTTCGACCCCCCGGACCATCCGGTGCCACCACGTGCGGTCGGTGACATCGTCGTCGAGCCGGCCCCCGAGCTCGCGCTGCCGTTGCTGCTCGGCTACGAGAATCACGGAGGACGCACCCGGCGCCTGCCCGGTGGGCACGGGCGGCCCCTCGGGCTCGTGCGTAAGGGGATCGGCAACGGCACCCCGGAGCGCACCGACGGGATCGTGGACGGGCACGTGATCGGTACCTATCTGCACGGCCCGGTCCTCGCGCAGAACCCCGCCCTGGCCGATCTGCTGTTGTCCTGGGTGCATGGCCGACTGCCGGAACTGGCCGGTCCGCCGGAGACGGAGGTACTACGCCAGGCGCGCCTGCATGCCCTGGATGTCCATGCCTGACCCGGGTCCCCTGGCGCGTGGGAGAAGCATGCCTGCCCGGTGCCGGTGTCAGTCCGTTCCGGCTTTCGGGGGGGCGTCGGGCGCGGGACACGGCTCATGCTGCGGTGGAAAGCGGGCGCGGTCGTGTTCGGCAATGGCTGCGTTCAGACGGCCCAACAGGGCGCCGAAGACGTTGCGTTCCTCCTGCGCCCAGGTCTGCACCAGGCTGTTGATCGTCTTCACTCGCGCGGAGCGGGTGGCGAGGTAGCGTTGCTGGCCGCGTGCGCTCAGCTTCACCAGTGTTGCCCGCCGATCGCTGGGATCGGTGGTGCGCTCCACCAGTCCGGCCGTGGCAAGTGCTGCGACCTGGCGGCTCACCGTGGAGATGTCCAGGGCGAACACCGCGCCGAGGGTCGTCAGCCGCACGGCGCCGTGCTCGTGAATGTGGCTGAGTAGCAGGTAGGCGGAGCGGTCCAGGACCGTTCCGGACTCGTCGGCGATGGCCATCCGAAAGCGCTCGGCGCGCCGGCTGAGCACCGACAGTTCATGTTCGATCTTGATTAGCCGATCGTCGAGTTCCTGACCGTTATCCACTTCGGCTTCACCCCTGTCCTGGCAGCCGTATGCCCCGCAATCGGATGTTGTTGAGATTCTGGTGGATACACCACGTTGACGAACGAGCCGCATCGTGGGTGCCGAAGCGATCACGCCTGTCTGGTTACTCGTGGTTACAACGCTGCTCCACAAGCTGCCCGGGTGTGAGCCAGCACACTCCAGGTAGGTCCCGACTTGTGTGCGCCGCGAGGCGAATCTGCCGAATCGACAGCTCCTGGTGTGGTTCGGTTGTCTCGTGGTATCGAATCCGCTGAAAGCCGGGAAACAGCTATGGGCCAAGAACCGCAAGCGGGTACTGATCATTGGTGCCGTGCTCGTGGTCGCCTGGATCTACGTGTCCCGCTCGGGCAGCCCGGACACCGAGCGAGCAAAAATACCGGCAGGGTACGCTTCCGCCGAGCGTGAGCTTGCCGTTCACGCCGACTCCAGCCCCAGCAAGCCGCTGCCGCTGGTCCTCGTCCTGCATGACGACAGCAGTGACGCGAGCGCGATCGAAAAGGCCAGCAGAGCCTCGGTGCTCGCCGACCGGCGGGAGTTCGCCGTGGTCTACCCGGAGGCCGTGGACAGTGAATGGAGGTTGGACGACCCACAGGGTGCGGACGTGCAGTACCTGCGTGATGTTGTTCGCTACGTCTCGCAGGAGCGGTCGAAGATCGACCCGTCCCGGATCTACATCTGGGGTGCTGGTGAGGGTGGGCACGCGGCCCTCCTGGCTGCCTGTGCAGCGCTCGGCAGCGGCCAGAAGTTCGCCGCCGTCGGGGTGGTGGGGCCGGTCGGGCAGGCCCAGAGCTGCCCACCAGAGGTTCATGTCCGGCATGTCGAAGAGACGACATGGAACGAGAGCACCACTCGTGATCTGTGGGACTTCTCCAGGGACTTCAAGCTTTAGTCAAGCCGAATGTCCGGTCGTCTGTTGTTGCTGAAGAGAAGTTCCCCAGTGGGCCTGAGTCTCCGGCGGCACACCCGGCCGGCGGGACGATGTCGACTCCCGCCGGCCGGCCGCACTGTGGGGGGGGTGCAGTACGACCGGCCAGCGGAAGCCTGTTGTTCCGCCGGACTTTCCGAGCTGGGGGGGTTGGCTCGGTCCGGCCAGCGGAAGTCATTATCGTGGGGTGCGGGGTGCCACCAGGTCGACGTTGACTCCGACAACGTCGACCTGGTGGCAGGGTTCGTGCGCAACCGGAGGGGGAGGCTGCGCAGGAACCCGCTTGTGGATTGTTTATGAGGCCGTAACCGCTACGCCTGGCGGCGTGCTGATGGCCGGATGTCGACGCGGGCTGGTCAGATCAGCTAGACGACCCGGCCAACGGAATACGACGTGGTGTGGATAACTCTCAGTGAGACGACGTCGCCGGACTTCGGCGCCACCCACATCTTACCATTACCGGCATAAATACCAACATGGTAGATATTACCCGGTGAACCGTAGAAAATCAGGTCACCGACCTGCTTGTTGAACTGTGATACCCGGGTGGTCGCCTGGTACTGCGCCTCGGCCGTGCGGGGGAGGTTGCGTCCCAGCTGCTTGAAGATGTACTGGACCAGGCCTGAGCAGTCGAAGGAGTAGGGGCCTTCCGCACCGTAGACGTAGGGCTTGCCGGCCTGCTGCGCCGCGAGATATACAGCCCGTTCACCAAACGAGCTGGCCGCTCCGATCGCGCTCGAGATAGCAGCGTCCGGTGACGGATTGGTGCCGAAGATCTGAGAGCCGCTACGGGTGGTCGCCTGGGAAACCCGCGCCGGAGGTGCGGGTACGAAATTGGGGACCACGGTCAGCGTACCGACATTGGTCGACCGTGTTGACCGCAGGGCGTCGGTTCCGTCGAAGATAGCGGTGATCTGCGTGGTGGTGAGAACCTTGGCTGTATAGCTCGTGAAGCCCTGGTCGTTGGTGTAAAGGTGTTTGAAGGTCGCCCATCCGTCCGGCAGCTTCACCTGGACCTTGACGAGTTGATTGGCCAGTGGCGCGTGGGTGGTCTCGTCCTCGAGTGAAAATCCCATCTCCACCGGCCGATCGGCTTTAACCGAAACGTCCGGATTCGTGACTCTGAGCACGGCCCCCGACTTGGGGCGCAGGTCGGTCTGGTTGAGTACCTGGCTGGCGATCGACCCTGGGCTGGTCGCAGACGTCGGGTTGATGACGGAGGTGCGCAGGTTGGCAAGAGAGGCCTGACTTCCGAACTGAGCTCCGAGCGTTATCGGAGAGGTGACGGAAGCCTCGTCGGGACCCGAGTCGGTCGGGGCACATCCGGCCAGGGCAACTCCGGACACCGCAACCGTGCCGGTGGTCATCGCGGCGACCGCGGCCCGGGCTCGCGAGCGACCTGCTCCGGACTGTGATACTGGTGCGCGGTGCCGGCCACGTGTCGGGCGCTCAACGTGCCGGTCGACCTGGTGCCGGCGGGATGACGGCGAAGCCGTCTGCGACGAACGTGACCATGGTTCTGGATCAAGCTGCACATCATGCGCAGACAAGGCTGTGATCCTTCCCGTTCGCCTGCGAGGTGAGCTGTCGGGTTCGGGCTGGGCTGCCCGGTGGGTCACGCGACCATCGCGCTGCGCACTTCACCCCGAGGACGACACCGCGGCTCGGTGCCGTCCGGTGGAGGATGGGTCCCCCGCTCCTGCCCTGGTGACGACTCGGAGGGAACACCGGGACCGTGGGCAGGATTCGGCATTTCGGTCCGGTGTGTCGTGACGTCGGCGCGAGACTAGTTCATAAGGATGGCGCTAGTAAACACTAGTCCCTCACAACTACGGCGAGTAGCTGTATGAAGTGCCATACCCGGCTCTTCCTCGTCCTCCTTCACCGACTGGCTCGCCGCCGTGCATGACCTGCTGGTTCGTGACTTTTGGTCCCTCGGCTGACGCTCCGTGTTCCGTGACTTGCAGGATGCGGAGGATGACATTACGCCATAGTGGCGGCAGTCGGTCGACGGGGGGTCTTTGAGTACTTCTAGTAGATGTCTCACTACTTTGAGTAGCAAACGTTGGTGTGAACTGAAGAGATTTTCATCCTGTTCATCACGGTTGTCCGGTTGAGTTGTTCCAGATTGTCGGCCTCCTGACGGGTTGAGGAGTCTGGCGTCGTACGCTGACAGCGCCTCGTCTGTTCACTCACGTGACCAAGGTGGTGCGGCTAGTGATCAAGAACCGTTCGGCGCTCCCTGGAGAGACAGTCGCTATGACGCAGTCCGCACCGGATGGGCGTACCGCACTCCGACCGGATGCACCTGCCCGGCGGTCACGTCCACAACGCGCGGACGTCGTCGTGATCGGTGCGGGTGTCGCGGGTCTCGTAGCCGCGGTCATACTGGCTCGTCGCGGTGTCGACACGCTTGTGCTTGAGTGCGCCAGCCGGGCGAGGGTGGAAAGTCGCCCACGTGCCGGGTTACTCGGACCAGGAGCGGTGGACGTCCTGGAGCGCAATGGGCTTGCCGACGGCCTGAGGGCTGAGGGTGCCCCGCACCACAACTGTGAGTTTAGGCATCGTCGCCGAGCGTTCGTTGTTGAGTATGCTCGGCACGCGGGCGGACGCCATCACGTTGTCTACCCACAGCAGAAGCTTGTCGCCGGCCTGGTCGCCGCCTACCTTGCCGCAGGTGGCGTCATCGAGTTCGATGCCACTGACGTGACATTGGACGCGCTCACCTCCGACCACCCTACCGTGTCCTTCGTCGCAGCCGACGGGCAGCGGCGGACCGTGGAAAGCCGTTTCATCGCGGGTTGCGACGGTCATCATGGTGTTTCCCGCCGGTCGATTCCCGAGGGCGCGTTGCGCAACACCCGACAGCATGGCAGCCCATGGGCATGGCTTGCGGTCCTTGCTGCAGTCGCTCCATCTACCGATAAGATCATTTATGGGATCAGTCCGCAGGGGTTCGCCGGCCACATGCTGCGCGACCACCGGACGAGTCGCTTCTATTTACAGGTCGAGGCCGCAACCGACGCAGCGGACTGGCCATCCGAGCGGATCTGGGAGGAGCTGCACACCCGCCTCGCCGTGGACGCCGACTGGAAACTGGCGGAAGGGCCGTTGCTCGAACCGCCGAACGTCATCACGATGGACTCACTCTTCTACGAACCGATGCGGTTGGGACGTCTCCTACTCGCCGGGGACGCCTCGCGGCGAGTGCCGCCGGCGGCGGCCAAAGGCGCCGGGCTTGCCATCGCCGATGGTGAGACGCTCGCGCTGGCGGTAGCGGCAGCCCTTCACAATTCGGACGAACGACCGTTGGACGCCTACTCCGAGGTGTGCCAGGCTCGGGCCTGGCTGGCGCAGGAAGCGTCGACCAAACTGCTGCAGATGGTGAACGTCGAGCTCTCCGACTCGTTCGCCCGGCGCTTGCAGGACGTTCGCTTGGACCGTCTCCGGACGTCACCGGTCGCTGCCGCCGAATTCGCGGAACAATACCTATCCCCCGTCTAGACCTATCCCCCGTCTGGCGCCTTCGGCGCGAGACGGGGACCCCTATCTCTATGGTGGGCCGCCGTTGTTACGGATGGCGCGTGTGGGGTGGCCGGCGGGAGAGTAGGCCAGCGGTCTGCAGGACGTGGAGTTCGATCGCGAGTTCGTGGACCTCTGGCGACAGAGAGCGATGGCTGACGGCCAGGGCGTCTACAGCGGTCTGCGCGCGTTCCGCGAGATTGTCCAAGGCGCGCTGGTGTGTACGCATCTGGGCGCGTTCGTCCTGAATCGCACGAAGGGTGTCTTCCTGCCACTGCCGGGCGCGCATCAGGTGCTCGCCGGCGTCCGCGGCCTGCCGTTCGGCGTCTTCCAGGCGTCCAAGAAGTTGATCGAGCTGTTCCAGTCTTATTGCCAGTTCTGCAACAAGATCATTACGGACCGTATCCATCGGTTGTGTCATCGGACCGCGTCGCCTTCGTCCTGGATATGAAGGACGACGGCGACGCGGCCGCCGGCGTCGAAGGTATGGCCGTGAGTGGAGGGCCGTTGCCGCCTGCCGCCGAGCGATGGTCGGGAGGGCCGCGCAAGGACGGGTCTCCCGTGAAAGCCCGACACAGTTCATCACGGTAGCCGACGCCGTGGTCCTCGTGAATCCCGCTGCCGGATGCTATGCCGTGGAACAACCGGTAAAAATACGATCAAATCGTACAGTTGGTTGTGTGGATAGCCGTGCTGGATGCGGCTACAGGCCCGATCGGTCGCATTCCCTCCCCTCCCCTCCGTGTCGCTGGGCAGGTGCTCGCGGCTCGGGCGGGGTTGGGCGGGGCGCGTCCGTGGCCCCGGAAGGACCACGTCCGTGAGCTGCGTCCAGGTGATCTCTGACGAGACCCGAAGAATCATCCCGTGAAGCGATGCCAGGGGATGTGATCAGGGCAGATCTGCGGGATCGGCTTCCGGACCTCCCGGATCCGGCAGAAACGCCAGCCCGGGTACTGATCAGCGCGATGAAGATCTGCTGAAGATCCGCCGGACGGTCCTGTCCTCGATCGCTAAAGCCACCCGTTTCGCTTGAACGCCCGGTACAGAAAGACACAGACGGTCACTATCAGGCAGAGGGCCGCCGGATATCCCCAGACCTGGCGCAGTTCGGGCATATGGTCGAAGTTCATACCGTAGATACCGGCTATCGCGGTGGGAACCGCAGCGATAGCGACCCATGCGCTGATACGACGCATGTCCTCGTTTTGCGCGATGGTGACCTGGGTCAGGGTCGCCTGCAGTATCGAGGAGAGCAGCTCGTCGAACCGGGCTATTCGCGCGGTGACTTCTTCGAGGTGGTCGGCGACATCCCGGAAGTACGCCCGGACGCGGGCGTCGATCCCGGTGACGCCGGACTCGGTCAGCATGCGCAGCGGAGCGTAGAGGGGCGCCACGGCATGCTTGAATTCGAGTACCTCCCGTTTGAGCTGGTAAACCTTGCCGGCATCGGGTCGAAGCGACCGCTGAAAGACCGAGGCTTCGATGGCGTCGATGTCGACCTCTATTTTTTCGGTGACGGCCAGATAGTCGTCGACGATCTGGTCGCAGATGGCGTGGAGGACGGCCGACGGTCCGCGCCTGAGTACCTCCGGCGTTGCCTCCATCCGGCTGCGAAGGTTCTGGAGTCCGCCGTGTTCTCCGTGCCGAACGGTGACGACGAAGTCGTGGCCGAGAAAAACCATGACCTCTCCGGTGTGCACGATCTCCGATGTCGCGGTCAGCTCCTCGTGATCCACATAGCAGACAGTCTTGAGGACGACGAAAAGCGTCTCCGCGTACTGCTCCACCTTCGGGCGCTGGTGGGCGTTGACGGCATCCTCGACCGCGAGTGGATGCAGCCCGTACACGTCGGCGATGTTGGCGAGCTCGGCTGCGGTCGGCTGGTAGAGACCGAGCCAGGTGAAACTGTTGCGTTGCTCGCGGGCCACGCGCAGGGCGTCAGCATGGTGGATGGTGCCTGGATCACGGTGGCCGTCCCGGTAGACGTGGCAGGCGACCACCCGCCCCGGTGGTGCCGAAGGGATCTCCGGACGGGAACGGCGCCTTTTCGGGTGCCTCCGAACGAGTGAAACCCGCCTGGTCACAGCTTCTGTCAGCCGGGCGGTCGCGTTCCCGCGGTCGGAAGGACTCCGGGAGAAAGGGTGATGTTCGTCGTGGCGATTGTCGGAATCATCACCGAATTTCCTGTCGGTCACATTCAACTCCTCCTGTTCTCCTGTTCCGGTCGTGCCTGTGCTTGGACGTCGCTGCGGCTCTTGCGAGTCCGGGTGCCGATGATGGCTCGACGAGGAGTGTTCATTACAGAACGTGTCTATCCGGCTTCTTTCTGCTAGACGTCGCACTGCCGAGGCAACTGGACCCCAGGACGCCTGTGGACGGCACCGGGGAGTGTCCCGCGTCCGCCCGGATCATTGTCGCAAGTCCGTGCTCCTGCCCTCGCCGTGCCCGACGCCGATGTACCCGGCCGGGAGCGGATCACCGTTGGGAGGACGGCTTGACCGGCGAGCATGATGCGCCGATTCTATTGTTTTCGGCTCATGGGCCGGATGGCGCGAGGCCGGCGGGCGGTTCGGTCGGCTAGGGGTCAAAGGTGGCGCGATCATGTTTTCGCGCCCGGGGTTCCTGTCGGATCGGCGAAGCCGATCTGGGAGGGGTCCGGAAGCCGATCCAGGAGGCCCAGGTCTCCGGGTTGTGAGGGGGCGGCGATGATGACCGCAGCAGGTTCGGGAGGGGCCCGACCGGAGGAAGAAGCCGGGTTCGGCGAGCGGGCTCGGCCGGCGGCATCCCCGCTCAGCCTGATCAGAGCGTCCCACGACCACATAAATGATCTTGTGAGCCTTACGTTCTCCGCCTCGGCGGCCCCAGGGGACCCCAGGCGCCCACTGCGGGCGGTCGACATGGCGGTCGCGGCGATCAGTATTCACATGTATGCCGTGCAGACCGCCGTCTACCCGATGGCACGCCGCCGCCTTCCGGACCGCCGGGCGTGTGTCACCGAGCTTCACGCGGTGGCACGGGAAATCGAGTCGGTGACGCGCGGCATTTCCCAGCATATTCAGGGTGACGTGCATCGGCCGAACGAGTCGATGCAGACATTGCGCAACCGCCTCGCCGAACTCGAGGAACAGCACGTGGCCATCGAGGACCCTATGGTCGCCGAGCTGGACGAGACGTTGTCCGGTCCGGAGCTGCGCCGGGTGGTGACCTTGCTCGAACGGTCGGTACAGCGGGCACCCACTCGCTCGCATCCGCATCTTCCCCGGACGGCTGTCCTCAGCGGTCTGGTGCTGCGGGTCGCAGGAAGCTGGGATCACGTTCTGGACGCCATGGATGCGCGCGTCGCCGCGGATACTCCGGCGCGGGCGCCGATACCTGCGGGGCTGTGGGGCTGGTACCTGCTTGGTCGGCCCATCCCGTCGTCACAATCCGAGCAGGCGACGGGCAGCGGGCAGGACGGCCAGCGGAATGCGGCCACGCGGCATGATCGGTGATCGGCTGGCGCACCGGAGAGGCGGGTTCGGGCACCGCCGTGTGACGGCCGGTGTGGACGACAGTTGCCGCTGACTCCCGGCTAGCCGAAGGACACGCGATCATAGGTTTGTCGCATGTCCTTTTTGGAGTCCGTTTCAGATCCTGCCTTCGATCGGCGAGCGGGGCGGAAGATTCGGAAAAGATTCTCAGGGAAGCCGGACGACTTGGGCGGCGTATACCAGGCCTGCGCCGAAACCTATGAGCAGGGCGAGCCCGCCGGACGGCACCTGCCCGCTGGCGAGAATCTCGTCCATCGCGAGCGGAATGGATGCCCCGGAGGTGTTCCCGTGTATCGCGACGTCCCGGGCGACGGTTACCGTGTTCGGCAGGGCGAGCACCCTGCACATTATGTCGATGATACGGATGTTGGCCTGATGCGGAATGAACGCGGCGAGATCGTCCGCCGTGACGCCGGCCTCATCGAGCGCCGCCCGCGCAACGGGCGCCATCTGCCAGGATGCCCAGCGAAAGACCTGCTGGCCCACCATTCGCATCGTCGGCCAGGGCAGATCGGTGTTGTCGCGCCAGTCCAGATAGGAATGGTCGTGCGCGATGGCATCTCGAGCCGAGGGATCCGAACCCCATACGACCGGCCCGATACCCGCTGTCTCGGACGGCCCGACGACAATCGCTCCGGCGCCGTCCCCGAACAGGAAAGCGGTGCTCCGGTCGTGCGGATCGATGATGTCCGACATGCGCTCGGCTCCTATCACCAGGACATACCGGGCGCTTCCGGCGAGCACCATGTCACTGGCGACCGCGAGAGCATGGCAGAAACCAGCGCAGGCGGCCGAGATGTCGAATGCCGCGGCCTTCTCCGCACCGAGTCTGGCGGCTACGTCCGTGGCCACCGACGGCGACTGGGTGACATGGGACATTGTCGCCACCAGGATGCATCCGACGTCGGCGATCCCGACACCGGCACTGGCCAGAGCCTTACCGCCGGCTGTCGCGGCCATCGCCCCAAGGGATTCCTCGGCGATCGCGAACCGGCGGCTGCGAATACCGGACCGGGATTCGATCCACCCGGGTGTGGAGTCCAACTGGTTGCAGATGTCGACGTTCGATACCACTGTCATCGGGCGATAGGCGCCGACGCCGAGAATGCGGCTCCCGGCCGGTCCGGTTCGCTGCCGAATGATTCCGCTCATCGCCGCTCTTCCCGTTCCCTGCGAGGGGAGGTAATTCTTCGGACGATCGCCGTTCTCGGTAAGGAGCTTTTCATGGAGTTTCCCCCCGGGGAGCTGCCGGGCCGGGTAATTCTGACGGTCCGACAATGTCGTCGCGGATGGGCCGGTCATCCGACACGGCAATAATGATCGTTTGCTGATGAACATATGACAACGTTGATGAACGTGTGCCAACTATTTGTCGAACTCCGTTATCCGATCTCTTTGTCGTTACTCTCTGCTTCAGGGTATGTACGGTATCGTTTCGGACATCGTATCGTACCGACCTGTTGGCGTGGATCGGATTCGGCTGAAAAATACAGTAATATATCGGATAGTTCGTGGGATGAGGGGAGAATCACAGGGCTGATCACAGCGGCCGCGCCAGCCTGGCCGGCCGGAGATCACATGATCGCCGTTCTCAGCCGGCGCGCAGGGCGAGGGTGAGGGCTTCGACCGTCAGCAGCGGAACAAGTCCGGGGTTGTCGGCCAGCCGGCGGCGGTATCCCAGGACGGCTTCGAGCCGGCGCAGCGTCTGTTCGGGTGTGGATCCTCGGGCCAGCCGTGCGGCCAGCTCGTGGTGATCGGGGTGAATGGCGTCCACCGGCGCACCCAGTTGCAGGACGAGTACGTCCCGATACCAGCCGGCGAGGTCGACGAGTGCTCGGTCGAGGGAGTCCAGCACCGTGCGCCGACCACGGCTTTTCTGATTCTTCTCCAGTTCCTTGAGCGCGCCGGTGGCCCCCCGGACCGTCATCGCCCGACCCTTCACGCCCGCCTTGGCAGCCCTGGAACGTTTCGCGGTGCTGCCGGAGGATGTCGCGCCGACACCGAGTGCGGTCTTCAGGGCCTCGGTCTCGGCTTCGTCACGTATGGTGTTCGCCGCATCGGCATCCGCGTTCGCCGCGTTCATCAGGTCCGCCGCTGCGCCGAGGCAGTCACCGGTCCGCCGCAGGCGAGTGGGGATACGCAGCACCTCGGCCCGCCGGGCCCGGGTCGCCTCGTCGGTGGCAAGCGCGCGAGCACGCTCAAGGTCCCCCTGGCTCGCCGCGGCGGCGAGCCGTGCGACCGCTTCCTCGACACCTCCGCGGGCCAGCACGGCGGCGACGTCCGCCGGCAGGGGCAGGCGCAGCGCAATGACCCGGCAGCGGGACCGGACGGTGGGCAGGACGTCGTCCACCGAAGGCGCGCACAGCAGGAACACCGACCGCTGCGCGGGCTCCTCCAAGGCTTTGAGCAGGGCGTTCGCCGCCTGATCGGTGAGCCGGTCGGCGTCCTCCACCAGCAGGACCCGCCAGCGGCCCGACGTCGGCGCGCTGGCCGCGTCCCGTACCAGCTCCCGGACGTCCTTCACGCCGAGTGACAGACCTTCCGGCCGGACTGTGCGCAGGTCGGCGGCGGTGTCAGTCAGCACCGTGTGGCAGCCGGTGCACCTACCGCATCCAGGAGGGATGTTCTCGCAGTTCAACGCGGCCGCGAACGCCCGCGCCGCCGTCGAACGGCCGGCACCCATAGGGCCGGTGAACAACCATGAGTGGGTCATGCCGGTACGGGCCGCCGCGGGCCCGCCGGCGCCGCTCACCCCGGCTGCTGCCGCGGCAGCAGCGGAGAGGGTTTCGACGACCGGTGCCTGGCCGACCAGGACGTCCCACACGCTCACCGCGTCATTGTCCGCTTCGAGCACCTCACCACCAACGATGGGTGGACATGCGAGAAGCACGCCGGGAGTTGCGTGCGACATCCCCCGGCATTCCGCCGCTCACGACCGTGGAGCAGGGTCCACCAGGGCGCCCCGGCTACCGGATGAACGTCAGCGAGCCGCTACTGGATGCAGGGAGCCTCCTGCCGAGCCCCCTGAACCGTCGCGGGATCGTCCGCCGGACCGGTGGCGTCGGGCGCGTCGCCCGCCTCCGTCCCCTCGGAGGGGTCAGCCGGATCAGCCAGATCGGTGGGGACAGCCGGATCCGTGGGGGCAGCGGGACCCGTGGGGTCAGCTGGGCCGGTCGGACCAGCCGGGTCGGCAGGGCCGGTGGCCTGCGACGTCTCAGCCGGACTCGGGGCCGCCGGCGGGTGTGTGGGATGCTCGGGCACCGCACGATGCGGAGGCAGCCCGGGATGCGCGGGCACCGCGGGTTCGGTGTCCAAGGCGGGTGGGTCGTCGGGTGCGGGCCTGGCATGCGGGTGGGGGGCGACCGGGTCGTACTCCCGCCCCTGACGCAGGTGCTCGGTGACGACATTGCGGATCTCGCTGTGCACGGTCTCCGGCGGGCAGTTCGCGTCGAGGACGACGTACCGGTCCGGTGCGCGTTCGGCGAGCTGGCGGAAGCTGTCGCGGACGCGTTCGTGGAACGACAGTTGTTCGGCCTCGATCCGGTCGATACCGGGTGCCTCGATACCGGGAGCGGGGCCGTCCCCGCCGCCGGCCTTCCGCATGCCGCTCGCATTGCGATCGGGAGTGCCGCCACAACCGGGAGCACCTCCATGTTCGTGACCTGTGACACGATCACGAACGGAGCTGTTCATGCCTGCTCGGGCCCGTACCCGGCCGAGTCCGACCTCCGCGGGGATGTCGAGCAGGATCGTGACGTCCGGGACCAGGGAGCGGGTCGCCCACCGCGACAGCATGGCGACGTCGTCCGCACCGAGCTGGCGTCCGGCGCCCTGGTAGGCAATGGAGGAGTCGACGAAGCGATCGCTGACGACGACCGCGCCGCGGGCCAGAGCAGGTTCGATCACCCGGGAGACGTGTTCGGCGCGGTCCGCGGCGTACAGCAGTGCCTCGGTGCGAGGGTGCAGCCGCGCCGCGGGGTCCAGCAGCAGCTCCCGCAGTTTCGTGCCCAGGGCGGTCCCGCCCGGTTCGCGGGTCACGACGACCTCGCGCCCGGACGACGCCAACCACGATCGCAGTCGTTCGGCCTGGGTGGATTTGCCGGAGCCCTCACCACCTTCGAGGGCGATGAACAGCCCGGCATGACGAGGACGGCCGGGTACGACGCGCCGACCCAGCAAGGCGTTCCACAGTTCCGGCAGGACCGCGACCCCGCTGCGTTCGTCCATCTGCCGGTAGGAGAACAGGCCGACAGCCACCGCGAGCAGACCGCCGCCGAGCAGGACGATCGTGACGCCGTCGGTGCGCACGTGCAGGTTGCCCCACAGATTGACGTGGTGCGAGCCGATGAGTCCGACCAGCGCGGGCGCCGCGGCCAGCACCAGGAGCAGATCGATGCGGACCAGGGACTGGACGAGCGCGAAGGTCCGTCCGCGCAGTTCGTCGCTCACCCCTGCCTGCAGCAGCGTGTAACCGGTGACCCACGCGATCCCGGCGAACGCGCCCACGAAGACGACGAGGATGCATGCGAGCACGAGGTTGGGTACGACGGCGACCAGCAGCATGGTCACGCCGGCAGCGGTGACGCTCAGGCCGAACAGGCGGGAGCGGCTGTAGTCGCCGAGCAGCCGCGGCCCGAGCGCCATGCCGGCGGCGAGCCCGACGAACACCGCACCGAACAGGACGCCGTAGGCGGAGTCACCGCCGCCGAGAAGCTGGACGTAGAGCCGCCCGAGCGCCACTACACACCCCGCGCCGGCGAAACCGCCGAGAATCCCGACGACCAGACCGCGGACCAGCCGGTCGTGGCTGACGAACCGCAGACCTTCCGTGATCGACGACCAGAAGCTCGGGTTCACCTCGGCGTCGTGGCGTTCGGCCCGGCCGATGCCACGCAGCCGGAAGATCACCACTGCCGACACCAGGAACGTCACCGCGTTGAAGTAGAGCGCGAGATCGAGGGGGGAGGTCTTGAAGAACGACACGCTGGAGGCGAGCGTCCGCGACAGGGTGGCCAGCAACGAGAAGATCGCCGCAGCCAGCGGTGCCGAACCGTATGTGGTGATCAGACTCAGGGTGTTCGCCGTCGCGAGCCGCTGCACGGGCACGAGGTTCGGCACACTGGCGTCCTTGGCCGGGTTCCAGAACAGGCTGACGCACTCGATCAGCAGGGATGCGACGAGCAGCCACACCAGCGTCCCGACCAGTGGAATGGAGACGAACAGCCCGAACCGTAGGACGTCGGCGACGACCATCGTCAGCCTGCGGTCGAGCCGGTCGGCCACGACACCGGCGAGCGGTCCGAAGATCAGCGCCGGTAGCAGTCGGACGATCAGGACGGAGCCGATCGCGTACGCCTTCTCCGAAAAGCCCGCCTGCAGGGAGCTTGCCAGCGCGGTCGTGGCGAGCAGGCCCATCCAGTCGCCGAGGCTGGACAGCGTCAGCGCCAGCCACAGCCGCCGGAACTGCGGTATCCGCAGGACCGCGCGGATGTCCCCCTCGGTGTTGCGGTGGGGATCAGCGGGCCCGGCCGGCGGTGACGGGACCGTCACGACAGGCGGTCTTCCAGGGGGCCGGTTCGACCATGACCGCCCGCCGGCCGTGGTGGGAGCCGGGGGACCGGTCGTGGCGGCGGTGGCGCCCGCGGGATCCCCCGCACCTGGGGCCGGTGGGCGGGCCCCAGGCGGCGGGTGGCTGTCAGCCGGCGGGTGGCCACCGTTGGACGTCCCGCCGCCGCCCGACGGCGCCGTCGAGGTCGGTGACCGCGGCGGGTCGTAGGCGCCATCCACCGGAGGGCCCATCAGCCCGTCCGTCGTGGGCGGGGCGATGAGGCGCCCTGCGTACCGCCGTCCGTCCCCGTCGTGGTGGCCGGCTGCGCAGACGTCTTCTTGGCTGTGGTCTTCTTGGCCGTGGACTGCCTGGTGGTCTTCTTGGTCGCCGACTGCTTGGCCGGCTGCGCCGTCCGCCGTCTGGGTGCCGCCGGGCCGCGGGCCCGTTTCTCCGCGAGCATCTCGGCTGCTCGTTCCACGGTGATGGACGCGATGTCGTCGCCCTTGCGCAGGCTCGCGTTGGTCGTACCGTCGGTGACGTAGGGACCGAAGCGGCCCTCCCGCAGCACCATGGCGGCGCCCGTGGCGGGATCAGGACCGAGCTCACGCAGCGGCGGGGTCTCGGCGGCCCGTCGGCGTCCCCGCGTCTTGGGCTGCGCGATCAGCGCCAGTGCCTCGTCCAGCGTCACCGTGAACAGTTGCTCCTCCGACTCCAGCGAGCGGCTCTCCGACCCCTTCTTGACATAGGGTCCGTAGCGGCCGTTCTGGGCCGTCACCTCCTCCCCATCTTCAGCGACTCCCAGCGATCGGGGAAGGGTGAGCAGTTTCAGGGCGTCGGCGAGCGTGAGGGTCTCCGGGGTCATCGTGCCCAGCAGGCTCGCCCGGCGCGGCGGATCGTCGTCGGTCGACACGTACGGGCCGAAACGTCCCACCTTGAGAGTGATCGTCACGCCGCTTTCCGGGTCGGTGCCCAGCGACCGTTCCTCGCTGGGTGCGCCGAGCAGCGCCATCGCCTTGTCCACGGTGAGCTCGTCGGGAGGCAGGTCCTCCGGGACGCTCGCCCGCTCGTCACCGTGCTGGATGTACGGGCCGTACTTCCCCACCCGGATCACCACGGGTTGGTCGTCCTGGGCTACCCCCAGGGGGATCGAGTTGACCTCGCGGGCGTCGATCTCGCCGAGCCGCTCGTTGACCAGGTGCTTGAGCCCACCGGCACGCGCGACCCCGCCCTCCTGGCCGGCGTTCGAACCGAAGTAGAACCGGGTGAGCCAGTCGATCGACGCCGCCGTGCCCGCGGCGATGTCGTCCAGGTCGTCCTCCATCGACGCGGTGAACCGGTAGTCGACGAGACGTCCGAAATGTTCCTCGAGCAGGCCGATCACGGCGAACGCGACAAAGCTCGGGATCAGCGCGCTGCCTTTCTTCCACACGTAGCCGCGGGCCTGGATCGTCCAGATGATCGACGCGTACGTGGACGGGCGCCCGATACCGAGCTCCTCAAGCGTCTTGACCAGGCTCGCCTCGGTGAAGCGCGGCGGCGGGTTGGTCGTGTGCCCGCGCGGGTTGAGCTCCCGGGTGGTCAGGGCGTCGCCCTGGCGGACGTCCGGCAGCCGCCGCTCCCGGTCGTCCAGCTCGGCGTCGGGATCGTCCGCGCCCTCGACGTAGGCGCGCAGGAACCCGGGGAAGGTGATGACCTTCCCGGACGCCGAGAACTCGGCGTCCTCCCCGGCGCTGGAGACGCCGCCGATCCGGATGGTCGCAGATGTGCCGAGGGCGTCGGCCATCTGGCTGGCGACGGTCCGCCGCCAGATCAGTTCGTACAGGCGGTAGCCGTCGACGTCGTCGGCCAGCGCGTCGCGTACCTCCCCCGGCGTCCGGAACTGCTCCCCGGCCGGGCGGATCGCCTCGTGCGCCTCCTGGGCGTTCTTGACCTTCTTCGTGTAGGTGCGGGGACGTTCGGGGACGTACTGGGCCCCGTAGAGGGCACGGGCCTGCTCACGAGCGGCGGCGAGCGCGGTCTCGGACAGGTTCGTCGAGTCCGTCCGCATATAGGTGATGTAGCCGTTCTCGTACAGCTTCTGCGCCACCTGCATCGTCCGCTGGCTGGAGAAGTGCAGCTTGCGGCTGGCCTCCTGCTGCAGGGTGGAGGTCATGAACGGTGCGTAGGGGGAGCGGCGGTACGGTTTGGTCTCCACCGAACGCACCGCGAACGCGGTGTCGGCGAGCCGGTCGGCCAGGGTGCGCGCGGCGTCCGCGTCGAGCCGGACGACCTCGGCGGAGGTGAGCTGCCCCGAGGAGTCGAAGTCGCGTCCGGTGGCCAGCCGCCGGCCGTCGAGCGCGACCAGGTTCGCCGGCAGCGGCGTGGCGTCGGCCGTGCGGTCACCGTCGGTGGCGCCTCCGCGCTCGGCGTCCCGGCCGGTCAGCACGCCGAATACACCTTCGATGTTCCAGTACTCGGCCGGGGAGAAACGCATCCGGGCGCGTTCGCGCTCCACCAGGATGCGGGTCGCCACGCTCTGCACCCGGCCTGCCGACAGCTTCGGCATGACCTTCTTCCACAGCACGGGGCTGACCTCGTAGCCGTAGAGCCGGTCGAGGATGCGCCGGGTCTCCTGCGCGTCGACAAGGTTCTCGTCGATATCGCGGGTGTTGTCCACCGCCCGCCGGATCGCCTGCGCAGTGATCTCGTGGAAGACCATCCGCTTCACCGGCACCGTCGGCTTCAGTGTCTGCAGCAGATGCCAGGCGATAGCCTCGCCCTCACGGTCCTCGTCTGTCGCCAGGTAGAGCTCGCTGGCGTCCTTCACCAGCGCCTTGAGCTTGCTGACCTGGGACTTCTTGTCGGGAGTGACCACGTAGAGCGGCTCGAAGCCGTTGTCGACGTCCACCCCGAGGCGAGCCCACGGTTTGCCCTTGTGGGCGTCGGGAACGTCGGCGGCGCTCTGCGGCAGGTCCCGGATGTGTCCGATGCTGGACTCGACCCGCCAGCCGGAGCCGAGATAGCCGGCGATGGTCTTCGCCTTGGCAGGGGACTCGACGATCACGAGCCGGATACCGGTGGCGCCCGCGGTCGGCGATGATGTGCCGGCCCGGCTACCACGGGTGGTGGTCCGCGTGGTGCGTCCACGGGACACGGCACCGTTGCCGGACGCGGCGGCGTCCGTATCGGGCTCGGCGGCGACGTCACCGGCCGTGGGTTCGACGGCCGGCGTCGATGGCCTGGCGCTCGACCGGCGCGTCCCGCTGTTTGTCGACTTCGTGCGCGGGGGCACTTCTCTCCTCGTTGCAGGGGGCAGTTCGGTTTCGGCGTTGCGGCCTGTATGGGTTGCAGCCTGTATGGGTTGCGCCCTGTATGCGTTGTGGCATGCATGGCGTATGGACAGTGCGGACGGGCCGGCCGCCGGTTCGAGAACCTGCCCGGGACCCGTTGCGGCGCGTCTCGGGCGGCGGTCCTCCTGCCGACAGTAGGTCGGCGCACACCGGTGTGTCAGCTGCCGCCCGGCGTCCGCGTCGCGGACACCGGAGCAGACCGTACGCCTCGTCGTGCCCACGGGTCCGCCTGCGTCGACCGGCCAGGGTCTGTGTAAACCGGACGTACACCATATCGGATGCATCTGTCACTGACGCCGTGTCACCAGCACCAGCGTCGCCGATGACGCGTTACCGGCCTCGTGTCACTGACCTCGTGTCACTGACCTCGTGTCCGGCAGGGCATGGAGCCGCTCATGCCCGTCCAGATTCCGGCGGACCGTGGTGCTCACCCTCCTCCCGGTGTGTCAGCTCCCGGTGTGTCAGGCGGGCTGGCGCCCACGTCATTCGTTTCTGGACTCCCTCCGGCACGCAGGGAGGTGAGCCGCCCGTGATGGCGCCGGCCACCGCTGTGCCCACCGCTGTGCCCACCGCTGACGCCCGCAGCTTACGGTGATGGTCGGCGCCCGCAGCGGGCGTCAGCACGCCGACGCCGTCACCGTAGAGCCAAAGGATCGCTGAAGTCATCCGATGTTCCTTCCAGACCTCCTCACAGATGCCCCCCGTACGGGGAGCAGGCCCGTCTGCCCGGGGCCGGAGCAGCCACCGAGAATGTGATCAGTCATTGGGAGGCAGCCGTCATACTCCGGCCTTCGTCTTGGTGGCCGGGCGCTGTTCGGTTACCGAGGGCGTGACGGTGAGCGCGGAAGCATGTCGCTTGGAGTAGGCGATCACTGCGACGATCACTGCGATGGCCGCCAGCGCTATCCCTATTCGTAGCGGTTTGTTCTCGTCGTCGCCGACCGAATATTTCACCACCGAAGGTGCGATCAGTAGGCTGACCAGGTTCATTACCTTGATCAATGGGTTGATCGAAGGTCCGGCGGTGTCCTTGAAAGGGTCACCTACGGTGTCTCCGATAACGGTTGCCGCATGCGTGTCCGACCCCTTGCCGCCGTAGTTGCCGTCCTCGACGAATTTCTTCGCGTTGTCCCAGGCCCCACCGGAGTTGGCGAGAAAGACGGCCATGAGGACGCCCCCGGCGATTGCCCCGGCGAGATAGGCGCCCAGTGGTGGGTAGCCCAGCCCGAAACCGACCGCGATCGGAGCGAGAACCGCCAGGGTGCCTGGAGTAATCAGCTCCCGCAGCGAGTCACGGGTGCAGATGTCGACGACAGCACTGTAGTCGGGCCTTTCCGTTCCGTCCATGATACCCGGCTTCGTCCGGAACTGGTTGCGTACCTCGAGTACGACCCGTCCGGCGGTGCGTCCGACCGCGTTGATCGCGAGCCCGGAGAACAGGAACACGACTGCCGCGCCGATGATCAGGCCGACCAGGGCGTCGGGATAGGCGATGTTGAGGGTGCGGGACGATCCAACGGCCCGGCCGGCGTCGACGAGCGCTTCGTTCACCGTGTCCGTGAACGATCCGAACAGGGCGGTGGCGGCCAGTACCGCGGTGGCGATCGCGATACCTTTCGTGATCGCCTTGGTGGTGTTCCCGACGGCATCGAGGGAGGTGAGGATTGCGGCCCCAGCTCCGGCTGTTCCGGCGCCGCCAGCTGCTCCGGTCGCTGCGACCGCTGCGGTTGTTTCGGTGTCACCGGACATCTCGGCGATACCCTGGGCGTTGTCGCTGACCGGCCCGAAAGTGTCCATCGAGACGATTACGCCGACCGTCGTCAACAGACCGGTGCCGGCCAGCGCCACGGCGAACAACGCGACGGTGACGCTGCCGGATCCGAGCAGGTACGCACCGAAGACGGCTGCGCTGATAAGCAACGCCGAGTAGACCGCCGATTCCAGACCGACGCCGACGCCGGAAAGGATGTTGGTTGCGGGGCCGGTGGTCGACGCCTTCACGATGTCCTGGACCGGCCTGCGGTTGGTCTCGGTGAAGTAGCCGGTGAGCAGTTGGATCGCCGCGGCCAGCACGATGCCGATCAGAACCGCGGTGATCGCGATGAACCGCGGGTCGCCGCTCTGGCTGCTGTTCGCCATCCCGGGAAACCCCGAGAAGCTGCTGGGAAGGTAGACGAGCGAGACGACGACGACTCCGATGGCGGAGATCACCGCGGACGTGAAGAAGCCCCGGTTGATCGCTGCCATGCCGTTGCGGTCACCGGCGCGCGGGGCGACCGAGAGAATGCCGATGATCGCGGTGAGCACGCCGACGGCCGGGATCAGTAGTGGGAAGATCAGCCCGTTCTCGCCGAATGCCTTCACACCGAGGATCAGCGCGGCTACCAGCGTCACCGCGTAGGACTCGAACAGGTCCGCGGCCATCCCGGCGCAGTCGCCGACATTGTCTCCCACATTGTCGGCGATTGTGGCCGCATTGCGTGGATCGTCCTCGGGGATGCCTTGCTCGATCTTGCCGACGAGGTCGGCGCCGACGTCCGCCGCCTTGGTGAAGATGCCACCGCCGACTCGCATGAACATCGCAAGCAGAGCGGCACCGAAACCGAAGCCCTCCAGGACCTGCGGAGCCGTGTCACGAAAGGCGAGTACCACCACCGCCGCGCCGAGCAGACCCAGACCGACGGTGAACATCCCCACCACACCCCCGGTGCGGAAGGCGATCCGCATGGCGGCGCGTTCCCCGAGCCGGATGGCCGCGGCCGCGGTCCGGGTGTTCGCCCGGGTGGCCAGCGACATGCCGACGAAGCCGACCAGCGCGGAGAAGACGGCTCCGAGGACGAAGAAGAGCGACCGCCCGACCCGGGAGCCGGTGGACTCCGCGGGCAACAGCAACAGAACGAACGGGATCACGAGCACGAAACCCGCTACCGTGGTGAACTGTCGGCGCAGGTAGGCTGTGGCCCCTTCCTGGACGGCGCGACCGACCTCGATCATTCGTGGGCTTCCCTGGTCGGCCGCGAGCACCTCGCGGACCAGGTAGCCGGCCACCACCAGCGCCAGCGCCGCCACGGCCGCCACCGCGGCGACCAGCCCGAGCTGACCTGCGCCAAGTTCGATGGCAGCGCCGTCGGGATTCGTACCCGCCACAGCTTGGATCAGGACCATGGGCCCTCCCGGTCAGGTCTGTGCACCCTCCGCGTCCGCCCCATGCCGGTTGTGGCTTCTGGCGGGCGAGCACGGCCGGACGTCGCACCTGACGACGTCGTCGAGGTTGCCGCTCGGGCGTGGAAGGACGTCAGGTCGGCGTGGGCCCGCGAAGCGGGTGCGACGCCGGCGTGACTGCCGGCTGGGACGGATCCGGGCGGTTGCCCTTCCCGCCGTCGCGCCGTTGTGCGGCGACCAACGCGCTGGCCCGCGTTCTCCCGATTCTCCATTCGGTACCACGGGGAGCACTCCAGACATCGCGTACGCGGTCTGATCGACCGAGTGATGCGGCAGTCTATCCACACGGCCTTAACATGCGCTCGTTTTTTCGTTGATACCAGCCGGTGAATATTGTGCTTCGGGGGTTGTGGAGTGGATGTGCGGCGCCCGAGTTCATGCGGCGTCCACTCCTCGGCCCGTCCTGTCTGCGTGGATTTGCCTGCCTCAACCTGTTGCCGTCGACGCCGCGCCGTCAGAGGGCCATGATCGGTGTGGTTGTTTTCCGGTCCACCGGCCAGCGCATCGTGACGATCATGCCGGACGAGTCGGTGCGCGTGGTGATGGTGAAGTCATCGACCAGGCCCTCGATCAGGGCGAGACCGAGTCCCGGGGCTGCCGTGGAGCACAGGTCCTCTTCGTCCGGTCGCCGGATGTCCCTTCGGGAGGCGACCGGACTGGTAATGACGGGCTCGGCAACCGCGGGCTGGGAACCGGCGGGGTCGGCAACCACGGGGTCGGTAACGATGGGCTGGGCAACGATGGGCTGGGCAACGGCGGGCGCCGCAACGGCGGGCCGGGAACCGGAGGTGGCTGGCCTCGTACAGCTGGTGTAGAGCGGTTCGGGCGCGTCGACCTGCCCACAGCCGTTCGCAGGTGAACCGTCCGCAGGTGAAACATTACGTCCTTGTGGGCCGCGGTCGGCCACCGACACCGTGAACGAGCCGTCGTTGTCACTGACCCGGACGATTACGGGAGCCTGGGGGTCGAATCGGCGGTTCACGCTGACGGCTCGGGCACATGCCTCGCCGACCGCAAGCTTGATCTCGTCCAGGATCCCCTCCGGTACGCCCGAACGCCGGCTGACCGCAGCTGCGATCATCCGGGCCGTTCGGACGTGCCCGGGGAGGGCCGCGAAACGCAACTCGACGGTGGACATACGTCGATGACCTGTCTCTCGATGGAACTGACCACACGGTGACCCGAGGACCTGGGCCTGCCGGACCTCCCAGATCGGCTTCGCCGATCCGGCAGGAACCCCGTGCGCGAAAGGAGCATGATCGCGCCGCCGTCGGCCCTTCAGTCCTTGGCTGCGAGTGCTTCCTCGACGGACGCATGGATCGGGAAGACTTTTGTCAGGCCCGTGATCCGGAAGATTTTCAATATTCGTTCCTGGGTGCAGACGAGACGCAGCGTCCCCTCGTGTGCCCGGACTCGCTTGAGGCCACCGACAAGTACCCCGAGGCCGGTCGAGTCGAGGAACTCGACACCTTCCATGTCGACGACAAGATGATACGAACCGCCTGATACGAGATCGATCAGTTGTTCCCGCAGCTTCGGCGCGGTGTAGACGTCAATCTCGCCGCCTACGACGACGATCGTGAAGTCCCCTTCCACGCGGGTCGTGAGGGACAGGTCCACGGGTCCTCCTTGCGTCTGCTCCACAGCCGCCCGGCCGGACGGCTGAGACATCACGGCGGCACTACCCTCCCACGCCCGGATCAATCCGGCTCGCCGCGACACAGCAGGCTACCCATGTGCTGGTGGCGGAGTTCACAGTTGTGATCGTCTGTAGTGGTCCGTTCGCGCTCTGTTCGACCGTCACATCCCGCAGCTGCTGGTCAGGGGTGGGCGAATCCTGCCGGGACCGGGACATCCGTCCGGCATCCTCGCCTACGCTGGGCCACCGTGGACAGAACCTCGGTCCCGGCGAGTGCATCAGATCCGCATGCATCGGATCGTGGTGCAGTTATTCTTGGCCGGTTGCGCGCAGACGCTCGTCGTAGTCATTGCATCACGCATGTTGAACATGTTCCCGCCAGGGCCGGCACGCGGGCCCCTTGGCCCGCCTGGGCGGATCCCGTACTCGTTTCCCGGCTGCGCACCGCTGGCATCGACGCACCGTGGACGCATCAGGCGTGTGCCGCCGAACATGCCCACGCCGGCCGCAGCGTGGTGCTCGCGACGGGCACGGCGTCGGGTAAATCGCTGGGATATCTCATGCCGGTGCTCAGCGCCCTGCTTGCCGAACCATCCGCTCGTGCGCTCTACCTCGCTCCCACCAAGGCACTGGCGAACGACCAGCTTCGTGCGGTTCGCGCACTCACCCTGACAGGCGTACGCGCCGCCACGTACGACGGCGACACGCCGGCATCCGAACGCGACTGGGTCCGTGCTCATGCGACGTTCGTGCTGACCAACCCCGACATGTTGCATCAGGGTGTATTGCCATCCCATCGGCGCTGGGTAGCCTTTCTGCGGGGTCTTCGATATGTCGTGGTCGACGAGTGTCACGGCTATCGGGGTGTCTTCGGTTCCCACGTCGCACATGTTCTGCGGAGGCTGCGACGGGTGTCCGCACGGTACGGTTCGACACCGGTGTTCATCCTGGCGTCGGCGACGGTGTCGGACCCGGCAGGTGCCGCCAGCCGCCTGACCGGGCTTGATGTACAAGCGGTCGAGGACGACGCCTCCCCGAGAGGCGCGATGAGATTCGTGCTGTACGAACCACCCCTGTCATATCCATGGCAGACGCCCTCTCCGTTCGAACCGTCGGGGCCGTCGCCGCTGGATCCGTCGCGTTCCGGACCGATCGCTTCTGGACCAGCCGCTTCTGGACCGCTCTCCTCTGGAGCCGCCGTATCCGGACTGCTTTCCCCTGGGCCAGCTGTTTCCGGACCGCTCTCCTCCAGGCCGGCCGCCTGTGGACCGGCATGGTCCACATCGTCCCAACCGGCGGAAACACCGGCTGGACGGGCGCCGGTGGTGCCCGTAGCCGTCTCGGAGGGGTCGCCGGAATTCCCGATTGACGGCCGCAACAACACGCCGGTCCGTCGCTCGGCGACTGCCGAGGCCGCGGATCTGCTCGCAGATCTTGTGGCCGACGGCGTGCGCACGCTTGTGTTCGTACGGTCGCGCAGGAC
>NZ_CAAAFO010000157.1:2251-7445 GCF_900634715.1 Candidatus Protofrankia californiensis | reverse complement strand
GGTTGAGACAACCGTGCTCGATCCCGACAACCCCTACGTACTCGGCCCACACCTGGAGTGCGCGGCCGCGGAACTGTCGTTGACCGAAGCCGATCTCGATCTTTTCGGGCCGCTGGCCCGTCTCACGGTCGACGACCTGGTACGCCGGGGCCGGCTCCGGCGGCGGCCTGCGGGCTGGTACTGGACGCGTCGCCACCGCCCGGACGTTGACATCCGCGGTGTCGGCGGACCGCCGGTGCGGATTGTCGAGGCGTCCACCGGGCGCCTGCTCGGAACGGTGGATGCCTCGACGTCGCATTCGACGGTTCACCGCGGTGCTGTCTACCTTCATCAGGGCGGCTCCTATGTGGTCATCGAATTCGATCTCGACGCGGCGGTCGCGTTCGTGGAGGCGGCCACACCGGACTGGACGACGGTGGCCCGGGAGGACACCGACATCCGGGTGGTGGAGTCGATCCGCTCCCGCAGCGCCGGCGATGTCGAGCTGCACCTGGGAACAGTTGAGGTCAGCAGCCAGGTGGTGTCCTACCAGCGGCGCCTGGCAGGCAGCGGACGAGTGATCGGGGATGATCCGCTGGATCTTCCCGCGCGGCACCTGCGCACGCGGGCGGTCTGGTACACGGTGACCGAGGAACTCCTGGCCGAGGCCGGAATCGACGACGGCGAGGTCCCCGGTGCCGTTCACGCTGCCGAACACGCGGCGATCGGCATACTCCCGTTGTTCGCGACATGCGACCGGTGGGACATCGGGGGAGTGTCGACCGCACTGCATCCGGACACCTCCCGTACCACGGTGTTCGTCTATGACGGCTATCCGGGCGGAGCGGGTTTTGCCGAGCGCGGCTTTCTGCGCGGTGGGCCGTGGCTGCGCGCGACCCGAGATGTGATCGCGGCTTGTGAGTGCGTGGCCGGGTGCCCGTCGTGTGTGCAGTCGCCGAAGTGCGGAAACGGCAACGAGCCCCTGGACAAGCCGGCTGCCCGCCGGCTGCTCGACGCTGTCCTGCAGCGGCTCGATTCGGCCTGGTCGGATAGTCGGTAGGCTCACCACCACTACTGGGTGGTGGCTGCTGCCGGTGCTGGCGTCATGCTCCGGCTGCCGCCGTTGTGCCGCGCTGGCGTGCTGTGCAAGGTTCGGTCGCTGCCGGCGCTGTTCGCCGGGCCGGCGCGGGCCCTGGCGACAAGCGGTCCCAGACCGGCGAGCGCTCCCGGGAGATCGACGGCCACGGCAATCTCGACGGTGTCTCCCGAGATCCTGCAGGATAGGACGCGGCTGCGATTCGCAAACCCGATGGCGTGCGCCCGCCCGCACATGGATTCCGGGTCACCGGATGGATCACCCGCGGCCGCAAGAGCTGCCATGTCAGCCGCGCCCGCGGCCCGTTGGCGGCAGACAGCAGTCATTGAAACCGCTAGAACGACGCCGGTGAACGTCCCCAGGACCAGGAATGCGGAAAGCGTGAGTACGGTCGCCGAACCTGTGTCCCCGAAGCTGGACGAGTAGTGCGTGTCCAAGCCGCCGAGCGGTCGCAGAGAACGCCTGAAAGGCCGGTGGAATCGACGCCTGTATGTTTGCCGCGAACATGAACGGTGCATTGTTAAGCCTTCTTTATGCTGATTCAATAATTGTCGGGTACGGGTACGGGTACGGGGCCGACTTCGGTGTTTTCCGCTGCCTCCGTCGGTGCTGTGGAGGACATGGTGATATCGATTGGAGGAGTAATTCTTGCCAGTACCCCGGTGGCGCGGACTCCGAATCTGATCTGGACGACGACGACATCCGCGGTGCGGCTGATGGAAATCGTGGAACCCCGGGGAGCGGCCCGCCCGGCCCAGGCGCGGACCACTTCGTCGGTTTCTCCGCGAGCGGCGGCGCGGGCACCGATGCGAGCCGCCTCCGCGCACTGCGCCTGAACCGAAACGGCGCTGACAACCCAAATTGCGATCAGCAGGACAAGTATCAGTGATGGTATTGCGACCGCCAGTTCGGCTGTTGCCTGGCCGCCGTCAGGGGTTCTTCGCCCTCGGTTACGGCCCGCTCCGCGGCTGGGGGTCGTCGAGCCACGCACCGGCTCGGCCGGTGTATCAGAAGGGGATGGACAGCGCCTGCTTGACCAGGTTGGCAAGCAGCGCTCTCGTCGCAGAACTGTTGATCACAGCGTAAAGAACAGCGGCGAACCCGACCGCGGCGACCGTGCCGACCGCGTACTCCGCGGTCGACATGCCTGCGTCGTCCCTCCGCCTGGGCAGGGTCGTGGCTGACACCGCCCGCACACCAGCCCGTTGCCGGCGTGAAGCACCGATCGTCGACTGCATGAATGTGCCGATCAGCAGCACCTTCCATTGAATGATGAGAGAGGTTTTGGATGATCTGAGTGCGGCCATGACAGGCGACCTCCAGCTCAGTTACTGGTATACGGTGGATGTCTGCTCCTCGAGATGAAGGAGCTTCGACTCCCTTGATGATGGCGCGTTGAATGCGGCCCCGGCGAGGACGGACGTCGCTTTGTGGATAACCTTCCGTCGTCCACAGGCCGGACGTCCTGTCATCCGCTGGAAGCAGCGCGATGACGACATTTCTGGCGTCCCTCTCATGTCGTTCTCACGTCGCTTTCAGGTAGGGGTCGCTGGAGGCGTCACACAACGTCGCTGGAAGCGACACACAACATGGTTACGGGAGCGCCAGGCCCGCACCTGCTCCTATCACGACTGGCACGACTCCCAGCGCGATGAATGCGGGCAGAAAACACAGACCGAGTGGTACTACGGCGGTGACTCCTGCCCGGCGGGCCGCGGCCAACGCACGTTCCTGCTGCCTGGCGCGGGTCTGGTCCGCCAGTCGCCCCAGGGTTACGGCCAGGCGGGCCCCGGATTCCTCGGTCCGGTGCAATGCCCGCGCGAAAGCCGCTATCTCGTGTGCTTCCGCTGAGAGTGCCGGTGAGCCGAGCTTGCCTGGACCGAGTCCGGCTGGAGCGAGCCTGGCCCACCAGCCCGGTCCAGGCCGGGAGCCGTGTCCAGGATTGAGCAGCCGGCTGCAGGCTTCCGCCGTGGACGCGCCAAGGCGCAGACTACGGCTGACGATGCCCAGTTCCGCTCCGAGTGGACCGCCAACCGCATCGGCCACGATGTCCAGAGCTGTCACGATGGGCGCACCAGCCGTCAGGCAGGCCGCGATCAGGTCGAGAGCCAGTGGAAGATCCTCGGTGAGGCGTGCCTGCCGGCGCTGTGCATGTTGATCCGGTACGGAGGCCAGCAGCCGGGCTGCGGCGACACCGATGATGATCCCGGCAGCCATACCCGCGGGGCCAGGAAAGATCGCAACAGGTCCGAGTCCGGCTGCCGTACCGAGAGCGATCCGCCGTACTACCGATCTGCTCACGTTCAGGCGCCGTCCACTGGCCATGCGTCCACTTACCATCCGGCTCCCGGTACCGGGCATGCCAGCTGTCCCGGTGTCCGTTCCCCGCCGTTCGAGTGATCGCCGGCCCGAGGCGGTATCCGCGCCCGGTGGCGGGCGGAGCGCAGGGATTCGGCGTCGCGCATGGTCGCGTAGCGTCGTCGTTCCTGTCAGCCAGGACGCTGATGCCATACACAATGTGGCAGCGGTGAGCAGCAGCTCCCGTTGGGAAAGGGCCAGCGTTTGGGAAAAGGCCAGCGTTCCGGCGGTGAACGCGAGTGACGGCGGCGACACCGGCTCGTCGATGATCAATCGGTGCCACTGCGGTTGGATGGTCACCTGGGCAACCCGTGCGGTGGCCAGGCATGGGCGGCCCCTTCATGGCCATGAATGCCTGCGTCGCGTTTACCGGCCACCTCGGTAAGCCGGTTGATCCATGCCAGGCCGGCGAGGTCAAGCGCCACACCCACGACCAGGCAGAGCGTTCCGGCCCGAGTATCCAGAAGAACCTTCAGCGGCGATGCGCCGAGCAGTACACCAAGCACGATCCCAGCAACGGGCAGGGATGCGACCATCCGCCCGGACGCCCGCGGCCCGGCGAGTGCCGCGGAAACCTCGCCGTCCTGTTCACGCTCGGCGCGCACAACGGCGGCGAGCCTGTTCGCCAGTGGGGCAAGCGGAATACCGGCGTTCTGGCTTACTCGCCATGCAGCCGCGAGCTGGCGCAACGTCGACGCCTCACAGACCGCCAGCGCGACAGCCGGGTCCGTCCGGCGGGCAAGTGCCACGCGCAGGGCCAGGGGATCGTGCATGCGCACGTCCCTGCCTGCTGCGGTCACATGACCATGTTCGCCCGGCTCGCCGGCAACGTCGTCGACGGCTGACCGCAGGGCCTCAGCAGGCTCGCGGCCGGCCTCGAGCTCGGTGGCAAGCGCTGCGAGAACCTCCTCCGCGCTCGCACGCTGCATACCGCGCCACCGCCGGTCCGTGGCGCGCCGCAGGGCTCGCCGGGCTGTCACGGCGCCGACGACACCCGTGCCGGCGGCCACCGGCCCCAGGACCACGCCGATGACGACCGTCCCAGCCGCCGCGAACGCCACCGGTGTCCAGGAGCGGGCGGGCGGCAGCGTCAGCGTGTGACCCAGCGCGTTCAGCGTGCGGCCTGGCGCGTCACCGGTTTCGTGGCCTTGCCGGGTCTGCTCCGTGCGTGTCACGGCTGACGACCGGACCCGGGGTGGGCGCCGTCCGATTGGTCCGGTGGCCAGCGCCGCGGCAACGGCACAGCAGCCGGCGGCAAGTGCCACGGTCAGCATCGCCGGCTGCCGGTGGCGGCGCTGCGGAGCAGGTCGGGACGCGGTCCGCCGCGCTCGGCAAGCATCCTGTCGAGAATCTGCGCCCCGGCCCCGGCCACGACTACCTGGGCCGTGTCCCCATAACTGTCCCCGTCGCCGTCCCTGTCGCGGTGGTCCTGCGATGGCGGGCGGTGGCGTAGGCGTAGGGCATCCAGCACGTGCACAAGCCCACCCTGATCGCGAAAGAGCACGCTGATTTCGCTGAGCCTGCGTCTTCTGTCACGATCTCGCCTGATGTGGACGACAGCCTGTACCGCCGAGGCAAGCTGGCTGTGCAGGGCTGCCCGATCAAGGCCCGCGAGCGCGGCGAGCGCTTCCATCCGCGCCGGGACGTCGGCCGCCGCATTTGCGTGCACGGTGCTGAACCCGCCCTCGTGACCGGTGTTGAGTGCAACCAGAAGATCCATGATCTCGGCCCCGCGGACCTCGCCCACGACAATCCGGTCAG
>NZ_CAAAFO010000157.1:1032-2053 GCF_900634715.1 Candidatus Protofrankia californiensis | reverse complement strand
CCGCGGTCCACCCAGACCTCCGCGGGTCCGTTGACCAGGATGTCGGTGACGAAAGGGTCGGCCAGCAGCGGTTCGAGCGGGCCGACACCGACAAGTTCGGACTCCAGTGACCGGTAGAGGGCCAGGGAGTCGCTGTCAGCGGGGCCGGTTTCGGCTCGAACGGCCGCCGCGATGCGTGAGGACGTCATCGCGCCATCGGTGTTGACCAGCCGCCGGCGGATTCCCGCCAGCAGATCCTCGTCGGGGTGTGCGGTGTTCGTGAGACCGGACGAGGCCGCGGTCGGCACCGCTTGCGGGTGCTCCGGTCCCGTCCGTTGGACCGTGACGTGATCGTGGGTGCGGTGCGGCGCGGGCCCGGACGCGGAGTGCTCAGCAGTGGGATACCCGTTCACGCCGCCACGTCCGAACGTGCCAGACCGAGGTCGTTGAGGATCTGGCCACTGACCCGGGCCAGCGAACTCCGGCGACGACTGCCCGGTGGTTCTCCTCGCTCCAACCCGGAGGCGAGACCTTGTTCGTGCCGCAGAATCCCCGCTACCGGCAGCGCGAGCGCGTCGGAGACGGTGTCGGCCTGGAGCCCGGCCGGGCCCGGCAGCCGTACGACCACGCGAACGTCGGCACAGTACCGGTTGGCCGTGTCGCACACCCGACCGGCAGCGGCGATCGCGCGGACCTCGGCCGGCACGACCACAAGGATGATCTCGGCCAGCTGCATCGCGACGGCGGTGGTCTGGTCGGGAAAGCGCGGAAGGTCGACGACGAGAAGATCGTTTCCGCGCCGGGCACTGGTCAGTATCGAGGTCATGGCGGACGGTGCGATCACCGTCGGACTGATCCTGTCCCAGGAGAGCACGGGGAGCTCCCCAAGGGACGGCAACGCCTCGGTCAGCATCCGGCGTGGCAGTCGGCCGTGGGCGGATGCCAGGTCCGGCCATCGCATACCGGGCCGGTCCTCTATGCCGAGGGCGAGGTCGATACCACCGCCGAGCGGGTCGGCGTCCACCAGAACCGTGTTGAAGCC
>NZ_CAAAFO010000157.1:0-671 GCF_900634715.1 Candidatus Protofrankia californiensis | reverse complement strand
GCGCCGCCTCGACCGCCCACCACGCCGACCACGGTGCCGCGTCGCTGGTCCGCCTCGGTGGCGTCGACGAGCACGTCGACCATCCATTCCTCCGCATCGGGCAGGAAAGCCACGTGTTCGGCGCCCAGTCGAACCGCCGCTTCCCACACACCGCCGTCGTCGAGGTCGGAGCTGACCAGGACGACGCCTGGGCGTCGGGGGAGCCCGACGGCGACGCAGGACGGCACCCGATCGGCGCCGACGAGGACGAGCGGGGCGCTGCTCCAGTACCGGCGGGCGAGGTCGGCGTCGGCTACGGCGTCCACGGTGACCCCGGCCGCCGCGGCAAGCCGTAGGAGATCGTCGAGCAGTAGTGGTTCGTCGGTGACGACTAGCGGCCGGATACCCGGCTCGGATTCGGAAGTAAGGGCGAGAACGGGCGGTGCAGGTGTCATGGCAGGGCCCTTCCGTCGTCGGATACGGGGACGGACATCCACCATGACGTACAGAGGGCCTGTGGAGGATTTCTCCTCCACAGGCCCTGAATATGTTTTAATAGAAGATTTTGTTCTGAATCAAGAACTATCGACCTGTGCTGACGATCCCTACGCTGACGATCCGCCGTCGAGCTATCAGCTGATCGGTCGTGCTGTCAGCTGGGTGGAGGGACGGCTCAGCGACCCAGGTCCTAG
>NZ_CAAAFO010000156.1 GCF_900634715.1 Candidatus Protofrankia californiensis | reverse complement strand
GGAGGCGCTCGGCGTCGTACAACGGGTCGTACGCCGGAAGGATCGCGCCACCGGGGATGCCGAAAACCACGTCGGCCCCGACGGCCTCCAGCGAACGGACCAGCGACTGCGCTCCGGTGATCTGACTGCTCATCTGATCGTCTTCCTTAACGTTCCGCGGTGAACTGAAAATCCACCGGTGTTTGTTATTGCTTTTCTGCCAGTCCGGGATTCTGGTATGAATAGCTCAAGAAGCCCGGACCGGATGACCGGAAAGCCATGGGACCAACGGGGCGGGCACCCGGCGCGAACGGTTGCCGGTGAGCTGCGCCCGGGTCGGGGTACCGGCTTGGTCTGTTGTGTCCGGTGCCCGGTTGCTCTTCGGTGTCTGCCCACACCCGGGTATTGGTGACCTAGAGCAACCGGCCACCGATCAGGCCCAGGCGAGGATCAGGGTCGGATCGGTGAGCATCCGACCGACGTCGGCCAGTACCTGCGAGCCGAGTTCACCGTCGACGATCCGGTGATCGAAGGTCAAAGCGAGCTGAGCCACCGTGCGGACGGCCAGCTCGCCGCCCCGTACCCAGGGCATGGGACGGATGGAACCGAGGGCGAGGATCGCGGCTTCCGGCGGGTTGAGGATCGGCGTGCCGCTATCGACGCCGAACACCCCGATATTTGTAATCGTGATCGTCCCATTGCGCAGGGCCGCGGGAGCGGTTTTCCCCGCGCGGGCGGTCATGGTGAGCTCGTGCAGGCTGCGTGCGAGCGTGACGAGATCAAGCCGGTCCGCGTCCGGGATGTTCGGTACCAGCAGGCCGCGGGGCGAGGCCACAGCGATCCCGAGATTCACGTACTCGTGGACGACGATCTGCGCCGGGCTGTCGCCGGACCCCTCCTCCCAGCGCGAATTGATCATCGGACGGCGGCGGACCGCAGCCAGCAGGGCTTTCGCGACGAGCAGCAGCGGGGTCACCTTGATCCCCGCGAACTCGGGGAGGGCGGCGATCCGGTCCCGGGCCGCCATCGTCTCGGTCACATCGACGCTGAGGAACTCGGTGACCTGAGGTGCGCCGGCCGCGCTTGCCACCATCGCGCTGGCGGTGGAACGTCGCACACCGGTGACGGCGATCCGCCGGACGCGGGCGCCGACCTCCCCGGGTCCGCCCGAAGCCCGGGCGGCCTCGACATCGGCTCGGCTGATCGTTCCGTGCGGGCCCGTGCCGACGACCGTCCGCAGGTCGACGCCGCGGTCGCGGGCGAGCTTACGCACCGGCGGTTTCGCGCGCACCACGACCGGCCGGGACCGGCGCCCGGGTGGCGCGTGCCGCGCCCCGCCTGCTGGCCCGTCTCCGGCTGGCGGCGCTGCCGCGGCGGCCGGTCCCGCCCCGGGCGTTCCCGGGCCGCCTCGGGGGCCGTAACCGACCAGCATCGGCGGCCGCTCCTCGGGGTGACCGTCGAGGTCGAGGTTGCCCGCGGGGGCGGGTCCGGGTTCGCCGGTGTCAATGGTCATCAGCGGTCGTCCCACCACAACGGTTTCCCCGGGCTCGGCATGACGGACGGTGAGCACACCCGCGAACGGTGACAGCAGCTCGACCCGCGCCTTGACGGTTTCCACCTCGACGATCGGCTGGTTGACCGCGACACGTTCCCCCACATCCACCAGCCACCGGACAATCTCGGCATCGGGGAGGCCCTCACCCAGGTCGGGGAGGCGGAACTGCTCAGCGGGCACGGGACAAACCTCCAAGTCGGCACCCGGTGACGTCGATCATCGAATGCCTCAGTACCGGAAGGAGCGGTCGACGGCGTCCAGGACCCGGCCCACATCGGGCAGGTAGTGCTCCTCCAGGCGGGACGGGGGGTAAGGGGTGTCGTAGCCGGTGACACGCAGCACCGGCGCCTCCAGGGAGTAGAACGCGGCCTCGGTGACCTGGGCGGCGATCTCCGCGGACAGCGACACGTTCGACGGCGCCTCGTGGACCACCACCAAGCGGCCGGTCCGGCGCACGGAGGCGAGCACCGGCGCGAGGTCCAGCGGGGACAGCGTGCGCAGGTCGATCATTTCAAGCTCGCGGCCTTTACCGGCCATCACGTCGGCCGCGTCCAGGCAGGTCCGCACCATGGGGCCGTAGGCGACGAGGGTCGCGTCCTGTCCGGCCCGCACCACTCTGCTTACGTGCAGCGGCAGCGCCTCGGACAGGGGAGCCCGGACGTCGACGTCCCCCTTGTCCCAGTAGCGCCGCTTCGGCTCGAAGAAGATCACCGGATCGTCGGCGGCGACCGCCTGCCGGATCATCGTGTGGGCGTCGGTCGGGTTGGAGCACGCGACCACCTTGAGCCCGGCCGTGTGGCAGAAGTACGCCTCCGGGGACTCGCTGTGGTGTTCGACGGCACCGATGCCCCCGCCGAACGGGATCCGGATCGTCACCGGCAGCCGGACCCGTCCCCGCGTCCGGTAGTGCATCTTCGCCAGCTGGGTGACGATCTGGTCGAAGGCCGGGTAGACGAACCCGTCGAACTGGATCTCACACACCGGCCGGAAGCCACGCATGGCCAGACCGATGGCGGTGCCGACGATGGCCGACTCGGCGAGCGGAGTGTCGATCACCCGTTCCTCGCCGAACTCGGCCAGCAGCCCGTCGGTGATCCGGAAGACGCCGCCGAGCCTGCCGACGTCCTCCCCCATGAGCACGACCTTCGGGTCGGATTCCATGGCGGCCCGCAACCCGGCGTTGAGGGCCTTTGCCAGTGTCAGTGTCGAGGGCACGGTCAGATCGCCTTTCGCGCGGAGTGCACCGGCGGATGCGCCGACGTGACGGTCACCGGACCGTCCGTCCACTGCCCGAATCCGTGGTCGTGTGTACCGAACCCTCAGGGGGAGAGGGCGGGACCGGCCGGTTGCCGGGTGCTGGTGCTGTCGGCCTGGACCACACGTCCGCCACCGCGGCGCGGGCGGCCGCGAGCACGTCGGTGTCATCGACGTAGACATGGTCGAACAACGTGATGGGCGACGGATCGGGCAGGTCCAGGCAGCGTCGCCGCAGGGCAGCCGCGAGCGCGTCGGCCTCGGCGTCCAGGTCGGCGGCTGCGCGGTCGTCGAACAGGCCCCGGTGGCGCAGGTGGGCCGCCATCCGCTGGATCGGGTCGCGTCGGCTCCAGCGGGCGACCTCGTCGGGGTCGCGGTAGCGGGACGGATCATCGGCCGTCGTGTGTGCGCCCATACGGTAGGTCACTGCTTCGATCAGCGTCGGATGTCCCTTCCGGGCCGCCTGCAACGCCTGTCGGGTCACCGCCAGGGTGGCCAGCACGTCGTTGCCGTCCACCCGCACGCCGCGGAGTCCGAACGCGTGCGCTCTGCGGTAGATCGGTACGCGGGTCTGCCGCCGGATCGGCGCGGAGATCGCCCAGTGGTTGTTCTGGCAGAAGAACACCACCGGTGCCGCGAGCACGCCGGCCCAGTTGAACGCCTCGTTGACGTCTCCCTGGCTGGACGCCCCGTCGCCGAAATACACCACGGTCGCCGGTGGGTCGCCGTGCTCGCCGCCACCGCCCGCCGCCGCACCGCCGCGCACGGCGTATTCCCGGCCGACGCCCATGGCATAGCCCGTCGCATGCAGCACCTGGGAGCCCACGACCAGCGCGTAGGCCTGGAAACCGTGCTCGGCCGCGTCCCACCCGCCGTGGGAGACCCCGCGGAACAGGCCGAGGACGTCCACCAGATCGACCCCGCGGCACCACGCCGCGCCATGTTCCCGATAGGACGGGAAGACCATGTCGTCGGCGCGTAGGGCCCGGGCGGAGCCCACCTGCGCCGCCTCCTGGCCGCGCAGGCTCGTCCACAAACCGAGCTCGCCCTGGCGTTGCAGGGCCGTCGCCTCCTCGTCGATCCGCCGCGCGATCACCATGTCGCGCAGCAGGCCGAGCAGGTCGGCGCCGGTGAGGTCGGCGAGGAGTGAATCATAGGTCGGATTCGACAGGCGCCGGCCGTCCGGGGCGAGCAGGCGCACCACGGGTGCCTCGGATGCGTCGGGGTCGGCCCGGTCGGGGGGCTTCCCGGGATCGCGTGGTACCGGCGTGACAAGGTCGTCGGGATACTCGCCGTCGGTGAAATCGTCTGTTCCAGGAACGGACACAATGTCCTCCGGTCGTCCTCGGCCGTCCCCGAGATCGTCGGTGGCGGCTGGATCAATGCGGCCGGTCGCCGCGGGTCAGCGTTTCGTCTAATCAGATGAGGCGTGAGCATGGCCTTGTTCGTGCCGTAGAAATCGATGCCGAGCGCTGGCTTGACCCGGCCACGGAGGACACGTTGACCACGGCGCCGCCGTTGTCTCCCATGCACGCCTTGTACGCCTGCTGCGTCCAGGACAACGCGGCGAGCGCATTGACCTCGAAGATCTTGCGCGCCGCATCCAGGTCCATCTTGATCATCGGACCATAGGCCGGGTTGATGCCCGCGTTGTTGACCAGCATGTCGACCCGGCCGAACGCGTCGACGGTCCGCTCAATCGTCTCAGCCTGGTGCTCGACATCGTCGGCCTTGCCCGCGACAGCGATCGCGTTCCAGGGATCGCCGAGGGCGGCCACGGCCTCGTCCAGTGCCTCTTGCCTGCGAGCGGTGACACGGACCCTGGCACCGTCGGTCACCAGACGCCGGGCGATGCCGAGCCCGATCCCGCGGCTGGCGCCGGTCACCACCGCGCACTGGCCGGCGAACTTCCCGTTCACTCGTTTCTCCCAAAATGTCGATGAGCAGGCAGGCCAACCGGAGGGCAACGGTTCGGATCTGCGGTGCACGGTGCCGAGGCCACGACGCCGTCGTTCGGCTCGCCCATTGCCGTTGAGTCCGCAGCGCTCCGGAGGAACCCCAGCCGAGATCGACACGCAAGCGCCCGACGATGCCCTTACCCATGACATGCACCGGCCGCGGGCCGGCATACTCACGCACCGGAACGTCTCCCGTCAGCGCCATCTCCGGGAAGCAGCCCCGCCCTGGTCCTGAACCCGGACTTTTCCGCGCGCTGCCCGGCTGGGAACGACATCGTCTCCAGGATGGCCCGTTGCTCCGCCGACAGAGGTGTGACCTCGTTACAGGTCATGTGCACCATCACGGTGTCACACAGTCCCACACAGGTCTTGCCCTGGAACAATCCCGAACTGTGCACCATCGACGAGGTGCCGATCCTACTCACTCCGACACCGACGCGGTACTCGCCGGGATAGCCGACCTCCGCCAGGTAGTGGATCGATAGCTGGACGACCACGAAATAGAAGTGCGAGGTCACCAGCGTCGAGGAGCCGAACATGGTCCGGTTCAGCAGCTCCCGAGCGTCGTCATAGAAGGTGGCGATGGCGACGTTGTTGAGGTGGCCGTAAAGGCTGTCGAGGTCACCGAAACGGGGTCGCACGTCGTGGATGAACGGATAGCAGGAAAGAACACGTCGCCCCGGCTGCTGTCTG
>NZ_CAAAFO010000155.1:20458-28692 GCF_900634715.1 Candidatus Protofrankia californiensis | reverse complement strand
ACGCCTCACGGTAACGGGATCGCTGAATGCTCGGCCCGAGCGAGGACGCTCACATCCCGTGGCGGCGGGTGGCTGCTACGGATCCTGACGGGTGGGCCTGCCGGTGGCGCCGGGTGGCGGACCAACCTTCATGCGGTCTTCCGCCCGGCCGTCTTCGACCTGCCGGTCTTCACCGCACCGGTCCTCCACGTGCTGGCTGTCGCTTTCGGTTCCCCTCCCCTCGTGCGGGGGTCAACCCTGACGAAGCATCCTTGTCAGGGTTCTTCCCATGCGCTGACCCACCCTCCTGACCAGGCCGGCACGCCCGATCACGGTTATTCCCTCACCTTCGTGGTCTGAAGTACCCACTTCGCATCGACTCACAGTCACCGGATCCGATCTCATGGTGACCGTATGCTCATGGGTGGTGGCCGGACCCGCGACAGGCACGCCCGTCGCGGGTCCGGCCACCAACGGGGCTCAGATTCCGATCAACCCCGAGAGCGACGTCGGGTCACTTCCACGAGGGCCCAGCCCTGCCCTCGGTCTGCAGCCGGTCGGCAGCCTGGGCACCGCCGTGATCCCCAGGACGCGGAGGACCCTGTGACCAACTGCCTTCCAGATCCCGACATGGGAGCCGTCCGCGCCGCCCCCGTCCGGGACAACCCGTGACCACGAAGAACGCGCGAGACATCCCACCAAAACACAGACACGAGGCCGCACGACCGGCACCCAGCCAGCGCGTACTCATCGCACGCGCCATGTTGCGGTCAGTCCTAAGCGTCACCGTGCTGATGGTCCTGTACTACCTACTTCCATTTGACCACGGCGTGAACACCGGTACGGGGATTGCCCTGACTGCCGTCCTGCTGGTGTTCGCCGGTATCATCGGCATGCAGATCCGGCGGATCGCCCGATCCGCCTACCCCGGGCTGCGGGCCGTGGAGGCTTTCGCGGTGTCCCTCCCATTGTTTCTATTGATTTTTGCGGGGACCTACTTCGTGCTCGGTCGCGAACAGGCCTGCGCATTCACCCAGGCGATGACGCGTACGGACGCCCTGTATTTCACGATCACCGTGTTCACCACCGTCGGTTTCGGCGACATCACCCCCCTGACCCAGACCGCCCGGATCATCACCATGATTCAGATGCTCGGCAACCTCGTCGTGATCGGCCTTGTCGCACGGATTTTCCTCAGCGCGATCAGCGCCGGGATACACCGCCGCTCTGCCCGGGAATCGGAGTGAGGGGAATTCGTCCAGCGGCGACCGGGCAGCCCGGGCAGCCGGCCATCCGGCCGACCTTCCGATCATCGACCCGCCGGTCAGGATATCGATCATGATGATCGGCATGATCGACCTCGCGACAGGCATAACGGTCGACAGAGCCGACATGAACGAAACGAGCGAAGCGGGTGAAACGGACACCGACGAGCCGCCGGACTCCTGACGGCGCAACGCACCCATGACGCACAGCGGTAGAATCCCGGCACATATCCGTAAGAGGCTATGAAGATCAAAAAGGTTGACTGGGACGCTGTTACGTTATGCATGTCGGGGGGTCGGGACATGACAACAGGTGAGCCGCACCGCGGCCCTACCGTACGTCGGATTGTCCTGGGCTCCCAGCTCCGTCGATTACGCGAGGGTAAGGACATCAGTCGCGAGGCGGCCGGATACAGCATCCGGGCTTCCGAATCGAAGATCAGTCGCCTGGAGCTGGGACGCGTCAGCTTCAAGGAACGTGATGTCGCCGACCTACTCACCCTCTACGGCGTCACGGACGACGCCGAGCGGGAGCCGCTGCTGTCCCTGGCCCGCGACGCCAACCAGCCGAGCTGGTGGCAGAATTACAGCGACGTCCTGCCGAGCTGGTTTCAGCCGTATATCGGGCTGGAGGAGTCGGCGACGCTGATCCGGGCCTATGAGGTCCAGTTCATTCCGGGCCTGCTCCAGACCGAGGATTACGCTCGCGCCGTCATCGTTCAAGGCAGCCGGGGATCCTCGCGCGAGGACGTCGAACGCCGAGTAAACGTACGGATGCAGCGTCAGAAAATCCTGACGCGACCCGACCCTCCCCATCTGTGGACGGTGGTGGACGAGGCCGCCCTGCGGCGTTCGATCGGTGGGCCCAAGGTGATGCGCGCCCAGCTCGAACATCTGATCGCTCTGACGGAGCAGCCGAACGTCACCCTTCAGGTGATGCCCTTCGCCTTCGGCGGCCACATCGCCGAGGGTGGCGCGTTCAGCATCCTGCAGTTCCCCGAAGCGGACCTGCCCTATGTGGTCTACCTCGAGCAGCTCGCCGGCGCGGCTTATCTGGACAAGCTGGAGGATGTGGACCGCTACCTGGCCGCCATGAACCGTCTCTGCGTCGACAGCGTGCCCCCGGAGCACGCCGCCGAACTGCTCGGCAAGATTGTCGGTGAGATCTGAACAGCCGCCGGCGAGACTGATCGGCAGCCAAGACCACGCTCGGCTGATATCACAGATTGTAGTCAGCGGCCGCGGCCACAACCGACCAGGCCGGAGCCGACGTCTTCACCTCACACTACTCCCTCGGTATGCCTCTCGGTACTGGAGCCTCCGAGCGCCCCCGAACTTTCCCGGAATTAGGCAGATAAGGGCTAGGATCTCTGAGTTGGGACCCGGCGCAGCAGACGCCGGACGGAAGGACCTGACATGGGACTTGACGCGGCAGACGAGGATCAACCACCCGCCAACCTCAACCCGGACGTGCCACACATCGCCCGGATCTATGACTACTTGCTCGGCGGTAGGAACAACTATGCCGCCGACCGCGAGGTGGGCGAGCAGATAATGGCGGCCGTACCCAGTACCGCCGCCAGCGTGCTCGCGAATCGAGCGTTCCTGGGCCGAGCCGTGCACCACCTGGCTACCGAGGCGGGCATCCGGCAGTTCCTCGACATCGGGACCGGCCTGCCGTCCGCCGACAACACCCACGAGGTCGCGCAGCGGGCGGCCCCAACCTCACGGATCGTCTACGTCGACAACGACCCGATCGTCCTCGTTCACGCCCGGGCGCTGCTGGCCAGCTCCCCGCAGGGCGCGACCGCGTACATCGAGTCCGATCTACGCAATCCGGATGCGGTCCTGAAGAAGGCCGCGGCCACGTTGGACTTCACCAGCCCGGTGGCGGTCATGCTGGTGGCGATCCTGCACTGCATCGCGGACGAGGACGATCCGTACGGGATCGTCACCACGCTTCTGGATGCTGTGCCGTCCGGCAGCTACCTGGTATTTTCCCATCCGGCCAGCGACATCATCCCCGAAGGGATGCGCCAAGCCCAGACGCATATAAACGCCTCGGCGACCGAGAAGATCATTTTTCGCTCGCATGCGGAGGTCTCGCGGTTCTTCGACGGACTGGAGCTGCTGGAGCCGGGGATAGTCCCAACCACCCAGTGGCGGCCCGATCCGGGGGCTGACACCACCCCGATGCCCGTATGGGCCGGCCTCGCCAGAAAACCGTAGGACCGCTGTCGCGTCAGACAAGCTCGGCATAGTTCGACCTACGCAGGCCGATCCGGCTGACCGGATGGGGCGAGCACCACAGCCCGCCCCATCCACAGGTGCTCACTCCATCACCACCGGTCAGCAGATATCCCTCCCTGCGATGGGAGTGGTCGGGTCGAACCTTTCGGAGTATTCCGGTTCGCCCGGTTCGGGAGCGGTGAACCCGGGCGGCTCGCCCGGGGCGAGCAAACCCTTTTTCATAGCTTCGCAGTCGAAATCCCAGTACAGACTGCCCTTACCACCGCTGTAATATATTCCCTCTTCACCTGTCCGCACCGTTCCCGCCCGGTGAAAGGTGAATTCAAGGTCACGGTGCACCGTGAACAGCGCCTGGAACGAATGACGACGCAGCGGATAGACGTACACGTGATTCGTTGCAATCTTCAGCGTTCCCGGCTGCTCGCCGAGAGCATAGGTGATGGTGCCCTTCACGCGGACGTCGGGGAGCACCAGCGTCACACCCGGCGCGAAACGCGCTGCGAAGGAGAGAAGCTCCTTCTGCCTCGATGGATCACCAGCCATTTCCTGGAAAGACCGTCGCATCCCGTCGTTCACGACCGCGTACACGGGGCCGAGGTCGCCGCCAAATACCCAGGGGTCCAGGTAGGCGGTGGCCATGAATTTCTTCATCTGTTGCAGGGCCGCCTCAACCTCGGCCGCGGTGAAAGAGCCGGTGTCGGCCGCAGCGGGCAGGACGAGTCCGTCCGCGCCGGAGGCGAAGCTCGCGGCCGGGGTACCGGCAAACGGATCAGCGGATGCCGGTCGTGCCGGTGAGCTGGGACCGGCCGACGTCGGCGCGGTCGGTGACGCCACCGGCCGATCGTCCCGTATCCCGGTGCAACAGCGGCAGACCGAGCAACACGCCCGCGCAGAAGCCCACGACGAGAACCGCCGCAACAACCAGCAGGACCCCCGGCGGACGACGGCCCCGACCCCGACGGGCATGCTTGTTGAGGATGTCCCCCCACGGGTCGTACTGATGAATACTCACTGAAAGTCCCCATAAGGGGACGACACCGACACGGCTGGCAGTATGGTATGCGGCTGTCGATCACAGCGCTCAGCCTCCCGAAACAGGACGATCCGAACCACACCACACACTGATCAACCTGACGTCGACGCTCACGCGCGGCCGCCGTCGGCCATGTCTACTGATCCGGATTCGTCCTGGGGTGCTTTATCATTCGTCGTCATTCGTCGTCGAGGCAGATCAGTCCCCAGGGACGGTCGTTGACGCGGGTCATGACGAGGGTGGCCCGGCAGGCGCCGGACAGCTTCAGGCGTTTACGGAGTTGGTCGACGTCACCGGCCAGGCCATGCCGCCGGATGTCGACCGCTCCGATGTCCAGTTCCCGCAGGCGGGCAGGCAGCTGTTTCTGGTTCCATGGTGCGGAATCTCGGTAATCCCCAGGGTAAGGCCGTGACCTGCGGAAACGCTTAAATATCGCCGTCCGTTACACCGTTTCTCGAGCTCTGCCCCATCGACGGGGCGGGTGAAGCAGGCCCTCACCCTGTACGAGCAAACGCTGGCCAACGCCCTGCTGCCGAGACTCGCGGACGAGGTCGAGTCGGCTGGCGAGCCGGTGGTGCTCGTCCGCGACGGCCACCAGGACGTGATGCTCGTGCCGGCCGTCGACGCCACCGCCTACCGGGCGTGGATGTCGCACCGGGAGACCGTCGACCTCGCCACCGGCCCCGACGCCCAACGGGAGATCGCCGACTCCCGCGGCGAGTACGCCGGAGGCGAGTTCACCACAAGCAGATAAGGCCGATCCTAGAGGACGGTGCCATGGCCATGAATCGCATCTTCCCCGCTATCCCGTCAGGAGGTTAGTCACCCAGGGGATGATGAGCGCCATCCTCGATTGCCGAGGATGGCTTCTGAACGTGGTCGGGGTGGCGGGATTCGAACCCACGACCTCTTCGTCCCGAACGAAGCGCGCTACCAAGCTGCGCCACACCCCGCGACCATCACGAAGTCTACCTGATCCGTCGGCGCACCCTCGGCACCGGGTGACCGGTCAGGTCCACGGTAACCGGGTCGGGTCAGGTCCACGCTGCCTGCGCGAGGGTGATCAGAGTGGCCTCCGGCCGGCAGGCGAAGCGGATCGGCGCGAACGGGGACGTCCCGAGGCCCGCGGAGACGTGCAGCCACGACGAACGCCCGCCGGCTTCATAGCGGGACAGTCCGCGGACCCGGCCACGGTCGAGGCCGCAGTTGGCGACCAGCGCCCCGACGAACGGCACGCGGATCTGCCCGCCGTGGGTGTGACCGGACAAGGTCAACGCCACGCCGTCCGCGGTGTAGGCGTCCAGTACCCGGGGTTCCGGGGTGTGCGACAAACCCAACATCAGGTCGACGTCGCCGTTGTCGCGCGGGCCGAGCACCGCAGAAAGATCGTCCCGCTTGAGCCTGGCGTCGTCGACACCGCGGACGTCGATCCGCTGCCCGGCGACGCGCAGCACCGTCCGGGTGTTGGTCAGGTCGAGCCAGCCGCTGTCGGCGGCCAGGCTCTTGGCGAAACCGGCCCAGTCCAGCGGGGGGCCCTTCGGGGTGGAGTCCTCCTTCGACAGCAGGTAGCGGTGCGGACTCTTCAGCGTCGGAACGTAGTAGTCGTTGTTGCCCGGCACGAACACACCGGGGAATCCGAACAGGGACGACAGCGCCAGCAGCGTCGGCTCGTCGGCGTCCGGATGTGACAGGACGTCACCGGTCAGCGCCACCAGATCGGGCACCAGACGGGCCAGGTCCGCGATCCACGCCAGCTTGCGCTTCTGGTTCGGGGTGATGTGCAGGTCGGAGATGTGCAGGATGTGCAGCGGCTGCGCACCCTGCGCGAGCACCGGCACCACCACGCGACGCAGGGTGTAGGCGGTGCGCTCGTATCCGGCGGCGTAGGCCAGGGCAAGGGCACCTGCCGCGCCGAACCCGGTGGCCGCCCGTCCGGTGGGGCGTCCCCACGTCCGCAACGGTGACCGCTCCAATCGTCGCCCGCTCGTCATCGGACCAGTGTGGCCCACGTTGCGCCGTTGTGGGCAATCCCCGGGCCGCGTCGCGTGCGTCGTTACCCACTGGACGCCCGGAGACCTGGACCTCCGGCAACGCGAGAAAAACATGATCACGCTGCCTTTGGCCCATTGGGCACCCGGTTGACCCACTGGGCGCCCGGTCGGCGGCCACCCGGCGCCCAGGTTCACGATCGCCGGCCTCCGCTGGGAGTCCACTGACGCTGAGGTCCACTAAGGTCACCGTGTGAGCGAACTCAAGGACCGTCTGCGGGCGGATCTCACCACGGCGATGAAGGCGCGGGACGCGCTGCGGACGTCCACCCTGCGGATGGCCATGGCGGCGGTGAAGGACGAGGAGGTAGCCGGCAGGAGCGCCCGCGAACTGTCCGACGCCGAGGTGCAGAAAGTGCTCACCCGCGAGGTCCGCAAGCGACGGGAGGCCGCCGAGGCCTTTGCTGCCGCCGGCCGTGCGGAGCAGGCCGCCAGGGAACGGGACGAGGGCGAGATCCTCGTAGCTTACCTTCCTCAGCAGCTCGACGACGACGAACTTGTCGCGATCATCGACAAGGTGATTGCCGAACGTGGTCTCGCCGGCCCGAAGGCCATGGGTATCGCGATGAAAGCGGTCCAGTCCGAGGTGGCCGGGCGTGCGGACGGGGCCCGCGTTTCCGCCCTGGTCCGCACCCGCCTGGCTTCTTCCCCTCCCGCCCAGGCATGAGAAGAACGACAACCACGTCTTGAGCGACCCACCAGCGGCTGGCGAGAAGACCTGCCAACAGCTGACGAGAAGCCCCGCTGACGGCCGGCGAGGAGACCCGCTGACGAGACGATGTGCCGGTGGCCGGCGCGAACTCGTCAGCCGGCGCCGGGCCCGGCGTTCCCCCGGTCGCGTCCGGGAGTTGCGGTAACGGGTTCGGCCCGGACAGGAGTTCTCCCGCCGTCGGACTGGGCAGGAACGCTCTCACCGTCGGACTGGGCAGGAGTGTTCTCGCTGTCGGAGTGGGATTGCAGGACGAAACCCTGCGAAACCATCAGCACGACCTCCGAACCCTCGTCCACCTCCTGGTTACCCCCGGGATTCATTGCCAGCACCGTTCCCTTGGTGAACGGGCTCCAGATCTCCTGGACCGTCACCCTGAAGCCCTGGGACGTCAGCTGTGCCTGTGCCGTGGCCACGTCCTGGCCGACGACGTCGGGCAGCATCTTCTTCAGTGGGTAGGGCTGGGTGCCGTCCGGGGACGGCATCGGCTCGACCGGCAGGGCGAGTCCGTCGATGGCGCCGCGCATGGTTTTCGCCCATACCTGAGCGGGCAGGCCGCCACCGTAGACGACCTTGTTACCCAGGACGTTGCGCAACGGATACGTTGTAGGCGAGCGCGGGTCGGCGACGGTCACGGCGGTGGCCAGCTGGGGGATGTAACCGGCGAACGACGCGGTGCTGAAGCCCTCGGCGGTTCCGGTCTTACCCGCGGCCGGCCTGCCGATCTGTGCGTTGGGGGCTCCGGTCCCGTGGAGGATGACGCCTTCCAGGACCGACGTGACCGTGTCCGCGATCTCTGCCTTGAGTACCTGGCGGCATGGTGCGGGCGCGGTGTAGGGCACCGGCCGGTCGGTACTACCGACCCGCTGGGTAATCGATTCGAAAGGCTGCGGATCGCACCGGACGCCGTGATTGGCGAGCGTGGCGTAGGCAGCCGCCAGATCCATGGT
>NZ_CAAAFO010000155.1:14992-20075 GCF_900634715.1 Candidatus Protofrankia californiensis | reverse complement strand
TCGACCGGTCCGATGCCGCCGCCGGGGCAGCGCAGGGACGCGGACTGGTTCTGCACCCGGCAGGAGGTCACACCCAGCCGGCGCGCCATTTCGGCGGTGTTCCGCAGACCGACCTTCTCCGCGAGCTGGATGTAGTAGGTGTTGACCGAGTCCCAGGTAGCCGTGGTCATGGAGTATAAGCCGGCCTCGTTCGGGTCGGCGTTGCCGAAGCAGTCCCCCGGACTCTGGCGTCTGTTCTCGTCGGTGTCCGGATTGTTGAAGACATTCGAGTGATAACACGCCGGAGAATTGTATGTGGTGTTCAGCGGCATCCCCTTTTCCAGGGCCGCGGCGAGCGTGAAGACCTTGAAGGTGGATCCCGGCGAGAAAGAGGCCTCTTCCAGCGGAATGATCTGCTTGGTGTGCACGAAGTCGGTGGTCCGCTCCGGTGGCAGGCCGTCCGCGGACGGGCCGTACTCCCGGTTGACGGTCAGCGCCAGCACCTTCCCGGTGCCCGGCTGGAGCATCGCAACGCCCACCGCGACCCGGTTCCCGGGCGGCACGACCGTGTTCGCCGCGTTCTGTGCGGCGGCCTGGGCGACCGGGCTGAGCGTGGTCTGGATCGTCAGGCCACCTTCGAACAGCAGCCGCTCCCGGTCCGCCTGGGTCGCCCCGAAGCGCTCGTCGGCGAGAAGCGTACGGCGGACGTACCCGCAGAAGAACGGTACCGAGGACAACTGACAGGGATCCGCCGCCTGCGGTGAGCGGTTCAGCACCACCGCAGCCGCCTTGGTCTGCCGCAGCTGCTCGTCACTGATGTGGCCGAGCTCGTGCATACGCTCCAGGACGATGTCACGCCGAAGTGTCGCCGCCTGCGGGTGCAGTACCGGGTTGTAGGCGGTCGGGTTCTTGACCAGACCTGCCAGCATTGCCGCCTGCGGGAGGGTGAGCTGATCGACGTCCACGTTGAAATAGTGTTTCGCCGCGGTTTCCACCCCGTAGGCGCCGTCCCCGAAGTAGGCTATGTTCAGATACCTTTCAAGAATCTGATCCTTGCTCAGGTGCTCCTCGAGGTAAAGTGCGTAGCGTGCTTCCCGGAGTTTACGTTTGACGGTCTGCTCGGTCGCGGCTTCTTTTGCTTCCCTGGAGGTCGCGGCCTGCAGGAGGACGTTCTTCACGTACTGCTGGGTTAGAGTGGACCCGCCTTGCGTGACCTCGCCGGACTCCTGGTTGGAGGCATAGGCCCGGAGCAATCCCTTGTAATCGAGACCGGTGTGTTCGTAGAAGCGAGAGTCCTCGATGTCTATAATCGCCTGGCGCAGCACCGTCGGAATCCGGTCAAGAGCGACGATCTGCCTGTCCTGCTCACCCCGCAGATATCCGATGACGTTGCCCTGGGAATCCAGGATGCGGGACGCCTGCGGCAGCGGTGGGACGGTGAGGTTCGCCGGCAGATCCAGGAACGCGTCGGCGCCGCCCTTCACCGTGAGGCCCACCAGGGCCACCACCGGCAGCACGACCAGCGCGAGAAGGACGCCCGCGAGCCCGCTGACGATCATAGCCTGCCCGACCCATTCGGCCGCCGTCCATGTTCGCGGGTAGTCACGGCGCGGGCCGTCGGGCGCCGGGGCCGTGCCCGGCGCAACGCCTCCGCCATGGACGGCACGGCCGGAGTCGGCGGGTGGCTCCGGGAACCGACGGCCCGACCCTGTCGTGGTGGTCACGTCCGGGAACCTCCAAACGGCCCCCTCACGCGACCGCTCGGCCGCGCAGCCTGCCCAAGCCTATGACCGTATGGAACGGACATGCGAATGTCACGCACACGACATGATCTGGTCACAGACCGCACCACTCTGGCCATTCGGATCAATGGCCCGGACGGGTCATTTAGACAACCACCCGTGTGGGGTCTGTGCCGTGGCGGAGACGCTCCATACGGTTTCGGGCGAAGCCACGTCACCACCCGCACGGGCCCCCTGACCCGGTCTCGAGAAGAAAGGCAGGTGGCATGACCAGCAGCCTGGCAACCCGCACCAGTGCCGCACGACGTGCCAGCTCGACCCAGTTGATCGGCTCGACCGTCGACGGCGACTGGACCGCGAACGCGGCCTGTCGCGACCTGGACCCGGACGACCTCTTCGTCCAGGGAGCGGCACAGAACCGGGTGAAGACCCGGTGTTTTGGATGCCTCGTCCGCACCGAGTGCCTCGCTGACGCCCTTGACAACCGAGTGGAGTTCGGGGTCTGGGGCGGTATGACCGAACGGGAACGCCGAGCGCTTCTGCGCCGGCGACCGGACGTCACATCGTGGCGGAAGCTGCTTGCGGACGCACGCGCCCATCACGGTACCGCCTCCGCCGGTTAGGATCGTCCGCACCTCGTCCCCTGTCGACGATCCCGCCGTCCGGTTCCTCTCCGCGGCTCATTATCACACGTTGACAGGGCACTACGGACACCGACGTCATTAGAGGGACAACTTCTCGACGACGGTGCTCCGGACAGCGATGATCCGGGCTGACCGGACGGTCCGGGCCGACCAGGTGGGCCCGGATGCCTGCTCCGGCCAAAGGGCGCGCGACCATAGTTCTTTCGCGCGCCCGGCGGCCCGAACAGCCGGTAGCCCGGCCAAAGGGCGCGCGACCATGGCTTTTCGCGCACCCGGAAGCCCAGGCGGCCATCCGGCCAAAGAGCGTGCGGCTAGCCTGCGCGGTCGAGGAGTTCGTCGCAGGCGAGCGCGGCACCGACGGTACGGAGCCCGTCAAGGTCGTGGACATCTCCGGCCAGCGCGTCGACCTCGACCAGGGATGTGTCGGGATGAGCACTGGTGAAGCGCTCCCGCAACCGGTTCTCCCGGGCGGACAGCCGCACCCTTTCCGCATGAATCCGCAGCACTGCCGCTGCCAGCGGATGCTCGGCATGCTCGCCCAGCGTTTCGGCCGCCGCCAGGCTGCGTTCCACGGTCAGCCCGCGGGCGGCGGAGCTCACCGGGTGGACCCGGTTGACGACCAGGCCCGCCAGCGGCATTCCGTCCGCGTCGAGACGATCCACGAAATACGACGCCTCCCGCAGCGCGGCAGCCTCCGGCGCCGCCACCACGACAAAGGACGTGCCGGGCGCGCCCAACAATCTGTATGTCTGGTCGGCCCGCTGCCGAAAACCCCCGAACATTGTTTCCAGTGCCGCCACGAACTGGCTGACGTCGGTGAGCAACTGCGCACCGACGAGCTTGGTCAGGACCTTACCGAACATGCCCAGCCCGACGCCGACGACCTTCAGGTACATCTTCCCGCCGGCCTTTGCCGGGGCGAGCAGCAACCGCAGCAGCCGACCATCGAGAAAGGCGCCCAGCCGGCTGGGCGCGTCCAGGAAGTCCAGGGCCGACCGGGTCGGCGGGGTGTCGACGACGATGAGATCCCAGTTCCCCGTCGCGTCCAGCTGGCCGAGCTTCTCCATCGCCATGTATTCCTGGGTACCGGCGAAGGACGACGACAACGACTGGTAGAACGGATTGTCGAGTAACTGCCGGGCGCGGTCCGGGGTCGTGTGCGCAAGGACGATCTCGTCGAACGTCCGCTTCATGTCGAGCATCATCGCGTCGAGCCGGCCACCGGCGGAACAATCCACCCCGACGACCTCCCGCGGGTTGTTGTCCAGCTCGCTCAGGCCCATGGACTGCGCCAGCCGGCGTGCCGGGTCGATCGTGAGGACGACCGCCCGGCGTCCCCGTTCCGCCGCCCGCAATGCGAGCGCGGCAGCGATCGTGGTTTTCCCGACACCGCCCGACCCACAGCACACGATGATCTTCTCGCTGTCGAGCATGGCGTCAACGTCCAGCACCGGCACCGCGGGCACCCGTGATCCCGCGGGCACTCCTGATGCCGCGGTTTCGGCCTTGCTCATCCAACCGTCGCTCATCCGACCATCCGTTGTGTCCGCAACAGCTCCGCAAACCGGTAGACCACGCCGACGTCCACACCGTCGGCGACCAGGGGCAGCTCGTACACGGGACGTCCCAGCGCCTCGACCTCACCGCGTTCGGTCGTCTCCAGGGCCACTCGACGCGCATGCTGGGCCGCTTCCGCCACCAGAGCGTCGATCAACGCGGTTCTGGGGGCGATACCGGCCACCTTCACGCCCGCGGCCAGTTCCTCGACGTCCAGCCGGCCCGCGCCGGCCCGTTCGAGGTCCCCGTCTGCGAGCAATGGCGTCCGGATCATGTTCACGATCACACCGCCGACCTGCAGGCCGGCGGCACGCAGATCGGCAACACCGTCCACGGTCTCCTGGACCGGCATTTCCTCTAGGAGCGTGACAAGATGTACGGCAGTCTGACCGGACCGCATCACCGCCATCACGCTGTCGGCCTGGGCACGGATCGGACCCATCTTGGCCAGTCCGGCGACCTCGGCGGTCACGTTGAGGAACCGGGCGATCCGGCCGGTCGGTGGCGCGTCAAGAACCACCGCGTCATAGGCCCTACCCCCGGGACGGGTCGCGTCGGGGCGATTCACCGCTTCCTTCACCTTGCCGGTGAGCAGGACGTCGCGGACGCCGGGTGCGATCGTGGTGGCGAAGTCGATAGCGCCGATCTTGCCAAGCGCCCTGCCCGCACGGCGGAGGTTGTAGAACATCTCCAGGTATTCCAGCAGCGCTTCCTCTGCGTCGATGGCGAGCGCGAAGACCTCCCCGCCACCGGGAGCGCTTGCCACCTTCCGCTCGGCGTAGGGCAGCGGCGGGGTGTCGAAAAGCTGGGCGATCTGCTGGCGCCCCTCGACCTCGGTGAGAAGAACGCGCTGGCCACCGGTGGCCAGCGCCACCGCGAGTGCGCCCGCGGCGGTCGTCTTGCCGGTGCCGCCCTTGCCAGTCACCACGTGTAGGCGGCACTGCCACGGCCCGTCCGGAGCGTCCTGCGGTGGAGTCTCCTGCGGCGTCACATCAACGACCGTACCCGGCTGGCCCCGGCCTTTCCGGCCGATGAACAGGCGTCGGGCGTAGTGTCCGCCGATGCGTCCCGGGCTCGGTCCTGGCAGGTTGCCGGTGCCATGGGCACCCTGTGCCCTCCCAGCGTTCCCAGCCTTCGCAGCGTTCCCGGCCTTCTCGGCTC
>NZ_CAAAFO010000155.1:9595-14680 GCF_900634715.1 Candidatus Protofrankia californiensis | reverse complement strand
TCGAAGCACTATGGTCACAAGTCATGAAGACCTGGGAGTACTCGACAGCGCCGGTGCTGATCCACGCGACCAAGCAGATCCTCGACAACTGGGGTGCGGACGGCTGGGAGCTCGTCCAGATCGTCCCGGGACCCAACCCGGAGAGTCTGGTCGCCTACTTCAAGCGCCCCAAGGGCGAATCGGCGACGTGACCGTCGTGACGACCGACGCGGCGACCCCGTCGCAACGCCTGGCCGCACTCGGCCTGACGCTTCCCGCCGTCCCGCCGCCGGCGGGTGCGTACGTGCCCGCCCGCCGGCACGGCGAGTTGGTGTGGACGGCCGGGCAGCTCCCGCTGGTGGACGGCGTCCTTGCCGAAACCGGTCCGGTCGGCGCGGTTGCCGACGGCGGTTCGGTGCCTGCGGAGCGCGCCACCGACCTGGCCCGGATCTGCGCCCTGAACGCGCTGGCGGCCGCGGCCGCGGTGGCCGGCGGCCTGGACGTCCTCACCGGCGTCGTCAAGGTTGTCGGGTTCGTCGCGAGCGTGCCCGCGTTCACCGGCCAGCCAGCCGTGATCAACGGCGCGAGTGATCTGTTCGTGGCGGTGTTCGGTGATGCCGGGCGGCATGCCAGGTCCGCGGTCGGAGTGAGTGTCCTGCCGCTGAACGCCACGGTCGAGGTGGAACTGGTCGTCACTGTCAGCTAGAAATCACATGAGGACAGCGAAAAATAATGATCTCATAATCACCACGCGGGCACAGACGTATCCGGTGAGCGACCGGGTATAAGTGCTCGGATGAGATGCGGCTCACAACCGACCCCAGTCGCTGACATGGTGCGCAAGCAGGGACGAACAGCCTACTGTCATGACAGTAGCTGACCTGACGGCCGGGCCGGTAAGCGATCCACCGGCTCGCCCATGCTGCAGAGCACTGTCCACCTCAGAATCTGGTGAGTGACTCGTGGGGCATACGAGCGTTGCGGGCGGCATGCCCGATCCGCGTGAGGAACCCCCCGTACGGGGCGGCACGCTCGTGCCACGGCAGGTGACCCTCCTGGCCTCGCTGCTCCTCGCGCCCAACCCCAGCCCGATGACCCTGGACGGCACGAACACCTGGATCCTTCGTGCCCCGGGTGCCACCGGCTGCGTCGTGGTCGACCCCGGCCCGCCCGACCCCGGCCATCTCGAGGCGATCGTCGCGGCAGGACCGGTTGACGTCATCCTGCTCACCCACGGCCACATTGATCACAGTGAGGGCGCCGCCCCACTGCACGACCTGACCTCCGCTCCGGTCCGCGCTCTTGACGTCGCCCACCGGCTCGGCGATGAAGGGCTGACCGAAGGTGACGTGATCGTGGCCGCCGGAGTGGAGATCCGTGTGCTGGCCACACCCGGCCACACCAGTGACTCGCTGTCGTTCGTCCTCACCGGCGACCGTCGGACCGACATCAGCGGCACCGACCGTCACGACGCCCCGGCTCTCACCGGCGACGAAGCCTCGGTTCTCACCGGCGACACGATCCTCGGCAGGGGCACGACCGTGGTGGCGCATCCCGACGGACGGCTCGGCGACTACCTGGCAAGCCTGCGGCGCCTGCGCGACCTGGGTGACGCCACGGTCCTTCCCGGTCATGGACCGCATCTGCCGGCCGCGGGCCACGCCGCGGAGGCGTACCTCGCCCACCGGGAGGCCCGACTCGACCAGATACGAGCGGCCCTCGCCGCGGGCGACAGCACGATCGCGGAGATCGTCCGCAGGGTCTACGCCGATGTCGATCGCGCATTGTGGCCGGCCGCGGAGCTGTCCGTCCGCGCCCAGGTCGAGCACCTCCACGAGCAGCGGGAACTGCGGACCACCCCGATCGAACTCCTGCTCACTTAGCCGCCTTCCAGCCGCCTCCAGCAACGCGAAAACATGATCGCGCTGCCTTTGGCCTCTAACCCCGAGAACCTGGGCCTCCAGCAGCGCGAAAACATGATCGCGCTGCCTTTGGCCGGCGGCCGGATTCCGGACTTCTTCCGGACATCCCACGCAGCCCTCTTCCTTCCCGGAAACCGTTAAGATCAGCACGAACAGAAGATCTCGTACGGTTGGCTTATGCTCGCGGCCGGGAGGCGACCACCCGTGCGTAACGCACCGCATATGTCCGACTACGTCAAAAGGTTTCGGCCCTGGATGCCGTACCGGCAACCCCGATACACCGGGCAAGCCGGCCAGACGCCATGGCCCGACCCCGGCTTCAGGGCGCCCCAATGATCACATCACCCCTCGGCGGAACGCTGCGTTGCCCGCGGTGCGGCACTCCCGCCGTTCCCGGCGGACGGTTCTGTTTCCACTGCGGGCTGCCGTTGCAAACCGAAAACGGCATGGGTGCCGACGAGGGCGCCGAACGCCGGGTCGTCACCGTCCTGTTCGGCGACCTCTCGGATTTCACCGCATGGGCCGAGGATCTGGATCCCGAACGTGTCGGCGAGGTGACCGACCGGGTACTCGCCGCCCTTGCCCGTGACGTCGCCGAGGTCGGCGGACGGGTCGACAACCTCACCGGCGACGGCATCATGGCCGTGTTCGGCGCGCCGACCGCGCACGAGGACGACCCGGAGCGGGCCGTGCGCGCGGCCGCCGCCATGCAGGAGACCGTCCGCCGGCTCGTCACCGACGAAGCCGGCGGTGGGCGCCACCTCGGCCTACGGGTCGGGATCAACACCGGGGAGGTGCTCGCCGGCGTCCAGGCCTCGCTGACCTACACGGTGATCGGTGACACGGTGAACACTGCGGCGCGGCTGTCGGACGCCGCTGCGGTGGGTGCCGTGTACGCGGGCCACGACACCGTGATCGCCACGACCTCGGTCGCGACCTGGCGTCCGCTGCCCGCGCTGAAACTCAAAGGCAAGCGCGAACCGGTTCCCGCCTACGAACTGGTCAGTCTGCGGCCTTCCAACGTCGCCCGGCCCGGCCACGGCGACGACGCGCCGTTCACCGGACGCGATCAAGATCTCACGGTACTGGTGTCAGCCTTCCGGGACGTCGTCGCGCACGGTCAGCCGCGAACCGTTGTCATCACGGGTGAGGCCGGCATCGGCAAGACCCGCATAGCGGTGGAACTGGCCCGCCGGGCGGGAGCGGAGCCGGACGCGAGGGTGCTGTGGGGCCGCACTGTCCGCCACGGTGACGGCCGGGACCTCGCCCCGCTCATGGACATCGTGCGGACGGCGTGCGGGGTTGGGGAGGGCGACAGCCCGGACCGGGTCGCCGAGCGGGTGCGGCGCACCGTCAGCCGTCTGGAGCACCCCGCGGCGCGCACCCGCATCCCGGGCGGTGTGGCGGACAAACTGCTCGCCCTGCTGGGCGTCCCGCCGGAGGGCCGATCAACAGTGACTCCGGACATCCCGCCAGGTGATCCGGCAGGTCGGGACAGCCCGGTCGACGGTCCCGGCGTCCGGGCCGTCGACGCGATCGTCGACGACGTCGCCGTGCTGCTGGGCGGTCTGTCCAACGACGGGCCGCTGGTCATCATCCTGGACGACCTGGAATGGGCGACGACCGCCCTGTGGCATGGCCTGCGACGTTTCGCCAGCAGACTGCGCGGGCCGGTGCTGCTCATCCTGCTCGACCGCGAGGTCCCGTCGATGGCCGGACTGCCCAACGCGGAATCGCTCGCGCTCGCCCCGCTGGTGGAAGCCGCCTCAGCCAGCCTGCTACGCGACTATCTGGGCGGTGCCGAACTGGACGAGGCCGCCCGCAACGCCCTGCTCGCGCGGGTCCACGGCAACCCGTTCTTCCTCACCGAACTGCTGAACCTGCTGGTGGACCGGGGTGTACTGCACCGAGGCGCCAAAGCCGGCGCAGCCGCCGCCACCGATACCGATACCGGCGCGACGGGGACGGGGACGGGGCAGAGCACCCCGCCCGGCGCGGACACGGCGGCGGGCATACGGCGTCACCCGGCCGGCGCACAGCAGTGCGCCTGGGTGCTCGAAGGGTCCCTGCCCGAGACCACGCTGCCGGCCGGTGTGCAGTCGGTGCTGGCCGCCCGCATCGACGATCTCGATCCGATCGCGAAGGCCGTCCTGCGTTCGGCGTCAGTGCTCGGCAGCCGGTTTCCCGCGGACGCGCTACCCGCCCTCGAGGACCGTCGGGGGGACCAGGTGCGCCGGGCGCTGGCAACCCTCACCGAACGCCAGCTCCTGCGGGCCCCGCATCCCGGGGAACCCATGTGGACGTTCGTGCACCCGATGGCCCGGGACGTGGCCTACGCCGGGCTGCCCAAGGTGGAGCGTGCGCGCAGGCATGCCGCGGCAGCCCAGTGGGGGGTGGAGTTCCTGGGTGGTTCCGAAGCGGAGATCGCGGCCTTTGTCGGTCACCATGCCGAACGGGCCCACGACCTCGCGGCGTCGATGGCGCTTGCGCCCACTGATCCCGCCTGGTCGGCGCGGGAACCCGGGTTCCACGCCCTGGTCCGGGTCGCTCGATCGGCCCTCGCCCGCGACGACCATCGCAGCGCCAGCGAGCTGATCACCAGTGCGCGCCGGCTCGGCCGGGGAGTCGTGAGCGAAATCGACGATCTGGGCGCGGTCGTGCTGCACGCCGAGGCCCTGGCGTCACTGCGCCGGCTGGAGGAGGCCGAACGCGTCCTACGGCCCGCTCTGCGGGTCACCACGCCCGAGCTGCGGGCAGCCGCGTACCGCATCCTCGGCGATCTTCGGCACAAACAGGGCAGGGACGACGAAGCCGCAACCGCGCTCGTCACCGCCCTGGAAGAGGCTCAGCGCGCCAGCAGTGACCGGCTGGTCGCCGCGACCCTGCGCCAGCTGGGCCTGCTGGAATACGCCGCCGGTCGGGTACGCCACGCCGAGAAGCGGTTCACCGACGCGCTGACCCTGGCCCGTCGGGTCGGCGATCCCAGAGGAGTCGGCTGGGCCCTCCAGCACCTTGCCTGGAGCGCGACTACCCGGGGGGACTACCCAAGTGCCGAGGAATACCTCCGGGACGCCTCAGAGGTCTTCAGGCGATTGGACGACACCGGTGGTCTGGGCTGGTGCGCGGGCACCGAGGCACTGGTCTGGCTACTGTCCGGCCAGCTCAGCCGGGCTCGCCGGCTCGC
>NZ_CAAAFO010000155.1:8346-9043 GCF_900634715.1 Candidatus Protofrankia californiensis | reverse complement strand
GAGGCCGCCTGCAGGAATCGATCTGCCTACTGGAAACGGCTCTGGCCGCCGGAGAACCGGCAACACTGCTGTTCCCGCGCCGCCAAGCATACGCGCATCTGGCCGGCACTCTCCTCGACGCGGGCCGGCCCGCCGAGGCGCTGGCAGTGGCCCGGCGTGCGGTCGAGGTAGGCGCCGAGGACATCCGCGCCCAGGTACTGGCATGGCGGGCGCTGGGCACCGCGCTGGTCGCAAGCGGCAAACCGGCCGAAGGCCGGGCCGCATACGAGAAGGCTCTGGCCGCCGCAACCGCGACGGAGGCGGTGAGCGAGGCCGCGCAGACCCGCCGGCTGCTCTCCGCGATTCCCAACGGCTCGAAGCCGGCGAACCTGCCGAGCGTCGCGGACGTCGGGGTGGCCCGCTCGGCAACGACCCTGTCGACGCCGGCAACCACGCCCTCGACGGCACCGCCAACGACGCCGTCCCTGGCGGAGCCGCGCGCACAGGCATAACAGCAATCAGGGATCCAACGACCCGGATCCAACGCTCTGAAGGCGACCTGACGATCTAGCCTAACGATCTCAAAGGCAGATCCTGACCAGCGCGCTCAAAGGCAGGTCCTGACCAGCGCGCCGAGCGTACTGGTCAGGACCTGCTGGGACGGGAGTCAGCCAGCCTGTGCCCCCTCAGGCCGGAACCGCAGGCCGTCTCCGGCGGA
>NZ_CAAAFO010000155.1:5514-8276 GCF_900634715.1 Candidatus Protofrankia californiensis | reverse complement strand
TCCGCCGGAGACGGCCTACCGGGCGCGGCGGGCGAGCCGTTCCCGGTCGAGCAGCACCACCGCGCGGGAGTCCAACCGCAGCCAGCCGCGGGTGGCGAAGTCCGCCAGCGCCTTGTTGACCGTCTCCCGGGAGGCCCCGACCAACTGGGCGAGTTCCTCCTGGGTGAGACCGTGCTCGACCCGAACCCCTGCCGCGTCGTTACCGGGCTGGGCCGGCTCACCGAACCGTTCGGCAAGGTCGAGAAGGGCTTTGGCCACCCGTCCGGGCACGTCGGTGAAGACCATGTCGGCCATGGAGTCGTTGGTCCGGCGCAGGCGTTGTGCCAGCACCCGCAGCAGCAGTGACGCCGCTTCAGGCCGGGTTGCCAGCCACGGCCGCAACGCGGTGTGCTCCAGGGATACCAACGAAGCGTCGGTCACCGCGGTTGCGCTGGCCGTGCGGGGCCCCGGGTCGAACAGCGAGAGTTCCCCGAAGAGGTCTCCGGGGCCCATCACCATGAGAAGGTTCTCGCGTCCGTCCGACGCGGCACGTCCAATCTTGACCTTTCCAGCAAGAATCACGAAGACACGGTCTCCGGTTTCACCCTCCCGAAACAAAACGTCGCCTCGAGTAACATTCTGGCGCTCTAGATGATCATTAAGGGCCTGCCGATCCTGTTCGGACAGGCCGGCAAACATGGGAACACGGGCAAGCAGATCGTCCACGGCGTCCGAGCATGCCAGGAGTAGAGCCAAAGGGCACGACCTGGAAGCCGGAACAGGCTGTCGGGTCTTGAACAGGTCGGTCGAATCCGGGTATTTCCGACCCGAACGGTCGGCACAGGACAGCACACAGCAACCAGCGGGGCCCAGGCCTGCGGACGGGACGGGACGGGACGACACATACACACCGAGGCCGTTAATAACCCTGCGTAGTCACAGGTACGAGAAATACTCCGTGCGCCCACACCTGAGCCCAGCCGTCACGTCGCCCGGTGCTTGCCCGGAGCCGACCGTCGCAAACGGCGGCGGTAGCGCTCCAGCGCGGCTGGAAAGCCCTGGGAGACGAACGTGTTCACCTCGTCAGGTCGGGCGTTGTCGAAGAAGCTCTCCAGACCCTGGCCCGAGTCGGCGGTGCGCAGGGGGCGTTCCACTCGCTCCATGGCAAGCAGCAGGCCAAGCAGGACGAGCGGGAACGAGATCGCGGCAATCAGAAACATGGCGGGCCCCATGGTGAGGGACGACTCTACGTAACCAGCACGTGGGGTCAGGATACGCGGTGCGACTTCGGACACATCCGGCGTCCCGGCCGGGCAGCGCGATGATCCTATCGCCGGATAGGCTGTGGACGTGACCACCCTCGCCGACGCCGCCACCGAAAGCCCGCTGGCGCGGACACGGCGAGCCCGAAAGATCGTCCGTATGCTCGGTGAGCTCCACCCGGACGCGCGGATCGCACTCAACTTCGACAACCCTCTTGAGCTCCTCGTTGCCACCGTCCTGTCCGCACAGTGCACCGACAAGAAAGTCAACGAGGTAACCCCGACACTGTTCGCGAAGTACCGCACCGCCGGCGACTACGCTGCCGCCGACCGTGCGGAGCTCGAAGCCATCCTGCGGCCAACCGGCTTCTTCCGCGCCAAGGCGAACTCGCTCATCGGGATCGGCGCCGCCCTGGTCGACCGCTTCGACGGGATCGTGCCCCCACGCCTCGGCGACCTGGTCACCCTGCCCGGTGTCGGCCGCAAGACCGCCAACGTCGTGCTCGGGCATGCCTTCGACCAGCCCGGCATCACGGTCGACACGCACGTCGGGCGGCTGTCGCGCAGGCTCGGGCTCACCACCAACACCGACCCGGTCAGGGTCGAAAGCGATCTCGCCGGACTGCTCGAACGGCGTGACTACACGATCGCCTCCGACCGGATCATCTTCCATGGCCGGCGGGTCTGCCATGCCCGCCGGCCAGCGTGCGGCGTGTGCGGCATCGCCCGCCTATGCCCGTCGTTCGGCCTCGGATCGATCGCGCCGGAACAAGCTGCGCGACTGGTCCGCGCCGACCTCGAAGCGGCCAGGTGAGCACAGCCGCATATCCCGACGGTCCGGACGGGCTGGACGGGCTGGACGGGCTGGACGGAACCGCCGGCCCTGACGAGGTCGACGCGCCCACCTGGCTCACGGACCTGGCGCAAGCCCTGCGCATCGCCCGTCCCGACCAGCTTTCCTGGACTCGGCTACACGCGGCCGACGGACGTCCCGCGGCCGTCCTCATGCTGATCGGTGACGGCCCGGACGGGCCCGACGTCCTGCTCATCGAACGCGCGGCGGACCTGCGCAGCCATGCCGGCCAACCGGCCTTTCCCGGCGGGGCGACCGACTCCACCGACACCTCCCCGGCCGCGACCGCGATCCGGGAGGCCAGGGAGGAGGTCGGGCTCGATCCGGGCTGTGTGCGGATCCTGGCCACCGGCCCCGCCCTCTACCTGCCGCCGAGCCACTTCCTGGTGACGCCGGTGCTGGGATGGTGGCACACGCCGTGTCCGGTCGGGCCGGTGGACCCGAGCGAGACGTCCGCGGTCGTGCGGGTACCGGTCGCCCAACTGGCCGACCCGGCGAACCGGGTACGGGTCCGCCATCGGGCGTCGGGCCTGGTAGGGCCGGCCTTCCGCATCCAGGAGATGTTCATCTGGGGCTTCACCGGCGGCCTGATCGACGCGCTGCTGCGGATGGGAGGCTGGGAGCGCCCCTGGCTGCCCGCCGAACAGGTCGAGTCACCGGTGACGAAC
>NZ_CAAAFO010000155.1:0-5214 GCF_900634715.1 Candidatus Protofrankia californiensis | reverse complement strand
GCCCGGCCGGTAACCGGTCAGGACCTCAAGCCGCTCGACGAGCTTCGCGGGTTCCGGCCTCCCCAGGTGTTTTCCACGATCCGCACATGGATCCACGGACAGCTCGACGCACAGAGCCACAGACAGATCCACGCACGGCCCGGGTACGAGGACGGCAGCGTCTTCGGCGGACACTCGTCAGCAAAGGGCGACAAGGACCGGAGGCATCAATGAGCGTAATGACCGGCCCGGGTACTTCCCGGTGTCCGACGCCCGGGGCCGGACGGTCGCGCCACCGTCGAACGGCTCGCCCCGCCACGCTGACCGTCGCCTTCACCCTGCTCGTCCTCGGATTCGGACTCGGACTCAGCGGTTGCGGAAGCGATGCGCCGACCAGTTCGCCCCCGACCGTCACCAGTGCCACGCCGAAGATCGAGAATGGTGTCCAGATCTTCGACGTGGTCGGCACCGCCTCACTGGAGTTCTCGCCCTCAACCCTGACGGCCCGACCAGGAAAGATCACGGTGAACCTGACGGTTCCAGCGGGCTCCGCTCCACACAACTTCGTGATCCCGGAGATCCCTGAGGCCCGAACCAGCGTCGCTTCGGCGGGCACATCACAGTCAGTCACCTTCACCGTCGACAAACCCGGCAGCTATTCGTTCCTCTGCACGATCCATCCGAACATGCACGGCACACTGACGGTCGGCTAGCGGATACCGAGCAGCCGAAGATGTTCGACATTCTCGATGTCATCCTGATCCTCTCTGTGATCATTTTTGCCGTGTCCGGCTACCGGCAGGGCTTCGTGGTCGGCGCACTGTCCTTCATCGGTTTCCTCGGCGGCGGTGTCCTCGGCGCGAACATCGCGGCGCCGTTCGCACGGATGATCGGCGCCGAGGCGCAGGGCGCCATCATCGGCATCCTCGTCGTCCTCGGTCTCGCCCTGATCGGACAGATCGCCGCCACCGCGATCGGTGCGACCCTGCGCGACCGGCTCACCTGGCGTCCGGGCCAGACCGTCGACTCCGTCGCCGGCGCGATCCTCTCCGGTATCTCGGTGCTGCTCGTGGCATGGCTGCTGGCAACGGCGGTGAACCGTTCCCCGTTCACCACCCTCGCCGAGCACGTCCGCCGATCCGAAGTCCTCAGGACCGTCGACGCGGCCATGCCGGACGCGGTACGCGGCGCCTTCGCCGACCTACGTCAGCTCGTCGACCAGAACGGCTTCCCCGAAGTCTTCTCCAGCCTCGGCGGGGAACAGATCGTGCCGGTCGAACCGCCCGACACCCAGGTCGACAACACCCCGGCCGTACAGGCGGCGGCGGCCAGCATCCTGAAGATCCGCGGAGTCGCGCCGTCGTGCTCCAAACGGGTCGAAGGCACCGGTTTCGTCTACGCGGCAGAACGGGTGATGACGAACGCCCACGTCGTCGCCGGGGTGACCCGGCCCCAGGTCGAGGTCGGCACCACCACCCTGCCGGCCAGGGTAGTGGTGTTCGACCCCGACACCGACATCGCCGTCCTCTACGTGCCAGGCCTGCGCCGGACGCCGCTGTCCTTCCAGGACGACCCGCCCGGTCGGGCGGGAGACGACGCGATCGTCGCCGGATATCCCCAGGACGGCCCGTACACGATCGCGGCGGCACGCATCCGCAACCGCCAGACCGCCAGAGCGCCGAACATCTACTCCCAGGGCACGGTGCTCCGTGAGATATACGCGGTCCGGGGCCAGGTACTGCCGGGAAACTCCGGCGGACCGCTGCTGTCCGAGCAAGGCACCGTCTACGGCGTGGTGTTTGCTGCCGCGACGAACGACTCGGACACCGGGTACGTACTGACCAGTGCCGAAGTGGACGATTCAGCGGACGCCGGTCGGGTCACGACCACCGCAGTCAGCACCCGGGGCTGCGACTGAGCCTCCCCCGAATCGTCGCTTTGCGACGATTCGGGAACCCCTGCCTCTTGGGCTGGCACCTACCTCTGGCTTGACAATCACCTATCGGCGATCGACAAGGGGATTCAAAGGAACAGGACCAGAACGGTCACTGCGCGAGCCAGGAAACGATCTCGTTGGTGACGACGTCCGGGGCCTCTTCCGGGAGGAAGTGGCCGACTCCGTCCAGCAGCTTCCATTCGTAGGGGCCGCTGACGTAACGTCCCGAGCCCTGTGCGGTGGATGGAAGCATGAACCTGTCAAGGCGGCCGTGCAACTGCAGGGTGGGTGCGGACACCGACCGGCGCAGCGCAGCGGCGAACCGGGCTCCGTCCGGCCGGAACAGCGAACGGAAAACCCACCGGTGGTACTCCAGCGAACTGTGCGCAACCCCGGGAATCCGGATCGCCTCACGATAACGGCCCTCCGCCTCGGCGTCGGGGTAGCCCGGGCCGCCCCATGCCCGCAGCACCCGACCGACATAGGCTGCGTCGTCGGCGACCAGCAGCCGCTCCGGACGCCACGGCAGCTGGAAGCTGATCAGATGCCGGCTGGCGACACCCTGCCCGCGCAGGTTCGCCAGCATCTCATGCCGGGTCCGCAGCGGATGCGGCATGGAAAGCACCACGAGCCCGCGCACGAGCCGGGGACATAACGCCGCGGTCGTCCATCCGGCCAGACCACCCCAGTCGTGTCCGACGATCACAGCGTCCCGTTCACCGAGCGCCCGTACCAGCCCGGCGACGTCGTCGGACAGGGTGAAGGCGTCATATCCCCGCGGGGGCTTGTCGCTGGCCCCATAGCCGCGCAGGTCGGCGGCCACCACCCGGTAGCCGGCAGCGGCGATCCCCGTGAGCTGATGACGCCAAGCCCACCAGAACTGAGGGAACCCGTGCAACAGCAACACCAGCGGGCCCTCTCCGAGCTCGGCCACGTGCAGTCGCGTGCCGTTCGCGGACACGTCACGGTGACGCCACGGACCATCCACAAGAACGACGCTGGGCTCGGGAACGGCAGCCTCCATCACAGGCCAGCATGGCAGACAGCCGATCCGAGACAGCAGGCCCGGTGTGCCTGGTGGACCCGACGGTCCGGGCGGATCGGTGTCTGCTGGATCGGTTCAGCGGATCGGTTCAGCGGATCGGTTCAGCGGACGGGCACGGTGTCCTGCTGGCGGCTGGCCGAGCGTCCGTTGGAGTGGTTTGCGCCGGAACCTCCGATCGCCGTCGGATGCTTCAGCCACGCGATATCGTCCCTGACCGTCTGCAACGTACGCTCCGGTGGCGAAAGCTTCTTCAGGCGCCTGGCCGCGAGCAGGCCCAGCAGGGCGGCGACGACCACATAGAGCAGAGCCGTCAGGAAGTACGACCAGAACCGCTCCACCCCGGCCCAGGTGAACAGCTCACCGAGCCCGATCGTGACCGCGATCAGCGCGCCGACCCCGAGACCGGCCGCGCCGACGAGGAGCCCGGCACCGAGCCCGGCGGACAGAGCCTGCTGCGACAGCTCCGCCTTCGCGAGGTTGATCTCCTGTCGGACGAGTAGTGACATGTCCCGGGTCGCGACGGCGACGAGCTCACCGAGCGTCGCCTCCCGACCGGCTGAGCGGTCCTGCGTAGGGGTCGACACCGTTGATCCTCCTTCTGGGCACGGGCTGTCCTCCACGGACACGGACGCGGCTACCGCTCGGCGCTGGGCACGGCATCACGGGCCGCCTGACAGCGTCCAGGTCACCACATGGTGCCCGATGGCAACAGCCCAACACATCCACCGCTCATCCATGGTCGTCAAGCGCGGTTGTACAACGTCCGAGAACGTCCGAAACGGCCGTCGGCCTCCCCGCGGTCCCGCGGTTCCCCGGGCCCGGCGAAATCCGGAATCAGCACCGCCTTCGGAGCTTTCTCTGCGCAGTCTGCCGTGTCCGGCGCCGGTGCGCGGCCCGGACGCATTGTGATGCCTACACCCGGCCGGTTCGGGCCGTCCCGACCGGACCTGTGGATACCCACGACGTGACAGACGGATGGTGATCACGTCCCGTTCGCACCCTTGCCGGAACCGGCACGGCCGCCAACACGAACGCCGATCACGCAGCGCCCCACCCCGATACAACCGGCAGGACTTTTCGACCACCGGTCCGTACCGAGGCCGGCCAGCCGTCCATGCGGAGGCAAGACGGTAGCGTACGGACAATGACCGCCGCTATCGGGTCGGATCCCCTTGCCCGTCTCACCGCCCTGCCAGGCGTTCCGGACGCGGTCACCGCGGCCCGATCGTCCGTCGACGCCCTGCTGCGCCACCGGGTCATGCGTCGCGGCAGCGCCAAGGTAACGGCTGAAGTGTCGCTGCGGGCCGCTCGTGCATCAGCGGCTCTGGAAGGTTACGACGTCGGGTTGGAGACCCTGCGCGCACACCTGGGTCGTGATCTGCCGATGGCGGCGTTCAGCACCGGTTCCCCTACTGGCACCGACTTCCCCGCTGACGCTGGTTCTCCCGCCGATACCGGGGGCGCTGCGATGAGCGGGCCCACGGGCGAAGAGTCCGCCGGCAACGCGGCGTATACCAGCGCCACGCTTGACACCAGCGTCACGCTCGGCGCAGTTCGGCTTTACGCCGAGCTGGGAACGCTCTGCGGCGCCTGGGAACGGGCACCACGACAGGCACTCGCCCGGATGCACGTGCTTGCCGCCCACGGCCTCGTCGCCGACACCGATCTCGGCCGACCGAGAATGTCGGATCGCTTCGCCCCCCCGTCCGCAGCCATCGTCCCCGCTGGTCAACCGGCTTCCGTCTCCGCTGGTCAGACAGCTTCCGGCGGCGCGCACGCACCAGTGATCGTGGCAGGAAGTGCGGATCCGGCAGATCCCCTCGGCCTGGGCCCGGCGCCCTCGCCCACCGAGACCGCCGCGCGGCTAAGCGGGCTCACCGAGTTGCTGTTGGCCCGAACCTCCGCTCCAGCAATCGTCGTGGCCGCGATCGTGGAGGGCGAGCTGCTGACCATCCGCCCGTTCGGCACGTTCGACGGGATCATCGCCCGAGCGGCGGGACGGCTGGTACTCATCAGCCGCGGTCTCGATCCGAAAGCCGTGACCGCAACGGAAGTGGGGCACATCGAATCCGGGCGGATCGCCACCGGTGAGACGGCAACCGGTGACACGACCACCAGCGTCTACGCCGGCGCTGCCCGCGCCTACGCCACGGCGGGCGCCGAAGGCGTCAGCCAATGGATCATCCACTATGCCCGCGCGCTGGAACTGGGTGCCCGTGAGTCCCTGGCCATCTGCGAGGCCGTCGCCCGGGCG
>NZ_CAAAFO010000154.1:48244-56324 GCF_900634715.1 Candidatus Protofrankia californiensis | reverse complement strand
GGAGCTGGAGCCTGCGGTCGTTGTCCCCTTCCCGGTCGTAGCCGTGCCCTCCCCGGTCGTGGATGCGGGCCGTCCGGCCGGTCCGGATGGGCGGGACGGCTCGGACGGTGCGGACTGGTCGCGGTTTGCCGACGATTGAGGTCTCGCCGTAGACCGCGGTCTGGACGTCTGCGCCACCGATTGGGTGGAGGACGCCCGCGGTGGTGGCGCCACCGCACCTGAGGACGAGACGGATGGAGATCCGGACGACGATGCGGTGGGCGCCTTGGACGGGGAGCTCGGCGGTGGCTTCGCCGGGGTCGTGGTGGCGGGGGATGGTGGGGCCGTCCTGGTGGGAGCCGGCGCCGGCGAGGTCGGCGGCGGCTGCGGTGGCTTCGCCGAGGTTGTGGTGGCGGGGGGTGGTGGGGTCGTCCTGGTGGGAGCCGGTTCAGTCGGGGCCGTCGGCTCCTTCGGTGACGATTGCGCAACGTTCTCGGCGTCGGGAGCGGGCTGAGCCGGCTGAGCGGAGGGCGGCAGCGGCGTACTCGTGGACTGTCCTGACAGCGTCCAGGCCACGGCTCCCGGTGGTTGGGTGAGCGCAAACCCGGCCGATGCCGGCGGGCCGGGCGTCCACAACCCTCCAGCCGTCGGGACTGTCGCGTTGCCGCTGGGGAAAGGCACACCGGCTGCTGGTGTCGTCATCGCGCCGGGGAGGCTCGCGTTGCCGCTGGGGGCGACACGCATGGCGACGGCCACGACCAGCCCGGTGGTCACCCCGAGCGCGATACCGGCAGCCACGGTGACCAGTGCCAGCTGCCAGCGGCGCATGACACCGGCATGCCCGCTGCCTGGGTGCCCGCTGCCTGGGTGCACAGCGCCGGCATGCCCGGCGCCGGGCTGTCCGGGCGGGGTCTCGGTGACGACCGCGTGACCGGCGGGACCGCCCAGCCGGTCCGCTGCGCGCGGGCCTCCCGCGCGATCGGCCACCGGAGCGGATGCCGCTGGTGGCGGGGGCGGGGGCGTGACCAGGACACGCCGGGTGACCTGGTCCGCCAGGTCAACGCTGTCCGGGTAGTTGCGGACGATGCCGGTGACGAGTTCGACGGCGGTGGGCCGTCTGCTCGGGTCCCGGTTGAGAGCCCGCAGGGTCAGCGGCGTCAGACCTTCCGGTATGCCGCTGAGGTCCGGTTCTTCCCGCAGCATGCGGATGGCGGAGGCGGTGGGCGTGTCCGCCGCGAACAGGTGGCGGCCGGTTGCGGCGAACGCCACGCACATGGCCCAGGAGAAGATGTCGGCCGCGGGTCCTGCCCGCTCGCCGCGGAGCTGCTCCGGAGCCATCCAGGCGACCGTCCCGATGATGTGGCCGGTCTGGGTGTGCTCGGTTGTGTCAACAGCGTGGGCGACACCGAAGTCGATGACCTTCGGGCCGTCCCAGGCAAGCAAGATGTTGGACGGTTTGAGGTCGCGATGCACCAGCCCGGCGGCGTGGATGGCGGCGAGGGCGTCGGCGAGGCTCGCGGCGAGGTCGATGAGCATGGAACCGCTCAGGCGCCCTCGCTCACCGACGGCCGCCGCAAGGCTGACACCGTCGACGTATTCGGTGGCCATCCATGGGCGTTCCGCGTCGACGTCGGCGTCACGGACCTCCGCAACGAACTTGCCGCGGACGCGGCGCGCGGCCGCAACTTCACGGCGGAACCGTTCCCGGAAGTCCGCGTCACCAATCAGCTCCGGCCGGATGACCTTCACCGCTATGGGATGGCCATCCTCATCGAAACCGAGGTAAACAGTGCCCATCCCGCCGGCACCCAGTCGCCCCTGGAGCCAGTACCTCCCGACTTTTCGGGGATCAGCGTCGGTCAGCGGCGCCAGCACGCCCGCTCCTCTCCTGCGACTCCCCCACCTTGGGGATCACGCTACCGAGTCGGTGGGCTTTGCGACTGTGAGCGCATCAACTTTCTCGAGCGGGAACAAACCAGTCACCGTGTTCAAACGTACGATTGATCACACCTGCTTACTGTTGCTGGATCGGCGTGTATAGGTAAAGGGTTTGCCCGCAGGCGGATTAGTCCCGCGGTATCAGGCATCAGGCAGCCCGGGACGGCCTGATCTTCCAGGCTACCGGCGTGCCAAAAGTGGCATGATCATGTTTTTTTTCGCGCTGCTGGAAGCCCAGCTCCGGGGGGTGTTGAGCAGGCGGCGGTGTGGCGACCTCCGGGTCCGCCTGGGACTTCCTGGACCTGCTGGGTCAATACGTTCTGTTTCGGACCTGGAAGCCCGCAGGATTGCCCGCGGCTCCGCTTCCTGCTGCCCGGCTTCGTGACACGTCACCGTCCGATGACGGTGTTTATGATCACGTGCTCGGCCGTGATGGTGCTGGTTTGTGGCACATGCCGCATCCGGACCGGCTTCGGCGCCCTTCGTTGAGTCAACAGTCAACATTTTTTGGCCGATGCCGAGTTCCATGGCGATGTCCAGCCAGCCCCACAGGTCGCGTGGCCAGGCCGGCCTCCGGTGTCGGCCACCTCTCCACGGTGGGCCGAGAGCTGCGCGTAGAGCACGGATCTCCTGGTCACGCCTGGCGGCCACGCTGCGGATAGGACGGGCCCATACGTTGATAGAGAAAAGCATTCGTCCATACTGTTTCACTGAACCCGAAGACGGACGAACAAGTCGACGTAAGGGATGTCGGTCACGTGATGCTTTGCGGGTACCGGCTGTTGTCCTCCGGTAGGCCGACTGGCTGGCCGTTCGGTAGGGGGGACCGGCCGCCTGTGTCGAGATGGCGGCGCGACGGTGGGGCAGGGCGGCGCGCGGCAACAGAGCCGCTTTGTGTCACGCATCGTGGCCGCGGCGACCTCTCCGAGGGTCGAAGGCGCCGCGATCATGTTTCTTCCGCTCCCGAGGTCCGGAAGCCGATCCGGGAGGCCCGAAGGCCGATCTGGCAGGTCCAGGTGTCTGGGCTGCTGGAGGATCAAAGGCATCGTGATCATGATTCTGGTGCGTCCGGGGTTCCTCCTGGATCCGGGCTCCGGAAGCCGATCCGGGAGGTCCGACAGACCCAGGCCCCTGAGCCGCCGAGAGATCTCCACCTGTTGGTGTCGATCGTCACGGGAGTTTCACGGGAAACCTGGCCGAACCGGTTGCAGGATGTCGTCGTCGGGTAATTTGGGAGTGCTTTGCCTATTGCAGCACGGTTTTTATGCCATATCATCGGTATGAGATTTTCCACGCCACCGGACAGATCCGGGTATCTCGCCATGAAAGCCATTTTCAGGATGACACGAACCCTGACATGTCACCGAACCGCCCGGATGGGCGGGTTCCGCGGTCGACCACCCTGCTGCCAGGGGGCGACCTGATGGGGTGGGGGAGAGCCGATTCCAGCCGTTTCGTGAGCCGGCCATGGTTGCTTTACCTGATGGTCGGAGCCGGTCTTGTGATCGGATACCGTCTGATACCTGTTCATGGTACGGGACGGGTGGCGGGCTACTGTCTGATCAGCACGTCATCGGCTGCGGCGGTCTTTGTTGGTCTGGCCCGGCTCAAGCCCGTGCCACGGTTGCCCTGGCTGTTGCTGGGAGCCGGCCAGGTGGTGTACGTGGTTGCCGGCATGACCTGCTATCTGTTGCGCGACGTTCTGGGTGTCGCGGATTTCCGGGTCGTCTCCGACGCTTTCTATCTGTCCCGTTACCCGCTCGTCGTGGCGGGTCTGGTGCTGCTCGTCCGGCACCGCACTCCCGGGCGTGACCTGCCTGGTCTGCTGGACGCCGGGACGCTCGCGGTCGCCGCGACCATGCTGTCGTGGCTCTATATCATCGGACCTTACGTCCGCAGCGACTCCGGCCGGCTGGTCGAAGCCGTCCCACTGGTCGGATACCCGGTGATGGATCTCGCCCTGTTCGCGGTCGGGCTGAAGCTGGTCCTTGGATCCGGTCGCCACCCGTTGGCGTTCTTCCTGCTCATGGGCAATCTCGTGGCAATCATGACTGCCGACACCCTGTACGGACTGCAACAGCTGAACGGCACCTACCAGATGGGAAACTTCCTGGACGTGATCTGGCTCGCCGGTAATCTCTCGCTGGGCGCGGCGGCGCTTCATCCGACAATGGCCTGCCTTGCCGAGCCGACTCCGGCCGGGGACGAGAACCTCGATCGATGTCGCCTCACCGTCCTGCTCAGTGCTGCCCTGGTCGCGCCCGTCATGATGCTGGTTCAGTATGCCCGCGGGGTCACCTACGACATTCCGATAGTTGCTGTGGCGTGCGCCCTGATGTTCCTGTTGACGATCGCCCGTATGGCGGTCCTGGTCTCCGACCAACGTCGCCTGGCGATCACCGATGGCCTGACCGGCCTGTACACACGCCGTTTTCTTGAGGCGGAGCTGCCGATAGAGCTCGCTCGGGTACGCCGTACCGGGGGTTTGTTGGCGCTCTTCATCATAGATGTCGACCATTTCAAGGCGATCAATGATCATCATGGTCATCCCGCGGGCGACCGGGTACTCGCCGAGATCAGTGTCCGGTTGCGCGGGACCACGCGCCCGGGCGACGTGCTCGCCCGTTATGGTGGTGAGGAGTTCGCTCTGCTGGCCCCCAATGTCCATCTGGACGAGCTGAGTGTGGTCGCCGAACGGATGCGAACCAAGGTGGCCGACAGCCCGATCGCCGTGAATGCCGACACCTGGCTTTCCGCCACCGTGTCGGTGGGCGCATGTGCCTTTCCCGTGCACGTCTCGGATCAGGTGGAGCTGGTCGGAATGGCGGACCGGGCCCTGTACATAGCCAAGGCACGGGGACGGGACTGCACCGTGATCGGTGACGACGTCAAGCCGACCGCGACCGAAGAAGGGCGCAGGGACGCCGCCGACGCCCGAGAAGCCCAGAACGCACATGACATCCGCACCACGACTGACATCCGCACCACAACCGCGTGAGACCGTTGTCGTCGAGTCATGAAACCGATGGAATACACGGTCGTGCTGGCAGCCGTTTTCACCCTCGATCTCCTGATCAAAACAGGGCGTGTAACCACCTGACCGGCCACCTCGCGCCCCGGACTGCTGCATGACCGGAGGGCTTGGCCTCCGGCGGCGCGAAAGAAACATGATCGCACTGCCTTTGCCCCGCCAGCGCCTGCAGGCTCGGCGCCGAGGTGACTATTCGCCCCAGCTCCGGCAGCGACGCCGCCTCACTATGACGGTGACGGCCGCAATTGTCACTGCCGTACCGACCACACCGGTCACCACGGCACGGGTGGCGCCGGGATTGTCCGTGGCCCACCTGCGTGTCGTCCGCACGGCCTGGCCCGTGGACTCCCGGACCTTTCTGCTGGTTGCGATGACCTGTGGGTTCTGGCTGGCCCGGTATACCACCTCGTCCGCGGTCTGTTTTGCCTTATGGGCGGTTACCGAAGCCTTGTGGGCTGTTGCCGACGCCTTGGGTGCGAGTTCCTCGGTGGCCCCGGCAAACCGCGTACGAGCGCCTGCCGCGCCGCTTGCCACCCGTTCCCGGGCGTGGACCACAGCGCTCCTGGCATCCGCGGCTGTCCGTCCCGCGACCCGGCTCGGACTTATCTTCTCCGACAGCAGACCGAGCTCTTCGGTGAGTCGGGACCTGGTCGCCTCGATATCCGTCCTGATTTTGTCCGGATTCTCGCCCATGAACGTACTCCCGTCCTCCTCGGGGCCTGTGACGGCGCGACACTGCGGCGACTCCCGCCTGATCGTGCTCCGATCAGGCGGGGTCTGCGTAGTCGCACGGCCGCCGGCAGCCGGGTGCCATCAGCTCGATCTTGGAAATACCCGGGGAAGGCAGCGTTAACCAGCAGTACGCCCGGTAGCCCGCGAGCCCGACGCCGGGGAGATCGGCTGTAGGCAATCCAAGTGATTCAGGGGCGATCCAAGCGATCAAGCGATCCAGGAGATCCAGCTGATGTAGGCGAGACGGCCGTACGCGAGCCCGCCCGCAGGCGACCGTCAGATGCCGAGGGCGAGGTTGTCCGGTCAGAGCCCGTCGGGCCACCGGTCTGTCCCAGGCTGTCAGGCCAGGCTGTCAGGCCAGGGTTGTCGGGGCCACGGCTGCCTGGTCAGTAGGCGCGGGCGACGATGCAGACCAGGTCGGGTTCGTCCACACTGTCCGGAATCGTACCGTCGGGCCGCTGGATGCACCGGACGGTCAACGACTCCTCGGTGAGTCGGGCTTCACCGCTGTCACCGACAGCGACCCACGGCAGGCGGGCAAAGCCCACCGATGCCGCCTCGACCGCCTCGTCCAGGTTCCCGACGTCGTGGGTGCGAGCGTCGCGGGCGGCCAGGGCCGTGCTGTACATGGTGTCCTGGACGTCGTCCAGCAGCGCGGGCACGCGGGTCAGCACGTCGTCGAGCGGTATGACGATCTTCTCCGAGGTGTCGCGACGGGCCAGGGTGACGGTGCCGGCCGCAAGGTCGCGCGGGCCGAGCTCAACGCGTACCGGAATGCCCTTGAGCTCGGCGTCGGTGACCCGCCGGCCGAACGAAAGGCCGGGCCGGGCGTCCAGCTGAACGCGCACACCAGCGGCCCGCAACCCCTCGGTGATCCCGGAAACCTGCTCGACGAGCGCTGCATCGTCCCTGACGGGCAGCACGAGCACCTGCGTGGGCGCGAGTCGCGGGGGTACCCGGAGCCCGTTGTCGTCACCGTGAGCCATGATCAGTCCGCCGATCATGCGGGTCGACGAACCCCACGACGTGGTCCATGCCAGGTGTCGCCGGCCGTCGGCGCCCAGGAAGTCGATGTCGAAGGCGCGGGCGAAGTTCTGCCCGAGCTCGTGACTGGTCGCCATCTGCAGCGCCTTGCCGTCACCCATCATCGCCTCGAGGGTGAGGGTGTTGGTGGCTCCGGCGAAACGCTCCTTCGCGGTCTTGCGACCGACGAAGACGGGCAGCGCGAGTACCGAGGTCATGAACTCCAGATAGACCTCGAGGTGGATGCGGCGGGCGTAGGCGGCGGCGTCCGCCTCGTCGACGTGGGCGGTGTGCCCCTCCTGCCAGAGGAACTCGCTGGTGCGCAGGAACAGCCGGGGACGCAGCTCCCAGCGCACCACGTTCGCCCACTGGTTGAGCAGGAGCGGCAGGTCGCGGTAGCTCTGCGTCCACTTCGCCATGTACTCGCCGATCACGGTCTCGCTGGTCGGGCGGACCACGACCGGTTCTTCCAGCTCCTTGCCGCCACCGTGGGTGACGACTGCGAGCTCGGGGCTGAAACCTTCGACGTGCTGGGCCTCCCGGCGCAGGTAGCTCTCGGGGATGAACAGCGGAAAGTAGGCGTTGACCGCTCCGGTCGCCTTGATCCGGGAGTCCACGTTGGCCTGCATCCGCTCCCAGATCGCGTAGCCGTACGGTCGGATGACCATGGTTCCCCGGACCGGGCCGTTGTCGGCCAGTTCAGCTTTGGCGAGCACGTCCTGATACCAGCGAGGGAAGTCCTCGCCGCGGGGAGAGAGTATGGCCACCCGCCCACGATATTGCCTGGCTACCCTGCCCGGTCCACATACCCGCACACCAAGCGGTCGTCGCCGCCCGTAGCTCGTCAGGTCTCGGCTCTATGTGGACGACCCGGCTCTACGTGGACGACCCGGCCAGGTCGTCGGGGTCGTCGTCGCGGCCCCGAGATGTTTCACGGAAGATCAGTGACAGGTCGACGTCACCGTGGAAGCTCACCAGTGCAGCCTGTGGCGGCACCAGGATCATCGCGGACGTCAGGTCGGACGCGGTTGCTCCGGTTGTGAGAACGAGCTCGTGGTCGACCAGAGGGCCGTGCCGTACCGTCACCACCTCGGCGAGCGAGGCCGGCGTCGGAGCGGGTATGCCTCGGGGTTCGGGAACAAGGTCGCCGTCGGTGTCCATGTTCGGGCCTCCTCGATGTGAAGCTAGCAATCCGGTTCGATGCATTTGCAGCCAACTGCGTGGTCCTTTTTCCGATCATCTCGAACGAGCTACGAATTAAGCTGTTCAGCACCATTTACTTCGGGTCCGGCCGGTTTGCCGGCGGATGCTCGCAAAGCCTCGATATTGCTTTATAGCAAATATGGGCGAGAGCTGTGCGGCCCAGGGCCGGCGGCA
>NZ_CAAAFO010000154.1:46027-47592 GCF_900634715.1 Candidatus Protofrankia californiensis | reverse complement strand
AGGCCCCGCAGAGCACGGTCGCGCTGCACAGGCTTGTCCCACACGGAGTCCAGGACGTCCTGGCGCACTGGAACACGTGACTCCCGCAGCACCGCGAGCAGCAGTCCGCGCACCTGCCGGTCGGTCCCGGCGTAGCTCTGGGCGCGCCGGCCCGGACCCTCCACGGCCGGGCTGCCCGCTCGCTGCCAGGCGCACTCCTGCCGGACCGGGCAGGCCACGCATCGCGGGGCACGCGCGACGCAGACCAACGCCCCGAGTTCCATGAACGCGGCGCTGGCCCGGGCCGCGCTTTCGGCGTCCTGCGGCAGCAACGATTCGACCAGTTCCAGGTCCTGGCGTGACACGGCCGTCCGCTGGTCGTCGCGGCCGTTGATCGCCCGGCCGACGAACCGCCGGACATTGACGTCGATCACGGCGTGGCGCTGGCGGAAGGCGAACGCGGCGACCGCTCTGGCGGTGTAGGTCCCCACCCCCGGCAGCCGCAGCAGCTGTTCCAGATCGTCGGGAATCGAACCGCGGTGTTCTTCGGTGATGGTTACCGCGGCCTGGTGCAGCCGCAGCGCCCGGCGCGGGTAACCCAGGCGCCCCCACATGCGGACGGCCTCGCCGGCCGGTTCCGCGGCGAGCGCCGGCGGGGTCGGCCAGCGGTCCAGCCAGGTGTGCCATACCGGCAGGACCCGGTTCACCGGCGTCTGCTGGAGCATGATCTCGCTGACGAGAACCGCCCAGGGGCTTACGTCCGGATTCCGCCAGGGGAGATCACGGGCGTGGATTCCGTACCACTCGAGGACGGCGTCGGCGAACGCCGAAGGGACTCGCGGGTCGGCTGTGGCAGACGCGGTAGCCACGGTAGCCGCAACCACAGTAGATGCCATCCCCGCCATCCTGGCATGGCCGTCGGCCGGGCAGATCAGGGCCTGTGCCCTTGGGTCACTGGCGGGCCGAAGGCGGCGTGATCATGTTTTTCTCGCGACGCCGGAGGCCCAGTTCCCGGGTCGGCGGTCGGCGGTGCATCGTGGGTGTGACCGAATTTCCGCTTCCTGAAAATTCGACGGTTCACACATAGCGTTCGAGGATGCTGGATTCGGCGAGGCGGGACAGCCCTTCGCGGACGGCCCTGGCGCGTGCCTCGCCGACGCCCTCGACAGTCTGCAGGTCGTCCACTCCGGCTGCCAGCAGTTTTTGCAGGGTACTGAAGTGGTCGACGAGCCGGTCAACGACCATTCGCGGCAGCCGTGGCACCTTGGCCAGCATCCGGTAGCCGCGGGGGCTGATCTGGCTGTCGAGCACGTCCGCGCCGCCGGAAAAACCCAGTGCGCGGGCGAGCACGGTCAGGTCCAGCAGTTCCGTCGGTGACATTGCGGACAGCTGCGCCAGGACCTCGGCTGCCGTACCGACCTTGCCCCCGGAGGGAAGGTAGTCACGGACGGTGAGTTCCCGCTCGGTTTCGACCCCCGCCATCAGCTCCTCGAGCTGCAGGGAGAGCAGGCGGCCGTCGGTTCCCAGCTCGACGACGTAGCCCTCGATCTCGTCGGCGATGCGCCGGACCATCTCCAGGCGCTGGC
>NZ_CAAAFO010000154.1:44790-45702 GCF_900634715.1 Candidatus Protofrankia californiensis | reverse complement strand
GGCCAGCGCCTGGTTGGCCCGGGACAGGATCGCGGCCGAGTCGTCGAGGACATAGCGCCGGCCGGCCACGTACAGCGCGATGATGCGCATCGACTGGCTGACCGAGATCACCGGGTATCCGCTCTGCTTGGCGACCCGTTCGGCCGTGCGGTGCCGGGTACCGGATTCCTCGGTGAAAATGGTTGGATCAGGCACCAGGTGGACGGCTGCGCGGACAATCCGCTGCAGGTCGGACGACAGGACGATCGCGCCGTCCATCTTCGCCAGTTCCCGCAGCCGGGTGGCGGAGAACTCGACGTCCAGCTCGAAACCGCCCGTGCAGACGCCTTCGACCGCCTTGTCGTGACCAAGTACGATCAGACCGCCGGTATGGCCGCGCAGGATGCGCTCAAGTCCGTCCCGGAAAGGGGTGCCCGGGGCGACAGTGGCCAGTGTCGCCCGGAAGGTGTCATCCCCGGGTGGTCCTGCCATCTGGCTCCCTCTGTATCGGGGCGTCCCGCCCTGGTCATGGTATCGGGCCGGCTGCTTTGCCATGCCGCTCCTGCGATGTTGTAGCGATATTTTCACCGGATGTAATTTTCATTCGCTTGTGCCGTACATGTGCCGCATTGCCTGGGTGAGGTCCGAAACCTCGATCGTTGTCATGCCCTCGGGTGCCGGACCCGCGTCCGGGGGTACCAGCGCCCATCGGAAGCCGAGCCTGGACGCGGCGGTCAGGCGCCGACGGACCGCACCCACCGAGCGGACCTCGCCTGCCAGGCCGACCTCGCCGATCGCTATGAGGTTGCCGGGGATGGGTCGATCCTCGACACTGCTGATCGTGGCCAGCGCGATGGAGAGATCGGCAGCCGGCTCGGCGAGCCGAACGCCTCCGACGGTCGCCGCGTACACGTCCGCCTTCCCGAGCTGAAT
>NZ_CAAAFO010000154.1:39120-44744 GCF_900634715.1 Candidatus Protofrankia californiensis | reverse complement strand
AGCTCGCCACCAGCGCCTGTACCTCGGCGACCAGCGGCCGGCGGCCCTCGACGGCGACCGTGACGCAGGTACCCGCCACGCCGTCCATCGGCCCGCCGTCGTGCCAGCGGGACAGGAACAGCCCGCTGGGATCGGCGACCCCGCGGATGCCGCCGTCGCCCATCTCGAAACAGCCCACCTCGTCGGACGGGCCGAAGCGGTTCTTGCTCGCCCGGACCAGGCGCAGGGACGAGTGGCGCTCGCCTTCGAAGTGCAGGACGACGTCAACGAGGTGTTCCAGCAGGCGCGGCCCGGCAACGGTACCGTCCTTGGTCACGTGGCCGACGATGACGGTGGCCATGTTCAGGGCCTTCGCCGCTCGGATCAGCGCCGCGGTCACCTCACGGACCTGGGTGACCCCGCCGGCGGCACCTTCCGTCGTGGCGGTGGTGATGGTTTGTATCGAGTCAACTACCAGCAGTTGGGGGCGGACCTCGTCGACATGGGTGAGGAGAGCCTCCAGGTCGGTCTCGGCTGCGATCCACAGTTCGGGGTGCACCGCCCCGGTGCGGCCCGCCCGCAGCCGTACCTGTGCGGTCGATTCCTCGCCGGTGACCACGAGTGCCCGCGCGCCGGATGCGGCGCTGCGTGCGGCCACCTCAAGCAGCAGCGTGGACTTGCCCACGCCCGGCTCCCCGGCCAGCAGGACGACAGCGCCGGGCACGAGCCCCCCGCCGAGAACCCGGTCGAGTTCGGCGACGCCGGTCGGATGGCTGCGGGCCGCGGTGACGTCGACCTCCGACATTGGGCAGGCGGGCGCCGTGACCACCGCGGAGGCCCGGGCCGCCAGGCCGCGGCTGCTGACCCGGTGCGACGAGCGGGCGGCGGGAAGCTGCGCCTCGATCGTCCCCCACGCCTGGCAGCGCGGGCAGCGACCGGCCCACTTGACCGACTCCGCGCCGCATCCGCTGCATCGGAAGCCACCCGAGGCAACTCGGGAGCTGGACGAACCTGATGCGCTCGGTCGGGGAACGGGAGGCCGAGAGGACATGGCCCGCACCGTATAGGCATGCTCCGACAACGACTACGGGGCGGCGGATAGTCGACGTTGTCGGCCGGCCGACAATGATCATGTTGATCCGTCCGAATGGATCATAATGATCGCTTTTGCCCGCCCGCCTGGAGGGCCGAAGACAGCCCGATCATGTTTCTTTCGCGCTCGGGGTTCCTGTCGGATCCGGGGTCCTGTCGGATCCGAGATCCCGAAGCCGATCTGGCAGGTCCGGGAGGCCTAAGTCCCTGGGTAGCTGGCGGATCCCGCGCACTCCGGCCGCGCGCGCCGGGGCGGACGGCGCTTCGCGTCCGCACCCCGGCGCCGAGGACTGCGCCGGGGTGGTGCCGAGGACTGCGCGGGGATGGTGCCGGGCCGTGCGGGTCAGTGCGTCTGGCCGGCTTCGGTCGAGGAACCCGGCGTGGGCGTCGCGCTGCTGGTTGTGGTGGCCTTCGCGGGCGGGGTCGTCACCGCCGTGGTCGGCTGCGTGGACGCCCCGGGAGCCGGCGGTTCCACCGGGACGTTCAGGGTGAGGCTGCCGGCCTTGGCGAACGTGAACGTGACCGGGATCGCCTGCCCGACGAGCAACTCACGGTTCAGTCCGGTCAGTGTCGGGGCATTACCGTCGGCGATGTAGATGTTGCTGGCGCCGGGCTGAAGAACCGCCGACGGGGGCGTCACGGCACCGCTGGCAGCCGGGGAGCTGACCTGGATGATCTGGTCCTCCTGGGTTCCCCCGTTGAAGAACGCCGAAATCACCTGAGCGTCTGCGTCTTTGGCCGCCGGTCCGGCCACATAGACGTTACGCAGCGAGATGGTGCCGACGGCACCGGATACCGTGTTCGTGGTCGTGCGTGCCTGCGACGTCATCGCGTCGCTGCCGGCCGCGCATGCGGAGAGTGCGGCCGTGCCGATCAGTGATGTGGCGGCCAACAGCAAGGCGGTCGCGGTACGCACACCCGGGCGGTGGCTCACGAGTCGGCTGCTCCTCGGTGCGGAACCGACGATCGTCACGTCGGTGTCGGTTGACTCCGCCGCCGGACCGGCGGACGGGACGTGCACGGTCCCAACCCCAAGGCGCGCGTTCGCACAGAATTCGCATACGTGCAGAGTTCGACCGCGGACCACATGTTAGTGCAGCTCCTCCGGTGGCGCGGAGAAGCCGCCGCGGGGGCGTCGCGCCGCCCCGACCCGGACGGCACCCGCCGGGAGGGGAAACCTGCGGGAGGGGAACCTACCGGCCCGGCAACGCCCCGAGCCATCCCTCCAGGCGATCACCGACAGTGAAGGTGCGCGGCGATTGCACCAGGCGACCGTCCGCGGCGACGAGCAGCAGGGTCGGCTGCCGGGGATCGGCCCGGTACAGGCGGGCGAGGGAGCTGCCCGGGTCGCTGTAGCCGACTGCGAGCCTTGCGGCCGCGTCCGGCTGGCGGACCAGCCTGTCCAGCGAAGGGTCGTCGATCCACGGCGCCACGAGGTAGGTCGGTATCGGTGTGCCTTCCCGAGTCTGCCCCACGATTTCGTGGACGGCGTCCGGGCACTCGCACGCCACCGGCAGCAGCACGATCAGCGCCGGTCGTAGATCGGTGGCGGAACGGGACGTACGGGCGGTATTAAGCGTGACCTCGGGTAGCAGTCCGCCGACCGTGCCGGGGAGCGTGGTCGTGGACGCGAGCGGGACCGCGCCCTGCGGCGCAAGCGGTCGCGGGTGCGCGAGGATGAGCGGCACCATCGCGCCCAGCGCCGCGAGAACGATGAGGAGCAGGGCGACGGCGGCCCCGGAGGTGTGGCGGGGTCGCCCGCCCGCCCGGCCGGCCGGTTCACCCCGTCGGTCGACCCGGTCGAGCCAGTGGAGCCGATCGTGCCGGTGGAGTCGATCGCGCCGGTTCCGCAGACCTGGGACCAGCCGGTCGATGCGCTCCCGCCGCCGTTGCGATCGCAGTTCGGCCCGGTAGGCGGCCACGTCGTCGTCGAGCTCGCTCAGATCGTCGGGGATCCTGACGTTGAGCCGGGGGCCGAGCGGGGGAAGGTCCCCCCAGTGTTGATGCGGAAGGTAGGCATGAGGGTCGTCCCCGTGGCCAGGCCTGTTTCCGTCGTCCCCGGACGCGGGCGGCGGCGGCGGTGTGACGTGCACCCCTCCATCGTGGCCGATGGACGGCTCATGTGCCGGGTGGTATAGGAAGCTGATGTCGTGTCAGCGGGGCAGACATCGTCCGGGGTGGTGCAGGCGGCCGCGGACGGCGACATCATGGACGGATTCCACCAGGCGGTGCGCTCCGGACGGTGCAGCGGCACGACCGTCCCTTGTCGATCATGGCGTCATGGGGGTAGCAAGAAGCACAACAACATCCGGGCAGGCTGCCCATGCTGGTGGCCATTGCCTGTTTCGCCTGGTCCGCAGCGTCGCTGACCTGCAGCGGACGCGTCACCGGGACGTCTGGGCGGGCCGTCGACGGCCCGTTCCACAAGCACGCGTCTGACCTGCGTCGATGCACGCGTGTTACTCTGGTGAAGGCGGAAGGGGCACTTGACACATGGCGTTCCAAGTCGGCGAGACCGTTGTTTACCCACATCACGGTGCTGCTCTCATAGACGCGATTGAAACACGCGTCATCAAGGGCGAGGAAAAGCTCTATTTGGTGCTCAAGGTTGCACAGGGTGACCTCACTGTACGCGTCCCTGCAGACAACGTCGCGATGGTCGGTGTCCGTGATGTGGTCGGCCAGGATGGCCTTGAGCGTGTGTTCGAGGTCCTGCGGGCTCCGCACACCGAGGAGCCGACCAACTGGTCGCGGCGTTACAAGGCGAATCTTGAGAAGCTCGCCTCGGGCGACGTGAACAAGGTCGCCGAGGTTGTTCGCGATCTCTGGCGTCGTGATCGCGAAAGGGGGCTGTCCGCTGGTGAGAAGCGCATGCTGAGCAAGGCGCGACAGATTCTGGTCAGCGAGCTGGCGTTGGCCGAAGGCACCAACGAGGACAAAGCCGAGGCGATGCTCGACGAGGTGCTGGCAGGTTAGTCGGCAGCAGATACCACGGATATCGGACGCGCCTGAATCTATCTGACGCTTTTTATGCATATGTCTGATCGTGTAGCCGCGATCGTTCCGGCAGCTGGCCGCGGCGAACGCCTCGGGGGGTCCGTACCCAAGGCGCTTCGTTCGCTGGCCGGTCGCTCACTCGTCCAGCATGCGGTTGAGTCGTTGACCTTGGCGACCCTGGTCGACCAGGTGGTTGTCGCCGCCCCGGCCGCGGAAGTGGACGCGTTCGCCGCACTGCTCGGGCCCGGCGTGCGTGTGATTGCCGGTGGCGCCGAGCGGATCGACTCCGTGCGGGCAGCCATCGCGGTGCTCGACGAGACGGTAGGGGTCGTCCTGGTGCATGATGCGGCCCGTCCGTTGACGCCCCCGGCGCTTGTCGACACGGTCGCGTCAGCGGTCCTGGCCGGGGCACCCGCGGTCATCCCGGTGGTTGCGGTGAACGACACCATCAAGCAGATCGACGACACCGGCAGGGTCGTGCGGACGGTTCCGCGTGACGTCCTGCGTGCGGTGCAGACCCCGCAGGGATTCCGTCGGGACGTGCTGGACGACGCCTACCGGTTCAGCGCGACGTTGCCCGCGGGGGTGGCGATCACCGATGATGCGGGGCTGGTCGAAGCGCTGGGCGTGGTCGTGACGACCGTCCCCGGGGCTCAGGAGGCGTTCAAGGTGACCCGACCCGCCGATCTGGTCCTCGCGGAGGCATTGCTCGCCCATCGCTAGACCGGCATTCCGTTAGACAACGCCGCCGGGCGCCTGGCACGGCCCTGGGCCGGTACCGCAGGGCAAACGCCGGCCCGGTCGCGGCCCAGGTTTCCCGGGGCCTGTCCGCGGGGCTCGCTCCTCGCTTGCCCGCGCCGCCGGCGCGGGCATAGTGGGCGTCGCGCGGCGCCGCACCGCCACAGCTTCCGGACCTGAAATTGTGATCGATCCGTCTTCGGTCGACGAGGTGTGATCAATCGGCCAATGATGCGTAAGCGAGGTGAGGGATCTGTCCGGACTTCCCCGGGTCGGGCTAGGTGTGGACGTCCACCCGTTCGCCGAGGGTCGTCCCTGCTGGGTGGCGGGCATTCTCTGGCCCGGCGAAACCGGGCTTGACGGCCACTCGGACGGCGACGTCGCCGCACATGCATCCTGCGACGCGCTGCTGACCGCGTCCGGGCTGGGAGATCTCGGCTCGGTCTTCGGTACCGGACGGCCGGAATGGGCCGGTGCGGCCGGTGTGGCCCTGCTGGGCGAGACGGCGAGGCTGCTGGCCGAAGCGGGCTGGACGATCGGCAACGTCGCCGTGCAGATCGTGGGCAACCGGCCACGCATGGCCGGCCGGCGGGCGGAGGCGCAGGAGGTTCTGGCAGCGGCCGTGGGTGCGCCGGTGAGCGTGTCCGCCACCACTACCGACGGCCTCGGGCTGACCGGCCGGGGAGAGGGACTCGCGGCGATCGCCACCGCGCTCGTCGTCCGTACCTGACCCAGGCGGCTGCGTTCGGCACAATCGCGCCGGAACGCAGGCACCTGAGCGCAGGCACCGGGACGCGACAGAGCCGGGATGCGGCGGA
>NZ_CAAAFO010000154.1:36364-38873 GCF_900634715.1 Candidatus Protofrankia californiensis | reverse complement strand
GCCGGATACGACCCAGCCGGATACGACCCAGCCGGGACAGCCGGGTGTCCGAGACCCGGGAGAGCGGGGGTCATGCCTGATTGGCATGACAACCGACCGGTCACCGTTATGGATGACTAGGGTGGGAAAACGACAGGACCGGCGGAGGAGCCTGATGTCGTTATATCTACCCGAGAAGGTCAAGAATCTCGCGGACGCGCCGACCTACGTGACGCTTGCGACGATCCGGCCTGACGGAGCTCCGCGAATGACCGTGTTGTGGATTGCGCGTGATGGCGATGACCTGCTGTTGTCCACGATCCGGGGTCGTGCCAAGGAACGGGATATCGCGCGGGATCCGCGGGTGGGAATCATGTTCCTCGACCAGCGGGATCCCTACGGATATGTCGAGGTCCGCGGCCGGGCCGGCCTGTCGGAAGAGGGTGGTCGTGAGCTGATCGACGCTCTCGCGGTGAAGTACACCGGCGACGAAACCTATCGGTGGGACGCACCCGAAGCGGTGCGGATTGTCATCCGTGTCACCGCTGAGCGGGTGTTTACCACCGGTTGACGGCCACGGTCGGGCGTATCCCGGCGTGGGCGCTAAGCTCCTCGACGACGCGCCGTACGTCATACCGTGTATGCCCCCGTTCCTATACCACGTCCACGCCGCATGCATCCGGGTTCCTGTTCGAGCGGAGCCGGATTTCACGCATGTTGCGGGTTGTTCATGGAACGGAGCCGAGTCCGACACGGGTGGCGGAGGATCCCTCGCGGGGCCGCGCCGTACTCTTGACAGATGGGACTCCACATCTACGACACGCGCACCCGGCGCATGCGGCCGTTCGAGCCGCTGCACCCCGGTCATGTGGGCGTGTACGTCTGTGGGCCCACCGTCCAGTCCCCGCCGCACGTAGGACACATCCGTACCGCCGTCGCCTTTGACCTGCTCCGCCGCTGGCTCACCGCGTCCGGGCTCGGGGTGACCTTCGTGCAGAACGTCACCGACATCGATGACAAGATCATAATCAACGCGGGCCGGGCCGGCGAGAACGTGTGGGAGCTGGCCACCCGCCAGACCCGGGCCTTCGACGACGCCTACCGGTCGGTCGGCGTCCTGCCGCCCACGATCCAGCCACGGGCCACCGGGCATATCCCGGAGATGCTGGCGCTCATCGCCAGGCTCGTCGACACCGGATACGCCTACCCCAGCGCCGGGTCGGTGTGGTTCCGGGTCGGACGCTTCGCCGGCTACGGCGAACTGTCCCATCAGCGTCCGGACGCGGTCCAGGCGTCTCAGGAGTGCGAGCCCGGCAAGGCCGATCCCCGTGACTTCGCGCTCTGGAAGGGCGCCAAGCCCGGCGAGCCGTTCTGGGAGTCACCATGGGGGCGCGGCCGGCCGGGCTGGCACGTCGAGTGCTCGGCGATGGCCGGCAAGTATCTCGGTGAGGTTTTCGACATCCACGGCGGTGGCCTTGACCTCGTCTTCCCGCACCACGAGAACGAGCGTGCGCAGTCGGCCAGCGCGGCCCACTCCCGTGGGAGGTCCGGCGGGGACGCGCCGCAGATGGCCCGTTACTGGATGCATGTTGGTCTGCTGACCACCGGCGGCACCAAGATGTCGAAGTCGCTGGGTAACTCGTTTCTGGTCAGCGACGCGCTCGAGCAGGTCAGGCCCCAGGTGTTGCGTTACCACCTGCTGTCCGCGCACTATCGATCGTCACTGGAGTACGGCCCGGAAGGGCTGGTCGAGTCGGCTGCGGCCCATGACCGGATCGAGACATTCGTCCGTAACGCACTCGACATCCTGGGCGGGCCGGACGAGGCCGCGGCGCTGGCCGCCGAATGCGCCGCGAACGTGCGGCGGGATCCTGTCGACCAGGGCCGGGCAAAGGGTGACGGGCGTACGGGCGCTCGCGGGGATGCGAAGGTCGGGGCCTCGGATCGCGGGCCTGCGGATCCCGGTGCCGCTGGCGCGGTTGCGCACGTTTTCCCGGCCGAGCCGGCCGCGGTGAGCAGTCCGGCGCAGGCGTGGGCCGCCTTCGCGGCTGCTCTGGACGACGACCTTGCGATCTCCCGCGCGCTGGCGGTCCTCTTCAGCGCGGTCAGCCGCGGCAACCACGTCCTGTCCAAGACGCAGCGCCGGGAGCTTGCCGGTTGGGTCGACGTCGTGCTCAGGATGCTGGTGGTCCTCGGGCTTGATCCGATCAGCCAGTGGCCGGCGGCCGGCTCCGAACTGCGTCCGGCACTGAACGGCGTCATGGAGATCGTCCTTGATCTGCGGTCGGCCGCGCGTGCCCGGCGGGACTACGCCGAGGCGGACGAGATCCGCTCCCGGCTTGCTGCCGGTGGCCTCGTCGTCGAGGACACCCCCGAGGGGCAGCGCTGGCACCTGGCGTAGGAGCCGGCCGATACAGAAAAATTGATCATCAAAAGGAGCTTCAGGCAGCGCGAAAAGCATGATCGCGCTGCCTTTGGCACCTCACGATCTGGGAACTTAGGCCTCCGGCAGCACGAAAAGCATGATCGC
>NZ_CAAAFO010000154.1:35493-35927 GCF_900634715.1 Candidatus Protofrankia californiensis | reverse complement strand
GGTCGAAGCCGCACACCTCGCAGAAGCGGGCGCCCACCTCGTTCGGGCTGTGGCAGTTCGGGCATGCGGCATAGCCCTCGACCGGATCCCGGGCGTCCCGTGCCGGCCGCCCGAACCCTGTCTGGTTCGGATGGGGCCGATGGTAGTCGGGCGGCGCTCCCGTCGGGGCGCGGGATGCGGCGGTCGCGCGATCGAGGCCGAAGGGATCGTCGACGTCACCCGGACCGGCCGCGGGGGACCTGTACGGGTCGGCCCGCTCCCGATCGTAGCCCCACAGATCGGCTCTGTACGGTTCGTCGGGGGGCTCGCCGCGAGGGTCCCGGTAGGGGTCGGCCGGGTAGCTGTTCGCGCCGTAGCCACCCGGGGAGTAGGCGTCGGGCGGATAGGCGTCGGAGGGGTATCTCTCCTGGCCGTATCCGTCGCGGCCGTACCCG
>NZ_CAAAFO010000154.1:31307-35221 GCF_900634715.1 Candidatus Protofrankia californiensis | reverse complement strand
GGGGCCGTACCCGCTGGGCAGGTGACCGGCAGAGTCGTAGCCGTCCTGGGCGTAGTTGTCCCGTCCGAACGGATCGGCCGAGAGTGGCGCGGCCGGGTCCAGGCCCGGCTGCTCCGGGCCGGCGGGCAACGGCCCGGAGCCCTCTGCCGGCCGCCGGCCGTAGGGCGGCTCCACAGGGGAGTGGTCCGGTTGCCGTGGTCGCCCGCGGCCTGACGGCCCGGCCGTCCCGTCTGCGGGATGGATGACGTAAGGCTCCTGACTGGCTACTATCCGCATACCACATTGATCGCAGTAGTCGGGAGCCAGAGACAGGTGCCCGTCTGGGCAGCGTGCACTCACCTGATCACCTGTTCACCCTGACGGTCCTGGTCGACCGTGTGTCAAGGATCATTTCGTCAATGGTGTCGACATTCCGTTTCAGCCGAACAGTACCTGTGCTTGGGTCCTCAATGTCGACTACGTGCTGAAGTAGTCGGTATGTACTCTCGTTGCCGGACTGATGCGCCAGCTGTGCGCTTCGACCGAGTTTGATGGTAGCGGTCACCTCGTCGCCGACGCGCCGGGCCTGTAGCCCCTCCTGCAGGGCCTGGGCGAGCTCGGTCTGGTCGGTGTAGTGGGCGACCTCGGGTGCGATCCGGGTGGAAAGATCGATGTCCTTGGTCCAGATCGCGCGGACGCGCTCGCGACACCACACCTGATCGGCCACGACCACGTTGACCCGGGCGGCCAGCATCTCCACGTCGTCCTCACGAGCCGGAACGGTGACACAGAGGTGGTAGTCGCGGGATTCGCTGCCCCACGCGCCGGTCGGATAGTCGACAGTCAGCTCGTTGACCCGCACGGCGGTGCCGGTGAGGTCCTCCACGTGCGGCGCGACCTGCCGCAGGAACCGGACGGAGGCGTTGCGCGGCGTCCATACTCGTAGGCTAACCCGGTCGACCGCGCGGTTCGTCGCGGTATCGATCATGGATCGGAAGTCGGCGGCCAGATCCTGCGGACGCCGGACCGCGTCGACCGTGCCGAGCAGGGCCGTTGCAATGTGACGAAGCTCGTCGACGCGCCAGTCGGCCCCGACACCGCGGCAGTCGCACTGGAAACGACCGACGCACGCGGCGACGGCCTCGTCGAATTCGGATGTGCGCTCACCGTTTTGCCCGTCGGTCAGCAGGATCGCGTGGTGGATCGCGTTCGGCCTGGTGGCCATCAGTTCCCGGGTGCGGGTGAGCCAGCGGCCGATCGCGGTGCCGCCGTCGGGTTCGAGCCGTCCGATCTCCGCCTTGGCCGCGGCCCGCGTCCGCTTGTCGGCCTGGACGAGTTCGGACCGGGTCGGATAGACGGCCTCAGCGATTCCCGACCCCTGCACGATCGCGAACCACATACCGTCGGGCAGGGCGTCGACCGCCGCATTCGCGGCTCGCCGCATCTCGATGATCTTTGTCTGTGGTGCCGCCATGGATCCCGAACAGTCCAGCATGATGACCTCGGCAAGCTCCGCCGGCCCACTCTGGCTCGGTGGACCTACCGGGCCGTGCGCTCCCCGGACGGTGACCACCGCGTGTACCTCGCCGTGGCCGTAGGCCAGATACTCGTTCTGGAAGACCTCCACAGTGAACGGCGTGGTCATCGCTGGTCCCTTTCGGAGGTGTGCCTACCGGTGTGCCTGCCGGTGGGTTCCGGGCCGACCTGCGCGATCACAACCGTGATGTTGTCGTGGCCGCCGCGGTCGATCGCATGTCCGGTCAGGTGGCGGGCGATCGTGACCGCCGAGGCGTTCGGTGGGAGCTGGCCGACGACCGCGGCCATGTCCTCGGCGCGGGACAGGTAGTTCCACAGCCCGTCGGTACAGACCAGCACCGTGGCCGAAACGGGCAGCGGGAAGACGCGGACATGCGGGGTGACGTCACCGGCGTCGGCACCGAGCCAGCGGGTGAGGGTGTGGGCCCGCCGGTCGGTCTCGACCGCGGACGCGGGGATCAGCCCGGCGCGGGCGGCCTCGGCCGCCCAGGTGTCGTCCTCGGTCAGGCGTTCGAAGCAGCGCGCTGCGAGCAGATACACTCGGCTGTCGCCGATCCAACCGACGGTCACACGTCCGGTGCCGTCCCGCTCACGCGTGATGATCGCCGCGGTCAGCGTGCAGGACGGCGAGCTGCGTCCGACGGCAGGCACCCGGGCCACCGCGTCCTGTGCGGCGGCGACGGCGGCGTGTATCGCCCGTTCGGCCTGGCTTGGGGGCAGCTCCTCGCTGAGCACGCTGGGTGGCCTGGTCGGGATGTCCGCGTCGGGCCAGCCGATGTCGTCGGTGTCATAGTCGCCGTGATCGTTGCGGTAGTCACCGTAACGATCACGGTAGTCGGGCGGGTCACCGTCCTCGCCGAAGTCCGCACCGAAGCCGGTGTAGCCGAACCGGTCGGGTCCGGCCGCACTGCCCCGACTCCGACGATCTCCGCCGTCGGGGTCCCGCCCGGGGCGAGTGCGGGGGGTGGACTCGGCAAGTACCGCCGTCGCGGCCGCCGCCGCCGCGCGGGCCGCCGGCCCGGACCCGGGCGTGCTCGACACGCCGTCACAGACCACCGCGATCAGAGTGGAGCCGACCATGGCGACGCCCATCGCGTCCTCGTTGGTGGCGTGACGCACCCCTCGGTCACAGACGCCGGCAATCGGGCCGAGGTCGATCTCGCGATGGTCGGCGTCGTCGGTCTCCGCCGGCGTTGTGGCCCGCAGCGGCGTTCCACACGCTTCACAGAAGCGGTCGTCCGGGTATGCCGGACTCGCGCACACCGGGCAGCATCCCCCTTTCTGGTCGATTCCGTACCGTCCCTTCTCCGTGGCGGGGTCGTGGACGACCCGCCCGGTCCTCGTGACTTCTGCCGTGGATCGCCCACGGTTGATCACGTGCGTATCACCTGATCAGACCAGCGTCCACGGGCGGACGCGGTTTGCCGCCTCTACCATGGCAACGCGCTGGGGCCGGGTCGTGGCGAGCCTGGCCAGATCGCGGTACACCTGTTCCAGACCGGAACGCACGTCTCGGACGCGCAGCGGCCGTCCCACGACGACGACGTCGTCACCAGGTTGTAGTGTGCCCGCCTCCAGCACCTTGAGTGCCACCTCCAGAATCGTCCGTGCGAGATCCGCCCGTGCTCCTGGGTCGGCGTCCAGCACGTCGAGATTGCCCGACGCCTCGGCGAGTTCGGCCCGTCCGGGACGACCGGCAGGGTCGACCATGGCCCGGATGATGCGGGTCCGGGCGTACACGTACGCCGCGGACGCCCGCGGCACGCGTTGCCATGCCTCGATCGCGCCGCGCATGTCACCGGCGCGTAAGCGGACTCGGGCCAGCCCGAACGACGCCAACGTGAACGTCGGGTCGGTGCGGGAGACGACGTCGAACATGCGCGCGGACGTCGCCGGGTCGGCGGTTTCGGTCGCCAGGGCCAGGGCCAGCTTGGGCGCGAGCTCGCCGGGAAGCGCGCTGTAGACCTTGTCGAAGAAGTCGCGGGCCGCCTGCGCGTCACCGGCGGTGAGCGCGAGCAGCCCCCGGTACCAGTCGGTACGCCACTGGTAGGGGTCGTCGTTCGCGACTGTCGTGAGCAGGGCCTGCGCCCGGGCTGCCTGGCCGGCCTCCATCCAGGCGCGGGCGAGGTGCAGGTGGGTCCCGGGGGTGGCCGGGCCGGTCCGGTCCACCGGACTCATCGTCGAAAGCAGCTTGGTCAACTGTTCGGGTTCCACGTCGGGTAACGCGGCCAGGGTGGCCGCGGCCGGGTCTTCGGGGTCGGGCCGGCATGTCGGCAGTATCGACCACGGCGGTCCGGCGACGCTGCCGTCGGGATTCTCCCCGGTCAGATGCGCCTCCGAGCCGAAACGCAGACTGGGCGCGGGATTCGGTCGTCCCTCCTCGACGGCGACGATCTCCC
>NZ_CAAAFO010000154.1:29402-30918 GCF_900634715.1 Candidatus Protofrankia californiensis | reverse complement strand
GGGGGAATCGTGTAGGAGTAGGTGGTGGTGTTGCCCCGGAAGTCCAGGAGCAGGGTTGCCAGCGAACGCCCGATCGTGAACAGGTCGGAGGCGACCGACGGCCCGGCCGTGGCCACCTCGGGAGCCCGGTAGCCCGGGGTGGCGTACGACAGGCCGGGATCGCCGATGCGGTGCACCGCGCCGAGGTCGATGAGCTTCAACGAATCACCGGAGAGCATGACGTTGTCCGGTTTGAAGTCGCAGTAGACCAGGCCCTGGCGGTGCAGATAGCCGAACGCCGGGAGGATGCCGAGGATGTAGGCGATGGCCTGGGTCACCGGCAGCGGGTCGGACCGGCCGCCGGCGGCTTCCCAACGCTGCTTGAGCAGCTTCAGCAGGGACATCCCGCCGACGTACTCCATCACGATGTAACCGCTGCCCTGCCACTCCACGAAACTGAAGATTTTCACGATGTTGCTGTGGTCGACCGAGGCGAGGAACCGGCGTTCGGCGATGGCCGCGGCCGTCGCCTGCGGGTCATGGGTGTTGAGCAGGCCCTTGAGCACGACCCAGAAGTTCTCGGCGACGCCCCGGTCACGGGCGAGGTACACCCAGCCCTGACCGCCGAACGCCAGGCAGCCGGCGATCTCGTACTGGCCGACGACATCCCCGGCCGCGAGCTTCGGCACGAACGAGAACGGATGCCGGCATTTCGGGCAGAAACCTTCCAGTAGACCCGGGGTGTCACTGCGTGCCCGCCCGACCGGTTCGTTGCATATGGCGCAGTGCCGGCTGCGTTCGGGAACCTGCGGATCGGCCAGCACCATCGACGCGGGATCGGGCACGGTCACGTCGGGGACGCTGACGATGCCGGCGCCGAGCCGGCTGCGCGACGGGATCGACCCGGATCTCCTACTCCGCCGCGAACGCCTCGGGCTGCCCGGCCCGGTACCACTCGATTGCAGCGCGCCTATGCTCATCGCGCTCGTGCTCCGGCCTCCCGCTGCCGGCGGGCTGGCTTGCGCGCCGATGGACGCCTGGTCGCGCTCTGGCAGGTCCTGGCCGGATGCGGGCGAGGTCGCCGCCAACCCGCAGATGTCGCAGTAGCCCTCGTCGATGGTGCCGGTGCAGTCGGGCTGCGCGCAGGGGGCGCCGTCGCCGACCGGGACGGCGGGGGAGGGATGCGCCACCCCGCCGGATGCCGCTGCGCCGGACGGCTGGCCTGCTGCCATACGTCTCAGCAGCTGGCTCGGCACCGGTCGGTTGCCGGCATCCGGTTGGCCGGGAACGGCCGGAGCGGGCAGCAACCCGCAGACGTCGCAGTAGCCGTCCTCGATGGTGCCGTCACATCCCGGCTGGGAGCAGGGCGCACCGTCATTGCTGGGACCACCGCTGACTGGCAGCGGGCCGCCACCGGACCGGGAAGTGCTCACTTCTGCTCGGTCCCCCTTCCCCTGCTCTGGCCGGCGCTGCTGCTCTGGCCGACACTGCTGCTCGGGCTGGAACCGCTGCTTCGGCTGGCATCGTCGCTCGGCGG
>NZ_CAAAFO010000154.1:27081-28825 GCF_900634715.1 Candidatus Protofrankia californiensis | reverse complement strand
CGGCCCGGTCGAGATCGGTCGGTGCCGTGTACAGGACTGATCGGGCCTGCCGGTACAGGTCGGCGAGTTCCGGTTCCTCGATGACACCCCGCCCGGCGGCCTTGGCCTGCCAGCCGTCCAGGAGGCCGCGCAGATCGTCGCGGGTGCGCAGCACGGCCGCGTTGGTCTCGGCGACCCGACGAGCGGAGATCAGCGTGGCGTCCGCGAGTTCCCGCCAGCGGTCGAGCCCCCTGCTCGCCTCCTTCCAGCGGCCCGCCGACGCCGTCGCGGTCAACCGGTCGAGCCAGGTCCGCAGGCCGTGACGCTCGTCGTCGAGTACCCCGTCGGGCAGGCGGACCAGGGACGTCCCTGGCCGCAGGATGCGTCCACGGGCCCGGTCGGCGTCCGCTGCCGCCTGCTCGATGAGGGCGACTATGCGATCCAGCAGTTCCCTCGCGTCCTGTAGCGCTTTTGGCAGGGTGTCATGCCGCCTGGCCAGCTCGTCCAGCCCGGTCCAGGCCGCTGCGACTGCCGCCTCGAGACGTGCGGACAGGCCCTCGGGCAGCGAAAGCGGATCGGTGGCGGCCAGCTCGGAGAACTCGGCCAGCAGGCGGCGGGCGATGGCCAGACCCGCCTCGTCGTCCAGGCGTAGCCGGGAGGCGATCGCGGCGGCAGCGGCGATCTGCTGTTCGGCCGTGTCGACGACGGTCAGCTGGGTGTTCCAGACGCTCACGATCTCGTTGATGCAGGTGCGTACGGTCTGTAGTGCCCCGTCGGTGCGGCCGGCCAGATCCGCCGGGCGGATGCCCAGGTGCGTGAGCGGGTTGTGCAGCAACGCGTCCAGCTCGTCGATGGTGCGGGCGTCCACCCGGGCTTTGTCCCCGCGGATGGCACGTGCCCGCTCGACAAGGTCGGTGAGGATGCCGTACCAGTGCCAGGCATCGGCCAGGGCGCTCAGCGCGGCCGTTGCCCGCTGGTGGGTGCTGCCGGTGAGCCGGTCGGGGACGAGCAGGGCACGTTCGGGCGCGTTCTCCAGTTCCATCAGGACGGCTGCCTGGGAGGCGACCGCGTCCGACAGCAGGGCCAGAGTCCGGTCGATCCGCTCCTGGATCATGCTCGCCATGGTTACCGATCCCGATATTCCGGTACCGGTGGATCGGACATCCGTCCGTCGAACCACGGCTGGCTCGCTGTCATCGTGGTCACCGGGTTGCTCGTGATGTTGCGAGTCCGGTGGCGGCGGTGTCCACTCCGGCAAATAGCGCCGAAGATGTGTTGGCCGTCACGGTCCGACGATAGTGCGACTGTCGCAAGGCGTGAGGTAGAGGTTGTACCGATCTGGTGTCAGCTTGCGGACAGACAGCCTGGCCGAACACCGCCCCGGCGGATTACGCGTCTCGCCGCCGTCCCCGCACCGGACCGACCGACAGGCTTCACGTACGTTCCGGTCACGGATTGGATGGTCACCGGGCAGGTACCGGTGTGAGGCACAAGTGTGAGTCGCAAGGATGCGTGGGTCGCAAGGAGAGGAGGATGACGCCGTGAGGGTTGCGCTGTTCGTGACCTGTTTCAACGACATCGCCTTTCCCGGGACGGGGAAGGCCACCGTCGAGCTGCTCGAACGGCTCGGGGTCGAGGTGGACTTCCCCTCTGCGCAGACCTGCTGTGGGCAGATGCACGTCAACACCGGTTACCGGGCCGAGGCCATGCCGTTGGTGCGTGGCTTCGTCGAGGCGTTCGAGGGATACGACGCGGTGGTCACCCC
>NZ_CAAAFO010000154.1:24282-27019 GCF_900634715.1 Candidatus Protofrankia californiensis | reverse complement strand
GGGGTGACGCGGCGCTGCGTGACGGGGTGGCCCGGACGGCGCCGCGGGTGTACGAGCTGGCGGAGCTCCTCGTCGACGTGCTCGGGGTCACCGACGTCGGCGCGTACTTCCCGCACCGCGTGGCCTACCACCCGACCTGCCACTCGCTGCGGGTACTCGGGCTGGGTGACCGGCCCCACCGGCTGCTGCGTGCGGTGCGCGGGCTCACCCTTGTCGACCTGCCGGCCGCCGAGGAGTGCTGCGGGTTCGGCGGCACATTCGCGATCAAGAACGCGGACGTGTCGGTGGCGATGGGCGCGGACAAGGCGCGCCACGTCCGGGAGACCGGGGCCGAGGTGCTGGTGGCCGCGGACAATTCCTGCCTCGCGCATATCGGCGGGCTGCTCTCCAGATGGCGGTCCGGAGTGCGCATCCTGCACCTGGCCGAGGTGCTCGTCCCGACCGAGGCCACACCTGCCATACCTGCCGTATCCGCAGGGCCCGGGCGAGCCCTGGCACGACAGCGGGGACGGGCACGGAAGCGGGGATGGCCGGCATGACGGCGATCTTCATGGGGACGCCGGCGTTCCCTCAGGCGGCGCGTCACGCGCTGGCCGACACCCAGCTGCGCCGCAACCTGGCGCACGCCACTGCGACGATCCGGGACAAGCGGGCCCGGGTCGTCGGTGAGCTCGACGACTGGGAGGCGCTGCGTCTCGCCGGAGCCGCGATCAAGGATCGTACGTTACGGCATCTGGACGGCTACCTGGAGCAGTTCGAGCGAGCGGTCACCGCGGCCGGCGGCCAGGTGCACTGGGCCGACGATGCGGCCGAGGCCAACCGGATCGTGGTCGACCTTGTCCGCGCCGCGGGCGTCGACGGCAGCGTCGACGAGGTCGTCAAGGTGAAGTCGATGGTCACCGCTGAGATCGGCCTCAACGACGCGCTGGCCGCGGCCGGGATCGCCGCGGTGGAGACCGATCTGGCCGAGCTCATCATCCAACTGGCCGGCGATCTGCCCAGCCACATCCTGGTCCCGGCGATCCACCGCAACCGGGCGGAGATCCGGGAGATCTTCCTGCGCGAGATGGCGGACGCGCCCGCCGACCTGTCCGACGAGCCGCGGGCGCTGGCCGCCGCAGCCCGGACGCACCTGCGGCGCAGGTTCCTCACGGCGAAGGTGGGGATCTCCGGGGCGAACTTCGCGGTCGCCGACACCGGCACCCTCGTGGTGGTCGAGTCGGAGGGCAACGGCCGGATGTGCCTGACCCTGCCGGAGACCGTGATCAGTATCGTGGGTATCGAGAAGGTGGTGCCGACCTGGTCCGACCTTGAGGTGTTCCTCCAGCTGCTGCCCCGGTCGTCGACCGGGGAGAGGATGAACCCGTACACGACGACATGGACGGGTGTTACCGACGGTGATGGTCTGCGTGCGGTCCATGTGGTGCTGCTCGACAACGGCCGCAGCCGCGCGCTGGCCGACCCGGTCGGCCGGCAGGCGCTGCGCTGCATCCGCTGCTCGGCGTGCCTGAACTCCTGCCCGGTGTACGAGCGGGCCGGCGGCCACGCCTACGGATCGGTCTACCCGGGCCCGATCGGCGCCATCCTCACCCCGCTGCTGAACGGGGTGGACGCCGGGCCGGTGGAGAAGGCGCTGCCGTACGCGTCCTCGCTGTGCGGCCGGTGCTTCGAGGTCTGCCCGGTGCGCATCGACATTCCCGATGTGCTGGTGCACCTGCGCGGCCAGGTCGTCGACGCCGCGCGCACCCACCGGACGCCGGAGGCGGAGGCGCTCGGGATGCGGGCGGCCGCCTGGGCGCTGGCCCGACCCGCCAGGCTGGCCGCCGTTCAGCGGGCTGTTGGTACGGCGCGGCGGCTACTCGGTGACCGGCAGACCGTCGGTCCGGTGCCGCTGCCCGGCCCGGCCGCGGCATGGAGCCGGGCCCGCGACGTCCCGCTGCCACCACGGGAGTCCTTCCGTGCCTGGTGGGCGCGTACCCGTGGCGAGAGCGCACCAGCGGCGAAAGGTGGTCGTGATGAGCGCACGTGAGCAGATGTTGCGCCGGATCCGGGCGGCGCTCGCCGACGTGCCCGCGGCCGAGAAGCCCGAGGACGTCCCGGTTCCCCGCGACTATGCCCGTACGGCCCGCACGTGGGAGCGGCCGGCGGCAAGAGTGGAGCCGGCAACGGTGGAGCTGTTCTGCGAGCGGGTCGCCGACTACCGGGCCACGGTGCATCGGGTGCGTCCGGACGGCCTGGCCGTCGCGATCACGACGGCACTCGTCGGCGCGCGCCGCATCGCGGTTCCGGTCGGGCTGCCCGCGGACTGGCTCGCCGCAGCGGCACAGACGGTGGCGCAGGCGGGGGGACAGGTGATCCGGGACACCGGCGAGGCACCGCTGTCCGTGACCGACCTGGACGCCGTCGACGCGGTGCTCACCGGCGCCGCGGTGGGGGTGGCCGAGACCGGCACGATCGTGCTCGACGGCGGCCCGGTCTGCGGCCGCCGCGCGCTCACGCTCGTCCCCGACGTGCACGTGTGCGTCATATCGTCCGAGGACATCGTGGACGGCGTACCCGCCGCCATCGCCCGCGTACGTCCGGACCGGCCGCTGACCTGGATCTCCGGCCCGTCCGCGACCAGCGACATCGAGCTGCACCGGGTCGAGGGCGTGCACGGGCCGCGCACCCTGCACGTGATTGTCCTCGAGAGCCCCGGCGCTCCTGGCGGTCCCGATGCACCGGACCGGTCCGCACC
>NZ_CAAAFO010000154.1:0-23747 GCF_900634715.1 Candidatus Protofrankia californiensis | reverse complement strand
AACCGGTTCGGCGCCGTTTTCGGGACATCCGGCCGGATTGGTGGACCCCTTCGGGACTGCCGGCCCATGACGTTCGGCGGGCGAGAACGTACCCGCGGAGGATACGCCCCAACTGCTCGGACGTCGGGGTAGTGCCGGAAGCCTCCGATCGGCCGGTACAGCGCGGTCACGGTGTCCTGCGCGCTGCCGGTGGTCCGCCGGCTGCGTGGGATCATTCCGCCTCGGTTGGTCGCAGCGGGCCCCGCCCACGCCGGTCCGGGTTCTCCCCGGCAGGCGCGTTCGTCAGGCCGGCAGTAGCACGATCTTGCCGCCGAGATGGCCGGCCCGGCTGGCGTCGAGCGCGGTGGCTGCCTCGGTCAGTGGATACGTACGCCAGATCGGCAGCTGCAGGCGTCCGTCCTTGATGAGGGCGAGGATGTCCTGGATCGCCTGCACAGTGTCCTCCCCGCCACCACCGACGTGGAAGCGGATCCCGTGGTCGGCGGCGTCGAACGCGGCGATGGTGAGCACCCGCTCGGGCCCGCCGGCCAGTTCGATCGAGACCGGCAGCTCACCGCGGCCCGATGCGTCGAGCACGGCGTCCACCCCCTGCGGGGCGACCGCGCGGACACGGTCCGCCAGACCGTCGCCATAGGTGATCGGGATGGCACCGAGTGAACGCAGCAGTTCGTGGTTGGACTCGCTGGCGGTACCGATCACCCGCACGCCGCGGGCGACGGCCAGCTGCACGGCGAGGACACCGACGCCACCCGCGGCAGCGTGGATCAACAGTGTTTCGTCCGTTGCGACGCCGAGCAGATCGAGTACCTTCCACGCGGTGCCACCAGCGCCGGCGAGGCTGCCGGCGACCTCCCACGACACATCGGCCGGCCGGGTGACCAGTGCCGCGGGGTCGGCGAGCGCGAACTGGGCATAGGAGGGGGTCGAGGACGACCCGAGCACCTCGTCACCGACTGCGAAGGCGGTCACGCCGTCGCCGACCTGGTCGACGACGCCGGCAACGTCTTTGCCCAGACCTGCGGGAAAGTCCAGCTTGAGCAGCTCCTGCAGGGCACCTTGGAGGATCTTCCAGTCGACGGGGTTCACGCTCACCGCCCGTACCGCGATACGTACCTGACCCGGACCGGCAACCGGGGCCGGGACGTCGACGACGCGCAGCACGTCGCTGGTGCCGTACTCGGAGAACTGCGCTGCAATAGGCATTTGCTCGGCTCACAATCTGCTGACGGTCGTATCGGTGGTCATCTGCCCGGCGGGGACGGTCCCACCGTCCCGACAGCGGACCGATTCGTCCCGACTTGTAACACGGTTCATCCCAACTTGTAACAGGGCCGCGCCGCGGGCTCCGTGTCCAGAAGCGGCCATGGCCAGGACTGGCCGGGACGGCGGTGGCGCCTGCGCCGGCGCGAACCGATTCACCCACCCTGCCGGCCGTGGCACCGACGTCAACCCGGTACTCACCCGATACTCATCTGCTACTCGCCCAATAATCACCCTGCGTCTACACAAACTCGCCCAATGTGTTTACTTCTCACTCGCTGTGACTGTTGGATGTGGCTGCCGACGGATCCAGAATCAACGTCAAGGACGGCGACCAGGGGGATCCGAACTGATTATGATCATTGGGCGTGTTTTCGAGATTGGTGTCGCATATCACAAGCGACTTCATGTCAATGAATCGAGGGCAACGATGTGCTAATGGGCCAAAGGCGGTGCGATCATGTTTCTCCCGTGTCCGTGTCCCCGGGCGCTCTTGGCGTATCCGAGGTAGTCGAGAAGAATGAGAAGGCGCTGTGGACGCGGTCTGCTCGCGGGAGGTGATGGCCTTGACAGCGTGCGGATCGTGTAACTGGCACTGCATGGACGTCGAACACGAGGATCGCCGGACCGGTTGCGATGTCCCGCTCCGCAGCGGTGAGCCCGCCAGGTGGAGGAGAGCCTCATGAGTACATCGGAAGCTCGGGTGGTCGGGCAGATGGTCAACACGGCTCGCTATCCCCTGGCAGAGCCGACAAGCGCCGGTTGGAAGTACGTGGTTTCTCGTGCCCGGTATGAACTGCAAAATCTCGGATGCAGCGTACTGTCCAGTTTTATTCGGTCCTCACGGCGTGAAGAATTGCGGCTGGAATGCGCTGCGGTTGCTCCTCTGGCGTATTATGACGTCGAAACCGTCAATGCCTACAACATCGCTGCTGACGCGTCTCTGCCGGCAGATCATCCGGGTCGCATGGCTATGCGACGTGGCAACGCCTTTGTAGCGCGTGATCGCATTCCCGATGATTTTGCCATCCATCAGCTCTATTCCAGCGAACTGTTTCAGCATTTTGTCGCCAGTTGTTTTGAGCTGCCCCGCGTTTACGAGCTCGCGGACCCCCTGGCCGGGCTGTGTCTCAATGTCGTCACCCCGGAAATGGAGCATCCATGGCACTTCGACACAAATGAGTTCGCGGTGAGCCTGCTCACGCAGGAGTCGCAGGCCGGCGGCGTGTTTGAGTACTGTCCGGATATCAGGTCCGCGGAGGCGGAAAATTTTGACGATGTTCGGGCCGTATTGGCCGGCCGCGGTGGGCACCTGATCCGTCGCCTGCCCCTGCATCCGGGTGACCTTCAGTTGTTCAAGGGTCGTTATTCAATGCACCGGGTGAGCTCTGTGCAGGGCGGGACGGCGCGCCACTCGGCGATCTTCGCATACAGCGAACGCCCCGGAGTGATCGGCAGCGTGGAGCGGACGAGGCAGCTTTTCGGCCGGGTGCTGCCCCAGCATCTGGCGGTCGCTGGACACGCTGTGCGGGGCGACCGACTACTGGATTAGGCCGGGTCCGGCGGGCATCGGTCGATGCGGGGAGGGATGATCCGCGCGATCGGAGATCTGCCATACGCGGCCCGGGGGCCGGCGATCCGAATCCGAAGCCGGTCCGTTGCCCGTTCTGTGATCCAAGGAGGAACGCAGCCCGTGCATTTTGATGCCACCGGAAAAGTTTCACTCGATCACATCTACACGCAACCCGACCCACGCGCCTACTTCGACACGTTGCGCAAGCTCGACTACTGTATCCCGCAGTTGGCCAAACCATATTTCAGGAAAATCATTCAGGAGTACCAGGAAGCACACCGGAACCCGGCTCCGAACATCCTGGACATCGGTTGCTCCTACGGTATCAACGCAGCTCTGTTGAAATGTGACGCGACCATGGAGGAGCTGTATGGGCGTTACTGTGACGGCGACGCCCGTACGCAGACCCGCGACACGCTGCTGGCCCGCGACCGGGAGCTGGTCCGGTCGCGTGACCGCCTGCGGCGGACCCGGTTCGTGGGCCTCGACACCTCGCAGCAGGCCCTTTCGTACGCGCTCTCGGCCGGGTTCATCGATGACGCGGTGTACGCCGACCTGGAGGAGCGCGACCCCACGCAGCGACAACGCCAGCAGCTCACCGGTGCGGATCTCGTCATCTCTACCGGCTGCATCGGCTACGTCAGCGACCGGACCATCGCGCGGGTGGTCGGCGCAAACGGCGAGTGTAGACCGTGGATGGCACATTTCGTCCTGCGGATGTTCCCGTTCGCGCCTGTTGCGGAGAGCCTGGCCGGATTGGGATACGAGACCATTCATCTCGAACGCATGTTCAAGCAGCGGCGGTTCGCCTCCCCGGAGGAGCAGTCGCTCGTCCTGGATACCCTGTGGAACGTCGGAGTGGACCCGCGCGGTCTGGAAACCGACGGCTGGCTTTACGCGCAGCTCTACGTCTCCCGGCCGCGCGGCACGAACGGTTGCGTGGTCATCGACCTCGCAACGAACAAGGAATCATCCAGGTCCCCACAACCACCGAGGTCGAGGATCAAATTGAACGATAACCAGGATTTGTCCGCCCGTACCTTTGGCAATGAAGATCTCCTGCCGCGGGTGCCGTTGCCCCCGCTGGAGGAAAGCTGCGAGAGATTCCTCGAGTGGTGTGCACCGCTGCTGACCGCGGACGAGCTGACGGAGACCGAGGCGGCGGTGGCCTCGTTCCTGCGACCGGACGGTCCCGGTCGCCGGCTCCACGAGGCACTCGAGCAATACAACGCCGGCGAGGACGTGCACAGCTGGCTCGACACGTTCTGGCCGTCCCGCTACCTGGGACGTCGCGACCGTATAGCGCTCAACGCGAACTTCTTCTTCCTGTTCAAGCATGCGGATCTGGGACAGATGGACCGGGCGGCCGGTCTCATCGCCGCGGCCGTCAACTACAAGCTGCAGCTCGACGACGAACGCATTGCGCCGGCCGTCCAGCGGGGGCGGCCGCTGTCGATGGAGCAGAACAAGTTCCTGTTCTCCGCGACGCGGATACCCGGAATTGTGCAGGACACCGTCCGTGCGCCCTACAGCGAGCAGTGGCCGGGTCCGTCCCGGGCACGTCACGTTGTGGTGTTCTTCCGCGGAAACATCTTCCGTCTGGACGTGCTGGGTCCGGACGGCCGACCCCACACGTTAGACGACCTCGTGGTCGGGCTGCAGACGATCATAAAGGCCGGTGCGACGAGGGCCACGCCGGAGACGTCCGTCGGGCATCTCACCACCAAGGCCCGGGCGGAGTGGGCGGCCAGCCGGCAGGCGCTGCTTGCCCGCCATCCCGGTAATGCCGACGCGCTCGACGAGGTGGAAACCGCGCTGTTCTGTGTATGTCTGGAGGACTTCACGCCCAAGGACACCCTGACGGCGTGCGACCAGATGCTTCATGGTGACAGCGGTAATCGCTGGTTCGACAAGGCCGTGTCCCTGATTGTCTTCGAGGACGGCACGGCGGGCATCAACATCGAGCACTGCGGTCTGGACGGGACCACGATCCTCAGCTTCGTCGACGCGCTGCTGGGTGCCTCGCCCGAGGAACACTCGGCGCAGTCGGGGGCCAGCCCCCAGGGTCTGCCGAACGTCAAGGCCATCGAGTTCGTGCTGGACGGTGACCTGCAGGCCGACGTGCGGGCCGCCGGCGCCTCGTTCGCGGCGTACGGGGCTGACACCGCCACGTCCATCCTGTCGTTCGACGATTTCGGTGGAAAACGTGCCAAACAACTGCGGATATCGCCGGACGCATTCGTGCAGCTGGCCTATCAACTCGCTCACAAGCGGGCCAAAGGACTGGTGGGCGCCACATACGAGTCGATCGCCACGCGGCAGTACCGGCGCGGGCGCACGGAGGCGATGCGTGTCGTCACGCCCGAGGTGCTGCGGTTCGTGGCCACGATGGACGACCCCGCGGCGGATGTGGTGACCCGCAGGGCGGCGTTTCGGGCAGCCGCCGAAAAACATGTGGAACGGGCGAAGCAGTGCCAGGCCGGACAAGCGCCCGAGCAGCACCTGTGGGAGCTGCAGCTCATCCAGAAGCGGCGCGGCGAGGAGCTGGGGGTGACCGCGCCGCTTGCCCTGTACGAGACCCCGGGCTGGCTCAAGATGCGGGACGACTACCTGAGCACCAGCTCCGCGCCGTCGGTCAATATCGAGTACTTCGGTTTCGGGTCGACCAGCAACCGGTGCATCGGCATCGCCTACGTGTTGCTTCCCGACCATTTCAATCTTTACCTGAGCACGCCGCTCCAGGCGGCCGACGAGATGTTCACGTTTGCCGGCAGGCTCCGGGAAGCAGTCCGTGAACTGCAGGACCTGCTCGCCACCGAGAAACCGGAGGATTGATGGCCGCCTGGTCATTCGTCGAGTACCGGTAGTTCCTGATCGCCGTGGCGGACGGAGCGGGTCGCCGCTACCCGTTCCGTCCGCCGCCCCCACCGACGATGAGGCCGCCACCGCCACCGACGAGGCCGCCACCACCCAAGCCGCCGCCGGTCGGTCCGGCGCCGGGGCGGCCCGCGCCGCCGAGGCCGCGCAGCGTGGTGTTGCTGGTGGGCAGTGGGGCATTCAGATCTGCCAGGACGACCCTGTCCCCTTCGGACAGGCCGGACGTCACCTGGGTGAAGGTTGCGCCGACCGCGCCCACCTCCACCGGCAGGCTGGTCGCCTTGCCGTCCCGCAATACGGATACGACGTGACGGTTACCGATTCTCAGCACGGCTGACGTCGGTACGGCAAGTGCGTTCGCCGCGCTGGAAACGACGATGGAGACGGCCGCGCCCGAGCCGGCGAACAGCTGCCCGCCGTCGCTGTTCAGGCCGCTGTTCAGGCCGATGGTCACCGGATAGGTCACCCCGCCCGACGATCCCGAAGAGCCCGACGATGCTGTCCCGCCGGAGGTTGTGGACGCCGCCGGAAGCAGGCCGATCGCCACCACGGTGCCCGTCAGCGGAGAGCTGGTGCCGTCCGGGGTGACCGTGACCTTGGCGCCGATCTTCACGGCGGCGACGTTGCTGTCACTGGCGGTTGTCGTTACCTGCATGGAACCCGGGTTCAGCACGACGATCGTCGCTGTGCCCGACCCGCCACTGACGGACTGGCCGGGTGCGATGTTGACGGCGGCTACCAAGCCGCTGATCGGGCTGATCAGCCGTGCCTGATCCAGGCTCTGCTGGGCCACCAGGAGCATGGCGTTGGCCGCGTCGACCGAGGCCTGGTCGGCGGCGATCTGGGCGGCTGACGCCGGTGTGCGGGAGGCCCCCGACGTTGTGCCGGACCGGCCCGCCGAGCCACCCGCCAGCGTGTTGCTCCCCGCTGGGCCACCACCCGCGGGTGTGCCACCGCGTGTGCTCTTGCTTCCGCCGGTGTCCGTCCACGCGGTCCCGTTCGTGCCACCGGTTCCCGCCCCGGTTCCGGTCGGGCTGGACGACGGTCGGCCAGCGTCCGTGCCTCCGCCTGTGCCTGCACCCGCGTCCGGCTGCCCCCCTGGGGACTGCTGCTCTGGGGACTGTTGCCGTCCCGGGGACTGGGCCAGCAGCTGCGCGACCGCGGCATCGAGGGCAACCACATCCGCCGCCACAGCGTGCAGACGGTCGTTGAGGGTCTCCTGCTCGGTGAGGACCTGCTTGAGCAGCGCCGCACAGTCCGTGCCGTTGGGCGCCGGACCCGTGGCCGTCGCGGTACCTGATGGCGCTGCGGTACCCGGTGACGGCGTGAGAGCCGGGGTCCCGGTGACCTCACCCGAACTCCCGCTGCCGTGTGCGGCGCCGGGTACCCCCGCGCCGGGGGCGTCATCTCCGGCACGGCGCAGGCTGTCCAGGAACGACCGGCACACCGACTGCTCGTGGGCGAGATCGGCCTGGATCTGGTATAGGAGCGTGTCGGCGGCGTGCTGGTCGGCCAGCAGTTGCTGCTGGTAGTGCTTGACGAGATCCTCGGCCGAGTTCGCGCCCCCGGTCGTCCCCGCGCTGTTGGCGGTCCCGGCCTGTGGCTCGCCGGCCGCGGTCCCGCTTGCGGTCACATGACTCGCGCTCTGGACGCCGGCCTGGCCCGAGGTGACGAACACTGCCCCGCTGACCCTGCCGGTTCCGGTCGACGCCGACGCCGGCGCGGAGGTGGACGCGGCGGCCGAGGCCGTGCCGGCGGCGGTCTGGCTGGCCTGGTCGGCGGCGAGTTTCGCCTGCGCCGAGGCGAGTGTGGACCGGGCGTTGTCCAGCGAGGCGGCCAGGGAGGACGTGTCGAGTTCGGCCAGGACGTCGCCCGTTGTCACATGCTGGCCGACGGCCACGGAAACCTGCGCCACCCGCCCACCGACGGGAAAACTCACTGATGCCTGGCTGGTGGGCGTCACGGTGCCGGTGGAGTTCAACGTTGCCTCGACGGTGCGGTGGGTGACCACCGCGGTCCGGTAGGACGGCCCGCCCGAGGCTGCCGTGGCGGCGAGAACTCCGCCGCCGACCCCGCCGACGACAACGATGACGACGATTACCGTCGCCCAGCGGCGGAGCCGGTGTCGCCGGTCTCGGGAAGTCCGGTCAGCCATTGGCGGACCCCCCGGGGATGCGAGGACGGCGGGATCGGGATGCGGGCTGGGCAGGCTGAGTGACGATGCCCGCAGGCGCGGGCACGCCGTGTGGGGGCATGCCGTGTTCGGGCACGGTGGACTCGTTTTCCTGGTCGTGGCCCTGGGTGCCGGGCAGGGCCGGAGACTGACGGATCATCATTCGCTGCGCAGTGCGTCGATGGGGGCCAGCCGGGCGGCTCTGCTGGCGGGGTAGACGCCGAACCCGACTCCGATCCCCACCGCGACGATGATCGCGCCGACGGTTGCGGGGAGTGAGATGTCGATCCGCTGGGAGATCAGATGGGGGAGCAGCGCGGCTCCCACTAGTCCGAGGGCGGTACCGGCGAGCCCGCCGGCCAGGCCGAGGACGGACGCCTCCACCAGGAACTGGCGCCTGATCACCCGGGGTGGCGCCCCCAGCGCTTTGCGTAGACCGATCTCTCGGATGCGTTCGGTGACGGAGACCAGCATGATGTTCATCACGCCGATGCCGCCGACGAGCAGTGAGATCGCCGCGATCCCGCCGAGCAGCACGGTCAGGGTCCGGTCCACCGAGGTGGCGGCGGACAGGATGGACTGCTGGCTGGCGATGGTGAAGTCGGCGCCGGTGGGGGTGCTGATGCGGTGCAGCGCGAGCAGTGTGTTGTTGGCCTCCTGGTAGGCGGCGGACAGCGTCTTCGACGACGACGCCTCCAGGTAGATGTTCTGCACGGAGCTGCGGGTCGCGCCGCCGAACACCCGGTTCGCCGCGGTGCTGATCGGGAGGATCGCCTGGTCGTCCTCGTTGGCCGTGGCGGACGAACCGGCCGCGGTGAGCGTCCCGACCACCTGCATGGAAACCCCGGAGACCGCCACGGTCGCGCCGATCGGGTTGCGACCACCGAACAGCTGCTCGGCGGTGGTGGCCGCGAGCACGACGACCGCGGCATGGCTGGTGACGTCCTGGCTGGTGATGAAGCGGCCGGAATTGATCTTCCGGGCCCGGACCGACAGCCAGTCGGGCGTTGTTCCGACGACCGTGGTGGTCCAGTTCGACGTGCCGGCCGTCAGCGACAGGCTGCGCTGGCTGGCCGGCGCGACCGCGGCGATGTCCGGAGCGACGTCCTTCGAGGCCAGCGCTTCGGCGTCCTGCACGGTCAGTGTCGAGGCCGAGCCGAAGCCGCCCCGGATGCCGTTGCTGCTGGTGGTGCTGCCCGGCGTGACCACGAGCAGGTTGCTGCCCAGGGAGTTGATCTGGTCGCGGACCTGGTTCTGGGCGCCCTGGCCGAGACCGACGGTGAGGATGACCGCGGCGATACCTATGAGAATCCCGAGGACGGTCAGAGTCGAACGCGACCGATGTGTACGCACCGCTTCAAGTCCGATGCGTAGCGTCTCTAGCCAGCTCACTGGCGAACCTCCCAGGTGAGCGGGGCCGAATCGCCGCGGACCGCGTTCCCGGTGCCGGTGTTCCCGGACCTGGCGGCGGTACCGGATGCGGAGCCGGGCCCGGCAGTGGTACCGGCAGCGGAGCCGGCTTGGTGACCAGGCCCCGTGTCGTCCTGGATGTCACCGTCGCGGATCCGCACCACCCGGCCGGCGGTGGCGGCGACCTCGGGCTCGTGGGTGATGAGCACGATCGTGCGACCGGAGGCGTGCAGTTCATTGAGCAGGCTGAGCACGTCCTGGGTGGACGCGCTGTCGAGGTTGCCGGTTGGTTCGTCGGCGAGGATGAGCGCGGGATCGGTGACCAGCGCACGGGCGACGGCGACCCGTTGCTGCTGGCCGCCGGACAGCTCGTTCGGGCGGTGGGCGATCCTGTCTTGCAGACCCACCTTTTCCAGCGCCTCGATCGCCCGGGCGCGACGCTGCGCCCGTCCCGTCCCGGCATAGCACAACGGCAGTTCCACGTTGCGCCACGCGGACAATGTGGGGAGCAGGTTGAACTGTTGGAAGACGAAGCCGATCCGCCGGTTGCGGATCTCGGCGAGATCCTCCTCTGGCATCTGGTTGACGTCCTCGCCGGCAAGACGGTAGCTGCCCGTGGTGGGCACGTCGAGACAGCCGAGAATGTGCATCAGGGTCGACTTGCCCGACCCTGACGGACCCATGATCGCGATGTACTCGCCCTCGGAGATACGCAGGTTGACACCGCGCAGCGCCTCCACTTCGAAGGCGCCGGTCCGGTAGGTCTTGCGGACACCGTCCAGTTCGATGACGGGCGGCCGGCTGGCCGGCGATCCCGCGGAGAGTGATCCTGCGGCGGAGAGTGATTCCGTGGAGGATGATCCGGTCTCGGTCACGACTCAGCCCGCCCCGCCACCGCGGGCGCCCCCACCGAACCCGCCGCCCCCACCGAACCCACCACCGCTGAACCCGCTCCCGCTGAATCCGCCGCCACCCCCGCCGAATGCACCGCCGCCACCACCGAACCCGCCGGGGCGGCCGCTCGGGGTTCCCCCGCCGCCACCGGTGCGTCCGGAGGAGACCGACTCGGGTATCACCACCATGTCGCCGGCCGCCAGCCCACCGGTGATCTGCGTGACGCCACCGGAACTCACACCTACCGTCACCGCCCGGGGTACCTGCTGGCTCCCGGCCAGCTGGTACACCTGCGCCTGGGAGCCGGCGTAGTGCAGGGCCGTGGTCGGCACCGTCAGGACGTCGGTCAGCTGCCGGACGATGATCTGCACCTGCGCGCTGGCCCCGAGATGCAATCCCGCCGGGGTCCCGGTGACGTCGATGGCCACCGGGTACGTCGCCACTCCCGAGCTCTGGGTCGGGAGCAGCCCGACGGTGGAAACCGTCCCGAACACCGTCGTGGTGGCGCCGTTCGGGGTGATAACCGCCTGGTTCCCGGTCTTGATCTCGCCAATCTGGGTGTCGTCGACGCCTGCCGCGATCTTGTAGCCGTCCGAGCCGACCACCACGACCTGCGCCGACGACGCCGAGGTGGTCGAAGCGGACCCCGTCGCCGAGCCCCCGCCACCGCCCCCGCTGCCCGTGCCGCCTGTCCCGCCGGACGCGGTCGCGCCGCCACCGGAGACCTGCTGGCCGACCGTCAGGTTGACGGCCGCGACCGTACCGGCGATCGGCGAGGTCAGGGTCGCCTGGGACAGCGACTGCTGCGCCGCGGCCAGCCCGTTGCGCGCGGCGATGATGGCCTGGTTGTCCGCGTTCAGCTGCGCGTCGGACGCGCCGGCGCTCTGATCCGCGGACAGGCGGGACTCGCTGGTGGCCACGGTGGCCTCGGCCTGCGCGACCGAGGCCACCAGCACGGCCGAGTCGACCGTGGCCAGCGCCTGCCCCACCGTGACCTGCTGGCCGACGGTGACCGGAACGCCGGTGACCCTGCCTGACACGCCGAAGGTCAGATCGGCCTGGTGGGCGGCCTGGATGACCCCAGTGGCCGAAACCGCCTGCCGGATCGTCCCGAGACCTGCCGCCACCAGGCGTGGACTGCTACTGCCGGCGGATGAGGAAACCGCCAGGCCGATTGTTATGGAGCCCGCCACGATCACAACGACAGCCACCGCCCCCAGGGCGAGCGTCCTGCGTCCGATCCGTGGGCGCGCACGCCGTATTTGCATCCACTCCTCCGAAAGCCCCGACGGACGGGGCGGACCCGCTTATGCATCCAGCCGGCCAAAGAGTGCACGATCATGGTTTTTTCGTGCGCTCGGAGGCCTTCGGGAACCTAGGAATAACCACGGCCGATGCTGGCCACGATCAGTTGCCGACCGCGATCAGCGCGCCTCAGCTTCCCGGAGGAGCCTTGGTATTTGCTGAGAAAACTCGGTGGAATTCCTGATCGGTGGCTTTACCCAGCTGTGGTGCGCGAGCCGGAGCCTGTCGTTGCTGGCCTGTTTGGCCGGTACGTCTGTTGGTAGAGATCCGGCACGTCTGTGGGTGGAGGTTTTAAGCGACCGGCGACCGGGGACGCAGTGTCGCAAGGTCCGCCGACGCCGACCCCGACGGTAACTCCGGCTGTGCTCCCGGCTGTGCTCCCGGCCCCGGCAGTCCCGCCGCCCCTGGCAGCGGCCGGACGGTCGACACCAAGGATGCGGACAGGCATTCCCCACTGGGCTGGTTGACAAGCATCCGGGTGTTGCCTACCGTCGACCGCATGAGCCGGCACACCTATCTGGTCTGCCGTGCACACGTCGACTTCCGTCGTGTGGCGAGCGCGCTTTGTCTACCTGCCTGATGCCGCTGCTGGATTCTCGGCGTGCCCAGGCCCCTCGGATGCCTGTCTTCCCCCGTCCTCCCGCAGGTGGCGCTGGGAGGGGTGTCAGTCCTGACCTGGGCGTCGACTCCATCGATTGATCCCCCCGCGGAACAGGCGACGTGAGTCCGTACGTCTGCCTGCCACGCGGGCCGTGACGACATCCGCAGCCTTACTGCGTCTGCGTGCATCACCGCAGCGCGAGGAGGACAGCCGTGCCGGTACAGAACCAGTCCCCGGCGCAGTCCACGACCGTGGGCCATTCGGACACGACGGGCTCCGCCGCGGCGGTGCTGCGCGCCGTGCTGGATCACGGACCGGTGGCGCGCACCCTCATCGGTCGTGCGACCGGGCTGAGTCCGGCCGTGGTGTCGCGGCAGACCGCGGATCTGATCTCTCTCGGGCTGCTGCGCGAACTGCCGGCGCTGTCGACCCCACCGCGTGCCGGCCGGCCGTTCGTCCCCCTGGATATCGACACCCAGCGTCACCTCGCCTGCGGGGTGCACATTGCGGTCCACGCCATCACCTTCGGTCTGGTGGACCTACGCGGCCAGGTCGTGGCCCAGGAGAACGTGTCGCACCAGGGTGTCGCACACGAGGTGCTGCGGCAGATCAGCCAGTACCTTCCCGGCTTCGTGGCGCGGCACTCCCGAGGCAACAGGCCGCTCGGTCTGGGGGTGGTCACCGGCGGATGGGTGGATCCGCAGCGTGGCGTCATCATCGAGCATGGTCTGCTGGGGTGGCGCGACGTACCGGTCCGCCAGGTGCTTGCCGCGGCGACCGGCCTGCCGGTCCATGTGGACAGCCACGCCCGCGCCCTCGCCCAGGCAGAAATCATGTTCGGGGACCCGCGGGCGCGACGCAGTCTGGTGCACCTGTTCGTCGGGAACGTCGTCGACGCGGCGATCGCCACCGGTGGCGCGGTGCACTGGGGCCCGCACTCCGGAGCCGGGGACGTCGCCCACCTGCCGCTGGCGGACAGGTCGGTGAGCTGCCCCTGCGGGCGGTCCGGCTGCGTGCAGGCTGCCATCTCGGAACGGGTCCTGGTAGAGCGGGCGTTCCGGGAAGGGATGATCTCGAAGCCCGACATGTGGACCCTGCTGGACGCGGCCCGTTGTGGGAACCCCCGCGTACTGGCACTCTTCCGGGACCGGCTGCGTGTCATCGGTCGTGTGGTGGCCCTGCTGCTGGACATGATCGACCCGGAGGTGCTGGTACTCACCGAGGCCGCCGCGATCTTCCTGCCGGATCTGCTGACCGACCTGTACGAGCAGATCGCGGCGCACTCGCGTGTGTGCGACAGCCCTGAACGCATCGTGCTGCCCACCCGCTTCGGTCCGCAGAGCCTCGCAGTTGCGGCGAGCGCAACCGTGCTGGACGCCGTCCATCGCAGCCCGCGCAGCCTGAGCCCGGCACGTGCCACCCCGGGCAGCCGGCTCCCCGACTGAGTTATTTTCACTCGAACGGTAAACATTGACCCGGCCGGTCGGCGGTATGAGTATTGGAACATGAGCAACATCGGGCCCGCCCTGCTTGGGTGTACATTGCTTGGGCGCGTATTGCCTGAGTGCGGTATTCATGCCGCCCGCCGCTGTTCCGCCCGTCGTACGACATGGTGTTGTTGATTCTTTTGTAGGCGGTGGAGTCATGGCGCCGCGGCGCCCTTTCGGGTGACTCCGGCCGGTCACCGGTTACTGCCGTCGTTTCCCGTGCTGCTCGTATTCCGCCGGCCGGATCATCCGTTCGCGCATGCATGAGAACACGCCGGCGCGGGCCGGAATTGTTCCGGAACGGGTCATTCCGGAACGGGTCATTCCGGGACGGGTCGGCCACGGCCGAAATCCGCTGTTCGTTCCATGACCACCTGGATTCCGTGACCGCCTGGATGGTGCTGTCATAACAACCAGTGTCAGAGGTCGATCTCCCCCGGAGGAACTGTCGACCTGCCCGTGCCCCGTCCGTCCGCAGCCGGCCTCCGAGTGCGGAAATCCATGGTCGCGTGCTTTTCGGCCACGTAGGTTTCTCGGGGCCTTCGAGCACGCGAAAAACATGGTCGCGCGCTCTTGACGCCAACCAGTCTGGAGTACACAGAGATGACAAGTACCGCTCAACAGCTGGGCATCGATGTCCGGCCTCTTTCCGGTCACACCGGAGCCGAGATTCACGGTGTCGACCTGAGCCGGGATCTCGACGACGCCGCGATCGCCGAGATCCGTTCCGCACTGCTGCGGTGGAAGGTCGTGTTCTTCCGCGACCAGTCCATCGGTCACGCCGAGCAGATCGCCTTCGGGTCCAGGTTCGGTAAAATCACTCCCGCCCACCCGCACGAGGATGCCCCACCCGAGGGTTTCCCGCAGATTCTGCCGATCGACAGCCGCCGTTACGTGGAGAAGTTCGGCAAGCGGAGGGCCACCTACGACAATGGCTGGCACACCGACGTCACGGCGTTGGTGAACCCGCCGGCCGGGTCGATTCTGCGCGCCGACATCGTCCCCCCGTACGGTGGTGACACCGCCTGGACCAACCTGGTCGCGGCCTATCAGGGCCTCCCGGAGGAGCTGCGTAAGTTCGCCGACGGACTACGGGCCAAGCACAGCTTCAACCCCCGGCTCCTGGCGGGGACCGCCTATGGGCAGAAGATCGCGTCAAATCCCCTGGCGGCGATCCACCCGGTGGTTCGTGTGCACCCTGAAACGGGCGAGCGGGCGCTTTTCGTCAGCCCGAGCTTCACCTCCGGGGAAAACGAGATCATCGGGTTTTCTCAGCGTCAGAGCTATCGGATTCTCGACCTGTTCTACGAGCAGATCGCCCGGCCCGAGTACACGGTGCGCTTCCGCTGGAGCCCGGGTGACGTCGCTTTCTGGGACAACCGGGCGACCGCGCACCTGGGCCCGTCCGACCTCAACCACCTCGACTTCGACCGCGTGCTGTACCGGATCACCCTGGAAGGGGACATCCCGGTCGGGGTCGACGGGCGGCAGGCGGAACTCGTGGCCGGGCAGCCGTTCCTCGCGAACTGATTGCCACCGCCGGTTAATTGTCACCGTAGGTTGATTGTCACCGCCGGTTGACCGGCTGGCGGTCGGGCGCACGGGCGCCTCACCGCATGACACCGGCCGTGGTCGGACGACCGTTGCAAGGTCGCCGGCCACGGCCGACCAGCTGCCGATCACCGCACCGGATCGCGTGCTCACACCTGCTCCGGACGACCTCTCATGTGGAGGACCTGATGTCCTACCGGCGACGGCCCATGCGGCGTCTGGCTCCGCTGTCCGCCGTGCTCATCGCCCTCATAGCCGTCGCCGGCATCGCATGCGGAGGGAACTCGACGTCCTCGCGCGACGGGTCCGCGGGGACGCATGCGGGCGACAGGTTAACGCTGCGGATAGGCGACCAGAGTAAAGGACTCCAGTTGCCCCTGGAGCTGTCCGGGCAGAGCCAGGGAACCCCCTATGACCTGCAGTGGAACACCTTCGCCGACGGTCCGCACATGAACGCGGCCTTCAGCGCCGGCAAGATCGACATCGGAACGATGGGTGACACCCCGGTGCTGTTCGCGAACGCGGCGCACGCCGACGTCACTGTCGTCGCGATCTCCAAGTCCACGGTGAACAGCCAGACCATCATCGCTACCCGCCAGTCGGGTATCAGGACCGTGGCCGACCTGAAGGGCAAGCGGGTCGCGTTCACCACCGGCACGTCGCTGCACGGATACCTGCTCAACCAGCTCGACAGCGTCGGGCTCACGCAGGAGAACGTCACTGCTGTCAACATCCCCGGCACGAGCTTGCTGGCGACTCTTGAATCCGGGACGGTGGACGCGGTCGTCTACACCCGGCAGTTCATCCAGACATACTTCCGAAAGAATCCGGACGTAGTAGAGGTCGAGACCAAACCGATACCCCAGTACAGTGTGATCCTGGCGGCCAAGAACTCCCTGAAGGACCCGGCCAAGCGGGCCGTCATCCAGGACTTTCTGGTCCGTTTGGCCAAGGCGTCCACCTGGCCCAAGGCAAATCCTGCGGGCTGGGTCGATGCCTACTACGTGAAGCAGCTGCATCAGGATCCGGCGGCTTCCGCGGAGTACTTCGCCAGCCTGCCGGCAACCCGCTACGGCCCGGTGCCGGACGACTTCGTCGAGAGCCAGCGGGTCCAGGCCAGGCTTCTCATCGGCGTCGGCGAGTTGCCGAAGGCCCTGAACGTCGACGACGAGTTCGACGCGGCGGTCGACAAGGAGTTCAGCGCGCCCCTTTCCACTGCCGTCCCAGCGACCTGACCAGACGGAAGGGAAGCGCATGACCGAAACCATCTCACGTGAGTCCACGGCGACGACAGGTGACCGCGACGGCAGCGGCACAACGGCCGAGCGCACCCACCGGGCCGTCCCGGCGTCGCGGGACCACAGCAGGCAGTGGCGTACCGTCCGGGGCCGACGGAAAATACCCCGATGGGTGCGCCGGCTCACCGGCCCGTTTCTTCTTTACCTGACGTGGCAGCTGGTGACGAGTTTCGGGATCGTCAGCAGCCGATCGCTGGCCTCACCCGGCGCCGTACTGGCGGCGGGGCGGGAAATGTGGGGCAGCGGTGAGCTGCTGGACGCCCTGGGCAGCTCACTCTACCGAGTGGGTTGGGGACTTCTGTTCGGCGTGGCCATCGGTCTGTCGCTGGCGGTTGTCGCGGGATTCTTCCGGTTGGGTGAGGACGTCGTCGACTCGTCCATGAATTTCCTCCGGACGATCCCGGTCATCGCATTACTTCCACTGATCATCGTCTGGATCGGAATCGGGGAGGAAGCTAAGATCTTCCTTATCGTCATAGGTGTGGTCTTTCCGATCTATATGAACACGTTCGCCGCGATCCGGGGCGTCGACGCCAAACTGGTCGAAGCGGGTATGATCTTCGGACTCGGCCGGCCGGGCCTCATCCGGCGCGTCATCGTCCCGGGATCGGTGCCCGGCTTCCTGGTGGGCCTGAGGTGGGCACTCGGCGTGGCATGGCTTCTACTGGTCTTCGCCGAGCAGGTGAACACCGACCGCGGCATCGGCTACCTGCTGAACCATGCGCAGGCCTGGAACCGGACCGACATCATCGTTCTCTGTCTCGCGATTTACGGACTGCTGGGACTGCTCAGCGACGGCATCGTCCGGTTTCTGGAAAGGAGCCTGTTGTCATGGCGTCGCGGCTTCGCGGGGACGTGACCCCACCCGGCCGGACAGCCTCGCCTCCAGGTAGGTCGCCAACCTGGTCACCAGGTAGTTGACGAGTATGAAGATGCCGGCGATGACCAGGTAGGTCTGGATCGGGTTGCGCAGGGTCTGAATGGCGATCAGACCCCGGCGCAACAGTTCCTCGTAGGAGATGAAAGCTCCGAGCGAGGTGTCCTTGAGAATCACCACGAGCTGGCTGATCACAGCCGGCAGCATCGAGCGGAATGCCTGCGGCAGCAGGACGATCCGCAGTGTCTGGCCGCGGGTGAGACCCAGGGCCGACGCTGCCTCGGTCTGCCCTTTCGGTACCGCGAGTATGCCCGCCCGGACGATTTCGGAAATGACCACCGAGTTGTAGGCCGTCAGACCGATCACGATGTACCACAGCAGCGGCAGCCTGAATCCATAGGCCGGGAGAACCTGTGCGGCAAAAAAGATCGCAATGACCACGGGTACACCGCGCAGCAGTTCGACCACCCCGACGACGGCCCACCGGTACCACCGTGCGGCGGAGATCCTGGTCGTCGCGATGAGAACACCGAACACCAGGGAAAAGGACATGGCCAGGGCAGCGGCTGTCAGGGTGTGCAGCAGGCCGCCGCCGAGAAGGCGCCACAGGTCTGGGAAGTCCTCGTCGCCCGGGTTGAACAGCGGGCTCCATTTGCTGCTGTCGAACTGTCCGTTGGCCGCCAGCCGGCGGGCGGCCAGCACCACCAGGCCGATCAGGACGAGGCTGACGACGGCGCTGGCAACGGCGATACGCCGGCGTCCGCGCGGGCCCGGAGCATCGTGAAGAACCGAGCCGCTCACCGTGTCACCCTGAACCGTTTCTCTGCCACCAGCACGAGCAGGCCGGCGGGGATGATGATGACGAGATATCCGATCACGACGCCGGAGTAGACCGGTAACGCGGGTTCACCCCTCGCGCCGTTCAGCGTGCTCGCGACGCTGTAGAGCTCGCCGCCGACCCCGAACGCACCGACGATCGCGGAGTTCTTCACCATCGCGATCGCGACATTTCCCAGCGGGGGGATGACCGCCCGGATCGCCTGTGGAAGGACGACCAGCCGTAACGACTGGCCGAAGGTGAGGCCGATCGAGCGGGCAGCTTCCGCCTGGCCTGCTTCCACCGCCCCGATTCCGCTGCGTACCGCCTCACAGACAAATGCGGCGGTGTAGATGGTGAGCCCGACGGCCCCGAAGGTGAAGTACGAGCCATTGACCCCCGCCTCCGGCAGGCCGAAGGCGAAGGCGAACAGGACAATTGTCAGGGGGCAGTTGCGGACCAGCGTGACATAGGCGGTGCCCACGGCACGCAGGGGTGGCACCGGCGACACCCGGAATCCCGCGAGAACGATCCCGAGCAGCAACGCCGCCACGGCAACCAGACCACAGATTTTCAATGTTCCCAACAGGCCGTCGGCATACAGGCCCAGGTTGTCGGTGATGACATCCATGGCGGCTCCCGGGGTGGCGTTGGCTCAGGAGACTGCAAGGTTACAAAGGTTGCGGGGTCACGAAGTTATGGTGATCAGGAGCAGGGGGCGAGCGTGGGCAGGGTCGGCGTGGTCTTGGCGACCTTGCCCGCCGTGGATTCCCACGCCTTGGCATAGCGCCCGTCTGCCGACGCCGCAGTCAGCTGCTCGTCGATGAATTGGCAGAAGGCGGTGTCACCCTTTTTGATGCCGATACCGTAGGGCTCGGTGGTGAAGGGCTTGCCGACGATCTTGAAGGCACTGCCGCTGGAGTCTACAAGGCCCAGCAGGACGACGTTGTCGGTGGTGACGGCGTCGACCTGGCCGGTACGCAGCGCGTCCGCGCACTTGGAGTAGACGTCGAAGAGCACGATGTTGGACGCGTCGACGTATTCCTTGATTTTCTCGGCCGGGGTCGACCCGGAGACGGAGCAGACCTTCGCGTTCGCGGCGCGTAGTGATTCCGGCCCGGTGATCGTGGTGTTGTCCTTTTTCACCATGATGTCCTGGCCAGCCTGGTAGTACGGTCCGGCGAAACTGACGAGCTGCTTGCGCTTGTCATTGATGGTGTAGGTGGCGACGACGAAGTCGACCTTGCCCTGCTGGATCGCGCCCTCACGCTGGGCCGACGGTGTCTCGACAAAGGTGATGTCGCCCGGGTTGATCCCCAGGCCGGCAGATATGATCTTCGCGATCTCGGCGTCGAATCCCGCGATCTCGCCGTTCAAGCCCTTCAGCCCGAACAGCGGCTGGTCGAACTTGGTGCCAACGGTGACCTTCCCCGCCTCGGCGAGCTTCGCCATCGTGGTGCCGGTGGCGAAGGTGGGTTTGTCCTGAATTTCGGTCTCCGTACCGGTTGTGTCACTTCCACAGCCGGCAGCGGCGAGCGCGACGGCGCCGGCGAGCACAGCCGTCACCAACCGTCGTCGTCGAAGTGAGTGCGGCTGGAACGGATGTTGCTGGATCAGGAACCGTGGAATCCGCATGGTTGTCCTTTCGAAGGACATATCGGCTGTGGACGAGGGCGGGACGAGGGCGGGCCTGAGCGGGGCAGGGCGGGACGCGGGGGGAGGACCACCGGGAGGGAGGCAGGCAGGCGACGTCAGTGAGGGAGAACACGAGCCAGGAAGTCGCGGGCCCGCTGTGTCCGCGGGCTGTCGAAGAAGCTCGCCGGGGTGCCTTCCTCGAGAATTCCGCCGTCAGCCATGAATATGACGCGGTCCGCGGCCCGCCGAGCGAACCCCATCTCGTGGGTGACGACCACCATAGTCATGCCGTCATGGGCGAGCCCCGTCATGACGTCGAGCACCTCGGCAATGTACTCCGGATCAAGCGCCGAGGTGGGCTCGTCAAAAAGGATCACCTTCGGATCCATAGCCAGTGCTCGGGCGATCGCGACACGTTGCTGCTGCCCACCGGAAAGCTGAGCAGGATAACTACCGGCCTTCACGCCGACACCCACCCGATCGAGCAGTTCCCGTCCCTGGCGCTCGGCTGCCTCCCGCGGGATTCCTCTGACCTTCGTCGGCCCAAGAGTGACGTTCTCCAGCACGGTTTTGTGGGCGAAGAGGTTGAACGACTGGAAGACCATGCCCACCTCAGCCCGCAACCGTGCGAGCGCGCGTCCCTCCTCGGGCAGCCGCTGCCCGTCAATCGTGATCCGGCCGGCGTCGATGGTCTCCAGCCGGTTGATGCAACGGCACAGCGTCGACTTGCCCGATCCCGATGGACCGATGACGACGAGCACCTCGCCGCTGTGCACGGTCAGGTTGATTGCGTGCAGTGCCCGGAAACCGCCGAAGGACTTCTCGACGCCCTCCATGACGATCAGGGGCTCACCCCGCGCGCTCTTCGTCACGTTCAACCTTTCGGTCAGGTTGAGCGGAACGGTAGCAGGTGAGCTCTGCCTGCCGGTGGCCCAGGTCGCCGGGATCACTTGAAGCGAACTGCCGGGGCCGCGCCTCGTGTGATGAGATTCTGAAGCTCCACCCACTGCTGCCGGAGGGAACGGTATGGACCTGTTCGTCGGGCGGGAAGCCGAGTTGGCCGAGGCGCTACGCCTGCTCCTGACGCGGGGCGAAGGGTCGGTGATCGATTTTGTCGGCGTTCACGGCCTGGGTAAGTCCACGCTGATCCGGCAGCTTGTCCGGCAGGTCGAGGGCGCCAACCGTTTATACGTCTTCAACGAGGACATGTCCGCGTTCCGGCGCGAAGGATTCCGGGACGCCTACGGCCCCCGCGCCTCAGCCCCCGTGTTGTGGGAGACATTCGCCCGGACGAGGGAGCTGATGCTACGGGTGACCGATCGCACCCGGGCCCGGGAGTTCAATGGTTTCCGCCAACTGTGCGAGCGCGAGGCACGGCTGCTCGGCGGCGCGCCGAAAGCCGAAACCACAGGTCTGCGCGACCCGGCCGGAGGCGACGATCAGGAGACGGTCAAGGCGCGAATCCGCCAGTCCCAGTCAGCCATTGACGACGCTTTCGTCAGCGGCTGGACGGAGTGGAGCCGGCATCGGCACATCCTCATCACCATGGATTCCTTCGAACGTATCGTCGACGACGAGATGGGGCACTGGCTGGCGCGTATGGCGCTGCGCCTGACGAACACCCTGGTCGTCATCGCCCGGGTACCGTCACTGCACAAATTCTCGCCGGGATCGGATCGCTGGCATCTGCGGCAGCTGCCCTACCTGTCCCGGGACGAGGTCGTCCACTACCTCGACCAGACCTTTCGTGGCGAGCTGCGCCCGGGTGTCGCCGATGTCATCCACGATTTCACCGTGGGACATCCCGGTGGTCTGTCGCTGGCAGCGAACCTGGTCAGCGAGACGGGTCCGGACAAACTTGAGGCGTCCGACCTGCGGCGAACTCTTCAGCGGCTGCCCGACGACCCGTGGGAAAAATGGGCCGGTCTCGTTCGCCTCATCGTCGACGTGGTTCAGGATGCCCGGTTGCGGAAGGCCGTCCACGCCTGCGCCGTGGTCAACACCTTCGACGAGCCGTTGCTCGCGGAGCTGCTGGGGGAAGGCGATGACGGATATCCCGACGTCGGAACCGTCATCCAGACGCTCAAAGGCTATGGCATCGTCGAACAACTGCTCGCCGTCGCCTACGAACCGTCCGACCGTTTCCGCCTGCACGAGTTCATCCGTCTGTCGCTGAGCCGTGAACTGCGGACAGTGCATCCCCGGACCTGGCAGAACCTGCACCAACGTGCTGCCCAGCACTACTTCCGCCTCGTGTCGAAATGGGAGGATGAAAACACCGCCGGCACGTACAGCTCCTGGTATCGCTACGAGCACCCCCGCTGGCAGGCGTACAAGCGGGAGTGGTTGTTTCACGCACGGCGGGTGTCCCAGAACCGGACGATCACCCGGGCGCGTTTCGCGCTCGTGTTCCTGGAAGCTTTCTGGTGGTGGGGATGCTACTGTCCGTTCGACTACAACCGGCGGCTGCTGGAGGATTGGGAACGTACCTGGCACCAGGAGAACCCGCTTGCCGGGAGCGGGGGTTCCGTCGCGATCGTGACCGAACGCAACCCGGATGACCAGTTGAGCGAGGCGCTCGGCTTCGTGCTGGAGCACTATCCGCCTGGCTACCTCAAGACCGACGCTCCCTGGAACGACATCCGCAGCCGGCTTCTGCTCGTGCAGCGACTCTGCGGGCTCGGCCGTGGCGCCCGGGTTGGGACCACGGTGGAAGAAGAACGGGACCTCCTGCGGGTCAAAGGTCTCATCAAGATATTCCTCGCGCACAGCAGACGATTCCGTGATCCGGCCGACCCGGCCGCGAACCGCTACTACAAGGAGGCGCTGGCCGCGTTCGAGGAACTCGGGGAACCCACGGATGGCTGGATCGTCACCTGGCTGCTGTTCGAAACCGCCGACCTCGCCCTGGAGCGGGGGGCGGTGGAGGAGGAGGTGATTACCCATGCCAGCTCCTCGGCGCAGCGCCTGACTCGGCTCGCTGCTGAAAATGACGACTGGGACGAGGAGCTGATCGCGAATCTTTTCCGTGCGCGGGCGGACGCGTACTGGGTATCCGGCAAAATCGACGAGGCATTCGCCGACTATCATCGCGCCGTCGTCCACGCCTACCGGTTCATGGGCGTACCGCATCCTCCGGATGAGTATAATCTGATGTTCTACGAGGAGATGACCGCTCGGACGGTGAGCCGCTTGTGTGAGATCTTCAACCGTGCTGGTTTCGACGAAGCGAGACGGCGAACCGAACTGACCGGCGACCTACTCCCCGGTGGTGAGCAGGTCGCCGATGATGATCTCCTCGGAATGTTCGACCGTTCGGACATACCCGCGTTACGTATCCGGCTGTTTCCGCGCGGGCCGGAACCCGCGGAGCTGAGGTCCGCCGACTCCGCCTTCATGGATGACTGGAACGTCTTCGACGAGGACGAGCCGCCTTCGGAGGCCGATGTCGAATTGCTCCTTCTGCGGTGAGGTCACGGTGCGGCCGGCGCCGCGGGGAGGCCTCGGGCGTGGGGGATTTTGGTTGACCGAAGACCGCGCGATTATGGTTTTTCTCGCACGGCCGGAAACCCCGGGAGACCCAGCCGGGTCGCGAGCCACAACGCCTGCCAGCGGCGTTCGTCCAGATAGGGGTCGTCGCCGATGTTGGCGCTGCGCTGGTTGGCGGCCCGTGCCCCGATGTAGGCGACAGCCGCGGGAGGGCCCGTGACGAATGATTCGAGTGCATCGATCACATATGCCGACAGCAGATTGGCCGTGGAATGCGGGTTCCGGACAGCTGCCTCGATTCCCGCCCGGGCGCGGTCATCGAGCGTGTCGCTCTTTTCATTCCGGGCGAAGGCCGCTGCCGCGGCCTCGACGTCGTCGGCCAACGCGGGCAGGTCGGCGTCCCGGAGTTCGGCCGCGGCATGATGGGCGACCCTGCAGACGCAGGCGACGCTGAATTCCCGGGCGGTCTCGCGCGTCCATTCCTCGACCTGCGTACCCCT
>NZ_CAAAFO010000153.1:24473-28223 GCF_900634715.1 Candidatus Protofrankia californiensis | reverse complement strand
ACAGGGGCATACGGACCCCAGGCATTTGACGTGTGGGACGCGGATCAACGGAGAAACGCGATCGGCCATGCAATCATGTCGAGTCTCCACAGCCTCGAGGAGAACGTTACGATCAACGGCGGATCGGCGCTCCGAGAGCGATATCTTTCTCTTGCAATCTTCCCGGCGGCTACCCCGATCCCCTTGCGCGTTCTGACTCAATGGTGGAGCGCATCCTATGGGTGGACTCCGAGCGCGGTGCGGCAGTTCTGCCGAGTTCTCGCGGACCGGTCGCTTATCAGCGCCTACCTCGCGGACCGTGAGGTCATCCTTCTGCACGACGTGTTCCGAATTTATCTGCGGCACCTGATCCGTGACACTTGGAGGAGCCTTCACCGGTCACTGGTAGACGCGTTCCGGGTCGTGACGGGAAGCCGATGGTCGGAACTAGGCGATGACTTCGGCTACCTCTGGAAACATCTTTCATACCATCTGCACGAGGCTGCTCTTGATGACGAGCTTGTTTCCGTCCTGGGATCGCCCTCCTATGTTGTGAGTAAAGTCATTCGGCTCGGCCATCAGTCTCTGACAGGTGACTTCACCATCCTCGAAACCCTGGCGGAATTGAAGTCCGTCGACCACCCACCGCACAGTTCCTGGCAGGCAGCGCACGCGCTTACCTCGGCGAGCTATCTTCTGCACGACGTCCGAACCGAAGCCGATATAGCGACGACCTTGGTCGCTGCTGTCCTCCGGGCCGGTAGTCTTCCTGACCCCCTTGCTCAGCTTCGGGAGATATCAGCTACGACTGGCGGGTCATTGGATGTTTCCTGGGTCCAGGATGATCGACGGATGGTTCCGCGAGGGCACGTTGGGGCGGTGGTAGGCGTAGCCGCCGTCGGCGCACATGTTGCATCCGCCGGCGAGGACGGAACCGTACGGCTATGGAGTCTTGAGAGTCATGACGTGGTCCGTACCTTTCGGGGACACACCGGCTGGGTTTTCGCAGTCGCGTTCTCGGCCGACGGCGAGACCATCGCGTCCGCTGGCGACGACGGCGTGATCCGCCTGTGGCGTACAGGCACCGGCGAGCCGGCCGGTGTGCTCGTGGGCCACACACGGCGTGTCAGGAGCATTGCGTTCGCCGACGCCAGCAGAGTTCTCGTCTCGGGGGCCGAGGACGGGCAGGTCTACGTGTGGGACGTCACGTCCCACAAGCTGCTTCGCGGCATGGAAACGCCGGGCTGTCCCGTGTGGTCCGTCGCGGTCGGCTGCGGAGGGACGGTCGTGGCCGCCGCCGGAGAGGACGAGTTCGTCCGCCTGTACGACCTCGAGACCGGGCAACTCCTCAGCGAGAAGGCGACCCACCGCGACTGGGTGCGGTCAGTCTCATTCGCTGCCCGAGCACCGCTTCTAGCATCCGGCTCGGGAGACAAGTCCGTGCTCATATGGAGTGTCGCCGACCGCCAACTTGCGCCCGTCCGGCGGATAGATGTTGCAGGGGATCGTGTCCGGTGCGTCGTGCTGTCCGAACGAGGCGATCTGGTCCTTGCATCAACTGAGGAGGCGAAGATCCACGTTGTTGACGCCAACGGGCCAGCGGGCGAAGTGCAGATGCCACGAGATGTCGACTGGGTACGTTCTGTCGCTCTGACAGATGACGGTGTGATCGTCGCCGGATGCGAGGATGGCGGGGTCCGCCTGTGGGAGGCCGATACCCCGGACCGGGTCAGTGCACTGGCATCCGTATCGAACACGGTCTGGTCGGCCGCGTTCGCAGACTCGGGGCGCCTCGTGCTCCTTGGTCGTGCCGATGGGGAGATCGAGCTTCGCGACGTCGCGTCCGGCGCACCGAACCGCTCTCTGTCCGATGGCATCGGCACCGGCCGCGTATGGTCCTTGACAGCCGGCGGCGACTACATGGCGGCGGCATGTGGCAACGGCCGAGTTCGAGCCTGGATGCTACGGGACGAGAACTGGCATCTGGACCTCGACGTCGAGCAGACGCGCACCTGGTCGGTCGTGCTCGCACGGTCCATGGCGCGCCTTGCTTCCAGCACCCGTGAAGGACACATACGGGTATGGGATCTACCCACCGGCGACCTGCTCTGGGATCGATCCGCCCAGGCTGGTCGGGTGCGGTCGATGGCGCTCGACGACGCCGGGACCGTGCTCGTGGCGGGCGGCGGTGACGGGACCGTCAGCCTGTGGCGGGCGGACAGCGGCGAGCCGCTCGGCCGGTGGACGAATCCAGCGGGCTGGGCACGTACGGTCGCGGTGGACCCGCCCGGGGCCCGCGTTGCGGTCGGGTCAGGTGCCGGAGACATCTACGTACGTGACCTTGACAGGAATACGGATACCGCACACCTGACTGGGCATACAGGACGCGTCCTTATGCTCGGGTTCGCGCCGGATACCGATCGGTTAGTGTCGGCGGGGGCGGATGGAACTGTACGGATCTGGTCCCTGGACGAGCAGCGCGAAGTCGCAACGGTGCGGGTGGGCGCTTCTCTCCAGTGCGCGGCGTTCGACCCGGACGCCGAACGCATCGTGGTCGCCAGCGCCACTGGTGTCACCGCGTTGACGATGAACCATGGCGATTCGACGGGTACGGGAGCCGCGATCAATGCCCGAAGCACGTCAGAAATTTCCCGACAGCTCCGCCGGACGGGTTGACGAACTGGCTGGCGAGCTGCAAGCACTCCCGATCATGAGCAATGTACCGGGATCCTTCGCATGGGGCGTCCTGCACGAGCGACACCCGGCTTTGATCACTAAGGTTCGCAACGCCTTCCCCTACGAGCCTGTCCAACATCAAGCCCTTGACCAGCTCCTGGACGAGATTTCAACCGGCACGATCGAGCCGCTTGGCGACGACGCCCACGATGCGGACACGTGGGAAGCGTGGGGCCGTGGCTTGTTCGGCCAGCGGTGGTGGGATGTTCCGTTCCTGTGGGCCGAGAGCTATTTCTACCGCAAACTCCTCGCCGCGGTCGGCTACTTCGCCGCTGGCCCCTGGTCCGGGGTCGATCCTTTTGAGCCGTTCAAGAGTGCCGAGCTCAACGACGCATCGCTGGACGCCGAGTTGGCCATCCTCGACACGCTGGCATCGTCGTCCACGGTTGAACGAGCCGATGCGTTAGTGAGTGCGTCCCTCTGGGGGAACAGGGCGGATCTCGGATTTCGCCTGTCGGCCAGCGGACACGGCGAACGCGCGACGGACCTCGTCGCGGATGACAGTGCGCTCATGTGGCCGATACTTACCTCCGCCGAGCGGCGTGACGTCTGTCTGGTTGCTGATAATGCCGGACGGGAGCTGCTCCCTGATCTCATACTGGCCGACCACTTGCTGGAGACCGGCCACGCAAGCCATGTCTCGCTGCACGTCAAGCCGTATCCGTACTATGTTTCTGACGCGACGTTGATGGACGTCATCGCCTGCTTGCGTCGGATGGTGAACGCACCCGGGGCGGCCGGCGACATCGGTAGACGTCTGTGGCGGGCGATGGGTACCGGTCATCTCGCCGTTCGCACTCACTCCTACTACTGCGCGCCACTGCCCTACCACCACATGCCGGACGATCTCGCTGGCGAGTACGCTTCCGCCGCGCTCACCATCATGAAGGGTGATTTGAACTACCGTCGACTGGTCGGCGACTACGACTGGCCCGCCACTACCCCGTTCGCGGACCTGACGGCCTACTTTCCCGGCCCAGTGGTCGCGCTGCGCACCCTCAAGTCGGATGTCGTCGTCGGCCTCGACAGCGAGGT
>NZ_CAAAFO010000153.1:22371-24098 GCF_900634715.1 Candidatus Protofrankia californiensis | reverse complement strand
GCTGTCCACGCTGGACGCTACCGGGAAGCAATGGCGCACGAGCGGTACCCACGCCCTGATCCAGGGCCGGCCCTGAAGAACTGCGCAATAACGGGCTTCGTCCCAGCGTGTCGGTTACGTCGCCAGGTGGATGTCTGGACCCCTGAACTGGTTCAGGGGCTGGCCGATTCGGCGCACGTTCCACAGGAGTGCGACATCGGTACGTTCAAATCTCGCCTACCGGGTGTGAGGATAAGCAGCGACCACAGGTCGGATTCGCTCGCACCGAGCGTCAAGGGATCGAAGTCGGACGGAGAGTCACGTGCAGGACTATGGCTGGGTACCCCCTGCTATCGAGACGGGCAGGCCACACCCAGCACGCATGTACGACTACTACCTCGGCGGCAAGGACAACTATCCGGTGGATCGGGAGGCTGCTGAGAAGGTCTTGCAGGCGGCGCCCGAAGCGAGAGTCATGGCGCGGGCGAACCGTGATTATCTTGAGCGGGTTGTGCGCTTTCTGGTCGGCGAGGTCGGCATCCGTCAGATCATCGATGTCGGCACCGGTTTCCCCGCAGCTGATAACGTCCATGAGGTCGCGCAGGGCATCGCGCCGACAACCCGTGTTCTCTACGCGGACAACGACCCGATCGTGTTCGCCCACGCAAACGCTCTCATGGTACCCACCGGAACGACTCGTGTGATCCGCGCCGACCTCCGCAGTCCGCGTGACATCGTGGACGGCACTCGTGGTCTGATTGATCTTCAAAAGCCGGTAGCTCTTCTTCTGATCGCCGTTCTTCACTTCATCAAGGATGAGGAGGACCCGGCCGGAATCGTCAAGATTCTTCTCGACGCGCTTCCGCGCGGCAGTTACCTCGCCATGTCCCACGCGACCGGCGACTTGAAGCCCGAAACCGCGGACGAGGTCGTTAAAGCGTACGAAGACGCGACGTCCACGCTAACCGTCCGCAATCACCAGAATATTGCCAGGTTCTTCGACGGATGCGAGCTGGTCGATCCCGGTCTCGTCAAGGTACCGGCCTGGCGTCCTGAGGCCGACATCCCGGAGGAACAAGACCAGGTCTGGATCTATGGAGGAGTGGGCCGAAAGCTGTGAGCAGCATCGTCGAAACCCTGCTGCACTCGCCTGATTCCGACACGACAACCGCACCTGAAAGCTGCTCTTTCACTACGGGCAGCTCGGCCTTGCCCTCGTCGCGCTCCGGGTTCGAGTCAGAGAGAGACAGTCCGAGCACCAGCCGATGGTAGGCGTCGCGGATGTAGCGCGATTCCGCTTTGGCGATCTTGGTCGCGGACCAAGCCCCTGGCCGGGAAGCCTTGCCCGGCAATGCTTTCGTGGCCAGGTTTGATGAGGATCTATCCCTGCAACGAGGAAGGGACCGATGTCCGCAACCGCGCTTTTACCCACGACCGCTGGCACTGTCGAGGACGCGTTCGATCTCGACGTACAGGTCATCACCGATGTGCCCCCTGGGCATCCGCTCGCTGGCTGCAAGGGCAACACCGACGACGGCTGTAACCCCACCTGCGCCTCGGCGTGTGTCACCGGCGGCGTGTGAGATCCGCTGCCCGGCTGTGGAGCAGGGGCCGGGACGACATCCTCCGGCCCCTGCTTTCCCCACCCGCTCTCGACGGCCCGGAGGACTGGATGCGTGCCGGCGACAGGAAGCCGCTCTACCGACACATCGACGTTGCGTTGCTTCGGGCGGCAGCCGCGCCGCTGA
>NZ_CAAAFO010000153.1:19926-22048 GCF_900634715.1 Candidatus Protofrankia californiensis | reverse complement strand
GCGATGTCGTGGACTGGTGGCCCGACCTGACCGACACAGATGCGTGCCGGCACTGGTTGGACCAGATGTGGTCCCGCCCTGATCTCGCCGACGCTGTGCGGCAAGCCAGCCCGTCCCTGGGAGAGGGCGTCGACGCCATCCACGCCGGTCGTACCGTTGGCGGCAAGCAGATCCGAAGCGCCACCCTGTCCACCGCGCGTTACCTGCTGCGCAGCATCGGCCGCCCCACCCCCTTCGGCCTGTTCGCCGGTGTGGCCCCGGTGAGCTTGGGCAAGACGACCCAGGTGGACTGGGGCGCGGATCACCGAGGGGTGGCCCGCGTCGACACCGGGTGGCTGGCTGACATCATCGCTCGCGCTGAACGCTGCCCCGAGCTGCTGGAACGGCTCGACGTAGTGGTCACCGATCTGGCTGTCCGGCGTGGAGGGCGACTGGAAGTACCGCAAGGGCCGAACCGGGTGACCATTCGCTATACCAGCGCGGTCGCGGCGGTCCACGACCTGGCGGCAACGCCTGTCCGGTTCGGGGCCCTGATCGACACGCTGGCCGAGGGCTTCTCCGTCGACCGGTCAACGACGCGGGGCATGCTCACCGAACTGGTGCGGCACGGCTACCTGCTGACCAGCCTGCGCGCCTCATTCACGGTCACCGATCCGTTCGCTCACCTCATGGACCGGCTGCACCACGCTGGCGCCGGGAGTTTGCCGGCCCTCGCGTCCCTGGTGCACGACCTGGACGTCCTGCTGGCGGACCTGCGCCACCACAACCACGAGACAACCACGCGGGCCGAGCAGAGTCGCGTCCGCGCGGCGATCACGGACCGGATGAGAGAACTCTCGCCGGAGGGGCGCACGCCGCTGGCGGTGGACCTGCTGCTTGACTGCGCGGTGCAGCTGCCGAACCAGGTCGCGGTGAAATGGAGCGGGCTGCCAGCGCGCTGCTGTGCCTGACGCGGCAGCCGACAGGTGAAGCAGCTTGGCACGCCTTCCATGCCGCGTTCGTCGACCGGTACGGCACCGGCACGCTGGTGCCGCTGGCCGAGGTGCTCGACCCGGACGCCGGCCTGGGTTATCCGGCGGGGTATCGCGGGAGCGTGCTGTACGCACCGATACCGGGTATCCCGGAGCGGGACGAGCGGCTGCTGGCGCTGGCCTGGCAGGCGATGGCCGACGGTACCCGCGAGATCGTGCTCACCGATGAGCAGGTCAGCGAGTTAACTGACGAGACGTTCGACGAGCGCTACATCCCGCCGCACGTCGAGCTGTCCGCCCGCATTCACGCCGCCAGCACCACGGCGCTTCAGCATGGCGACTTCCTCCTCACGGTCGCTCCCGCCCGCTCCGCTGGCACCCTCACGTCGCGATTCACGCCGACGGCCACCGGCTCCGGCCTCGCGCAGGCGTACAGGGCACTGCCCGCCGCCACCGACGGCGCGCTGCGCGTACAGATGTCCTTCGGGCCGCTGTACCCGCACGCGGAGAACGTCTGCCGTGTCCCGGCCTACCTCGACCACCTGCTCCCGCTCGGGGAGCACCGCGAACCCGCCGACACCAGCCTCATCGCGGTCGACGACCTGGCCATCACCGCAACCCGCGACCGGCTGCACCTGGTCAGCCTCTCGCGCCGCCAAATCATTGAGCCGCAGGTGTTTCACGCGCTCGCGCTGGACAAGCAGCCCTCGCCGCTGGCCCGATTCCTGGCTCACCTGCCACGGGCGTTTTCCGCCGCCTGGTACCAGTTCGACTGGGGTCCGCACATCCGGCTGCCGTTCCTGCCCCGGGTGCGCTACCGGCGCACCATCTTGTCCCCGACACAGTGGCGGCTGACCACCGACGACCTGCCGCAAGGCCAGGCCGGTCCAGACCACTGGCGGCAGGTGCTCGACCGGTGGCGGCAGCGCTGGGGGTGCCCCGAGGTGGTTGAGCTGCGCGACGCAGACCGCACGCTGCGCCTGACCCTCGACGAACCCGCGCACGCCACCCTCCTGCATGCCCACCTCAAGCGGTATGGCCAAGCCATCCTCTATGCGGCCACCCCACCAGCCGAGTACGGGTGGATCGACGGCTACGCCCACGAAATCGCGCTACCCCTTGTCACAACCCGCGCCGCCGCGCCCAACCCT
>NZ_CAAAFO010000153.1:18730-19557 GCF_900634715.1 Candidatus Protofrankia californiensis | reverse complement strand
GACACCGAGCCCTCGTGCTGGTGGCTGCGCTACCGCAGCTCGCAGGAGACCGACCACCTCCGGCTGCGCATCCGGACCAACCGCCACCACTACGCTACGTGCACAAACAGGGTGGGGGAGTGGGCGCAGCGGATGCGACAGGCAGGCATCGTCGGACAGCTGGTCATCGACACCTACTATCCCGAAATCGGCCGCTACGGGCACGGCGCGGCGATGAACGCGGCCGAGGACGTCTTCGTCGCCGACTCCCATCTCGTCGCCACCGCATTGCGGGACCTGACCACCACCACCGCCGCCGCACACCCCACCGCGCTGGCCGTGGCGAACATGGTCGGCATCGTCACCGGCCTTGTCGGCGAGCACGCCGAGGCGATGGACTGGTTGGCCGCCCGACCCGTCCCCTCCACACCCACCACGGACCGGGCGGTGACCGGCCAGGCCATTCGGTTAGCCACCGACATGGGAGCGCTGCGGGAAGTGCCCGGCTGGGCCGCAGCGGTCGACCACGCCTGGCAGGCCCGCGCCGACACGCTGGCCACCTACCGCAAGCACCTGCCGACGGACGCGGACCTCGACCGCGTGGTGGAGTCGCTGCTGCACATGCACCACAACCGGGCCCTCGGCATCGACCCGGACGGCGAACGCACCTGCCGCCGTCTGGCCCGTCAGGCGGCACTGGCCTGGCAAACCCGCCACCAGGGCGGCGGTGAGGGCCGGTGACGCGCACCGATCCGCTCGCCCGACCACCGGGGCACGATCCCTCACCGGACTGGAGCCAGTCACTGTCCAACGGAGCCGCCGGGATCGCGCTGCTGCATATCGCCCGC
>NZ_CAAAFO010000153.1:12025-18418 GCF_900634715.1 Candidatus Protofrankia californiensis | reverse complement strand
GCCGGCATCGAAGGCTGGGACACAGCCCACCAGTGGGTCACCGCGATGACCCGCAGCCCCGTTGTCGCCGACCCCGACGCCTGCGGCCTGTTCCGGGGTGCTCCGGCTGTCGCCTTCGTCCTTCGCGCGGCCAACCACCCGGCCTACGCCGCCGCGCTGGCCACCCTGGACGGCCACATCACCGCACTCACCCGGCAGCGCCTGGGCCGGGCATACGAGCGGATCGAGCGCGGGCAGTTGGCAGAACTGCGCGAGTTCGACCTGATCAACGGGTTGACCGGGATCGGCGTGTACCTGCTCCAGACCCATCACACCGAACTGCTGTCCGAGGTCCTGTCCTACCTGGTGGGTCTGGCCACGGAATCCGCGACCGTCGGCGGCCAGCGGCTGCCGGGATGGTGGACCGGTCACGGCCCCGGCGACCAGCCCTCTCCCGCGTGGCCGGGCGGCCACAGCAATCTGGGTCTCGCTCACGGCATCAGCGGGCCACTGGCGTTGCTGGCCACCGCGATGAGGCTCGGGATCATCGTGCCGGGTCATGCCGAGGCGATCGACCGGATCTGCGCCGAGCTGGACCAGTGGCGCTGCGGCACCCCGGGGCGACGGTGGTGGCCCGGCATGATCTCCCCGGCCGAATGGAAGGCTGGGGCCGTCCAGCAGCCCGGCCCGCAACGACCCGGCTGGTGCTACGGCACCCCTGGACTGGCTCGTGCCCAGCAGGTGGCCGCCCTGGCGCTGGGCGACCGGCGGCGGCAGCACGAGGCCGAGTCCGCACTGGCCGGATGCCTCGTCAACGAGAAGCAGCTGGCTCAGCTCAACGACGCCGGCGTCTGTCACGGATGGGCCGGGCTTGTCCAGACCACCCGGCGAGCGGCGGCTGACGCCGGTCCCGACAGCGCCCTGGCCGCCGTCCTGCCCGATCTGCACACCAGGTTCGAGCAGCACTTCCACCGCACGACACAGGCGACCGGCGACGGACTGTTGGAAGGCGCGGCGGGCATCGCGCTGACCCGCCACATCTGCGCCGACACGGCGTCTGCCACCCGGTGGGACGCCTGTCTGCTCCTCGCCCCACCGACCCTTTGAGGCCCCGCTGCCCTTTGAAATGGGGCCCGCTGCCCCTTGAGATACTGCGCACGGAAGGAAACGGATGACCGCCACGACCGATACCCAGCCCGAAGACCTGCGTAACCGCATGGTCGACCGCATCGACGCCGCCGGCTACCTGCGCTCGGCCAGCGTCGAGCGGGCGCTGCGGACGGTGCCCCGCCACCTGTTCGTGCCCAACGCCAGCATCGAGGACGCCTACGCCGACAAGTCCATCACCACCAAGCCCGGCGGCCCTGGCGGCAGGCCCGCCAGCTGCGCCTCCGTGCCCACCGTGGTGGCGATGATGCTCGGCCAACTCGATGCTCGCCCTGGTGACCGGGTGTTGGAAATCGGTGCCGGCACCGGCTACAACGCCGCGCTGCTGGCCGAACTCGTCGGTGAGACCGGCCAGGTGACCACCATCGACATCCATCCGGACGTGACCGAGCAGGCCCGGCGCGCGCTGGAGGCCACCGGCTACGGCCGCGTGCGCGTGCTCACCGGCGACGGCGCCCTCGGTGCCCCCGACCAGGCTCTCTTCGATCACATCATCGTCACCGTCGGGCCTTGGGACCTGCCGCCAGGGTGGCGGGACCAGCTCGCGCCCGGCGGCCGGCTCGTCGTGCCGCTGCACTGGCGCGGCCAGGCCCGCAGTGTGGCCTTCGTCCACCAGGACGGCGTCCTGCGGGCCACCGACAGCCAGCTCTGCGGCTTCATCCCGATGATCGGCGACGGCCAGGACGGGGAACGCACCGGCCAAATCGCCGACGATGTCGCCCTGTACTTCGACCGTGACCAGCCCATCGACCCCGCCGCGCTGCACGGGATTCTCGCGCAGCCCGCGACCACTGTCTGGTCGGGAGCATCCGTTGTCCCCAACGAATCCACCGACCTCATCTGGCCTCGTTTGACCGGCGCCGAACCCGGAACCTGCCGCTTCGCCGCCGAACCCGCCGCCGCCGAAGCCGGCCTGTGCAATCCCGCCTTCACATATCGCAGCCCCGCCCTGGTCGACGGCGACTCACTGGCCTACCTGACCCTCCGCGGCCCCGACCCCGACGCCACCGAACGCCGCTGGGAACTCGGAGCCATCGGCCACGGCCCGGCCGGAACCCGACTCGCTGAACGCCTGTGCGAGCAGATCCGCGCCTGGGATCGCGACCGCACCGCCCAGCCCACCATCACCGCCTACCCTGCCGGAACCCCGGACGAGGACCTGGCAGACGGGGTCGTCATCGACAAACAGTTCATTCGGCTCGTCGTCTCCAACTGAACGCGCCCACAGTCGAGGAGACCGCAGCCGGCCAGACGGCTTCCGGCCGGCTGCGGCACTCCGCCGTGAGAGTCCGGGATGCCAGCTCCGACCGCCGTTAGGCGGCGGCGACCTCACGCATGGCGTTCGATCTTCCCGCAGGTGATCAGGCCGGGCCCTTCAGCGAACTGCGTGCGTTCGCAGAACACCTCCACGCGGCCGAAGCCGCCGCGGCCACCCCGGTGCTCGCCGTAGGCGCGAAGCAGGACCCGTCGCTACTGATCGTGTTGCGGGTGGACTCGACAGCTGACAAATCCACCGTACCGGTCCGCGCAGTATCGCTCCGCCGGATAGCGGCAGCCTGTTACGGCAGTCAGACGCTCTGCTCGCGCATCATCTGCTTCAAGGACTTCCTGAGCGCGGCCATAGTGTTCTCTGTCTCGCTCAGTATGGCCGAAGTTCGTCCCGCTTCGTCGACCCGCACCCTGCGACGCTGTTTTATCTACCGACTTTGAGGAACATCGCACTAGCACAGGACGCCAAGCTGAAGATCTTGACTACTCGGGGGGACAACCGTGCCCCGGGCATATTCGTTGGTTTCTCGGCGAAAGCTACCGGGTTACAACGCCAGTGGCCCCCGGTGGAGACCGCGAGGACCCGACAGGCACCGCACATGGTCCAGACGGTTCGAGTCGTACACGCCTGGGCTATATATCCTACAGGGGTAGAGTACGACTGCGGTCGCGGGACCTGTCGAGTTGCTGCGCTGCCCACCCGGGACGGCCTCTGCTGTTCGGTGTACCGATCGGCCGGGCAGGAGTAGATCCATGATGACGGACCGTCCACGGGGGGCAGGACAGGACGAGCGTGCCTGCGGGGTCTCGGCGACCGCCGTGTTGGAGGTTGCGGGGCTCGGGTGGGCAAGCGAAAAGGCACGGGTTGAGGCCGCGCTGAGCCGCCGGCCCGGTGTCCGCCGGGTGGAGGCGAATCCGGTCTCGCAGACGGCGACGGTTCGCTTCGACCCCACGTACACGTCAGCGGCAGAGTTGGCCGTCTGGGTCCGTAACTGCGGTTATCACTGTCGCGGACAGTCGGTACCTAAACACGTCTGCGATCCGCTTGCCGAGCCCACGCCCACAGGCCCCGGCCATGCCGCCGCACCGGAAGCTCGAGTGAGCTCTCCGGCCGAGGCAATCGGCCATGGCGGGCACGGTGCGATGTCGATGGCGGGGATGGTCGCCGACATGCGCAACCGTTTCCTGGTCGCGGTGGTCTTCGCGGTGCCGATCCTGTTGTGGTCGCGGATCGGCCGACAGGTGCTGCACTTCACCATTGCCGCACCGTTCGATCTGAGTGACGAGTGGTTTCAGCTGTTACTCAGCCTGCCAGTGATCTTCTACTCATCGTGGATCTTCTTTGATGGCGCGGTACGCGCGCTGCGGGCCCGCACCCTGGACATGATGGTGCTGGTTGCGGTGGCGATCGGTACGGGTTGGATGTACTCGGTCGTTATCACGTTGAGTGATGCCGGCGGCGAGGTGTTCTACGAGGCCGCCGCTTTGTTGGCCGCGTTCGTGTTGCTCGGGCACTGGTTCGAGATGCGTGCCCGTGGCGGAGCCAACGACGCGATCCGCACGCTGCTTGAGCTGGCCCCCGACGCTGCGCTGGTGGTCCGTGACGACGAGGTGGTCGAGGTTTCCACCGCTGAGGTGGTGGTCGGTGACCTGTTGCTCGTCCGCCCCGGCTCCAAAACTGCCGTGGACGGGGTGGTCGAGGAGGGTGAGTCCGACGTCGACGAGTCGATGGTCACCGGCGAGAGCCTGCCCGTCCACAAGCAGCCCGGCTCCGATGTGATCGGTGCCACGGTCAACACGACCGGCACGCTGCGGATCCGCGCCACCAAGGTCGGCGCGGACACCGCACTCGCGCGGATCGTCGCGCTTGTCCAGGAGGCGCAGAACAGTAAGGCGCCCGGTCAGCGGCTGGCCGACCGGGCGGCGTTCTGGCTTGTCCTCGTCGCGTTGCTCGGCGGCGCCGCCACGCTGGGGGTCTGGCTGGTGTTCTCGGACGCACCGGTCTCTGCGGCGCTGCTGTTCGCGATTACCGTCGTGGTCATCACCTGCCCGGACGCCCTCGGGTTGGCCACCCCTACCGCGATCATGGTCGGGACAGGGCTCGGTGCCCGCCGCGGGATTCTGTTCAAGAACGCCACCGCGCTGGAGACATCCGCCCGGATCACCATCGTCGTCATGGACAAGACCGGCACCCTGACCACGGGCGAACCCGAAGTCACCGATGTGATTGTCGCGGATGGGTGCGTCGAGGAGGAGCTGCTGCGCCTCGCCGCCGCAGTCGAGCGCGAGTCCGAGCATCCGCTGGCGACGGCGGTGGTGGCCTACGCCGAGTCGCGCGGCGTTCCGAAGGCCCGTACGGATGGGTTCGTCAACCGCGCCGGCCGTGGTGCGGTAGCCACCGTCGACGGACATCGGGTGGTGGTCGGCAACCACCGGCTGATGGAGCAGGAGGGCGTCCCGCTGGATGATCTCGGCGGGCGGTGGAACGGGCTGGCGGCGGGGGGCCGGACCGTGGTGGGCGTCGCGGTGGACGGCGAGCCCGCTGGGATCATCGGGCTCGCCGATACGCCGCGCCCCACCGCTGCGGCGGCCGTGCGGGCGTTGCACGACGCTGGCTTCGCGGTCGTCATGCTCACCGGCGACAACCAGGCCACGGCGAGCCGGATCGCCGGCCAGCTCGGCATCGACTCCGTGATCGCCGAGGTGCTCCCCGGCGACAAGGCCACCACGATCACAAAGCTGCGACGCGCCGGTCATCGGGTCGCGATGGTCGGCGACGGCGTCAACGACGCTCCCGCCCTCGCCCAGGCTGATCTCGGCATTGCGATCGGCGCCGGCACCGACGTGGCCATCGAGACCGCCGACGTCGTGCTCATGCGCTCCGACCCGCTCGACGTCGGGGTCGCGTTGCGGATCGGCCAGGGCACCGTGGGCAAGATGCGGCAGAACCTGGGCTGGGCGATCGGTTACAACGCGGTCGCGTTGCCCATCGCTGCGGGCGTGTTCGAGCCGGCGTTCGGCCTGGTGCTCCGACCGGAGATCGCCGCACTGTCGATGTCGGGATCGAGCCTGCTGGTCGCGGTCAACGCCCTGCTCCTCAAACGCCTGCCTCTGCCTACCACCCCACCGGAGCCGGTCACCCGGCCGAGCGAGGACGCAACGCCTGTACCCGTCGGCTGAATCCACACCCGTGCGGGCCGACGCACACGGAGCCGGGATGCCGGGCCCGTGGTCGACACCGTCGGTCATCCGAATGGGGAAAGCCGGGAACCGTCAGGGGCTGCCTCCCTGACGGTTCCCGGCTCCGGTCAGCTGACGGGGAGGGTCACCGCGGCGGTGTGGAGCACACCCGCGGTCTGGAACTGCACGAACAGTCGCCAGCTGCCGGCTTTCGGCAGCATTGCCTCGAACGACAGGGTTGGGCCGCCGCCCGCCCCGTTGGTCACGCCCATTGGATGCAGGTGCGCGAGGGCAAGGTCGCCTTCGTGGAAGGCGCTCAGGTGGGCGTAGGTGTCCAGGTAGGGCTGCAGGTCGGTGACGGGGCTGCCGTCCTTGGACACGGTGACCGTCAGGGTGTGCGCCGCCCCGGCCACTACCTCGCCGGCCAGGGTCAGGGTGTAGCCATCGACCTGGGTCGTGGTCGACGCCGGCGGGAGCGGTGTGGTCGAGGAGTCACCGGTAACGGCGACCTGCTGGCTGAGGACCAGCGGCACGTCCTCGCCTGAGGTGTTCGTGGTGATGAACGAGGCGTACACCCGGTACGCGCCCGGCTGCACCGCCTGGAGAGGTGCTGTCCAGGTCCCGTCACCGGCCATGGTCGGGTGTACATGCTGGAAACCGGTCAGGTCGGACCGGATCAGATAGAGGTGCATCAGTTTGGTCTGGTCCGGCTTGAACGCGGTGACCGGCGCGCCGGCCTTGTCCACGATCTGGAACCGGAACGAGGTCGGCTGGTTGGGCACCAGCGAAGGTGCGGCC
>NZ_CAAAFO010000153.1:10350-11717 GCF_900634715.1 Candidatus Protofrankia californiensis | reverse complement strand
GGCCGGCAGCTCCTCCATGCCCGACATCCCGGCGTGCCCCGACGGCGCGGGCGACGCCGTGGGGTGCTCCATCGTCGGCATGGTCGTGGAGCTACCGCCGCAGGCGGCGGCTGCCACCCCGACTACAACGGTGACACCGGCCGCCACGAAAGCGGAACGTAGACGGACAGGTGCATACAGGATGCGAGCACGCGAATACAGCAATGTGAGCATTGAAATCGGTGATCTTCCCGGATGGCACGCGACTGTCGCGTGCGGGAGGACAGGAACGTCGTCGACTGGCCCGAGCCATCGGCTCCGGCCGATGGCGGCCTGTCACGTCCGGGACACGCACACCCTTACCAGCAGACACGAACCGGCCAGCGGTGGGGCGCGGCGTCTACGACCCCCACGGTTGGCACCGGCGTTCCGTTCCCGGGCGGGCCACACCAGCGCGACCGCACCGACAGCGAGCAGGAGGATCAGCAGCCCGGCCAGCCCCTGCCGGGGAGGTGACGACACGCACAACGCGCCATGCCCGCCGACGCTGCTGACATCGCTCGTTACCGTGGCCGCCGGAGGCGGCAGCGCGGAGGGCTCGTGGCCGCTCATCGAGACGGGTACCGGCATGCGGAGCGCTGGCGAGACCGCGTGACCGGCGGCCGAGCCGTGTACCGCCATCGCCGACCCCGACGCGCCGGTGCCGCCGGGGCATCCCAGCCCGGCCACCACGCCATGCATGACGAACAACCCGGCCAGCGCCAGGTACACCAGCACCAAGCGGACCATCGCCCGCGTCGGCACCGCCCCGCTGGCCACCGGGTCTCCCTCCCCCACCGGAACCGACAACCGACACCACTGAACTGACGGATCCGCATCGAACGACAACTATTTCTCATAGTAGAGCTATGCGTCCGCGGAGCGCGCAGGGGGTCGACGACCTACTCGTCCCTGCCCTGGAAGGAAATCCTCCCGCTGACCGGACCCGCGGCCATGGCCGGGACGAGATCCGCGCCCTGAAGGTCACCGAGATCCAGGCCGGCATCCTGTTCCCGCACGCGGTCCAGGCCGTCGGAGATCGTCCGCCGCCGACGGCCTCTACCCGGCCGGCCGTTGGCACACCGAAACCGTCTACGCCGTCACCGACCTGGACGCCACTCAGATCAGCCCAGCCGAGATCGCCGACACCGTCCGCGACCACCGGCACATCGAGAGCCGTCTCCACTGGGTCCGTGACGTCACCTTCGCCGAGGGCCACAGCCAGATCCGAACAGGCAACGGCTCACGCGTCACGGCCAGCCTGCACAACCTCGCCGTCAGCATCCTCCGACTGACTGGCACCACCAACATCGCGAAAGGGTTACGGCGCCTCTCCCGCCGGCCCGAAC
>NZ_CAAAFO010000153.1:9447-9979 GCF_900634715.1 Candidatus Protofrankia californiensis | reverse complement strand
GGCCGCTTCACACCATCATGACTTGCTGACAAGCAAATTTGCCGGAGCTCTGGCAGTGCCCCGGCCGGTAATCCACTTCGGAACGTTTCCACCTCAGTCTTTTCCTGGACAGTCCCGTGTACCGGTGACAGGTGCTGATACGCATGCCCGCGCAGTGTCGAAGGACCTACGATGCAGAATCGTAAGTGGTGTAGCGTCAACGATCGATGATCGCACGTGAGGGATGATACTAAAACGAAACCAGGCTACTGGACTACAAAAGGCGTCCGATTATTGAGAGTAAATTTCCCGGACTATGGAGATTTGATCATTCGATCCCAGCGACGGCAGGGCGTCACAACATCACCAGGTGGTACTGCCAGCAGAATTCCAGGAGCGACGTTGCGATTTCTCCAGCCCAGTAGCCTAATTTCTGATCAGTAAGTGTACCAACAGCGGGTGAATGTGTCGTGTGACGATGATCAGGTGTTCAGCGGCTATAGCGGCTGTGAGCTGGCGGCGAAACACCGCCGCAGAGTGGGCGGGTCCTGTG
>NZ_CAAAFO010000153.1:8463-9086 GCF_900634715.1 Candidatus Protofrankia californiensis | reverse complement strand
CGGACGGTGAGCACGCACAGGAAATCCTGGGATTCGTCCGGCACGGCGACACCGACCTTGCCATGGGGGTCTGCAGACGTGGTCTCTCTCTACGCGCCCTGCCGCTCGGCCATCGCTGCCCGACGGACGCTGCGGTCGTTGGACTGCTCCGCGCCCAGGGTTCAAGGGCCGCTGCGCCACCATTGCCGCCTGCTACCGTTGGTCGTACTAGACCAGCTTGCAGCACATCGATGACGAGGAGGGAGCCGTGTTCGCGATGATGAGCGCCGGTGACCCCTCGGACTGCTGCCCGCGGGCACGCAACCGACGCCCAATGGTCCATACGGCGACGATGATCCAATCATGGTCATCGGGACGTAACCAGCGGGAAAGGACCCACGCGGAGGACGCCTCGGGCCGGACTGGGGATGGTGGTAAAGCGAGTCGCCGACAAAGCCGCCGAGTCTCCTTGCTCAGCAGGAATCAACCGCCGAAACCACTGAACTGGCAGACGCGAATGGAGCGGCGGCTATCGAATCAGTGGAGCTTGTGTCGACGGAATGCCCATGGGGCCGCCCGTCGCCCGGACCTTTCGGATCCTGTTGCCGGGTGAACCCGACCGGAGTCTTCGGATCGACCGACTT
>NZ_CAAAFO010000153.1:1527-8107 GCF_900634715.1 Candidatus Protofrankia californiensis | reverse complement strand
ATGGCCTTCGGTGAGCCATCGACGGACGGCGTACGGCGACTACAGCCCCTATCGACCCTCCATTCGTGCCGTCTCGCTCACACTGCGCGACCTCGCGTTGCGCAACTCAAGGTTGTTTCTTACGCGCCGGCCCGGCAGGGGCGGGCAGCACGACGTAGCCGCATCGACGGATGACGATCTCGGTCGGTTGACCTCTGGCAGGTCAGGAAGCTGTGGTCGCCCCGGCCTGGATGCCGGGCGCATCGACCGGACGGGCGCGAATCCTGCCGGTTGGCTACCCCATGCGCATGTTTGTCCTATTGTTTTACGTCAAGTCGCGGACTCGGTGCGGTGCGTCACGGCTTGGGTAGGGTGGAGGGTGTGTCGACCGCTGCTGCTCACGGCCCACGATCATGGTGGCGGTTGCTGTTGATGGTGGTGGCGGCGGTGCTTGCTCTGGTCGGTGCGCTGCTGTGTCCTGGTCACACCGAGCCGACGGCGTACACCTTCTCGGGTGGCGCCGCGGGCGCGGCGATCGTGGTGGACAGGGCCTCCCATCAGGAGGCCGATGCCGGCGGCGTGGACCGTCAGGGTGATGCCCACGCGGTTGCCGACCGTGATGCCGATCAGTGGGCTGAGTACGCCGGTACGCCGCCTCGGCATGGTGATCATTCGTGCGGGCCGGGTGGCATGGACCTGCTCGGCGTGCAGCCGCCGTCGGCGTCGGTACCCGGATTGGATTCGGTTCCGGCGGCGGCCGTGGTCGTAGCGGCGTGGTCTGCGCAGAGTCGGCCTCCGGCCGCAGCCGTCGGCGTGGTTCGTACATTAGCGGGTGCCGAGTTGCTGGTGCGGGTGGGTGTGTCGCGACGGTGACGGGTCACTGCAGCGTCTGACACAGCACTGTGTTCCCTCTTCCCTGTGTGTGAGCACGCGGGCGGCTGAGGCGGTCGCGGTGAGAGTGCCGGGCGCTTTCGGCTAGCCGAGATGACCGTTTCCGCATCGCGACACTCCCGAAGAGGATTTTCGACTGATGAGCGTTCGTTCTCATGCTGCTGTTGCCACACAACATGAGTTGACCCTGTCCGAGCAGGTGGTGCCGTCCTCGGCGAGGCTGGTGCTGTCGTCGTCCGCAGCGCCGTGTCATACCCCTGCGGGGGCAGTGGGCAACACGCCGGTGTTGTGGATCGACGAGCCGTTCACCGACGACGGGCGGGGTTTCTGGGCCAAGCTGGAGGGCCACAACCCTGGCGGGATCAAGGACCGGCCCGCGCTCCACATGGTGGAGTGTGCCCGCAAGCGTGGCCAGCTGGCGCCGGGTGCACGGATCGTCGAGTCCACCAGCGGCACGCTGGGGCTGGGGCTGGCGCTGGCCGGCATCGTCTACGAGCATCCGGTCACCGTGGTCACCGATCCGGGTATGGAACCGATGATGGTGCACATGCTCAGCGCTTACGGTGCCGAGGTCGACATCGTGGCCGAGCCGGATCCGGTCGGTGGGTGGCAGGAGGCGCGGCGCCGTCGAGTGCGTCAGCTGCTGGACGCCGAGCCCGGCGCGTGGTGCCCGGACCAATACCACAACCCTGACAACGTCGCCTCCTACGAGCCGCTGGCGGTGGAGCTGGTGGCGCAGTTGGGGCGTGTGGACGTGCTGGTGGCCAGTGTGGGCACCGGTGGGCACTCCGCCGGGGTCAGCCGGATGTTGCGCGAGTTCTGCCCGCGGTTGCGGCTGGTAGGGGTGGACACTGTGGGATCCACCATCTTCGGTCAGCCTGCCGCGTCGCGCCTGATGCGCGGGTTGGGCAGTAGTATTTACCCCCGCAACGTCGCCTATTCGGCGTTCGACGAGGTGCACTGGGTCAACGCCACCGAAGCGGTGTGGACCTGCCGGGCGCTGGCCGCGCACCACTACGCCAGCGGCGGGTGGAGTGTGGGGGCGGTCGGCCTGGTAGCCGGATGGCTGGCGCGGACGCTGCCGCCGGAGACCCGCATCGCGGCGATCTTTCCCGACGGGCCGCACCGCTATTTCGACACCGTCTACAGCGATGCGTTTTGCGGGGCTCACGATCTGCTCGGGCATCCTCCCGACCATCCCGAGCACATCACCCACCCCGCGGACCGGGTCGTGGGGCGGTGGACACGCTGCATGACCGTTGTCGATCCGGTCACCGATGCGCGTCTGACCCATCTGAGTGCCCGGTGATGACGGGCACCTGGGGGCAGTTCCGCTCCTTTTCGGGCAGTGTGCAGCTGCTGGTGATCAACCAGTTCGGCATCAATCTCGGCTTCTACATGCTCATGCCCTATCTGGCCAACCACCTGGCCGATGGGCTGGGCATGGCCGCGTGGACGGTGGGGCTGGTGCTGGGGGTGCGCACGCTGAGCCAGCAGGGCCTGTTCCTGCTGGGCGGCACCCTGGCCGACCGGCTCGGCTACAAGCCGATGATCGTCGCCGGTTGTGCGCTGCGCACGGTGGGCTTCGGTCTGCTGGGAGTGGTGGAGACGCTGCCCGCGGTGCTGGCCGCCTCGGTGGCCACCGGCCTGGCCGGGGCGTTGTTCAACCCGGCGGTGCGCGCCTACCTCGCCGCGGACGCCGGGAAGCGCCGCGTGGAGGCGTTCGCGGTGTTCAACGTCTTCTACCAGGCCGGGATACTGGTCGGGCCGGTGGTCGGACTGGCGTTGATCATGCTGGACTTCCGTGTGGTGTGTCTGACCGCCGCGGCTATCTTCGCCGCGCTGACGGTTCTGCAACTACGGTCGTTGCCTGCGCGGGTTCCCGACCGCGATACCCAGCACTCCACTGGAGTGGCCGGGGTGCTGGCCGACTGGCGGATGGTGGTCGGCAACCGGGCGTTCCTGCTGTTCTCCTTGGCGATGATCACCTCCTACATCCTGTCCGCGCAGATCTACCTGGCCCTGCCCTTGCAGGCCGGGCGCGTGCTGGGCGGGGGCGGGGATACCGGCAGCAGCGTGCTGTTCGCCGTCTCGGCAGTAGTGGCCGTTCTGGGGCAGGTACGGCTGACCGCGTGGGCCAAAGCCCGCTTCAGTCCCGGCCGGTCGGTCACCACCGGCGTGGCGTTGATGAGCGCGGCGTTTGTGCCCCTGGTACTCACCGCACACTTGGCCCCCGCCGCACCGACGACCATGGCCGGGGCGGCGCTGGCGCTGGCGCCCGCGGTGGGTACCACGGTCCTGCTGACTTTGGGCACCGCGATCGCCTACCCCTTCGAGATGGACACCATCGTCGTGCTGGCTGACGGTCGCCTGGTGGCCACGCACTATGGCTTTTACAACACCCTGTCCGGCATTGGCATCACCGCCGGCAACCTGGCCACCGGCCTGGTGTGGGACGTAGGCCTGTCCAGCGGGTGGCCGTGGCTGGTGTGGATCGCCCTGGCGGCCACCGGTGCAGCGGGCACCGTAGCCCTGGCGTTGCTGCTGCGTACCGGCCGCCTGCCCTCCCACATCCCGCCCGTACCGGTCACCGGTCCCGTCTCGTCCGACACACGTGCTATTCCCACCATGCGCGACATTCGCCGAAAGGTACCCACCCGATGACCACCCCGCCCATACCAGCCACCGAGCAGATGGTAACCGTGGACCACGTACGTGCCGCCGCTGCGCGCCTGGCCGCGGTAACGGTGACCACACCAGTCGTGCGCGCACCCGTCCTGGACGACCACACCGGCGGGCAGGTGCTGGTCAAATGCGAAAACCTGCAGCGCACCGGGTCGTTCAAGTTCCGCGGCGCCTACAACGCCCTGGCCTGCCTACCCGCCGAGCAGCTCGCCCGCGGAGTGATCGCGTTCTCCTCGGGCAACCATGCCCTAGCCGTGGCCACCGCCGCTGCCATGCTCAACACCACCGCCCTGATCGTGATGCCCGCCGATGCCCCACCGGCCAAACTCGCTGCGGTCGGGCACCTCGGCGCGACGGTGGTGACCTTCGATCGCTACACCGACGACCGCTTCACCTTGACCAACCGGCTGGCTGCCGAGCACGGACTCACCCTCATCCCGCCCTATGACCACCACGACGTCATCGCCGGCGCGGCTACCACCACTCTGCAGCTGCTGGAACAGACCGGCCCGCTGGACGTGCTGGTCCTCCCCCTGGGAGGAGGAGGCCAACTAGCCGGGGCAGGCGTGGTCACTGCCGCGCTCACTCCCAGCACCCGCCTGATCGGCGTGGAGACCGCCACGGGTGACAAGAACCGCCGGTCGCTGCAGGCAGGGCAGCGGGTGCGGATCCCGGTGCCCCGCACCATCGCCGACGGTGTCACCGGCGAGATTCCCGGTGAGCTGACCTTCCCCCTCGTCCAGCGGCACGTCGATGAGATCCTCGTCGTCGACGACGAGGAGATCACCGCAGCCCTGGCCGTGGTGTTCGACCAGTTGAAACTGGTGGTCGAACCCAGCGGCGCGCTGGCCGTCGCCGCAGTACTGGCCGGACGGGTGATAGCGCCAGGACAGCGAACGGCGGTGGTGCTCTCCGGCGGCAACATCGACCTTGCCCGGCTGCACACCTTGCTCCACCCCGCCCGCTGAACCGACCGGCTCTCGGTCGCGTGCGTCCACGGCTACCACGCGCCGGTCCGGCGTCTTGGACGCCGCGGTCAGAGGGTGAGGGCCAACTGGTGGACGTGGGCTATAACCTCGATCTTCTGGGCTGTCAACGAGGCGGTGATGCCCCTTGACGCGGACCGCAGGGCAGGCCTTCCGAGCCTTCCCTGGACGCTGCTCGCCCTCGTCGGCGCCGGCTGCGCATGGGGGATCCACCGGCTCAACCACAACGTGTCGCCTGACACGACAACCGGCCAGACCGGACGTCGAGGCGGCTCTACGCAGCTGATGGAACCCTCACCGTCCTCCTCGCTACAAGCACGGTGAGCTGCGGTGGAGGTGCAGTGAGGCGAGTCTGCTCCGGCGGTTGGGGATGAACCCGCTCCTACTATGACGGGTAGTACGTTAGTGTCGACCCTCGACAGTCGCACCGGACCGCACGCCGAATCCTGCCCCCGGTTCCGGTGACCCCTCCAGCGAGCAGCCGGGGCAGGAGCGGGGGAACCACGTTCCTCCGGGTGCCGCCACGTCCCAGCGGCACCCTTGGGGTGAAGCCGCGCACCGTGGATCGTCCACGTGCCGGCCGGGCACCCAGCCCGAACCCGACAGCTCACCTCGCAGGCGTCTGGGAAAGGGCTCATGTGCACGCAGAGGAAACGCACTCCTGTCCGGACACCCTCCAACACCGGCGGGGCCGCCATCGTGCCGTCTCGCCGCGGTCCGTCGCAGCGCGCACGTCTGCCCGGGCGACGGTAGCCGCGCTCACCACAAGCACCATGGCGATCTCCGGGATCGCACTGGCCGGATCGCTGGACACCACTACGGACACCGGCACCGATACCGGCACGGGGGACGCGACGGTGACCGCCGACGTTCTCGGCCGAGGACCCCAGGCAGCGGATCCGACCACCGGGCAGATCAGGATTGCGCCGGTGACCACACCTGCCCCCTCCGACGCGTCGCTGGTAGTGAGCAACCCGGATGTCACCGTCAACGCGGACGAACCCGTCGAGGTCGGATTCCAGATGACCGATCCCGCCACCGGCCGCCCGCTTGCGGATCAGGACATCCTGGTCCAAGCGCAGTTCCCGGCGGGCTGGACCACCTTCAAGGCGCTGCGGACCGACGCTGCAGGCAACTCCTCTTACACCGCACGGGTCCTGACCACCACCCAGGTCCGAGCGGTCTTCAACGGCACTCCGGCGCTCAAGGGTGTGACGTCCGACGCGGGGGTGATTCGGGTCCGGCCGCAGGCGGCCGCACCGGCCCCGTCGGCCGGTCAGGCATTCCGGGCCGCCGTCCGAACCGCATTGCCTGCCGCGCCCGCGACCGCACCGCCCGCGACAAGCACGCTCGGTCAGCGGGCCGTGTACCTCGCCTCATTACAAGCCGGCAAACCGTATGTCTACGGCGCTACCGGCCCGTACTCCTTTGACTGCTCCAGTTTAATTCAGTATGTGTTCAAGCAGCTCGGCCGATCCCTTCCCCGAACAACCAACCAGCAGTACGCGGCCACCGCGCGTGTAGCGCGCGGCTCCGAACAGGTCGGCGATCTGATCTTCTTTGGTGAGCCGGGCAATATCTACCACATGGGTCTCTACGCCGGTGACGGCAAGATATGGGCGGCGCCGAAAACCGGTGACGTGGTGAAACTCCAGACGATCTGGACGAGTTCCTATTCTGTGGGACGCGTCCTGTAGCCGCCCGGGCGGCCCGCTGCACCGAATCGGGGAAAACGCGTCTCGCGCGCGGGCGGAAGCGGGCCACCGCGCTGCCGGCGACACGGCGGAGGGCTTTGCCGTGCCGCCGGCAGCCCTATCGAAACCTGACGCCGCCGCCGGCTGCCTCGGCTCAGATTGCCCCGAGCAACGTCTTCATCGCCGCGATCTCTTCTGACTGGCTGCTCTGAATGCTCTGCGCAAGCTGCTTGGCTGGCCCATACTGGCCGTCACGCAACTCGGCCGTGGCCATGCTGACCGCACCTTCGCGATGCTCGACCATCATCGTGAGCAACATGCGGTCGAACGCGGTACCGCCGGCGT
>NZ_CAAAFO010000153.1:0-1115 GCF_900634715.1 Candidatus Protofrankia californiensis | reverse complement strand
TACTCCAACCCGACTTTTGTGATCAGTTGCGTCTGGTGGGCTGACGGTGGGTGGCGGGGCGACTCGCTCCGACGCAGTGGCGGGCATGAAGAAGCCACCGGCGATCGTCTCGGTTTGTGAGAACACGAAAAAATCAACCGGTGGCCGTGTGCCCCAGCGTAGACCTCGACCGATGGCACGAGAAGTTCGAGACCCTCCTAGCCCGGCTCGGCCCCCGGTTCGCCCGGGTCGAGTCCCGCCATCGGATGGGACGCTTCCTGCGTGGAATGCTGGGTGGACTACCCAGGGTGAACTGCTGGACGCTGGCCGAGCATGTCGGGGAGGCGTCCCCTGGAGCGATGCAGTACTTCCTGTCCGGGGCGAGGTGGGACGACGACGGTCTGCGCGCCGATCTGCGTGACTACGTCACCGAGCACCTCGCCCACCCCGACGCGGTGCTCGTCATCGACGAGACGGGAGACCTCAAACACGGCACCGCTACCATCGGTGTCCAACGGCAGTACACAGGCACCGCGGGGCGGATCGAGAACGCACAGGTAGCGGTCTACCTGACCTATGCCTCTCCTCTCGGTCACGCCTTCATCGGCAACGCCCTGTACATGCCGAAGTCCTGGATCGACGACCAGGACCGGCGCGTGAGGTCGGGTGTTCCCCAGGACCTCGCGTTCGCAACCAAGCCCGCTCTCGCCCAGAAGATGATCGAAACGGCGCTCGATGCCGGCACCCAGGCCCGCTGGGTCACCGGCGACGAGGTCTACGGCGCCAACCCCACCCTGCGTGCCGCCCTCGCCGGCCGCGGCGTGGGCTACGTCCTCGCCGTCGCGAAAACCGAGAGGATCAACACGAAGGCCGGGCCGAAGAAGGCGATCGACCTCGCTGTCACCCTGCCGCCCCACTCCTGGAACCGGCTGTCCGCGGGCAAGGGAGCCAAAGGCGAGCGGCTCTACGACTGGGCGATCATCACCACCCACGACGGTGATCTCCCCGGCCACCACCACCTGCTCATCCGCCGCAGCATCAGCACAGGCGAGTACGCGTTCTACCGGACCCACAACCCGCTGCCGGTCCCGCTCGCCACGTTCGTCCACGTCGCCGGGATCCGCTGGGCCGTCGAA
>NZ_CAAAFO010000152.1:14095-20152 GCF_900634715.1 Candidatus Protofrankia californiensis | reverse complement strand
GCCACGTTCCACGAGGTGACGATCGATGCCCAGATCGCCGTCTACGAGGCGAAGTACATCTATGTGCGGTGGCGCCCCGTCACCGCCATCCGCGTCGCCGACACCGACGGTGACCCCACCACCGCGCCCGATCCGGCCTGGACGCCGCTCATCACCACTCCCGCACACCCCGAATACCCCAGCGGGCACACCACCTACGCTGGTGCGGCCCAGCGGGTGCTGGAGGCGTTCACCGGTACTGGTCCGCAACAGCCGATCAGCGTGACCAGCACGACCGCGCCCGGGGTCAGCCGGACCTACACCTCCTGGCGGCAGGCCACCGACGACAACGTCAACGCCCGGGTCTGGTCGGGCATCCACTTCCGTAGCACCGACGTCATCGGCGCCGAACTCGGCCGGAAGGTCGCCTCCTACGACCTCCACCGGCTCGGGCTCGGGCTCGGGTAGGACCCCAGCAGGAGGGTCCGACGAACAGCGGGTCGAACGGATCCGACGGTGCGTGCTTCCCGGCCTGTCACGCGAACGACCTTCTGTCTGCCGTGCGACGTCGCAAAGCTAGGATCGCGGCAGCTTCTGCTGAGGATATGGATGTTTTCGTGATGGTGGGCGGTAGTAGGTACCGTCCGGGGGTGAACACCAAGCCGTGATCGTTGATCGTGCGCGGATAGGCGCCGTGTTGCCCGCCTACGAGCTGGGCGCCGAGCTCGGTACCGGTGCGTTCGGGCTGGTGCTCGCGGGCCGGCACCGCCGGCTGGACCGTCACGTGGCCATCAAGGTGCTGGCCACGGGCCATGACGGTGCGGTCACCGACTTCGCCGCCGAGGCGCGGCTGCTCGCCGGTATCGATCACCCGCATGTGGTCCGGGTCTACGACTACGTCGAGACCGGCGACCTGCATCTGATCATCATGGAGTTGCTGGGCGGGGGGACGTTGACCCGCCGCCGGGTGGGCCTGCCGCAGGAGGACGCCTGCGCGGTCGGTCTGGCGGTGGCCGCGGCGTTGTCCTGCGCACACGGCCAGGGGATGCTGCACCGAGACATCAAGACCGACAACATGCTGTTCGACACCACGGGTCTGCTGAAGGTGACCGACTTCGGGATCGCGAAGATCGTCGAAGGGTCGGCGGCCACTGCCAGCGCGCTCGTGGGGACTCCGGCCTACATGGCTCCCGAACAGATCACAGGAGGCCGGTTGGGGCCGGCCACCGACCTGTACGCGCTCGGGATCGTGCTCTACCAGCTGCTGGCCGGCGTGGCGCCGTTCGACCCGAAACTGCCAGTGCGCGCACTGTGGCAGCATCACCTCGACACCATCCCCACGCCGCCGGTCGGGGTTCCCGCCCCGGTCGCGGAGGTGGTCCTGCGCGCCCTGGCCAAGGACCCGGCCGCCCGCCAGCCCTCCGCCCACGCCTTCGCCCTCGACCTGGCCCACGCTGCCGCTGGCGCCTACGGCCCGGACTGGACTGCCCGCTCCAGCATCCGGCTCCGCCTCGATGATGACGTCCGCGAGGCTGCCGGCCATTCCTCTGCGCCCACCGGGCCGGTGCCACCCACGACCAGGCGCATACCCACGCCTCCACCGCCGCCGGCCGCTGCTTTCAACAAGCAGCAACCACCCCCTCATCAGACCGGTGGCCGCGATCCCGATCCGGGAGCCGGCCACGGCGCGCAGCCTCCCTGGCCGCGCACGCTGACCATGGAGTCGCCAGCCATGCCCGGGAACGGCAACCAGACCCGTGTACCCCGACGCCGTCTGCGCTGGGCGTTCGCCACCGTCCTCCTCCTCGCCGCCATCGCTGCCGCGGCCATCTCCATCGCCACCTTCACCGGCGACGACAATTCCCCGCAGGCCGAGGCGCTACAGGCCGGGGCGCCGTGTCCTACGTCTCCCGCCGTCCCCAGCCCCGCCAACTGCCTATCCACGGACACCGCAACCACTTCATCGGTGAGTGACACCGATCGCTCGTCGGCCGGTTCACCCAGCCCGGCCGTCCCTTCGGCTTCGAGCAGCGCCTCTTCCGGAGCTTCTGGGACGTCTGGAACTTCCGGAACAACTTCGAAGCTCTGGGCCGAGGCGAACGCGGTGTTGACCGCGATAGACGGCGTGGCTACCTCGGTGCGCGCCGAAACGCTGTCCTACTGCATTTCCGTGGGCCACGGAATCACATTGTCCAGCGGACAGGACATCGCCTTCGAGAAAATGAGGAGCATAGAGGTTCTGCGCTCGGACGACCAGTTCGCCCCGAATGGCAAGGCCGATGTGGTCGTCACCCTCCTCAGCGGCGGGACGGCGCGGGGCGGCATCGGGTCCGGTTGTGATTTCTTCGGCACCAACGACCTGGGTCGTTTCAGCATATATCCGCAGCGCCTGAAGCGAATAGATTTTCAGCGTTAGCCGGAGCGGCCGAAGGTCGCGACCATGCTTTTCTCGCGCCCGCGGTTTCTGCCGGATCATTCTGACGGGGACGGCCGTCCCGGAGCCGGTGGGCAGCCGCTGGCCGAAACGGCCGGCAGCACGGCCGGTCGCCGGCGATGACGAGGACCCGCCCGGGCGTTCCCCGTCCGCCGCGGACCGGCCGGGCGACCACGACGTCGCCGTGCCGAACGTCTCCGGCCTGGGCCGGTAGGCCGGTAGGTTGTACTGGTCATGACCGTGCCACTTGACGGCCCGCTGTGGCCACAGCCCGGAGGTCGCCGCACGTCCCGGCAGTCCGACCTGTTCGACCGGCTCGTCGAGATTTTCCTGCGCGAGGGGTTCGCGCACTTCACATTGGCTGATCTCGCCGCGCGTCTGCGCTGTTCGAAGTCGAGCCTTTATGCGCTGGCACACAGCAAGGAGCAACTTGCCGTCGCGGTCGTCGTCCACTTCTTCCGTACCGCCGCGGCGGAGGTGGAGCGGCGGGTGGACGAGGCCGCGGATCCGGGTGAGCGGGTCGGCGCCTACCTTGCTGCCGTGGCGGAGGAGCTGAAACCGGCGTCCGAGGCTTTCCGGCGGGACCTCGCGGCCTTCCCGCCAGCCCGTGACGTCTACGAGCTCAACACGCGGATCGCGGCGGCGCGGATCCGCATGCTCGTCGCCGAAGGGGTGGCCGGCGGGGCCTTCCGTGATGTGCACGCGTCCTTTGTCGGGCACGTCGCGACCCTCGCCATGGTCGCCATTCAGCAAGGTGAGATCGCGGGTGTCACCGGCCTTTCCGATGCCGACGCCTATGCCGAACTCGCGAAGTTGCTGTTGCACGGGGTCGTCCGGGAAACGGATTTCGGACGGCCCGCCTGACGGCGTGGGATGCGGTCCGTCCGACGGTGTGGTACGACGGCGCCAGGCCGGCCGGACCGGTCGGGCCGCGGGTCAGGAACGGGCGAGGTGCCGGCTTATGACAAGCCGCTGGATCTGGTTGGTGCCTTCGAAGATCTGCATGACCTTGGCTTCGCGCATGTACCGCTCGACCGGGTAGTCGTGGGTGTAACCGGCGCCGCCGAGAACCTGGACGGCGTCTTCGGTGACTTTCATGGCGGCGTCGGTGGCGACCAGCTTGGCGATGCTGGCCTGGCGGGAGAACGGGAGCCCGGCGTCGCGCCGGCGTGCGGCGGCGAGCGTGGTGGCACGTGCCGCTTCCACGGCGGCGGCCATGTCGGCGAGCAGGAATCCGAGTCCCTGATGTTCGATGATCGGCTTGCCGAAGCTCGTGCGTTGCAGGGCGTAGGCGACCGCGTCGTCGAGGGCGCGTTGGGCCAGCCCGACGGCGGTGGCGGCGATCCCGAGGCGGCCGGAGTCCAGGGCGGACAGGGCGATCGGGAGCCCCTGCCCGGGCTGCCCGACCAGCCGGTCGGCAGGCAGGCGGACGTCGGAGAAGTTCATGATGGCGGTGGGGGAGCCCATCAGCCCCATTTTCTTCTCCGGCGGCTGGGAGGTCAGGCCGTCGCTCGCGGCGTCGGCGACGAAGCAGGAGATGCCGCCGGAGCGGTCGTCGGAGGTGCGGGCGAAGACGGTGTAGAAGTCCGCCACTCCGCCGTGGGTGACCCACGCCTTGGTTCCGGACAGCAGGAAGCCGCCGTCCGCGGTGCTGGTCGCGCGGGTGCGTATCGCGCCCGGGTCCGAGCCGGCATGCGGCTCGGACAGGCAGTAGGCGCCGAGCAGTTCGCCGCCGAGCAGCTGCGGGAGCAGGGTGTCGCGTTGCGCCGGGCTGCCGGCGATGGCCAGTGGGTAGCAGGACAGCGCGTGCACGCTGACGCCGACGGCGACCGCCGCCCACCGGTAGGCGATCTCCTCCAGGACCTGCAGATACACCTCGAAGGGCTGACCGCCGCCGCCGACCTCCTCGGGGTAGGGCAGGCTCAGCAGCCCGGCCCGGCCCAGCACCGTGAACGCGTCGCGGGGGAAGCGGCCGGCCGCCTCCCACTCCACCACCCGCGGCTCGAGCTCCTTCTCGGCGATTGTCCTGGCGAGCTCGATCAGCTCGCGCGCCTCGTCCGAGGGCAGAAGACGCTCCGCGGGCATCCGGACCTCCTGGTGACCAGGGAATTGGTACTCGAATTAGTACCAGAGTACTGCCGGATTCTTTTCCGGTACCTCCACGAACGCGGCACTCACCGCCGGAACCGCCGCCGCGCCCGGCTTGGCCACCGGGCTGTCCACGCTGTCCACGGTCCAGCCTGTGTCCGCCGGTTGAGGAATATCCGAGCCGGGGCGGCCGGCGCTGGCATCGGCTAGGTCTCCCGGGTTGGCGGGGTCTCCCGGGACAGGTAGCCGTAGAGAAACGCGTGAACACTCGCAGTGGCGATCTTTTCGATCTCGGCATCCTCGAGCGGGACCGCGCCGAGTTGGGTCCTGCTGGTCACCCTGGCCGTGATGAGCGCCGCGAAGTGTTGAGCTGCGCACTCGGCGTCCTCGATCCGGAGCAGTCCTCGATCGTTTAGGCGTCCCAGCTGCGCCGCCAGCGCGTGCTGGACCCGAAGAGGACCGGCCTCCTGCCAGGCCTCGTGCAGTTCCCGCGGAAAGCGCTCCGCCTCGGCGTTGATCCTTCGGACGATCGCGAAATGGTCCGCGAACTCCGGCAGCGGCCTGAGCCACTGCCTGCCGAAGGCGATGAGATCGGCCTCCAGGTCGGTGATCTCGCCGAGGTGGCGTTGGATGATCGCTTCGTAGGCGGCCGCGACCTGATGTGAGCTTTCGGTCAGTACGGTGGCGAACAGGTGTTCCTTGTTCTCGAAGTGGTTGTAGATCGTACGGGTCGACACTCCGGCCTCTGCGGCGATCATGTCGATGCTCGCCCCGAGGTAGCCGACGCGACCGAACACCGACCGGGCGGCACGCATGACGGCCTGGCGTTTGTGTGTCATGCCCCGGCGCGGTCGGGCTTGTTCCTCATACGTGTTGGTCAACATGGTTCCCGGGATCAGGGTGCAGAGCGTGGATCATGTATTGCCATGCACGTTGTGTTTTACAAAATTGCCATGCACGTTGTACTTTACTTCAGGTGACCATCACGTCAAGGCGTCTGGCCGATCACGCCGATGTATCCGATGGTTCCACGTCCTTGCTGTTCCCGCTCTTAGCACCCGACCGGCTGGCGGTGGTCGGGCGCTGACCCGTACCGGCCGCCGTTACGCATACGACGTCCGTGGGCGCCGGCGGACTGACCGTCCACATACGTCAACGACAGACAGGGAGTGTCACGATGTCCAGTCACGCCCTCAAGCTCGCCGTGATACTCGGCAGCGTCAGGCAGGGGCGTTTTGGCCCGGTGGTCGCGCAGTGGTTCCTCGGCGAGGCGCGGCAACACGGCCGGTTCGATGTGGAACTGATTGATCTGGCGGAAGTGCCCCTGCCGCTCGTGCTTCCGTCCGAGTCGCCGAAGGCCGCGGCTGCGTACCCACCTCCGGCCGGGATGGCGGATCTCACCAGGAAACTGGATGCGGCGGACGCGTTTGTCGTGGTGACGCCGGAGTACAATCACAGTTTCCCCGCATCGGTCAAGAGCCTCATCGACTGGCACTTCGCCCAGTGGCAGGCCAAGCCGATCGGTTTCGTGTCCTACGGCGGAGTCGCTGGTGGTC
>NZ_CAAAFO010000152.1:9964-13525 GCF_900634715.1 Candidatus Protofrankia californiensis | reverse complement strand
CAGCATCGGGGTTTAGGACACCGCTGAGCAATGGCACCCGATCAGTGAGCCGGGGTCCGGAAGCCGATCTGGGTCAGGGAAGTCAGGGAAGTCAGGGAGGTCGGGGAGTCGATCTGTCAGGTCCGCATCCGCGCCAGGCCGGCAGGGCGACACCAGGCCCCCCGGATAGCGGCGTTCTATCCGGGCCGACGAGCCAAACGCGCAGGCCGACACCCAGACCGGATGCTCCGCTGGAATAGCTTGATACCTTACGGGAGGCGGGCCACCGCGCCATACGCTGCCGTCTCCTCGGTGGACGGGCGGGGCTGCGGTTCGTGCTCCGCCCGCCAGCCCTTCGGTTCCGCTTGAGTTGCCCAATTCGAGCGTTCTTCTGCACGGCGTCCCCTAAAATCACATGGTTCACTGCTGCGCTCATCGGTGTGAGGAAGGTCAGGAGTGGGGGAACTCGCTGTTGTCACCAGTGCTTCGTCGGATTCGTCAACCAACTTCGAAGTGAACTACATTAATCGGGTCGGCGTCCAGCATTGTGCGCGGTTGGATCCGACGGCCCGCGGCGGGTATGACAAGCTGAGACAAACGCCGGTCGCCGTGACACAACTGACTTCCAACGGGTTGTCGATCCCCTTCGACGGCGCCCGCTTCACGTTGCTGCGCGACAGTACCCCGCTGCTGTCCGACCCGGACGCGCTCCGACGCCGGTTCCACGACGACGGCTATCTGCACCTGCGCGGTGCGCTTGATCCCGACGAGGTCCGCGCACTGCGGGCGGACTATTTCTCCCGATTTGATCCGATTTACCTCAAGACCGGCACCGAGCCGGTCCATGGTGTTTTCTCCGGGCAGCTACCGTCGGGTCTTCCGCCGCACGGCTGGCCGGGTCATCCGGCCCACAGCTTCGTCCGTTCCGCGGCCTTCACCCGGTTCATAGAGAATCCGACGTTGCTGCGCCTGGCCGAGACGCTCCTGGGCGCTTCCGCGGTCCTGCTGCCGCGGCATATCGTACGGCACTTCCACCGCGGGTCGTCCAGTGCGACTCGTGCCCACGTCGACTTCGACTACCTCGACGAGGGCTCTGATCAGTTGGTGACGATGTGGATCCCGCTGGGTGACTGCTCGGTCGAGACCGGCGGCATCATCTACCTGGAAGGTTCACACCGGCTCAGCCGTGAGGAGCTGGCGCCCCTGCGCAAGGTGACGGACCGTCCGGACGATCCCCGGCCGATCAGCCACGACCTCTCCTGGGTCTCCACCCGTCTGGGCCTGCGGTGGATGCACATCGTTAGCAGAGCCGGCGACATCACTTTGCACAACTCGCACCTCATCCACGCCTCCCTGGACGTCACAGGGGAGGTGATGCGCCTGTCCACCGATCTGCGCTTCGCCCGGCGTGACGACAACATCGATTACCGCTGGACGATCCCCTGGTCGGGCAACGACGGAAACTAAAGATCCTGTTCTGGCTCCCGTGCCTGATCGGCCGCGACGGAGATCGGCGTGCATACGGCCTGTCTTGTCAAGGCGGTGCAGGTCGAGCTGACCATTGCGGCCGCCGGCTTGCGGAGAGCATTTTATCGTCGTCGGCCTCGACGCGTTCTTTGCCGCGCGGCGGCGACGGTACAGCGGACGCGGTGACGATTCCAAGGTCGATGAGGAGATGGGTCCTCCTGATGTCGGAATCACCGAGAATAACGACGGTTTCTCCCGCATCGACCTAAGTGTCGATGCGGGAGACGGTAGCAGTATTCATGCCTGGGATGCGGACGGAGGTGAGATCTCGGGAGAATTTCAGGGAGGCTGCTCCTCGCATACCGGCCCATACCGGAATGATCTTTACCGGCCGGCTCCGGACACACGGAACAGTATCCTGATGGCGTCAGTACGGGCAGGCGTACGTGGGCAGGAGACAAAGCGTGCAGTGCGACCCAAAATCGATTCCGTCCTCGGACGACGAGCCGGACCGGGCCGGGGTCACCACCGACATTGATGCTCCGGTGACGGTACGCATCCCCGCCGAAGGGGTCGAACTGGTCGGCGACGCCTATGGTGACCCGGCTGCCGTCCCGGTACTGCTCCTGCACGGAGGCGGTCAGACCCGCCACTCCTGGGGCACGATCGCCCACACGCTCGCCCGCAACGGCTGGTATGCACTCACCATTGATCTGCGCGGGCATGGCGACAGTGGATGGTCGCCCGACGGGATCTATCCACTGAGCCGGTTCGCCACCGACGTCGTAGCGGTCGTGCGGTGGACGGGACGAGTGCCCGTGCTCATCGGGGCATCCCTCGGTGGCATCGCCTCGCTTGTGGCCCTTGAGCAGCATCCCGACCTCGCCGCCGGCATAGTCCTCGTTGACGTCTCACCGTTCCTGCAACCCGCCGGTACGAACCGTATCCGCGAATTCATGGCGGCCAAGCCGGAAGGCTACGGTTCCCTGGACGAAGTCGCTGACGCCGTCGCGGCCTATCTCCCCCATCGGCCCCGGCCACGCAATATCAGTGGCCTGCGCAAGAACCTCCGTCATGTCAACGGCCGGTGGTTCTGGCATTGGGACCCCGCCTTCCTGCGTGATCCCAACAATCAGCCATCCCAACGTGAGCGTACGATCACTTCCGGGATCGACACCGCGGCCGTCTCGCTGCGGATCCCGACCCTGCTCGTGCGCGGCGGCGAGTCGGACGTGCTGAGCGTCGACGATGCCCGTCGCTTCCTCGAGCTGGTCCCCCACGCCGAATACGTCGACGTCGCCGGTGCCCACCACATGGTCGCCGGCGACGACAACTCGGTCTTCGACCAGGCGGTCCGTGGCTTTCTCGACCGGCGTATCCGTCCCCGCCGACGTCCCGACCTCGCCACGACCCCTCCGTCGTTGTGAGGGGCCTGCCGGAGCCTGTCGGTTGATCTTCAATCGGGCGGATCGTCGACATGTATGGCCGACATCTGCGTGAGGTTCGGGTGGCGCGGGGGTTTGTTAGAGGAGTTGTTCGGCCCAGATGGTTTTGCCGGTGCCGTTGTAGCGGGTGCCCCAGTGTTGGGTGAGTTGAGCGACGAGGAAGAGGCCGCGGCCGTTTTCGTCGAGGGTGCGGGCGCGGCGCAGGTGAGGGGCGGTGTTGCTGGTGTCGGAGACTTCGCAGATGAGGGTGTGGTCTTGGATGAGGCGGAGGTGGATGGGGCCGGTGGCGTGGCGGATGGCGTTGGTGACGAGTTCGCTGACGACGAGTTCGGTGGTGTAGGTGGCGTCCTGCAGGCCCCATGCGGTGAGTTGGCGGGTGGCTTGGGTGCGGGCGTAGGCGACGATGGCGGGGTCGGCGGGGAGTTCCCAGGAGGCGACTTGGCCGGTGGTGAAGGCGTGGGTGCGGGCGAGGAGAAGTGCGATGTCGTCGTCGGCGGGGCGGTCGGGGAGGAGGGCTTTGAGGATGAGGTCGCAGGTGGTGCTGAGGGAGGGGGCGGGGGTGGTGAGGGCGTGGCGGAGCATGTCGAGGCCGGTGTCGATGTCGCGGTCGCGGAATTCGATGAGGCCGTCGGTGTAGAGGGCGAGCAGGCTGCCGTCGGGGAGTTCGTGG
>NZ_CAAAFO010000152.1:6536-9686 GCF_900634715.1 Candidatus Protofrankia californiensis | reverse complement strand
GGGTGGGGGGTGGCCGGCGCTGGCGAGGGTGCAGTGGCGGGAGATGGGGTCGTAGACGGCGTAGAGGCAGGTGGCGCCGATGTCGCCGGTGGTGGTGTCGTGTTCGGTGGCGAGGCGGGTGACGACGTCGTCGAGGCGGGTGAGGAGTTCGTCGGGGGTGGGGTCGGCGTCGGCGAGGGTGCGTACGGCGGTGCGCAGCCGGCCCATGGTGGCGGCGGCGTGGATGCCGTGGCCGACGACGTCGCCGACGACCAGGGCGACGCGCGCCCCCGACAGGGGGATGACGTCGTACCAGTCGCCGCCGACGCCGGCTTGGGCGCCGGCGGGGAGGTAGCGGGAGGCGATGTCGACGGCGGCGGGTGTGGGGAGGTGGCGGGGGAGGAGGGTGTGTTGGAGGGTGAGGGCGGTGGCGCGTTCGCGGGTGTAGCGGCGGGCGTTGTCGAGGCAGACGGCGGTGCGGGCGCCGAGTTCGTCGGCGAGGAGGAGGTCGTCGGGGATGAAGGGTTCGGGGTGGTGGTGGCGGGCGAGGAGGGCGACGCCGAGGGTGGTGCCGCGGGCGCGTAGTGGGACGATCATGAGGGAGTGGGGTGTGTGTGAAGGGGCGGGGGTGTGCCAGGGGGCGCTGTCGGGGGTGGTGATGTGGTGGATGGCGTGGCCGGTGGCGAGAGCGCGGGCTATGGGTGAGTCCGGGAGGTAAGTGCCGATCTGGCCGAGTGCGATGGGGACTTCCGGTTCGCCGGAGAGAGCGGATTTGTGGCCGATGCAGCGGAGTGTCACCGGGCTGGTTATGCCGCCGGGGGCGGGTTCGTTGCCGCGGTAGACGGTGTCGAGGAGGTCGACGCTGGCCCAGTCGGCGAAGCGGGGGACGGCGATGTCGGCCAGTTCCTGGGCGGTGCGTTCCACGTCCAGGGTGCTGCCGATGGCGGTGTTGGCTTCGTTGAGCAGGGTGAGGCGTTGCTGGGCCCAGTACTGCTCGCTGATGTCGAGGGACGCGGTGAACGCACCCCGGACCCGACCGGCCGGATCCCGCACCGGCGACGTTCTGACCGCCCAGGCGCGTTTGCGGGACTCGCTCTGTGCCCGGCGGAACGTCTCGTAGTGGGCCGGCTCACCGGTCGCCACCACCTGACGCAGATGTTCCCGTACCTCGTTGTAGGCGGGGTGGGGAAAGGCGTCCATCAGCCAGCGTCCGCGCAGGTCGTCCTCGGCGCTACCGAGCATGCGAGCCACTTCGGCGTTCAGCCGTCTGATCCGCTGCTCGGTGTCGGTGATTGCCAGGCCGATCGGGGCCTGGGTGAACGCCCAGTCCAGCAGGGCCAGATCATCTACATCCTCGTGCGGGTCCTGTGTGTCCTTCGGAGGGTCCTGTGCGGCGACCGCTGCCACGAACCACTGGGTGACTTTCCCGCCGGCGTCCAGCAACGGGTGCGTACGCACCCCCACAGCCAGACCATGACCATCCCGGTGACGTGCTGTCACCAACCCGCCCCAGCCCTGTCCGTTCACCACAGCCCGCCGGGCCGGACCCGGCACCTCTCCCACAAGAAGATCAACCGCTGTCGTTCCGACGATCTCAGCCGGTGCGTAACCCAGCAGCCTGCACGCATCGTCACTCCACGCGGTCACGATGCCGTGCGCGTCAATAGCAGCCGTTACCGCGTATCCCACCGGAAGCTCACCGAGTTGGTCACCCGACGTGGCGTTACGCTGTCTATCACCGTTCATCTCACCCCCGCCTTCCCCGTGAGGCCGTGGACGAACCGGCATCGTGACACACTACTTATCTCTTCTTCACCTTTTCGTTTTGTGTCTGTACCTCTTCGGCTGCCCCGGCCGCCTGTGCTTCCGTGCGCTACCGGTACTACCCGCATCGTCGTGCGGCTCGGCGCATCGTTCGGCAGTATGGCGCTCACCTGTCACACCCCGACCGCTGCCGGGCGGTCGATCGCTTTCGGCAAACACATTGGGACACCCGGCAGCAGGGGCGTGGATCACTCAGTGGGGAGGGCGGGGTCCCCGCTCGTTGCGACCGGTGACCTGTGCCGTCGCGACCGGGACCCGTGCCGTCGCAAAGTGACGGTGCGCGGTTACAGCGCGCGCGGGCGGTCGTCGGGAACCGCGAGGCGGAGGAGACTCAGGCGGTGGATCAGGCGGTGGAACGTGGCCACCGGGCAGTCGGCCGACTCCTCCCGGCGGCGCACGGTCCGGGTCAGTTTCCGCCGGTGTCGGCGTAGCGGCGGGCAGCAGCCAGAGCCGTGCGGACCGCTGCGGCGCCAACCGGCACCCCCGCCGGGACCCCGGCCTGCCCGGCATCCGGGCTCCGGTCGAAGTACAGGGTGGCGTAGGCGGCGGTGTCGCGCTGGAAACGCCACCCTTCGGAGAGCGGACCGGCGTCGACGGTGTTGTAGCCGATCGCATCAAGGAACGCGGTCACCGTCGCTTTCGCCTCCGCGTCGTCTCCGGCGATCAGCAGGGCGCTGCGGTCGGGCGCGCCGGCCGGCCGGGCCAGTGACAGCAGGTGCTTGAAGTAGATGTTGTTGAACCCCTTGACGATCTTGGATGTCGGCAGATGGCTCTGGAGGAGTTCACTGACCGTGGTCGATTCGTCGTCCAACTTGGGGATCTGCCCGTCACGCTGCGGGTAGTAGTTGTTGGTGTCGATGACGATCTTTCCGGCGAGCGGCTCGACAGGCACGCTGCGGTAAGCCCTCAACGGAATCGTCACGACCACCAGGTCACCTGCTTCCCCGGCTTCGCCGGGGGTCGCGGCGCGGGCATGCGGGCCCAGCTCGTCGGCCAGTTCCTTCAGGGTCTCGGGCCCCCGCGAGTTGCTCAGGACCACGTCGTATCCGGCCGTGACAGCCAGCCTGGCCACCGTGCTGCCGATGCTTCCGCTACCGATCAGTCCAACAGTTGTCATGTCCGACCCAAACCCTCGGCTCTCCGGTCGACATTCCCGAGAACGGCTGTTCGTGCCCGGCTCCGGAAGCGACCCACAATGATCATTTGCTGGCTGGATCCGGTCGGTGCGACGATCTGCGGCTGGTCATCCTCGTACGTGTTGAGTATCACGATCATGGCAGTGTGTCGTGATCTGATCGTGCCAGAACGGAACGGAGCGCTCCGTTCCGTGCTAGCCACGCCGGGTGG
>NZ_CAAAFO010000152.1:921-6049 GCF_900634715.1 Candidatus Protofrankia californiensis | reverse complement strand
CACCCGGGCGCAGGCCGAGGGCGGTCTGCGCCGCGACGTCAATGCCGACGACATCGTCGTGCTGCTGCACACGCTGCGGGAACGGCGCTCCGCCAGGGGCGAGGCCGCGGCGGATCTGACCCAGCGTTTTCTCGGCATCATCCTGGACGGCCTGCGCGCCTCGAACGCGCGTCCGTTGGCGGCTCCGCCGACCGATCGGAAAAAGATGGAGCAGGCCATGGAATCCACTTTCAGAAAGGATGCCCCCCATCCTCCATGACCGGACAGGTCGCTTCCGGTACTGGTTTTCACGTGGTGAACGGAGCCCGCTGTTGCCCATCGCCATCGCATTTTCCGAATACGGGGCCCCGAGGTGCTGCACCGGATCGACATCGACCAGCCGGCCGCGGAGAGTGGCCAGGTTCGGGTCGCAACCCTGGTGGACGTCGACGCCGCCATCGAGAGGTACGGCATCCGCAGGCTGGTCGGCGGCCGGTCCACCACGACCCTCAGTTACCTTGCCGGCCTGGCCGCCCGGGGCATCCTGAGACTGCCGACCACCACATTCCCGCTCGACGAGGTTGTCCGGGCGCACCAGAAGGTCCAGGGTGGGCACGTTCGTGGCAAGGTCGTGCTCACGATCGGCTCACGATCCGCCTGACGGCGATTCGAGCCGTTCTCCGATCAGGCACACGAGGCGACGACGAGCCCGTGACGACCTGCTGCCGCGCCCCCGCCGGAACAGCATGCGGAATCCGCTGTTCCGGCGGGGGCTCTTCGAGCCGCTCTTATTGCTGAGTCCCGTTGGACAATCCGTTGGAAACGGCGTTCCCGGCCTGGGAGACGGCGCCGAAAAAGAGTCCCTCAACAGCGCCGGAGAGATCGCTTACGGGATCGGCGACGGTGACGGCGGTTCTGCTGCCGATGCCGGTGTTTGTGCTGGTCCCGGAGCTGATGCTGGTGCCGGTATTGGTGGATGTATTGGTGGACAGGGAGAGAGCACCGGCGGGAGCCGTGCCCAGGAGCATGGCGAACAGCCCGGTGACGATGACGACCGTGGCACGCCGCAGGGTTCTGGCGGTCATGTTTACCCCCAGTGGATATGGGTGGTGGATGTTCCTCTTAGAAGCGTAGATCGGCCGGCGGGCACAGGAATCCGAAGGCCGGGTACTGTGGCGCCGGCTTCATCACAATGCTTCTGAGGGCCTCCGGGCGCGCGAAGGGAGTTATTATCGCGCATCCTTTGACTGGCTGGGGAAAGAGGACGACTGCTCCGTCGGCCTGCCCTGGTGAAACGGTAGCCCGTGGGTATTTCGTTGGCTTGCGCGTTTCCCGCGCTGGTCGTCGGGCTTCGAGCTGGGCGCGCTGTCAGCCGCGGCGACGGATGGTCATTGGCAGTCCGTCACGGGGTCGCAGGGTCACCAGCGGCTCAGGTGTGATCTGCAGGCCTGCGACAGGCTCGAACATCCAGCGGCGGCTGATCGTGGCGAGAGCGAGTGCTCCTTCGGTCTGGGCGAAGCTGTTGCCGATGCACTGATGTGGACCACCCCCGAAGGGAAAGTAGGCGTAACGGGGCCGGTCGGGGTCGACCCGGTCCCCGATCCAGCGGCTCGGGTCGAAGCGTTCCGGCTCCGGCCACCACTTTCCGTCACGGTGGACGACCCACTGACTCAGCAGCAGCGTCGAACCGGCGGGCAGCGGATAACCGCCGACGATGCGGTCCTCCACCAGATACCGGCTCATCGCCCACACGGGTGGATAGAGCCGCATCGATTCTTTGAACACCGCGTCGGTGAACGGCAGGTGGGGTAGGTCCGCGACCGTCGGGCGCCGTCCGGACAGGACGGTGTCGAGCTCGGCGTGCAGTGCTGCCGCCACCTCGGGATGCCGGCCGAGGAGATGGAAGGTCCAGGTCAGTGCGTTGGCGGTGGTTTCGTGACCGGCGAGCATGATTGTCAGGACCTCGTCGCGGACCTGCGTGTCATCCATACCGTCCCCGGTGTCGGCATCACGGGCGGACAACAGCAGTGACAGCAGGTCCCCGCCTTCCGCCCCGTCACGACGGCGGCGTTCGATGAGGTTGTAGACAACCCGGTCAAGGGCCTGACGAGAGCTGCGCCGACGCCGGACCGAGGGCAGCGGCAGCTGCTCCAGCAGTTCGAAACCAGTGTGCAGGGCCTTGCGGGCAGCCACCGTGTTCTCGCTGATAGCGGTCCGGATCACGGTCACGATGTTGCTGTCGGCATCGGCGTCGACGTCCACGTCGAACAGGGTTTTCGTGACCATCGCCAGCGTCATCTCGATCATCTCGTTGTGCATGTCGAGACGTTGCCCGTCTTGCCAACGCTTGGTCCGCTCATCGGCAATCGCGACGAACGTCTCGCCGTACTCGAAGATCCGCTGGTGATGGAACAGCGGTTGCATGAGCCGCCGCTGTCTGCGGTGTAGATCACCGGAACTGGTCAGCAGGCCCTGTCCGAGTACCAGGGTGAGGGGCTGCACCACGGTTTGACGAGAACCGAGACCACGACGGACAAAGCCCCTGCGGTAGGCGCGACTCGACCCGACCAGCACGTCGGCGATCGCGGCCGGGTCCGCCACGAGGAACGCCGACAGCGGACGGGACGACAGCTGCACGATCGGGCCGTGGGTCTGGCGCAGGCGGATGAGGCCGGCGAGCGGATCGGCGCGCAGCAGCCTTCCCACCGCGCGCAGGCCACCGGCTGATCCTGGAACGGCGTTCGCGCGCATCGGCGCGGGCGCCGGCGTGACAGTGGCGGGCGGGGTAACGGTCATCGCGGACCCTCCTCGGGAACACGGACGGGGGCACGGGAGCGCTCAACCAAGCAGGACGACCGGCAGACTGATCTTCACGATAATCGCGATCTAAGCGGTGCGGTGGGAGACACCGGCCACGTCCATCCGCCGATGGTTACGCCCGCCCGCCTGCTCAACGGGCGCTCAGATGTGGATGCGCCAGCGGCGGCGTCCGCACTCGGCCTGCCGGCTGGCAGGTTGGGGGCATGCGCCAGGGCGTGAAATGTCCCCGGTCACCTTCCTTGGTCCTACCGGGATGGGCGGGGAGCAGCGGTGACGGCGCTGAAGCGTCCAGACCGATCAATCAGACCGATCAATGATCGGAATCACCATGCTCGCCGAGCATGGTGGACACCGGACACCGGGGAGACTGCACCAACGGTGCCTATATGTCACATCACCGCGGACGGTGTGAAAATCTCGCGCGAAAGAAACATCATCGCGCTGCCTTCGACCTTCTAGCCAACGTGCAGATGTGGTGACCTCGCGTGGTCGGCGCCATGGACGAGTGGTTGCCGTGGCTGCTGCCACGAGTCGGCCGAGCGGAGAAGTTGAGGTACATCCCGCACACCCGCGGATTCGAGTTCGCGGCGCCACAGGGTCAGATCGACCGCACGGGCGGTGGTGAACACAGTGCGGTCCGGCCGTAGCAGCGCGGCGGACGCACGGTGGCGGGTCAGCCAGCGGCCGAGCGTCCCGCTTGTGTCATGAATGATCTTTATGTCGTCCGATGTCACCGGCAGGGGGGAATGGAGAGGGACGATGCCAATGTAGCGGGTGCGCAGCCGGGCGAAGAAGGCCCGGGCGTCCTCGTCGATGGCGGAGGTCCAGTTGAAGGCGAAGATCCAGTCGGTGCAACGGGCGAGGACGGCGAAGCCGTCTCCCAACAGATCGTCCAGCGGGATCTCGGTGGCGGCGGCAGTGGCGGTGTCGGCTGCGGTGCGGACCAGCGGCTGCGGGCAGAGCCGCCCGGCGGGTTGCGGACGGCCCGGCAACAGCCGCGATGCCGGCCTGACGAGTGGGCCGGGGCGCAACGGCGGGCTCACCGAGCGGTCCATGATCTTTTGGAAGGCGGAAAGGCCGGTAGCCCGTACGAACAGGGCTTGGCGTGCTGTGCCTGTGGCAGTTGCGCCGCTGGTCATCGTCCGGCCGAGGAGGACCGCCGTGCGAACCGTCTGGCGGGCGTGTGGCCGGCGTTCGGTCTGGTAGCTGTCGAGGAGCTGCTCGTCGGCGTGGCCGGTCAGGACGAGAGCGAGTTTCCAGGTGAGGTTCGCCGCATCACGGATGCCGGCGCACAGTCCCTGACCGAGAAACGGTGGTGTCTGATGGGCGGCATCGCCGAGGAGGAATATCCGGCCTCGGCGCCAGCGCCGGGCGATGAGTGCGTGGAACGTGTAGGAGGTTTGGCGCAAGACGGTGAGTTGCTGCGGGTCGACGCTGCCGAGCCAGGGGGCGACGAGCTGGTGGACGACCTCGGTTCGTGACAGTTCGTGGGCGGATTCGCCCGCCCGTATCTGGAACTCCCAGCGGTAGCGTTGCGGGCCGATCCGCATGTATGTGGCGGCGCGGTGCGGGTCGCACACCTGGTGGATGCCGTCCCAGTTCTCCAGTAGTTGCTCGCTGTGCACGTCGATGACGAGCCAGGACTGGGTGAAGTGCAGGTCTTCCATGGTGGTGCCGATGGTTGTGCGGGTGTTGCTGTTAGCGCCGTCGCAGCCGAGGATGGCGTGGGTCCAGATCTGCTCGAGCCGACCGGAGATGCTGTCGCGGATCGTGACGCGCAGGGGGGCGGGGCCGTGGGTGTGCCCGGTCTCGACGGCGACGGCTTCGGCGCCACACCGTAGGTCGACGTGTGGGAAGCGAGCGAGTCCCCTGCGCAGCACTGCCTCCAACGTGGCCTGGTCGAACATGTTGGCCCCGGGATGCCCCTGCCCGCTGTCGGTGGGGTCACGGTGGAAGCGGGCGAACGGCTGGTGGTCGGAGTTCAGCAGCTGCATGCCCAGCGCCGGCCTGGTGATGGCGCGTACGTCGTCGGCGAGGCCGCCTGATTGCATGATCCGAAACGTTTCGTCGTCGAGGTGCACGGCTCGGGGCAGCGGGTAGATGTCGTGGTGGCGTTCGATGATGAGGCAGGGGATGCCCTGTTGGCCGAGAAGGTTGGCTGCCGTTGTGCCGCTGGGGCCGGCGCCGATGATGACGACGGGAATTTCTCGGGGGGTAAGCGACGGCATGCCGGCATCCTTCGGGCGTTACAGGTGGGACGTGTGCAGGTCGCGGTCGGTTTACTGCGGGTGCGGGTGCGGGTGCGGGTGCGGGTGCGGGCCGGGTGTGG
>NZ_CAAAFO010000152.1:0-585 GCF_900634715.1 Candidatus Protofrankia californiensis | reverse complement strand
CGGGTCACCGGACGTCGGTGGGTCTTCAGATGTCAGTGGGCTTTCAGGAGTGCGGCGAACAGTGTCAGGCCGGGGCCGAATCCGAGGGCGACCACCACTTTGCCCGGTCGGATTTCGCGGGTCTGGAGCAGTCGCTGCAGAACGATCAGAACGGTGGCACTCGAGCAGTTGCCGTATTCCCGGAGGACGTCGTAGGAGGGGGCGATCGCCTCGTCGCTGAGCTGGAGCTGTTCCGCGACGACTCGCAGGATCCGTGCGCCGCCGGGGTGTATGGCCCAGCCGTCGACGTCGTCGCTGGTGTAGCCGTGTGTGGTGAGGAGGTTGGTGACGAGGTCGGCGACGTGGCGTTCCAGGACTTCCGGGACCTGTGGTGACAGTCGCATCCGGAATCCGTGGTCGGTGACGAGCCAGCCCATGTACTCGCTGACACTGCTGTCGGTGCTCGCCATGACATCGACGATCTCGAGTTGCGTGGCCACGCTGGCTGTCGGGTGCTGAGCGGGTGCGACCACGACGGCGGCGGCTCCGTCGGCGAACAGCGAGTGCGCGACGATCTGTTCGAAGTCCTCGATGGTGGGGGTGCCT
>NZ_CAAAFO010000151.1:5485-5956 GCF_900634715.1 Candidatus Protofrankia californiensis | reverse complement strand
GAACGTGCGGAGTACAGGCTACCACGGCTGAATGAGCGTGACCGGCGTATGGCATTGGCGACCGAAGCGCGATCCTGGGGCTACGGGGGAATCGCGGCGGGCCACCGGCGCTTCCAAGACCACCATCCAGCGGGGTCTCACCGATCTTGAGACGGATACAGAGCCGACTAAAAATCGGGTACGGGCTGCTGGTGGCGGTCGCAAGAAAGCCGAGATCGCCAACCCGGACCTGCTGGGGCCCTGGATGGCGCTGTTGCATCCACCAGGATCAGCCGATCTTGGCCGTAAATCTTCCGGTGGAGGCGTTCTCCAAGGTCGTTCTGGGGCGTCTGAAGCCTCCGTGAGGCGGTCACGTGAGCTTCGTCGACGGGAAGATCTGCGGTTAAGATCGCCGATAATCGGCGAATGCAACAGTGCCGGTACCAACGCACTGCCAGTACGTTTCCCCTCGGGCGGGAACCGGAACCCGGC
>NZ_CAAAFO010000151.1:3417-4874 GCF_900634715.1 Candidatus Protofrankia californiensis | reverse complement strand
CCGGCGGCGCGGGCGACGTCGTTGTTGACCGCGGAGGCAATGCCGGCGTGGCGGGCCGGGGCCGCGGCCAGCACGGTCGAGGTCAGCGGCGCCACCGTGGTGGCCAGGCCCAGGCCGAACACCACCACAGCGGGCAGCACCTCGGTCAGATAGTCCCCGGAGGGGCCGATCCGGGCGAGTAGCGCCAGGCCGGTGCCGACAAGGAACGGGCCGACGCTCATCTGCAGCCGCGGTCCGATCCGGGTGGCGAGCGCACCAGAGCGGGCTGAGAGGGCCAACATGATGGCGGTGAGCGGCAGGAGGGACATGCCGGCCTGCAGGGCGCTGTAGCCGGATACCTGCTGCAGCTGGATGGGGAGCAGGAACAGGGTGCCTCCGAGTGCGCCGTAGACGGCGAAGGTGACCACGTTGGTGGCGGTGAACTGGGTGGAAGCGAACAGGGCCAGCGGCAGCATCGGCGCGGGAGTGCGGCGTTCCCGTCCAACGAATACGCCCAGTGCGACGGCGCCGCCGACGAGCGTGGCGAGCACAGGTGGGCTGGTCCAGCCGCTGCTCGGGCCCTCGATCAGCCCGTAGGTCAGTCCGACCAGCCCGAGGGTGACCAGCAGGCCGCCGGCCACGTCGACCCGTCCGGTCACCTGCGGGTCCCGGGACTCCGGGACGTGCCACCAGGCCACCGCGAGGACCGCGGCGGCCACCGGCACGTTGATGACGAAGATCAGTCGCCAGGACACGGCCTGCACCAGCCACCCGCCCAGGAACGGCCCGATCGCGGTGGCCACGCCGCCCAACCCGGACCACGCCCCGATCGCCCGGCTGCGGTCCTCCGGCACGAACGACGCCTCCAGAATCGCCAAGCTGCCCGGCGTCAACAGCGCCGCACCGACGCCCTGCAACGCGCGAGCGCCGACCAGCACTGGCGCGCTCGAGGCGACCGCACCCAGCAGCGACGCCACCACGAACCACACCACCCCGATCAGGAATATCCGCCGGCGCCCGTACCGATCGCCCAGGTCCCCGGCGACCAGCAGCAGACCGGCCAGGGTGAGGGTGTAAGCCGTGACCACCCACTGCAGCGCCGCCAGGCCGGTGTGGAAATCCCGGCCTATCGCCGGCAGCGCGATACCCACCACGGTCGCGTCGATCGATGCGATCGCGGATCCCAACACGGTGGCCACCAGCACCCACCGCCCCGACCGGCTGGCGAACCTCAGCCCGACTGGGTCGGCCGGCTGCTGCGCAACTCGGCTCACCGTGGCCATCATCCCTCCTCCCGGCCGGCATCCCGAATCCGCCCGCGGTCCGAGGTCATCAGCGGACTATGGACTACGGAGTTGCTCGGCTGACGTAGCCGGGGTCTGTTGCGTTGCTGAGGTCCGCTGTCTCGGCGTCTGACCAGGCATGATCGAGTGATGCGCCGACGTGCTGTCCGTCAGCCAGTCCCGGCATCGGAGTTT
>NZ_CAAAFO010000151.1:0-3273 GCF_900634715.1 Candidatus Protofrankia californiensis | reverse complement strand
GACGGTCAGCTTGGGGCATGCATTCGTCCAGAACATCCGACGCGGCCACTACAAACTCGGCGTCGACGCCGACCCGCGGCTGCGGGTGTCGGCTGCCTTCACCGAGCTCGCCCTGGCGGTCTGATCAACATTCAGGCAGGGTCCGCCATGTCTTGCTTTCCCATAACGCAACAGAGCCATCCCACCAGCGCGACGCCGATCGTCGGGACCGTTCCCCGCACCCCTGCGGGACATCGACCACTACGCGACGTCGAGCCACGCACGAAGCGCCTGACGGATGACGTCGCTGGCGTTCGTATGCTCGGCAGCCGCCCGCGCGGCAAGCGCCGCCCGCAGGTCCGGGTCCAGCCGCACCGGCACCACATCTGCAGGACCCGACCCCAGCGGACGGCGGCCCCCACGTCGACGCAGCTCCGCAACGTCATAGCCGGTCTCGGCCTCCGCCGCCAGCCGATCCACCAGTTCATCCGTCACCGGCACACCGTTCGACGTAGGCGGCCTCTCACTGCTGTCCGTCATGACGCACCTCTCCCTGATCACGACAGGAGATCCCGATACTTGGACCGCATCCGCATCGCATGGATGACCAGGTCCGTGCCGTCGTCCAGGAGCAGGACGACGATCTCCAGTAGGTTGCCCGCCCGGTCCGGGCCCAACCGCAGCTCCCTGCGCGGCTCCTCACCGTCACCAAGGGGATAGGCGACCAGGAACTGCTGGACGGCGTGGATGCTGTCCGCGTCGGCGATGCCATGCTTACGCGCCGACCGGTGAACATCCGCCCACTAAATGTATTACGAAACTAGCCGTCCCGCCAGCCTCACGAGGTGCACATACCGAGGCAGAGTCCAAAGTCGGCCAGATGATCGAGTAGGAGCCACAGAGGTCCCACCTCGACGGCCGCGCCCCTCCGATTTCGATCACCTTCACACCGCCGCACCGTTCGACCACCGACGTCGGTCGTGACGCTGCCGCCGACCCTGCCAAGACATGAACCGGGGATCCCGCACCCGCGAAAGGTCTCAGGTCACAACCCCGGACGAGTTTCGGGCAGCCACAGGATCCCCCATGCTCATCCGACCAGCCTGCCACGAACCGTCACAGACCCGGTCTTCGAGACCGGGAAAAACCGTGGGAGGTGAGTAACCTCAGCAGCCTGGCCAGGGTGAGCGTCACCGCTGCGAGGCGGCCATCTCCACCCGCGAGTCCGACCCGCATCCTCAACAACGCTAGCGACCAGAGGATCGCTAGCCGCAGACTCCGCCGCTGGTACCCGACCCCACCCACGAGGCCGAACCGGTCGGGCTCGCAGCGTAGCCTCGCCGGGTAAGGGCGCCGTATTACTACGGCGCCCCTCCCTCAGCCGCAGGCCGGTGGAGGTCACCACCGATAAGGCTGCTGTCTATCCGCGGATCCTGGACGAGCTGCTGCCCGCCGCCCGTCACGTCGACGCCCGGCGGGCGAACAACCGGATCGAATCCGACCACAGCCAGCTGAAAGCAAGACTACGGCCGATGCGCGGGCTGAAACGCCTCCGTTCCGCCCAGACGGTCAGCTTGGGGCATACGTTCGTACAGAACGTCCGCCGTGGCCACTACGAACTCGGCGTCGAGGCCGAACCGCACCTGCGGGTGTCGGCTGCCTTCACCGAGCTCGCCCTGGCGGTCTGATCAACATTCAGGCAGGGTCCGCCATGTCTTGCTTTTCCATAACGCAGCTGTGAGTTCGTGGTTGCTGCACGTTCGTGGTGGCATACCCCGAGCGGCAGCCTGACCCGTAACGCCGCGCGCAATCGCTTGTTGTACCCCGACTGCCCCGGCAGGTACGGGAACATGTCGGACAGATGCGTGCGCGTGTAGCGCAGCCACCGGGCCTCGGAGTGATGGCCGAGCAGGGCTTGGGCCACCGCGAGGCAGACGAGCTCGGAGTCACTCAAGAGCGGCGGCTTGCCCGTCCACCGGGTCTTCTCTCCGATCCGGTCGTCGATCTTCACGTAGAATGCAGTCAAGAGGGTGTCCAGGTCTTGCGTCACACCATGATCTTGGGCGCCTTCTCTCCATGCCCAGCCACCACCAGCCCAGACTTCGGACTTATTCGTCTAGGATCGCGGCAGTCTGCTGGGGGGATGATGGACGGGTTTGTGCTGGTCGGGGGCGGGGTCGTCGGTGTCCGGCGGCCATCTGCGCATGCTTGTTGACCGGGCGCAGGTAGCGGCGGCGTTACCTGGCTATGAGCTGGGCGCTGGGCTGGGTGCCGGCGCGTTCGGGCTGGTGCTGGCGGGGCGGCACCGCCGCCTGAACCGGGATGTGGCGATCAAAGTATTGTCCGCGGGGCAGGAGGGTGCGCCGGCCGGTTTCGCCGCGGAGGCACAGATCCTCGCCAGCATGGATCATCCGCATGTGGTCCGGGTCTATGACTATGTCGAGACCGACGGTCTCTGTCTGATCGTTATGGAGTTGCTGGCGGGAGGGACCCTGACCCGCCGGCGGGCCGGGATGGCGGCGGAGGGTGCCTGCGCGGTTGGTCTGGCCGTGGCCGAGGCGTTGACCTGTGCGCATGCTCAGGGGGTGCTGCACCGCGACATCAAGCCGGACAACATCCTGTTCGACACCGCCGGTCTGGTGAAGGTGACCGACTTCGGGATCGCGAAGATTGTCGCCGGGTCGGCGGCTACGGCGAGCGCGATTATCGGGACGCCGAAGTACATGGCTCCCGAACAGCTTGTCGGTGGCCGGCTGGGGCCGGCCACCGATCTGTACACGCTCGGGGTGGTCCTGTATGAGCTGCTGGCGGGAGCACCGCTGTTTGACCCGACCCTGCCCCCTCACGCCCTGTATCACCACCATCTCCACACCACGCCCCCGCCGCTGCCGGGGGTGCCCGCGGGGGTAGCCGAGGTGGTCCTGCGGGTCCTGGCCAAGGATCCGGCAACGCGGTATCCCTCCGCGCACACGTTCGCATGTGATCTCGCCGGTGCCGCGGCCCGTAGCTACGGGCCGCGGTGGACGGCGCGGTCGGGGATCCTGCTTCGTCTCAGCGATGAGGTTCGCGCCGCCGGCGAACGGTCCGCTGACCCGGTGACCGTTCGGACACCCTCGCCGGGGGCTGTCTGCCCGGCCGCCGGCACGACTCCCCGCAGCGGCGAGCTCCCCACACACCCGGCCGGCGGTCAGCCGCCGGACGGGGCGACGGGTGGCCAGTCCGCCCCAGGACCCCTTGGCCGCATCCTCGGAGGGCCGCGGCGGCGCCGCATCTCCGCCGCCGTCCTGCTGCTGC
>NZ_CAAAFO010000150.1:4266-19939 GCF_900634715.1 Candidatus Protofrankia californiensis | reverse complement strand
GGACATACCCGGCCGGCAGCGGGACGGCCAACTCGCCCCGAGCAGCCTTGGCCAGCCGTCCCGAGGCCATCCGCTGCTTGAGCAGGTGCAGTTCGACCTCGCTCATGGTCCCCTTCAGACCCAACAGCAGCCGGTCGTTGTACTCGCCCGGATCGTAAACCCCGTCGGTGTCCGCCAGCAGGGTCCGCGACAGACTGCACATCTCGATCAACTGATGCCAGTCCCGTCCGGCGCGGGCCAGCCGGGACATCTCGACACCGAGAACCAACCCGACATGACCCATCGTGATCTCGGTGACCAGGCGCTGGAAACCCGGCCGGTCCTGCGCGCCGGCTGCGGACCGGCCCAGATCCTCATCGATCACCAGCACACGCGGCCGGGACCAGCCCAGCGCCACCGCCCGTTCCACCAGCCCGTACTGCAGCCGCGTCGACTCTCCATGATCCAGAACCTGCTGCTTCGAGGACTGCCGCACATAGACCACCGCAAGGCGGTCACGGTGCCAGCCCTGCACCGCACCGGGGCTACGCTCAGCCAGCAGCATCACCCGCACCGCCACCCCGGTCGCGCCGACCCGCTGTCCCGGCCGTCGACGTCATCGTCCGGTCCACGAGCACACTGAGCACCCGCAGCGTGGCCTGACGGTTCAGCTCCGGCAGCAGCTCCCAGCGCGTCGCCGTCTCCGCCCAGCCCGCCGGGATCTGGGGGACACGCTCCCGCCCTCGCCGTCCACGATGTATCACCTTCGTCCGCGTCACGGACCCGCAGTCGCGCGACCAGCTCGACCAGCCGCAGCAGGCCCTCGCTACCGATAATCGGCCTGTCTATGCTCTCGTGCCCATCGCCCCCTGCACTGTGGCAAGCAGACTGAGGGCATCTGGGCGTGTCTGAAGACCGGTGTCCTGGCCCACCTTGCCGCGCTCGGCCTGGACCATCTGATCCGGGTCACCAAGACCGCACTGAAACGCATCCAGTACCACCCCGACCTGCTGTGGGGTTTCCTGGCCGAGACCGGCCTCGGACTCGAACCCCCGTGACTCGTCACCCCACGAGTTCAACGTCAGTATGTTGCACCCCGGCCCCGGGCCGGACCAGCTCGCCGTAGACCACGATGTCGGTCAGCCGGTCCGCGACCTCCTCAGGGGTTAGCGGGCCGCGCTCGGCGTCGAACCACACGTGCGTCCAGTTGAACATGCCGAGGACACCAAGCACCGTCACATGGTCGGCGCTGCGGAACACGCCCTGGTCGACGCCCTCCTGCAGCACCCTTGCGAACAAGTTCTGGTATTCGTCGCGCAGTTTGGTCAGCTGGCAGGCGCGTTTGCCGGTGAGGGCGTGCATCTCCCGCGTGACCACGATGACCTCGTCTCGACGGGCGGCGAGTGTCCGGACGTGCTCTGTGGCCAGCGCGCGGAGCTTGTCGACCGGGTGCAGGTCGCGGTCGACGACCGTCCGGCCGCGGTCGAGCGCCTCCTCGACGTGCCGTTTCGATAGGTCATAGAGTAGGTCCTCCTTGGAACCGATGTGGTAATACAGCGCGCCCCGCTTGAGCCCGGCGGCGTCGCCCAGCTCGGCGACACCGGTGCCGTGGTATCCTTTCCGAGCGAAGATCTCGGCCGCCACACGGAGTATGCGCTCGTGGGTCGACTCGCCCGTCGTGTCTTGTTGCCTCGGCATCCTTCACCTTCCTCGGTGCGGCCGGTACGATCTGCGCTCCGCTAGCGTACCGATCGGTCACCACAAACTGGAGCGCCGCACGACGCTCGCACGCCGCCGATTCGAGTTCCGCCACCCGCTCAGACCGGCTCATCGACCACGCCAGCGCGGAACAGCCCGTCGATTCCGGCAGGGGAGAACCCGCATTCCCACAACAGTTCGCGGGTGTGTCTGCCGGGCAACGTCGGTGCTCCCGGCGTGCTCGCACGCGTCCGACTGAAACGCGGCGCCGGCATCGGCTGCATGATCCCATTCGCCGCACCGAACGTCCCGCGGGCCACGTTGTGCGGGGCGCTGGGGGCTTCCTCCAGCGAGAGTACCGGGGCGAAACAGACGTCCTCATTGCCGAGCAGTTCGCACCACTGGTCCCGGGTCCGGCCTCGGAAGAGATCCTCGAGCCTCTTTCGCAGTACGGGCCACAAGTGCGGGTCGGCATGGCCTGAGAGGAATTCGGGGTCGTCGGCGAGCCCGAATAGTTCGAGCAGCCGCGAGTAGAATTGTGGTTCGATCGCCCCGATGCTGATGTACTCGCCGTCGGCGCACTCGTAGACGCCGTAGAAGGGTGCTCCACCGTCGAGCAGGTTCGTCCCTCGCGTACCCGACCACAGTCCTTGGGCTCGCATCGCATGGATGATTGTGGTCAGCAGCGCGGTGCCATCGACGATCGATGCGTCGATGACTTGACCCAGCCCGCTGGCCCGTGCTTCGAGCACGGCGGACACCACGCCGAAGGCGAGCAACATTCCGCCGCCGCCGAAGTCGCCGACGAGGTTGAGCGGCACGGCCGGCGGTCCACCGGCCGTGCCCATCGGATGCAGCGCGCCTGCCAGGGCGATGTAGTTGATGTCGTGGCCGGCACGGGTGGCCAGCGGTCCGTCCTGTCCCCAGCCCGTCATTCGGCCGTAGACCAGACGTGGGTTGCGCTCGGCGCATACGTCCGGCCCGAAGCCGAGCCGTTCCGCCACGCCCGGCCGGAGGCCCTCGATGAGCACGTCAGCGGTGTCGGCCAGCCGCAATAGGGTGGTGATGCCGGCGTCCTCCTTGAGGTTCAGCACGATCGACCGCCGTCCGCGGTTGAGCAGGTCGAGGTCCGGTCGCACCGGGTTGCCGGCCTGCCTACCAGGGCGATCGACCCGGATGACGTCGGCTCCCAGGTCGGCGAGCAGCATCCCGCAGAAGGGAGCGGGACCGATCCCGGCGAGTTCGATGACCCGCACCCCGCGCAGGGGGCCGGTCCGTTCGCCGGGTTCGCCCGAAACGTGTCCTTCGCGCCGCATTGATCCTCCGTGATTGACGTGGCGGCCGTCGGCCCCTCGATCGGGTGAGACCCCGGCCGGTGCCGAGACGGGGTTGACTGTCCTGGAGAGTAGTGTACCGTTCGGTCGGTACGTACGGACCGATCGATACAAAACCCATCGGACAACGGAGTGGCGGTGAGCGACACTCTCGCGCGGTTACGGCCTGCCGGAATGGGCAGGCTCTCCCAGGAACAGATTGTGTTGTTGATGGTCGTGGCCCTGTTCGCAATCTTCGGCCTCACCCTCGGCGCCTTCCTGAATGTCGATAATCTGATGAGCCTCGTCTGGAGTGTGTCGTCGCTGGGGATCTTTGGCGTGGCGATGACTGTCGTGGTGATCGCTCGAGGTATGACTCTTTCGCTGATCGCGTCGATGGGTGTTGCGACAGCGGTCGCGATTCAGCTGATGTGCATCCCGGTCAGCACGCCGGTCGCCCTGATGGTCGGCCTCGGCATCGTGCTGATCATAGGTCTATTTAGCGGTTTCCTGATCGCTTTCGTCGAGATTCCGGCCCTGTTCGCGACCATGGCATCCGGTCTGCTGGTCTATGGCCTCGCTCGCAACACGGTCTTCGATGGATCGATCGCGGAACTGCCAGGTAACTGTCAGTTCGTCCTTTCTGTGGGGCAGAGCACCTTGTTCGGTACTCCCGTGCCGATCGTCGTGTTCGCTCGGTCGCGGTTCTGGTGCAGCCGATGCTGTCACGCGTCAAGGCAGACATCAGGACTCACCACGTCAGCCGGTGACGGCGGCAAGCCTTCGTTGAGGAGGCGAGCCGCGGGGCTGCGACCGGCGACCGGTCGCGACGCTCTAGATCACCGATAGACAAGCGCAAGTTTTTGTAGGACATCGCGAAGCAAAGGGAGAAGAGTTGATGACTGAGAGCAACGCAGCTCGAGGACAGGAGGCTTTCGTCGGCGTCGATGTCGGCGGAACTCACACGGACGTGCAGGTCGTCTTCGGCGGCAGGGATGCCCGCGGCAAAGCGCTGACCACCTACGACGACTTCAGTCGGGGGGTGCTCGATGCGATCGCGGTGGCGGCCCAAAACCTGGACGTCAGTTTGGCGGAGTTGCTGTCGAGGACGAAGCTGTTAGTAAACGCTACCACGGTGGTCACGAACGCGATCACGCAGCTCCGCGGGGCGAAGGTGGGCGTGCTGGTGACCGCCGGCTTCAAGGATGAGTTCCGCTTCGCCGGGGGACCCCGTCTCCGAGTGGTGGACGACCACCTGCAGACCAACATTCCGGACTTATTCGACCGTCGGCACCTCATTGAGATCGAAGAGCGGATCGACTATTCCGGCGCCGAGCTCGTCCCGCTGAACGAAGCGCAGGTCGAGGCGGCGGTGCGCAAACTTGTTGACGAGGACGGCGTCAGCGCCATCGCCATCTGCTTCCTGTCAAGCTATGCTGACTCCACCCATGAGGACCGCGCGGCGAAGATCGCCAACCGGCTTTACCCGGACCTCTTCGTCACCAGCTCCAGCAAGGTCAGCTCTGTGCGCGGCGAGTACCCGCGCTGGATGACCGCTGTGCTCAACGCGTTCGTGTACGACCACGCCGAGCACTTCATCGACACGCTCAGCACCAAGCTACACGACGCCGGTCTCGCCGGAAGTGCGGCCTTCTTCCAGGGACTCGGTGGCGGCATCAGCGGCGAGCGTGCTTTACAGTTCCCGCTCGCGCTGCTCGGGGCGGGCCCTGCGGCTGGCGCGGCGGGCGCGAATGAGCTGTCCTCGCGGCTCGGGTACAAGCGGGTGCTGCTCGGGGACATGGGTGGCACGAGCTTCGACACCGGCCTGATCTACGACAACGAAGTACACGTCGAGAAGTCGATCCAGATCGGTCGCTTCCGAACTGTACTGCCGCTGGTTGACGTGGTCTCAGTGGGCGCGGGCGGCGGCAGTATTGCCTGGATCAGCGAGCGCGGGGTTCCACAGGTTGGCCCGCAGAGCGCCAGCTCGACCCCGGGCCCCGCCGCCTATGGCAAGGGTGGCACGGAACCAACGGTAACCGATGCGATGATCGTGATGGGATTCATTGACCCGAAAAACTACCTGGGCGGCCGTGTGACACTCGACCCGGAGGCCTCCGCCAAGGCGATCCGAACGCGCTTCGGTGACCCTCTCGGGTTCACCCTCGATGAAGCAGCAGCGGCTGTGCACGACCTCGTGGTCACCAATATGGCCAACGCCGTGCGTGAGGTCAGCGTGAATAAGGGATACGACCCCCGCGACTTCGTGTTCCTCGCCTACGGCGGCACGTTGCCCGGCTTCGCTGTCGAGATCGCCCGTGCGCTCGGGATCACCACCGTGGTCATCCCGAGGAACAGCTCGGTGTTCTGCGCGCGCGGGCTGCTGGTGTCGGACTTCCTGCTGCGGTCGGACCAGACCGTCCAGTCCGGTCTCGACTCCGATAGTGAGCTCGAGCGGGTCAACGGCGTTGCCCGGCAATTGATCGACGGCGCGGTCAGCGAGCTTCGCGGCGAGGGCTTCGCGGACGACGAGGTAAAGATCGTCCGGACGGCGGATTTCCAATACACCGGCCAGGTCCATGCCCTGTCGGTCTCCCTGCCTAACCGCGACCTCACCGCCGCCGATGTGGCAGAGCTGAACAACACGTTCACCAGCGTTTACGAGCGGACCTACGGATCAGGCACGGCGTGGCCGGATTCGCCCCAGCAGATGCTCAACTACACGGTCACGGTCTCGGCGCCGATGCCGCACCCTCCGATCGAACCGCAGCCGTTGAACCCCACATCGCTGGCCGAGATGTCGAAGGGCGAGCGCGAGATCTATCTGCCCTCGGTGAACGCCCGCCGCAGTGCGCCGATCTACGACGAGGCTCGCTTCACCCCCGGCAGCCGGATCGTCGGTCCGGCGCTCGTCGAGGCCGTGGACACGACGATCTACCTACCGCCGGGCGCTCGGGCTGAACGCGACGAGCACATGAACGTCGTCATTACGATGGAAGAGGTGTGAGCATGACTGCCGTTACCCACGACCCGGTGGCCGTCGAGATCCATCGCAGGGCGCTGGACGCCATCACGAATGAGATGGCGATTACGCTCACCAGGACGTCCGGATCGCCGGTCATCTATGATGTCCAGGATTTTGCCACCTCTCTGCTCGACACCAAGGGTGAGCAGCTGAGCCTGTCGGCCACGATCCTGTTCCACGCCGGTTCATCGCTGATGGGGACCCGCGCGATCATCGATACGGTCGGTGAGGATGAGGTCCGTCCCGGCGACGGGTGGATCGTGAACGACCCGTTCACCGGCGGCGCTATGCACCAGGCCGATGTCGCGATCATCACCCCCCTCTTCTACCGCAACGAACACGTTGCCTGGGCGTTCTCCAACGTGCACGTGCTCGACACCGGTGGCACCGGTATTTCGGGCTTTGCCCCGACGGCCCGGTCGATCTTGGAGGAGGGTTTACGTTTCCCGCCCACGAAGATCATTCGGGATGGAGTGATCGACAGTGAGTGGGAGCGTTACATCGCGGCGAACGTGCGGATCCCGACACTCGTGCTCAACGACCTGCGCAGCATGATCGCATCCAACAACGTGAGCCAGGTGAAGCTGGCCGACACCATCGACAGGTTCGGCCTGCACACGTTCCGGGAGTACTGCGAGATCAACAAACAACTCAGCGATGCGGCGCTGCGGAGTCGCATTGAGAAGCTCCCCGACGGCGTCTACGAGACCACCGACTGGGTCGAGTACGACGGGCACGGTCAGGGGCGGCTGCTCGAAGTGGGCTGTCGCCTCGAGGTTGCTGACTCGGAGCTGAACTTCACGTTCACCGGCGCCCCACAGATCGACGCTTTCGTCAACGGCACGCCGGGCCTGGTGCACGGCTCGATCATGGCGACGATCATGACCACCCTGTGTTACGGGGACGTGCCGTTCAACGCGGGGATCTGGCGCCCTATCTCGGTCGACCAGTCCGAGTTGGGCACCATCGTCAACGCGCTACCTCCTGCGCCTACGACCGGGGCACACACCCAAGTCGGCACCCGGATCACGAAAACGGTGAAGGATGTCCTCAACCAGGCGTTCTCGTTGAGCGAGCACGCCGAGCTGCGCGGCCGGGTGGGCGGCCAGGCCTGGGACGCCGCGGGGCTGGCTCCGCTGGCCGGGACCGGTCACGGGGGCGCGCCCACCGTCATCTTCTTCATGGACGCCGTGGGTGGTGCCGGCGGTGGCGCGCAGACCCAGTTCGACGGTCTTGATCTCTACGGCATGACCATCGGCCCCGGTCTCGGGCTGCCGAGCGTCGAGATCAACGAGAGCAAGGAACCCGCGCTGTACCTGTGGCGCAAGCTCAATGCGAACTCTGGGGGCCCGGGTCTCCATCGCGGCGGTCAGTCGATGGAGTTCGCCTGGGCGCTACACGGGTCCGATCGAGTCGCCGGCCCGATCACTTTGGGGTGTGCGGAGATGCCGCCACGAGGCGCGGGGGGCGGGATGCCAGCGGCGACCGGTACGTGGGGCAGTTACCACAACACGAACGTAGCGTCCCGGATGGTGGAAGGGCACAATGTCCTGGACGACTCCCTCACCGGAGACCAGCCCGTCCGGCCTTCGAATATCGGCGCCATCGAGTTCGGCCGCGGCGACGTGCTGCGGATGCGGTGTGGCGGTGGAGGTGGTCTGGGAGACCCGTTGCTACGGGAACCGGACGCGGTTGTCCGGGACCTGCGCGACGGTTACGTCACCCCCGAGCACGCTGAGCTGATCTATGGTGTCGTCCTCGACGCCGATGGCTGTCTCGATGAGCCGGCGACCGTCGCGCGCCGGCGGGCTATCCGCCGGGGCCGGATCGGGTCTGAACCGGAGCAGGAGCAACGGCATCCTGAGTCCATCGGGATCTCGGTCGTCTACGACCGAGATGGCGACCACCTTACCTGGCACTGCGCTCACTGCAGCGCCAGGCTTGGAGACGCAGCGGACAACTGGCGCGAGCACGCGCGGTCCGTCGAGCAGCCGCTGGCCGAGCGCTTTGCCGAGCTCGGCATGTTCGTCCGGGAGAGGGTGGATCCCCCCCGTGTGATGATCTCGGAGTTCTACTGCCCGTCGTGTGCTGGTCTGCTCGCCGCTGACGTCTACCCGGAAGGCTTCTCCGGGTACCGGTCCCCGGTCCTCAAGGCGGCCACCGCGGCCTAAGCGCGCGTCCTGGCCGTGACCCGTCACGGCCAGGACGCGTCTCCCCGCCACCTGCCCGGCACCCACGACGTTTGGTGAGGAGCATTGAGCATGTCGACAGGCCTGACAGTACGGTCCTTTTGGGAGGGGCGCGTCGACGCGACCCCGGACCGCACGTTCCTGCTGACGGACGCAGGCCGAAGCAGCTTCCGGCAGTTCGACGCGTCGGTTAACCGCGTAGCCGGCGGTCTCCGCCATCTCGGCGTCGGCGAAGGCCACCTGCTCTCCTATCACTTACCGAACGGCGTCGCGCTGCTACGGCTGGAGCTTGCCGCGCAGAAACTCGGTGCGATCACCGTGCCCTTGATACCCGGCTCGACCTTCGACGAGATCGGCTACGTCCTTGACCACGCCCGGGCCGACTATCTGGTCGTCGACACGGCAGGGATGCAGACTCTCGGTGGGGCCACACCCTCAGGAGTCGCCCTGGTGGCGGTGGGCAACGCCCGGGACGGTTCGCTCGGTGAACTCGAGTCGGACGAGACGGAGCGGCCACCGTCCATCGCTACCGGCCCGCGCGACCCGATGTCGATCCGCTACACCTCAGGAAGCACAGGGCAACCCAAGGGAGTCGTGCAGCCGTCCGCGGGCTTCGCTCGGGCTGGGCGTGCGATCGCCGACCGTCTTGGTATCGGGCTGACGGACAACGTGTTCTCGACGATGCCACTGTTCCATACGGCGGCGACGCACATGATGCTCGCGCCAGCCATCGCGGCTGGTTGCGCTTTCACCGTCGTGCCCCAGTTCAGCCGTTCGGCGTTCTGGGACCAGATCCACAGCGCCGGTGGCACCATCGCGCTGCTGATTCCTGCACAGCTGTCGATCCTGATGACCGCCGCCCCGGACGCCAGGGATCGGGACAACCCACTGCGGATCGTGTTCTCCCATGTCCGCCCCGAGGAGTTCTGCGAACGGTTCGGCGTTGACGTGTGCACCACGTGGGCGATGACCGAGACCTCTGGGATGGGGACCTTCACCACACCGGGCCGGACCTCTTACGCGCCGGAGCTGATCGGCCGCCCGATGCCGGACGACGCCCAGATCAAGGTCTGCGGACCGGATGGCGAGCGGCTCCCGGCTGGCGAGCTCGGGGAGCTGTGCTTTCGCCATCCCGACCAGATGATCGAGTACTACCGAGACGAGGTGAATACGGCAGCCACCCTGCGCGATGGCTGGGTGCACTCCGGCGATCTGTGCCGTCTCGACGAGGACGGGAACGCCTACTTCCACGGCCGGCTCAAGAACGTGATCAAACGTGCTGGGGAAAACATCGCCGGGGAAGAGGTCGAGTTCACGGTTATGGCCCACCCCGAGGTCGAGGAGTGCCTGGTATGCGGCGTCGAGGACCCCATCTACACCGAGGAGGTCTGCGCCGTCGTGGTCGCCCGGCCGGGGCGGGAGGTGTCCGAAGCGGACGTGGTGAACTGGTGCGCCGACCGGCTGTCGGCGTGGAAGGTACCGCGTTATGTGCACCTGCGCCGGGATCCACTGCCGAAGCTCGCCAACGGCAAGATCGACCGGCGGTCTGTCGTCGCCGAGATCAGCGCCGGCATCGCGGAGGTTTGGGATCGCCGCGCGAGCGAGGTGCATCAACATGGCTGATCGTCGCCTGGCAGCCTCTCTGATCCTCAGTCGGACCCCGATAGCCGAGCAGGTCGCACTGGTCCGAACCTTCGAAGACGCCGGATTCGACCGAGTGTTCTTCGGGGAGGCCTGGCGGGAGCCCGTCGTTCCGCTCGCCGCCGCGCTGGCCGGCACCCGCCGCATCGGGGTCGGTACGGCCGTGTCACAGATGTTTCCCGTCAACCCGGTTGTCGCCGCCCAGCAGGCGGCTCAGCTCGACGAGCTGGGACGCGGCCGATTGAGCCTGGGCTTCGGGCTCGGTGCATCCTTCGTCGTCGAGCGGTGGTTCGGGGTGCCGTTCGAACGGCCGCTACGTCGGGCCCGGGAGTTCATCGACGTGGTGCGCGGGGTGCTCGCCTCACCCGCGACCGGGCCGTTCAGCTACGACGGCGAGATCTTTCGGGTGCGGAAGTACTCGTTGTCCTTCGCTTCGGAACCAGTGCAGGTGCCCGTCCACCTCGCTGCGGTCGGGCCGCGGATGCTGGAGTTGGCGGGTGAGGTCGCCGACGGCGTGATCGTCGGCGCACTGCACTCGCCTGCATCGATGGAACGGACGCTGAAGCGGTTGTCCTCGGGCGCGGCGCGATCCGGGCGCACGTTCGCCGATCTGGAGGTCTGGTTCTACCTCACCTGCTGTGTGTCGGCTGATCCCGCCCGCGCCCGCGCACTGGCTCGGCGCAGTCTTGTCTACCTGACCCAGTACCCGCACTACCGCCAAATCTACGAGGCCGAGGGCTTCGGCCAGGTGGTGAGCGAGATCGCCGAACTCGTCCATGATCGCAAAACCGACGCCGCGGAAGCGCGGGTCACCGATGAGATGGTCGAACGTTTCGCCATCGCCGGGACCGTGACTGAATGCCGCGACCAGTTGCGACGCTTCGACGACTATCCGGGCACGCCGATCCTGCACCTCATCCCATTCCGCATTGACGAGGACGAGGTTCTCGAATCGCTGCGGCTCGCCGGGTCGCTGGCTGCGCCCGCGAGTCAGACAACTCTTGTTGACGAGTGATGGTTGGAGCAATGCTGGCCGCCACTAACGGCGGAATTGTGGCCTATTTCAAAGCGAATGGAAGCAGGGGAGGCGTGATGAGCCAGTCCATTCTGGAACACCTGGAGATCGATCCGGCGTCCGAGCAGACTCTGCTCGTCGAGATGGCGAAGGTGACGAAGACGTACCGCGGGGTGCATGCGATCGGGGACGTCGACTTTGACCTGCGTGCCGGTGAGGTGCGTGAGCTGGTCGGGGAGAACGGTGCCGGGAAGTCCACGCTGTGCAAGATCCTCGCCGTCTCCGACCGTATCCTGGCCGCCCGGCTCGGCCGGGTCGTCGCGGAGTTCAGCCGCGAGCAGGCAACCCAGGAGAAGATCATGTACGCGGAAATCTTCTGACCATGACGATCCTGGACGCACCTGCCGATCAGGTCGAACGAGACTTCGCCGCACGCCTCGGCCATTCCGTCCACCTGCTCGGGAGACGACTGGCCGGGGAGGGACTTTCCGACGAGACGGGCCTGCTCACCTTCGACTCCGGAGGCGAGGAGCTGACGCTCGTGGTTCGCCTGTTCCGGCCGGGCGCGGTCGCCCGGCACGAGGTGGCGCCGGAGCGGCTGCACCGGCTGCTCACCGTCCTAGCCGGGGCGGAGCTGCCGGTGCCGCGACCCCTGTGGTTCGAAGCGTCCCCGGAGCTGTTCGGCGGCCCGTACTCCGTGGTGAGCCGGATGCCGGGGACCGCCGTCGTTCCGTGGTCGCCCGAGGGCCGGCGCTTCCTCGCCGAGGCCGGCAAAGGACCGATCGGAGAGCAGTTCTGCCGCGTGCTGGCCGAGATCCACGGTCTCGACTGGCAGGCGGACGGACTGGGGTTCCTCGGTGACCTGGGCAGGACCTTCGCGGTCCGGCGGGTCGACGAGCTGGCGGATTACCTCAGCCGGGTACGTGGCGGACCGGAGCCCGTGCTCGCCGATGGGCTGTGCTGGTTGCGGGCGCACATCCCGGACCACGCCGACGTCTCGCTCGTGCATGGCGACTACCGAACGGGCAACATGCTCTTCGCCGGGGACGCGATCACAGCGGTGCTGGACTGGGAGTTCGCGGCGCTCGGCGATCCGCTCTCCGACGTGGGCTGGGTCTGCTGCCCGTCCAACCGGATGGGCAGTGACCGGGTGTGCATGCTGCTGCCGCAAGAGTCGTTCCTGCGGCGGTACGAACGCTGTCGCGGCCAGGAGGTCGATCGAGCCGCACTGCGCTTCTGGATCGTCTATCACCAGGTCCGGCACGCCGTGATGTGGCTCGAGGCGGGCCGCAACTTCGAGCTGGAGTTCACCGACGACCTGCGGTTGGCCCGCATGCATTCGGCGATGCCGACCATGCGCAGGATGGTCGCCGACCTGCTGGTGGCGTCGTGATCAGCCCGCAGCGGCTGCTCGTCGCCGTCCGCGCCGACCTGGCGCACCGGGTGCTGCCCGCGCTCGACGACGACCGCGCCCGGTCGTCGGTGATCGCCGCCATGGGCATCCTCAAGGAGCTCGCCGGCCAGGTGCGTCCCGATGAAAGCTGGATCGCAGACTCACTCGCGTCGCTGGAGTCGGCGGCGGCCCAGTGGCGGGCGAGGTTGGACCACGAGCGGGCCGCCCTGCTCGAACCGGCCACGCTGCTTCCCGCGGCACGCAGGGAAACGCTGCTCGCCGGGATCGAGCAGCTGATCGACTACCTGTGGCGGACCGGCGACCATGCCGGCCTTCTGCCCGAGATCCGTGAGGTCCTGCGCGCCGACGCGGAGCTCGAAGGCAAGCGCCTCGATTGACTTCCATCCCCACCCTCGAGGAGGACCACAATGGACAGTTACACGGTTCCCGAGCTCCTGCGCAAGACCCGGACCGCCGGCCGGGTCAACGCTCGGCGGGTGGCGATCACGTTCGAGGGTCGTGACGTCACCTACGACGAGCTGGATGAGCGCTCGGACCGGTTGGCGTTGGCTCTGGCGGCGCAGGGCTTCGCGAAAGGAGACCGCGTCGGCGTCCTGCTGTACAACAGGATCGAGGGGGCGGAGGTGTTCTTCACGGTCGCCAAGCTCGGTGGCGTCGTCGTGCCGATCAACTACCTGTTGAAGGCGCAGGAGGTCCGTTACATCCTCGACGACTGCGACGCGACCTGGCTGGTGTACGAGCAGGCCCTGGGAGCCACGGTGGACGGCCTGCGCGTGGACGGGGACACCCGTCGTTACATCGGCATCGAGACATCCGGCGACGGGTTGCGCTATGAGCGGCTGATCGACGGCGCCGACGTCACGGCCTTGCCGGACCACGAAGTCCGATCGAATGATCTGTTCCTGCTGCAATACACCTCTGGCACCACCGGTGTGCCGAAGGGTGCGATGCACACGCACTCCACAGTCCTGTGGAACTCCTTCCACCAGATCGTCGACTACGGCATCACCGCCGACGAGGTGTTACTCGTGGTGCCGGCCCTGTGCTGGGCGGCCGGATTCCATGACCTCGCGCTGGCCACCCTGTGGCACGGCGGCCGACTCATCCTTTCGCCGAGCACCTCCTTCGATCCGGGCCGGTTCCTCGCCACCGTCGAGGAGCACCGGGTCACCTCGGTCCTTCTGGTGCCGACGGTACTCAAGCGGGTCCTGGCCGATTCCGGGTTCGAGAAGCACGACCTCAGCTCGCTGCGCATCATCTGCAGCGGCGGCGAGCCGGCGCCGGTGACCGCGATCGAGGAGGCTCAACGCAAACTCCCGTCCTGCACCTTGCTCCAAGTGTACGGGATGAGCGAGTTCCCGACGATGATGCTCTATCTCGACGCTGCCCACTCGACCACGAAAGCGGGCTCCGCGGGGGCCGGGCCTGCAGCGCCGCCGAGATCCGGGTCGTCGACGAGAAGGGCCAGGACACCCCGCCCGGTGAGGTGGGCGAAATCATCTGCCGCTCGCCGGCCAGCATGCTCGGCTACTACGGCAAGCCCGAGGCCACGGCGAGCACCTTGGTCGGCGGCTGGCTGCACACCGGCGACCTCGCGCACGTCGACGAGGACGGCTTCGTCTACGTCTCCGGCCGATCGAAGGACATGATCATCACGGGCGGGCTGAACGTGTACCCCGCCGAGGTCGAGCGGGTCATCGCCCAGCACCCCACTGTCCTGGAAGCGGCGGTGGTGGGCGTGCCGGACACGCAGTGGGGCGAGATCGGCAGCACGCTGGTCGTCCTGCATCCCGGCAACGATCTCGGCGAGGACGAGCTGACGGACTATCTCAAGCAGCAGCTGGCCAACTACAAGATCCCGCGGAGATTCACCTTCGCCCACGACCCGCTGCCGCGGACGACGTCGGGGAAGGTGCAGGAGTTCAAGGTGAAGGAGCGGCTGGGCGCATGAGCTGGCAGTTTTCGACAGAGCCGGAATTCGGCAGGCAGCTGGACTGGATGCGGGCCTTCGTGACCGACCGGGTCTGTCCGTTGGAGACACTCGACCTCGACGACGCAGAGCTGCGGACTGCCATCAAGCCGTTGCAGGCCGAGGTGAAGGAGCGCGGCCTGTGGGCGGCCCACCTCGACCCCGAGCTCGGTGGCCAGGGGTTCGGCCAGGTCAAACTCGGGCTGATGAACGAGATCATCGGTCGTTCGCATTTGGCTCCGTACGTCTTCGGTAATCAGCCGCCCGACGCCGGGAACAGCGAGATCCTGGCGAGGTTCGGTTCCCCCGACCAGCATCGCCGTTGGCTGCATCCGCTCCTCGCAGGCGACCTACTCTCTGCCTACGCCATGACCGAACCGGGGGCAGGCGCTGACCCTACCCTGCTGGCGACCACCGCGACACAGGACGGAACCACGTGGGTCCTCAATGGACGGAAGTGGTTCATCACCAACGCGTCGGTGGCCGACTTCATCATCGTCATGACCGTGACCGACCCTGACGCTCCGCCTCACAGGCGGGCCTCGCAGTTCGTCGTCCCCGCTGCGACGTCGGGCCTGACCGTGCTCCGCGAATTGGGGTCGATCGAGGACCCCCACCCCCGATACGGCCGCCTCGACAACCACGCCGAAGTGGAACTCGTCGACGTGCGGGTGCCTCAGGAAGCCATGCTCGGCGGGCGGGGAGCGGGGTTCGCCATCGCCCAGAGCCGCCTAGGCCCGGGCCGGATCCAGCACTGCATGCGCTGGCTCGGTCAAGCCCAGCGGGCATTGGACATGCTGTGTGAGAGGGCGTTGTACCGGTACTTGCACGGCTCGGTGCTCGCCGAGAAGCAGACCGTGCGCACATGGATCGCCGACTCCTGGACCGAATTGAACGCACTGCGGCTGCTCACTTTGGAAGCGGCGTGGACGATCGACACACACGGCGTCGACGCGGCCCGCACGCAGATCAGCGCGATCAAGTACTGGGGCGCCAAAGTCCTGCATGACGTGATCGACCGGGCGCTCCAGGCGCATGGGTCGCTCGGCTACTCCTCCGATCTGCCGCTGGAGCTGATGTACCGGCGCGCACGGGCGGCCCGAATCTATGACGGCCCCGACGAGGTGCACCGCGAGGCCGTCGCGAAACGGGTTCTTCGCGGCTACCGGCCACCAGAGAACGGGATCCCGAGCGAGCATGTGCCCACCCGGCGCGCCCGCTTTTCGGGCGAGTTCTGAACCGAGCCCGACGATTTATCTCTACCGATCTTCCCGCAAAGCCCGCAGGGGGACTCGCGATGGGGTCATGTCGATCGACCGAATGCAACTAACCGCATAGGACACGCCATGATTCCAACCGGGCCAACATTGAGCAGCCCCGGAGGTGGGCTACGAGAGGACAACCGCTATCCCAGTATGGCCAGCGAACCG
>NZ_CAAAFO010000150.1:0-4241 GCF_900634715.1 Candidatus Protofrankia californiensis | reverse complement strand
CATTGATCCGTGACGACGACACAAGAACCGACGATCTGCGTTGGCCCATCAGGCATGCATCGAGGGTTATTCAAAACTCCTCGATCAAGATCTTTAGAAGTGCCCTGACCAGTGACGATGCATGATCTAGATCATCTGTGCTGGGAGTTCTGAATAAGCCTCATCGCAGGTTCTTCGCGGCGTACGTCAGACCCGGATCCCGCACGCGGTGCGCTCACGGAGCGCCACATGAACGCGTTCCTCGACCAGCTCGCCAAACGAACGCGCGAGTCCGCGAGGAGACGCAACGCAGCTACGGCCGCCATAGCCGGTGTAAGACCGCCAACCGTCCTTGACCGACTGTCTACGACCGAGAACGAAAGAGGAGACCGTGGCCCGGGTGCAGGTTGCAGGCGTGGGAATGGTGTCGTTCACGACGCCGAGCAGGAGCGAGTCCTACGACGTCATGGCGGGTGCCGCGATTCGCGTCGCGCCGCGCTCGCCGACGCGGGTGGGACGCTCGAGCAGATTCAGCAGGCGTATGCCGGCTACGTATACGGCGACTCCACGAGCGGGCAGAAGGCGCTCTACGGCGTCGGTATGACCGGTATACCGGTCGTCAACGTCAACAACAACTGCTCCACAGGATCGTCGGCCCTTTGGCTCGCCCGGCAAGCGGTCGCCAGCGGTGCGGCCGAGTGCGTGCTCGCGCTCGGCTTCGAGCAGATGGAGCGCGGCGCACTCACCATGAAGTGGACGGACCGCCCCAGCCCCTTCGCGGACTTCATGGATGTCGCACGCAAGGCTCAGGGTGAAAGCGATGTACCCTTCGCCGTGCAGCTCTTCGGCGGTGCCGGCGCCTACGCCGAAAAGTACGGCACGAAGCCCGAGACGTTCGCCCAGATCACGGTGAAAGCCCGCAAGCATGCAGCCAACAATCCTTTTGCGGTGTTCCGCGATGCCGTCACCGTCGAGGAAGTGCTCGCCTCCCCGCAAATCTACGGCCCGTTGACCCGGCTGCAGTGCTGTCCACCGACCTGTGGCGCCGCGGCCGCGGTGATTACCAGCGAGGGCTTCGCCCGTAGGCACGGTCTGCGCACCGACGTCGTGATCGTGGCACAAGCGCTAACGACCGACACCCCGTCGAGCCTCGACGGGGATATGCCGCGTCTCGTCGGCTACGACATGGCCAAGACCGCGGCGCACCAGGTGTACGAAACAGCCAGGGTGGACCCGCGGGACATCCGAGTTGTGGAACTGCACGACTGCTTCACCACCAACGAGCTACTCAGCTACGAGGCGCTCGGCCTTACGCCCGAAGGGACCGCGGAGAAGTTAGTCGCCGAGGGCGACAACACCTACGGTGGCCGCGTCGTCACCAACCCGTCCGGCGGCCTGCTCTCCAAGGGACACCCGCTCGGGGCAACCGGGCTGGCCCAGTGTGCCGAGCTCACTTGGCAGCTCCGAGGTGACGCGGGCGGTCGCCAGGTCGACGGGGCCGCGCTCGCGCTCCAGCACAACATCGGACTCGGCGGCGCGGCCATCGTTACCCTCTACGAGAAGGCGAGCTAAGCCGTGCCGATCGATGTGGACACGGCCAAGGCACTCCAGTTCGATCCGCTCACCGTCGACGTGGAACGCGGACGGCTCCGCTTCTTCGCGAAATCAATCGGGGAGACCGACCCGGTGTATGTCGACGTCGACGCCGCCCGAGCCGCCGACCATCGCGATCTGCCCGTCCCACCAACTTTCTTCTTCAGCCTGAGCCTCGAGGCACCCGGCCCATTCCGCTACCTCGACCAGCTCGGAATCGACCTCAGGCACGTACTCCACGGCGAGCAGTCCTTCGCCTACCAACGACTCGCCTACGCGGGAGACCGACTCTCCCTACAGGACCGCATCGTCGACGTCTTCGCCAAACGTGGCGGCACACTCGAGTTCCTGATCAAGCAGGCCGATGTCACCCGCGATGACGAGCTGGTGGCGGAATTACGGACCACCCTCGTCGTCCGCAACCCTGAGGGGGCCCAGTGAACCCTCAGGACTTCACCGTTGGCGCCGAGCTCCCGGCGCTAAAGCTTCCACCGATCTCCCGCACCACCCTGGCGCTCTTCGCGGGCGCCAGCGGCGACCATAACCCGGGCCACCTCGACCTCGACGTGGCCCGCTTGGCTGGATTCGACGACGTGTTCGCCCACGGCATGCTGTCGATGGCCTACCTCGGACGACTCCTCACCTCGTGGGTGCCCCAGCAGAGGATCCGGTCCTACAGCGTGCGGTTCACCGCCATCACCCCCGTCCACGGCACGCCGACCTGCACCGGCAAAGTCACGGCGATCGAGAACGGCCTGGCCACCGTCGAACTCGCTGTCACCCTGGCCGACGGCACAACCACCCTCGCCGGTCACGCCGCCATCGCGCTCGACCGACACACATCCCCCTGCGACGGAAAAGGAACGCTCATGGGAAAGCTTGACAACAAGGTTGCCATCGTCACCGGCTCCGGCCGCGGCATCGGACGGGAGATCGCCCTCAAGCTCGCCGCCGACGGCGCCGCCGTCGTCGTGAACGACATCGACGAGGCCCCCGCCAAGCAGACCGTCGCGGACATCGAGGCCCGCGACGGCAAGGTCATGTCCTGCCCCGGAAGCGTCACCGACGACGGCTTCGCCGAACGCTTCGTCCAGACCGCCCTCGACACCTTCGGCGGCCTCGACATCATCGTCAACAACGCTGGCTACACCACGGACTCCGTGATCCAAAAGATGAGCGACGAGCAGTGGGACGCGATTCTCGACGTACATCTCAAGGCACCGTTCCGCATCCTCCGCGCCGCCCAGCCGATCATCGCCAGCGCGGTGAAGAAGGCCAGGGAAACCGGCGAGCCGGTGCTGTGTCGCAAAGTCGTCAACATCTCCTCGATCGCGGGCCTCGGCGGCAATGTCGGCCAAACGAACTATGCCGCCGCCAAGGCCGGTGTCACCGGCCTCACCAAGGCGCTGGCCAAGGAGTGGGGACGCTACAACGTCACCGTCAACACCGTCGCCTTCGGCCTGATCAAGACCCGGCTCACCGACGCACCAGCGGGCGACAGCAGTACCATCGACGTGCAGGGCTGCGAAATCAAGGTCGGCGTCAACCCACAGCTTCTCGAGGCCATGGAAGCGATGATCCCGCTGGGACGCGCCGGCACCCCCATCGAAGCTGCCGGCGCCGTCTATCTGTTCTGCATCCCCGAGTCCGACTACGTCAGCGCGCAGACCCTCGTCTGCGGCGGCGGCTTCATCATCTGATACCGCGATGCTTGACGGGATAGACATCGTCGACCCCCACTTCCATCTCATCGACTTCCACAACAACCCCTACCCCTGGCTTGCTGTCGACGCCACGCGGCCCAACATCTTCGGCGGAAGAGACTCCGAGCTCCGCCACGTCTTTCTCGAGCCGGACTACCGCCGAGCGGCGGGAAACCTGACGATCAAAAAGGCCGTCCACATCCAGGCGAACTGGGATCCTTCGGACCCGGTCGGCGAAACCAAGTGGCTTGCCGAGCGGATCGCGCGAAACGGGTTCCCGACGGCTGCGGTCGCGTTCGCGAACCTCGCCTCTCCACACGTCGGCGACATCCTCGCCGCCCACGCGGCACACGGCTTCGTTCGAGGCATCCGGCATATCGTTAACTGGGACGATGAGCCGACCCTCCGATTCAGCGACCGTCCGGACTATCTGACCAACGAGGACTGGCTGTCGGGCTTCGCTCTCCTCGAATGCTTCGGACTGAGCTTCGACGCGCAGCTCTACCACCACCAGATGGACCAGCTGATGGCCGTCGCCGCCAAGTATCCGTCGGTACAGATCATCATCAATCACACCGGGATGCCGATCCACCGCGATCCACAGGCGATCATCGCGTGGAGCTCAAGCCTGGCCCGCATCGCCGAGGCCCCGAACGTCGCAATCAAAATCTCTGGACTCGGCCTCGCGAACCCCGACTGGTCGGCAGACTCCATCAGACCGCTCGTCCTGACAGCCATCGAGCACTTCGGTATCGACAGGGCCATGTTCGCTAGCAACTTCCCTGTCGAAGGCCTCTTCACCACCTTCGGCCAGCTCTACGCAGCATTCGATGCCATCACCAAAGATTTCATCCACGAGGAGCGGGTCAAGCTATTCCAAACCAACGCGGAGCGCCTCTACTGCATCTGACCTAGAGGGTGTCTGAAAAGGGTCAGGGTGGGTAGATCGGTTGGTGGAGCCCCGGT
>NZ_CAAAFO010000149.1:2068-2626 GCF_900634715.1 Candidatus Protofrankia californiensis | reverse complement strand
AACCTCCGACACGCCGACAGAACAAGGAGGTTGTGGGAAAGATCCATAACCCCGTGAGCTGCGAAAACATAAACGATCAAGGATTTTGGGCCAGTTGTCCACAGCCCCCTCCGGGAGGTTGTGGGACGATCTTGCAAACCCGCAGGTCAGGACCCCCAGGATCAGTGGTACTGTCGCAAGATAGGAACTTTCCGAGTCGGATTGAAACCGGGGAGCGTGCCGCACGCCGCGCGGCCTCCAGGTCGCAAGATAGGAACTTTCCGAGTCGGATTGAAACACTGTTCGGTTCGCGGCAGCCCCTTGAGGTACGACGTGTCGCAAGATAGGAACTTTCCGAGTCGGATTGAAACCTTCTCGATCTCGCCGGCGTTGTTGATGCGCGTCGCAAGACAGGAACTTTCCGAGTCGGATTGAAACGTCCCTTCCGCTGCTGGCGGTTTGAGAAGGGGAATTCGTCGCGGTCGAATTGCGTCGCCGATTTCCTGGTCAGCCGATCGGTCGTTGGACGAGGATCGATTCCCCGTTTCCACAGGGATGCGACCATCAGGGACACGAGCT
>NZ_CAAAFO010000149.1:0-1757 GCF_900634715.1 Candidatus Protofrankia californiensis | reverse complement strand
GGTCGCCGAAATGGAAGGGCTTTGCTGTCCGGTGCGCAGGACGACATCGTGGACGAACTGGGAACCGAGAAGGTCGCGGAGTGTGGCCGGGCCGTGAAAGTCGTTGCCGGTGACGGTGTCGGCCCCTTGCATTCGATGGCGACAATCCGGCAGTGTACGTTTCACAGAGTATTGGACCGACATTTCACAGGCATGTGAGGCGACGTTTCACAGCTACCTGGACCGACGTTCCACAGGCGCATGCTTCGCGGGCAGCCTGGGCGGACGGGCCGAGCGGGCAGGCCTGGATGGCAGACTTGGCGGACGTATTCGCCACCGCCACCCGGCCGGCTCTCGCCACCGCGATCACGATCAGTCAGCGGAAGGCGTAGGTGGTTTCCGTCGTGACCACAGCGGTTTCCACCTACAGCTTCCGCATCCGTAGGTGGAAAAGGTCGCTATCGTGACGGTTTCCACCTACAAGGCTGCGGTCGTACCTTCAAATTGCCGGTTGCTTCTACCGCATGCACCGCAGGCCGGCTAACTCCCGGCGCAGGTTGGCACGGGCCATCGGCTCCCAGTGACGGGATGCCCACGGCGTGGCATAAACGCGGTGTTCGAGCAACGCACGTAGCACGGCCGCCCGGCCGGAGACCCAGTGCTCGTGGGAGACCCAGGCATATTCCCGCCGCACCCTGCGGGCGTAGACGTCGTATGCGGGCGCCGGACGAGCCAGTACCCGCAGGTCCGCGTCGTTGACCACGGCTTCGTCCGGTCCGGCGGACAGGTGTGTCGCGGTCGCCCGCACCAGCCGGTCAACGTCGGCGACCACCGACCGTGAGCAGCCCAGTGCGGTCAACGTGGCAACCGCCAGTTCTCCGGATCGGGCCTCGTTGTCGTTCGTCTGCGTATCGTAGACCGCGTCGTGGAAGAAGACCGCGAGCTTGCAGGCCGAAACCGCTGACATCGGGTCGGCCTGCTCGCCCGGCCGGTCCCGACCGCCTTCCCGATCACGATCACGATCCCGGTGCCGGTCCCAGTCGGCTGTGACGAGCAGCCGCACCGCGGCCAACGTCTCGCTCACATGACGGAACGTGTGGTAGAAGCGGCCGGGTTCGCAGTAGCGGGAGGCAAGGTCTTCAAATACGGACGCCCGCTGGGCGGCATCCGCCCGTGCGCCCGCCGACAGCAGGGCGGCGTCGAACGACCGCGCCAGCGACGACAGCACCACCGTGTCCACACGCCCTCCCCGGGGATCACGAGCGCAACCCGCGATGCTTCAGCGACCGTGACTCACCGTGCCCGTGGACGGGCCTCGGCTTGACCATCGGCACGTTCCCGCCTCTACGCCCCGGAAATAATCAAGTCAACCAACAAAAGATTGCAAAAATAACATTAGTACAACATCGACACAGCATCGAACCCAAAACGGATCATACTGGCATCGCGGCCACAGCGTCACCCTGATCGAACATACGTGCGTCCGATACACGTCCGATAACCGCAAGGGCGTCGGCGACCACGACCGTCGACGGCACGGGTCATCCCCGATCCGATGACACCGGCGCCGAAGAACGCCGTAGCAGCCACAGCAGCCGCCGCGTCCGGCGGGGGTCCTCAGGTGCCGGGCCGGCCCCAGCCGCCACCACCGGGGGTGCGGATCGTGACGACCGCGCCGGCCGCCAGATCCAGGCTCGCCTTGGGCGCCAGTCGTACGCCGTCCACCTCGTTGCGACCCACAGCACCCGGCCCACCACCGGCAGCGCCCTGCGGAGCGT
>NZ_CAAAFO010000148.1:43858-48164 GCF_900634715.1 Candidatus Protofrankia californiensis | reverse complement strand
GGGTCGCGGCAAAGGCGATAATCTCACCGTCTGCTGCCAGCGGTGACACGAGTGTGACGTCGGGCAGGTGGTTCCCGCCGGCGAACGGGTCGTTGAGCACCCACACCTCCCCGGGCAGGGCACCGCGTGCGGCCACCGCCCGCACCGACTCGTACATGGCGCCGAGGTGCACGGGGACGTGCGCGGCCTGAGCGACCATCCGGCCGGCCCGGTCGAAAAGGGCGGCCGAGCAGTCGCGACGCTCCTTGATGTTGGACGAGTAGGCGCTGCGGACCAGCAGCGTCCCCATCTCCTCGGCGATCCCGGCGAGTCCGCTCGCCAGCACCGACAGCGTCACCGGGTCCATCCGGTAATCCTCTCCCGTTGTCTCACCAGCTGTCACGAATCGGCTGGCCGTACCGACGGTCCACCCGGCACCGACCCACGTGACCACGACCCGCCGACCGGTATGCACGATATTCGCCAGCAGCCGGTAAAATAGCCGGCAAAATATTACTCTTCGCCCGAATCCGTGCAACCGGCGGGCACCAAAAAGGTCATGGTTTTCTGTTCCGATGACGAGTACAAGGATTTCCCGTGGACGTGTCCCCCGGCTCGAACGGGCGCTGGTACGGTCGGGCATCATCCCGGTCAGTGCTCGGCCGTCACCGAGCGGCAAGGAACAGGAACGGCGCTTCGTTGACCGAATCAGGAACCCGGATGATACGACTTTCGGCGCAGGGGGAACACGCCTGCATGCGTCCGCCCGTGGACACCCGGACCCGGGTACCCGGTCACCGCACTGTCAACTGAGGCGGGGCGGGTCGACCGATACCAGGATGGGGCCGATACCAGGATGGGGGATGACCGGCACAGCGCCGACCCGGAGGCCGACGGACAGCACGGCATGCGATGGGGAATTCTCGGTAGCCGGAGGTGAGTATGCGCAAGTTCGTCATCATGGGCGTGCAGGGCAGCGGGAAGGGCACGCAGGCGAAAATGCTCGCCGACGACCTCGATCTCGTCCATATCAGCGTGGGTGACATCTTCCGCTGGAACGTGCAGAGTCATACCAAACTGGGCGCCCAGGTCAAACGTATCGTTGCCAGCGGTCACCTGGTCGGCGACGACCTGGTCGAGTCGGTGGTCCGTGATCGTCTTGCCAGCCACGACTGGAACTACGGCTTCATCATCGACGGTTTCCCCCGTAACGCCAGGCAGGCCGAGTTCTTCCTGGAGAGCTACGACATCGACGGAGTGATATATCTGGATCTGCCGGACGAGGAGGTCTACCGGAGGGTGCTGGCAAGACGCCTGTGCTCACGATGCGGGCTGGACTACAACCTCATCGCCAGCCGCCCCCGGGTGGAGGACACCTGCGATGTCTGCGGCGGTCAGCTGCTGACCCGTTCGGACGACAATCCCGAAGCGCTCGAAGTCCGCCTCCGCGAATATCATGACAAGACCAGGCCGGTGATGGAAATCTTCCAACGCAAGGAGTATGTGGCGGTCATCGACGCCCGGCATCCGGCCGCCGACGTCCAGGCCGAGATCCGCGAGCACTTCGACCTGCCCAAGCTGTCCTAGATCGGAGGCCCCGGGGACGCTCACCGGCCAGCAGAAATTCGATCATGGTTTTCCTTGCACGGCCATGAGGTCCCGGAGATGTCAGCAGGGCCGAGGGCCGAGGGCCGCGAGCCGCGAGCCGCGGGGCTGTGCCGGCGCGGAGGGTGTGTGGCGGATCCCGTTGTCGCGGTGCGCCACGACGTCCGTCCCGACATCGTGGCGCACGGGATACGGTACGGCCGGCGGGTCATGTCGGATTCAGGCGCATCCCGACCACCCGGCCGGGAGGCACGCGTGGCGTCTCGGCGTGTTTGATATACAACGTTATGTAGTCCCTCGAGAGGAGAAAAATCCGCGATGAGCAACGAGCAGCTCGTCCGGCCCGCACCGGTCAGCGGATTCCCCGAGTGGCTGCCCGAGATCCGGCTGGTCGAGCTGCGCTGGCTCGACGAGATCCGCCGGGCGTTCGAACGCTACGGCTTCTGCTCGATCGAGACCCCGTCCGTCGAGGCTCTCGACGTGCTGCTCGCGAAGGGAGAGACCTCGCAGGAGGTCTACACCCTGCGCCGGCTGCAGGCCGAGGCGTCCGACGACAGCGACGCCCGGCTCGGCCTGCACTTCGACCTCACCGTGCCGTTCGCCCGGTACGTCGCGCAGCACTTCAACGACCTGGTCTTCCCGTTCAAGCGCTATCAGGTGCAACGGGTCTGGCGCGGTGAGCGCCCCCAGGAAGGTCGCTACCGCGAGTTCACCCAGTGCGACATCGATGTCATCAACATCGACCGCGTCCCCCTGTACTTCGACGCCGAACTCCCCCGGGTCATTCACGAAATCCTCACCGGCCTTGGCATCCCCGCGTGGTCGATCAATATCAACAACCGGAAGGTGCTGCAGGGCTTCTACACCGGGCTCGGCATCGACGACCCGCTCGGCGTCATCCGGATCGCGGACAAAATGGACAAGGTGGGCACGGCCGGTGTCGAGAAACTGCTCGCCACCACGCTCAAGCTCACCCCTGAACAGATCAGGGCCTGCCTGGACCTCGCCCACATCCGCGGAAGCGACGCCGGTGTCGCCGACGACATCCGCCGTCTCGGCGTCACCTCCGACCTGCTGAACGAGGGTCTGGAGGAACTGTCATTCGTTCTGGACGAACTCTCCGACCTGCCTGCCGGCAGCATCGTGGCGGATCTGTCCATCGCCCGCGGCCTGGACTACTACACCGGCACCGTCTACGAGGGAAAGTTCGTCGACTGGCCGGACTACGGCAGCATCTGCTCGGGCGGTCGCTACGCAGACCTCGCCGGGTCGTTCATCCGCCGCCATCTACCCGGCGTCGGAATATCCATCGGACTCACCCGGATCTTCGCCAAGCTCGTGGCGGAAGGACGCCTGGAAACCGCCGCCAGTTGTCCCAGTGACGTCCTGGTGGTGCTCCCCAGCGACGTCCGCCGGGCCGAGGCGAGGGCCACGGCCGCACACCTGCGTAGCCGTGGCTACAACGTCGAGGTCTACCACGAGGCCGACAAGCTGGGAAAACAAATCCGTTACGCTTCGCGCAAGGGAATTCCGTTCGTCTGGTTCCCGCCGTTCGAGGACGGCAAGCCGCACGAGGTCAAGAACATGGCCAGCGGCGAGCAGGTCACCGCCGACCCGCACACCTGGCACCGCCCCTGACAAAGGTCCGGGCAGACAGCGTCAGGAAGAAACGATGAACGCCCGGATCTCCTTCTTGAGCTGTTCGAGTTCGTCGATGAGCACGGTGTCCCAGGTGTCAGGCAGTCCCGTGCCGTTGACCGTCACGTGACGGCTGAGGCCAGCGCGCAGACCCCGCAGACAGTCACGTAGATCCTTCGCGGACGGGGGAACGGGAGTCGCTCCCACACGTACGGCCTTTTCCTTTCCGTGCGCGGCCGGGCTGGCGTTGCGATAACCGGCGAGCCTGGTGGCCGCAGGGATGTGCTGCGGCTTTTTCGGATCACACAAGGTGTACCACCCGCGCTCACCGTGCTTGCCCAGCGTCCCTTCGCAGAGGACCGCGGCGCGCACCGCGCAACCCCACGGATCGCTGGCGGCGAGCATCTCCACCAGCCGTAACCGGGCCCGCAGCAGGAGCAGCGGCGCGTGTCCGTGGTCGAAAAGCCCGGCGGATTCCAGCCAGTCCCGGTCGGTTCCGCTTCCCGCACCGGCACGAGCCGGTTGCGCCCCACGCGCCGGAACGAGCGAAAGCCTTCTCACCCGGTCCGCGAGCGGACGCAGCCGGGGCGACCCCCGGTCGAGCAGTGCCGCCGCGGTACTGACGTCCAGGTACTCAAGCGCGGAAGCCGCGACCTCGGCGAGCTCGGCGTCACCGGCGACATGATTGAGAACCGCGTCCCGGTCGACGTCCACAATCGTGTCGTCCAGGGCCGCCACGGAGTTCCGCATCGCCTGCCGCAGCTCCACCAGGCGGACCGGACAGGCAGCCCATAGTGCCCATTCCATGCCGGCCAGCAGAAGCGCAAGACCCTGCGGCTTCGGCCCCGGGCCCACGGCGATGCGGACCTCACCGACCGTGTCAAGATCGCCTTCGGTATCGAGTTCGTCCCAGACGTCCGATCGGATGCCGCCGAGATCGTCGAAATCGGTGCCACATTCCAGCAAAACCCGGCAGTCGACGTCCTGAGCCCGGGCCTTGGCCTCCCACAGCCGGCCAACAGGTTCGGTCTTGTCAGAGACGGCGATCCGGATCACCGGTTCGACGTCGTCCCGCCGCGCCTGG
>NZ_CAAAFO010000148.1:42575-43373 GCF_900634715.1 Candidatus Protofrankia californiensis | reverse complement strand
CCAGGCGCGGCGCCGGTGGATCGTCACCCTCGACCGGGTCCGTACCCATCGCGACGAGGATCAGCGCCCGCCGGTCACCGAGATAGGGCCACCGCGCATAGCCGAGCTCCTCGACCTCCTCATCGACGAGGGGCAGATCACGCCGACGCTTGAGGAACCGGCGAATGGCCCGGGTGCCCGCGCCATCGGGCGCCTTGCCGTGCGCAAGGTCGTTGGCCGCGTGCTCAGCCTTCGCGATCTGTGGATCGACCAGCACGGTGAGCGCGGCGGCGGGGAACCCTCCCCTGCGCCGCTCCTTCAGCAGCCTGTCGACCTCCGCGGGCGTCCATCGCCTGGGCTGCACGAAACGTCTATTGATCAGATCGTCCAGGCTTGCGCGCAGTCCGGCGTCCATGGTCCTGGCATTGTCCCGAGCTGCGAGATCTCGCACGTGGGCTTCCAGCCACGAGCGGAACAGAAAACCATCGACCGCCTCGCACCGCTCGATCCGTTCGAGGAGCACCCGGGCCAGGTCCGACGCTGCGCCGCCTGCGGTCTCGGTCGCGAGTACTTGCCGGTCCAGGCGGCTCTGCCAAAACTTCTCGTTGTCGGAATCACGCCTGACCATTGGTGAATAGAACCGGTGCCGCACGAGCCACCGGTCGGCGTTCTCGGTGGGTAGCTGTTGGCTGAGCCGGATCCGCTCCGCGCCACCGCCGGTGAGGGGAAAGATAAGCCGTGGTTCCGCACCGGCTTCGAGCGCGCCGACCACAAGCCCGATCAGGCCGTTGGTCGCACCTCCCCCGAAGGGGATGTCGA
>NZ_CAAAFO010000148.1:37550-42500 GCF_900634715.1 Candidatus Protofrankia californiensis | reverse complement strand
GCATCGCCATCAGCCAGTCACGAACTGCCGCGCGGACCCCGCGGATGTGGGGGGCGCCCACCTCCAGCAGCTCGACGGCACCCGGTTCGAAGCTGACGCCGTACAGGCCGTCGCCTTCCAGCCGCTGTTTCAGCACCGCACCGAGGGGGTGGGTGAAATCCCCGTCCGAAACCGGACCGGCCTGTGCTCTGGTGACGACGAGAACGACCCGGTCGTACCGCGGCGCACCCGGGCCGAACGCCACCGCAAGGGGCACCTGCCATCGCGGATCCGCACTGGTCGTGAGCAGACGGGCGGCCTGTGCCGGATCGGCGCTCTCCAGCTCGGCACATTTCTCGGTAAACGCCCGACCGGAGCGTGTGCCGAGATCCGCGGCTCCGAGCATGCGGACAAGAACGTGACCGGTATCCGTGCACGGCTGGTCGCTGATGGCCATCGCGTATCACCCTCCGCGGTTGTTGGTCGGTGCCCATGCGCTTCTGACGGACGACCCGACCGGCCGTGGATGTCGTTCCCCGGCAAGGATGACGTCAGAGCGGCTCGTGGCCGCAGGCGGGTGGCGCTCACGACGTTGCCGGCATCCGTCAGGGGTGGTGTCGGCGGCCGTCACCGGAGCGGCGCCTGATCGGAGGGCAGCAGACCGATGAACAGCGGCATGACCAGCGACACGCACCATCGGTTCAGCGAGTCGATCGCCACGATCGGTGCGCTGCGGGTGGTCGTCACGCCGGGCCGCGTTGTGGACCTGGACGAGCTGCCGACGTACAGCATCGCGCTGGACGGAATGGTGCAGGGGCCGCGGCTCGATCTCGAGGGCCGGCGCCTCAGCTTCGACCATCACGGCAACTGCACACGGCTGGTCACGTCGGCGACGTGCCGGCAGGTACTCGACGCGTTGCTGCTCGGCCTCGACCCGGTGCCCTACACCGTCTACGTCAACGACATAGACGGTGACACTGCGCTGGCGGTTGCGTTGTTGGCGCATCCCGAATGGGTAGCGCCCGGATCCGCGCACGCGCCCCGTACCCGGGCGCTGGTGGAGACGGTCGGCGCCCGGGACGCGCACGGGCCCGCCTACCCGGTCGCGGACCCGGCGCTGCTCGCCGAGTTCGCCGCGAGCGTCCCGCTGCCGCATCGACTCGTCTCGACACACGATCCGGCACGGATACTCGCCAGCTGTGTGTCGGCAATCGCCGAAATGATCATTCGAATACCCGAGGCGAGCCAGGAGCAGGCCGTACCAGCCCGTAGGAGGGCAACCTTCACCATCACGCACACAGGCACGGGCTGGGTGATGGCCACGAACGACGGCGACGGATTCGAGCCGATCTACGCGGCCGGGCATACCCGCGCGGTGCTCTGGCGGCGGCTTCCCGACGCCTCCATCGCCTATACGGTCGGGCGGCGCAGCGACCTCGTCGACCGCTTCCCGGTCGGCCCGCCGAGCGAGCCCCGGACGATCCTCGCCGCGCTCGGGGCCCGTGAACCCGGCTGGGGTGGTGGCACGTCCGTCGGTGGCGCGCCCCGGCATCCGGATGGTTCCCGCAGCGCCCTGACTCCCGACGAGGTCTTCGCGGTGGTCGAGGCGGTCGTCGGCGCGGTTGGCGGGGCGGTTGGCGGGGCGGTTGGCGGGGCGGTTGGCGGGGCGGTTGGCGGGGACTCCGCCACGCAGGCGGGCGTCGTCCGTCAGACGTAGATGCGGGGGGACCGTCGGTCCCGATCCTTTCCGATGACGGGACCGACGGTTACCGCCCGCGGGGGGACGTGGGAACGGCAACGGGCGGCCGTTATCGCTGGTAACGGAGTCACAGAGGTAACAGGAGTAACGGGCAGGGCACACGGAAGGACCACCAGATGGGCGTCACCTGTCACGTCGTCCTTATCGAGACGTCGGGAAACCAGAATTTCATCTTCGACACCACCAAACGGCGGGAGAACGTCGGCGCATCCGAGCTCGTCCACCGGCTCGAACAATGGGTGCGCGACGCGCTCAAGGACGAGTTCACCGGGTTCAGCTCGGCCTGGCGGATCGCCGGCAACCACAGCGCGCAGCTTCTGGTGGCCGCGGCCGGCAGCGCGAAGGTGGTCGTCCGGGATCCGGAAAAGGGAAGAGCCCTGGTCGGCAACGTGACGGCGCGGGCGCTGCGGGAGGCCCCCGGCCTGGACGTATGCGGCGTCGTCGGCGAGTCGTTCGACTGGGACGACGTCCACCAGGAAGACGACGTCCACCAGGAAGACGACGCCCACCAGGAAGCGGGAAAGCCTCCGGTCAGCATGCTTGCCAGGCGATGCCGTGACGTTCATGAGGCGCTGCCGCGGGTCAGGAGCGACCGGCCCGGCCCGATGAGCCGCTTCCCGCGCATCCCGATCGTGGACGAGTGCGCGGCCAGCGGCCTGCCTGCCCACGACGTGATCACAGAAGGCCAGGGCCCACGATCACGTCAGCCCCGGGCACGCCCGAGCCTGGCCAAGTGGGGTGCTCGGGACACCGGGTTCCACCGGCTCGCGCATAATGCCGAAATCTCGAAGCCAACGCTGGAGAAGATCGCCGACCATCTGGAGGAGAAACCCGACTGGGTCGCCGTGATCCACGCTGACGGCAACAGCCTCGGCCAACTGTTCACCGAGCTCGGCAACGCGACCGGCGACCGGCCCGACGACACCGACGCACCCAGCGACCGCTACGCCGAGGCCCTCGAACCGTTCTCGAAAGCCGTCGACGCATGCACCGTCAGAGCGTTCCGCGAAGCGCTGGAACACTGCCGGCGGGTACTCCCCCGCAATCATGACGTGGAGGGCGCCGTACCGGTGCTCCCGCTGGTACTCGGCGGCGACGACCTCACGGTGGTCTGCGCCGGTTCCATCTCCCTGGCCTTCGCCGAGGCATATCTCATCGCCTTCGAGGAGGCCACCCGCGCCGACCCGGTCATCCGGAAGCACGCGCCGGACGGGCTCACCGCGTGCGCCGGGGTGGCCGTCGTCAAGCCGCATTTTCCGTTCTCCGCCGCCTACGACCTGGCCGAGGAGCTGACGCAGGAGGCGAAGAAGACGGTCAAGCAGTATTCGGTGGGTCGGGAGCCGTCCGCAGCGCCGGACGCGCCAGGGGAACCGGAGCAACCCCGGCCTCGGACACGGCCACGGGCGTCCGCGTTCTCGTTCCACGTCCTGTATGACAGCGGTGGCAGCGATCCCGCCCATCTGCGCGACCGGATGAAGGTCGCGGTCGGCGCCGCCGACCTCGAGGCCGAACGCGCCGCCGGCCTCCAGGCCGGACGCGACCCCGAGAAACGACCGAAGCTGCGTGCGCGGCTGTACGCACAGCCCTACGTGGTCACCCGTGACATGCGTGAGCCGTGGACCGTAGGACGCCACTGGGACGACCTCGCCCGGCGCGTGGCGGCGCTCACCGCCACCTTCGACTCGACCGACGGAACCGACGAGGCGAGCGAGCGCAAGCTGCCGACCAGCCAGATGCACGACCTGCGGGAGGCACTGTTCTCCGGACGGGACGCCGCCGACGGCCGGTTCCGCCAGATGCTGGCGCGCTACCACGACCGGGGGCTCGACCTCTTCGTCGGCTCCGGTACCGAGAACAGAGCCGGCACCGGCGAGATCCCGACCGGGAACAACGCGTCGCTGTTCTGGCGGATCAGCGATCGGGCTCTGGTCGACGGGCAGCCAGGCCAGGTCACCGAACCACCGGTCACCGGGCTGCTCGACGCGATGAACGCGCTCCACCTCATAGGTGACCTCGCCGACCGGCACAACCTCTCCGACCGGCACAACCATGCGGCAAAGGCGGGCAACGAGAGAACGACGACGGGGGCATCGGCATGACAAGCCCGAACGGCACGATCAGAAGCACGACAGGGACACCGGACGCCCCGGCGAGCCACCTCGTCCTCGCGCTGACCCTGCACATGGACAGCGACTGGCACTGCGGCACCGGTCTGGGCATCCCCGGCGGGATCGACAAACTGGTCAACACCGACCATGACGGCCTGCCGTTCGTGCCCGGCAAGACCCTGACCGGGGTGTGGCGGGACGCCTGTGAGCTTGCCGCCGCCGCGCTCGACGGCTCGACCAGCTCCACGGGACCGGCCGGGGGATGGCACGCCTGGGTCGAGTTCCTTTTCGGCAGCCAGCCGGTTCTGTCCGTCGCGGGCTCGCCCACGGGGGACAAGCCGCGCCCGGCGGCCCTGTCGGTGCGCCCGGCGCGGTATCCGGCAGCCCTCGCCGCGGCTCTGCGGTCGGACGAACAGCGCAGGCTGCGTGACGCGACCACGTTCGTCCGCCCCGGGGTGAAGATCGGCCCAGGCACGGGGCGGGCGGCGGACAAGTTCCTCCGCTTCGAGCAGATGGCGCGTTGTGGCGTCCAACTGACCGCGAGCGCAACGCTCGCTGGCTGGTCGGCTCCCCACCCGGGTGGTGAGGACTCGGGTGGTGAGGGCCTGGATGACAATGGCCTGGATGACGATGGCCGCCGGGCAGCCGCCGCGTTGCTTCTGCTCGGCGCGCGTCTGGTGGAGTCCATCGGTGGCAAGCGTCGACGAGGCGCGGGTCGGTGCCGCCTCGAAATCACCCAGGTCGAACCGACGGCTCGGACGGGCCGGGCGGGCCACACGGCCCGGGCGCGGGCCACGGCACCGACGCTGCCGACGCTGCCGACGCTCGACAGCGTTGCCGCATGGCTGCGGGCACGCGACGGGGTCGCTCCGCCCGTCCCCCGCCCGTTCGAGAGAACGACGATCTCGCGCAGTCCCGACCGTCCTGGCAGCCTCGGCTGGGAGGTCATCACGTTACGGATGCACCTTGAGACGCCGCTGATCGTGCAGGAACGTACCATCGGCAACGCCGTACGGTCGCTGGACTTCGTACCCGGGTCGATACTGCTGCCCGCGGTCCTACGGCGACTGGCCGAGGTCGACGGGTGGGATCCCGACTCGCTCG
>NZ_CAAAFO010000148.1:35774-36881 GCF_900634715.1 Candidatus Protofrankia californiensis | reverse complement strand
TTGCCGCGGGGTCGGTGTTGTGGGCGGAGGTTCGCGTATGCGCCGGACTGCTACCCGAGGGCGCCGACACCGCGCTTGCCGGCACGTGGGCAGTCGGGCGGTCCGCCAAGGACGACTACGGGCAGGTCACCGTGACCGTCGAGGGCCCTCCGGCACCGTGGGCGGCGCCGGAGGCGGAGGCCTCCGGAGCGGACACCGAACAGACGATCACCGTATGGCTGCTGTCGGACGCCCTGCTCCGGGACAAGCGGCTGCGCCCGTCGACCGACCTCCGCGAGTTCGCCGACCAGCTCGGCGCCAGGCTGGGGGTGACCCTCGCCCTCCGGGAAGCCCATATCCCTGGGCCGCTGGAGGGTCAAAGGCTGCGCGATCATGTTCTTTCCGCGCAGCCGGAGGCCCATATCCCCGGACAACTGACAGACCGGGTGACGGCGACCCGGCGGGTCGAGTCGTGGCAGCGGGGCTGGTGCCTTCCCCGCCCGACCCTGCTGGGACTTGCCGCGGGCAGCGTCCTGACCTTCACCGCGAGCGGACGCCCGTCGCGTGAGAACCTGGACCGTGTGCTGGCCGCCGGCATCGGCGAACGCACCGCCGAGGGGTTCGGCCAGATCGCCGTCGACGACCCGCTGCTGCGGACACGTCCGGGCACACTGCAGAAGTACCCGCCATCGGGCGACAGGAGGCAGGCGCCGTTCGTCCCGCCGAGGGATCGGGCCGCGTACGCGACCGCGCAGGTTATCGAGCGGGAAGCGTGGCGGGCGCACATCCAGCGCGCTTCGGCGGCGGTTGCCGCAACGGCCGAGGGGCGCAAGAAGGCCCTCGGGCTCGCCCACACCGGCAAGGACAAGGTCACGCCGACCCAGCTCGGTGGACTGCGCGACGTCCTGGCCCGGCTGGGGGAGGACGACGAGATCGGCTACTGGCTGGACCGGCTGTCCGATCGCTGGCCCCAGGCGGTGTATCAGCAGGTCAAGCGGCTCCTGACGAGCCGTGCCGAGGTCTGGAGCCTGCTGGATCTAGGTCCGCTCGGCGACGCCGGCGTGGCTAGTGAGCTGACGGTGACCGACGGTGGCGCCGACCGGCTCCGGGCCGACACCGAGCTGTGGG
>NZ_CAAAFO010000148.1:24481-35463 GCF_900634715.1 Candidatus Protofrankia californiensis | reverse complement strand
CGGAAGCGGTCCGCACGCTCGTCACGAGCTGTCTGACCGCGCACAGCCGGGCGGTGGCCGGTGACGGTGACGGTCCGCCGGCCACGGAGTACGACCGGATACACGAAGGGGTGAGGGCATGACCGGGTCGAACACCGAAACCGGATCGGGATCGGCCCCGGACGCCGGCATGCGGGCCGGGCGTCCGATGGTGCGCCGGCTGCGGGTCCGCGGCTGGCTGCGGCTGGAAACACCGCTGCACGTCGGGGGTGTCGGCTGCGACCCGTCCGTCGACCTGGCGCTGGCCGTGGACGGGCTGTCGCGGCTGTATGTGCCGGGCACGAGCCTCGCGGGAGCGCTGCGCGCCTTCGCCGGACGGTCGATCGCCGACAGGCTGGTCCTTGACGGGATCTGGGGCAGCGTCCCGCAGAAGAACGACCGGCAGGGCAACTCGAAACGGGACGCAGACAGCGGCTCCGACGACGGCTCGACAAGCCGGGTCGTCGTGCACGACGGCCTGGTCACGACCGGCACCGATCCCGGCACCCCGCTGCCGCGGTCGCGGGTCGAGGCCCGCTCGGGCATCGGCATCGACCGGGTGCTGGGAACCGTCGCCCACGGCTTTCTCTACGGACGGGCGGTGCTCCCACGCGGCGCTTACCTGCGCCTTGAGATCGACCTGGAGTCCCCGTACGGCGACCGGGACGCCGACCCGGCGACAGCGATGCTCGGCACGCTGCTGCTCGCGCTCGCGGGGGGCCGGGTCCGGCTCGGCGCGGCCCGGACCCGCGGTCTCGGTTCCGTCGTCCTGGCCGGCGAGCCGGAGATCGTGGAGCAACGCTTCGACAGCCTGGACGGGCTGCTCGGCTCCCTCGGCCTGCTGCCGACCGCGGCAACCGCTCCGCTGACAGCGGCAGGTCTCGGCGGCGAGGACCCGGACACCGATCTGCTCAGGGTGAACATCGCCTGGCGTCCCGCGTCCCCGGTGATGGTGCGCTCCGGGGCGGACGGGTTCGCGATCGACGCGCTTCCGCTGACCAGCGGGGTCGGTGACGACGAGGTGGCGCTCGTCCTGCCCGGCAGTTCGATCAAGGGTGTGCTGCGGTCGCACGCGGAGCGCATCGAGCGGACCGCCCGCTCACGGGACGCCGCCCATCCACTCGACGTACCGGCCGGGCCACGGCGGTCGGCACGGTTCCGGGAACAGCTCGATGAGCTTGGGGCGGTGAGTGCCCTGTTCGGTTCCGCCGGCACGACCGCGGGCGGGACCGAAGACGGCAACTCAGACGGCGATGAAAACAGCAATGGGGACGGCGTGCGGACGCGCCGCGGCATCGGGGCGCTCGGCGCGGACGACTGCTACTCGAAGCAGGCCATCCCCGGTGACCTCTGGCGCGCGCTGAACGGCGCCCGCGTCAAGGGCCTGACCGAGGAGCCCGAAAACCGTCCGAAACGCTCGTGGGAGAAGCCCCGGGCGTATCTGCCACCGGAGGTCCGGTCCACGCTCAAGAAGCTTCACATGGACCAGGCCGACCATGTCGCCATCGACCGGTGGACGGGCGGCGCCGCGGACAAGCGCCTCTACAGCACCCTCGAACCGCACCACGTCGACTGGCAGGAGCTGAGCCTGACCGTGGACCTGCGACGGCTGAGCCGGTTCGACGCCAGCCCCACGGGCTCCGATGGTTCCGAAGGCGGCGAAGGCGGCGAAGGCGAGGGCCTGGCACGGCCGGCGCTCGCACTGCTGCTCCTCGTCCTCCGGGACCTGGCGGCCGGACGGATACGGCTCGGCCACGGTGTGAACCGCGGCCACGGCGACATCGCCGTGCAATCGATCAGAATCAGCGGCTTTCCGGGGACCTCCGACACTCCGCATGATCTCGACGCGCTGCTACGGGAGCCGGCGGTCGTCGCCTACGCCCGGAGCTGGCAGGACTACCTCGACAAGGACCCTGTAGACGGGAGCCGGGCATGACAGCCCACACCGCCACGACTCTGCGCTCCGCCGGGTCGACGGGCATCTCGCTGCCCGAGACGATCCGCCGGGCCGACCTCGGCGACGCCGTGGCGCTGCTGGCGAGCGCGAAGAAATACACCGTGGCCCGGCTGTCCGGCGGCCGGCTGTCCGTGCCCGGTAAGGGCTCGTTCGCGGACGGGGCCGGCGTCGCCGGCACGTCCGCGGAGGAGGAGTTGCCGCTGTCGACGTCGGGGTCCGATGCCGTGTTCGAGGCACGGATCTTCAACAAGGATGCGGAGCTACGGTGGCTGCACGAGGGTGACGGCCTTGGCACGGCCGTGCTCCTGTCGGAGTCACCGGACATCTGCCGGCCGCTCGGCGAGGCCCTCGACCCGCTGAAGGCCATCGAACGGATCGACAACAGATACCTGCTGTGGGGTCGGCCGTTGCGCTCGCACGACTCGGGCGCCTCCACCGGTCCGCTCTCTGCTGGGCCGTTGTGGGTGCGCCTGGCCGAGGCACGGATCGGCCTCCTGGACGTACCGGTGTCGCGGGCGCCCCGTGAGAACGAGTGCGTCTTCCTGCGGACCGTCGAGTACGTGACGACCGAGCCCGAGCACGGCAACGCCTATGTCGCCGAGGAACGGCTCGTCGAGCTGTTCCTCGCACCGCCCGAACAGTCCAAAGCCGCGGGCAGCCCACAGCCCGACCGTCTCCCGGAGGCGACCCGATGAGCAGCCGCTTCGGCGTTCTGAACTGGAAGACCACCCCGGACGGCGCCCGCAGGCTCGTCATCATCGAGGACAGCGGGGGCGAGCGGCGCTTCGACCGCCGCTTCCTCGACCCGGCGCTGGCCGCGTTGGGCGACGACGACCTGGCCGGCCGGTCCGTCGAGTTCGACTGGACGGGTGGGCGGGCCAAGCGCATCCGGGACAAGGGTGCCGCGGCGACGGCGGCGCCAGGGGCTGTCGAGACCAGGCCGGCACCGACCGGATCAACGCCGGCTGCCGCTTCCACCCCGCCGTCGAAGCAGCCGCCGTCCGGACCGCGTCCGAGCCACCCCGCACCATCTCAGAATCAGCAGACGTCATCGCAGGCCGCAGTCTCGCCGTCGGGGCCGCGTCCGAGCCACCCCGCACCATCCCCGCGAGCGACCCGTCAACCCCCGCGCCACATGGCGCCGGCGCGTCCGTCCCGGCACGCGGCGGGGGGCCGGCAGGCGAGTACCGCCGGCGTCCCGCGGGACACGCGTTACCGCCCGCCCGAGCCGCTGAACGCGTTCATCAACCCGTATGGGTTCGTCCCTGCGCCACAACGCGACGAGCGGCACCAGACCCTCGGCGACGTGAACGACCCGGCGGACCGCCACCGCCTGCCCGGTCACGACCGGCTCCGGGAGGACCGCTGGTCGGGCACGATCGGCGTCACCCTCACGGTGGGCACGCCCCTGCTGCTCCTGGACACTCCCCGTGTCGAGCGCGACGAGAAAACCGGGCACGCCACCTATCCGGTGCTGGAACGGAAGGTGACCACGCCGGACGGCCGGAAGGAGCGCAAGCCACACCTGCCGCCGACGGCGGTGAAGGGCATGCTGCGCAGCGCCTACGAGGCGGTGACCAACTCCCGGTTCGGAGTGTTCACCGGCCATGACGGCCGGCTGGGCTACCGGATGGCGGCCCGTGACGGGCTCGCGTCCATCCCGGCGCGGGTGATCGGCGACGGCGACACCGCCGAGATCGAACTGCTGCCCGGGACGACGCCCGCGGGCCATCAGGGTCGGCACGGCTCGCCCATGCACGCAGCCTGGCTGCCGAGCTACTGGACGTCAGCCGACTCGAAAAACGTCCGCGGCCCCGACCAGACCGACTTCAACATCGTGATGCCGGACGGCTCACGGCCCAGGCACGGCCAGCGGGTCCGGGCGCGCATCCAACTCGTCCAGCATCACCGGTGGGACCGCCGCTCGGACACGCATACGCCCGACTTCCAGCTCTGGTGGATACGCTCGCTCGCCGAGCCTGGTCACGAGCCGGCGCAGGCGCCACTGCGGACGTCGAAGCAGCCGCGGGCGTCGTGGTACGAGCCGATCGGCCGGGAGAAGGTGGTCGACGGCTGGGTGTGCGTCACCAACCGGAACATCGACCGCAAGCACGACGAGCGGGTCTTCTTCTTCGACACCGACGACGACCTGCGGGAGACGTACCCGCTCGACAAGCGGCTGCGGGGTATCTGGCGCGACATCATCCACGGCTACGCGGCGGCACACCGCCCCGGTGAGCTGAAGTCACCTGACCCCAAAATCCCCGGGGCAGTCGTGTCAAGTCGCCACCTGGTTCCGCGGAAGGACGGGGAACCGGAGAAACTCACCGACGGTGACCTGATCTACGTCCGGTTGGACGCCCACGGTGAGATCGACAGCCTGTATCCGGTGACGATCGCGCGGGAGCTGTTCAGCGTCCCGCCAAGCGCGCTGTTGCACCACTCGCTCCGGCCCGCGGACACGATCAGTGAATTGTCCCCGGCGGACAGGGTGTTCGGCTGGGTCCGCACCGAGGACCGGGCCGTACCCGGCGGGGACGACCGTGCCGGCGCGTGGCTGGGCAGTGTCCGGATCGGCCCGGTGGTCTGCGACCAGACATCGGACGCGCCGGCCGACAAGAAGAATCTTCCGCCGTCAGCCGGCGGACCCGCCGTGGAGCGTTTCCAGGGCCGGGGGCTGCCGCTGGCGATCCTCGGCCAGCCCAAACCCGGTCAGGGACGTTTCTACGTCGGCGCCGAGCGGAACGGCCATCCCGCACCGCTGCCGGCCGGTCTGCCCAAGGGGGACTGGTTCGTCTCCGCCGGGCGGATGCTGCGCGGGCGCAAGGTCTACCCGCATCATGCGGGCCTGCTCGACGGCTACTGGAAGGACCCGATAAAGGACCGCACCCAGAAGTTGGACGGCGGGCGTTACCAGGAGTACCGCCGGCCGCGAAAGTCGACGGTGCCCGAGGACAATCCGCGTGCGAACCCGTTGAACCGCGACGGGACGGCATTCGCCACGCTTGACTCGGGCGGGGTGAAGGACGAGAACCGCGACGACCAGAATCGTTCGATCAACGGCTGGGTCCGGCCCGGCACGACGTTCACCTTCACCGTCGACGTCCGCAACCTCACCGCGGTCGAGCTGGGCGCGTTGCTGTGGCTGCTCGACCTGGACGCCGACCCGGGCACCGACCCGGGCCGATTCCACCGGCTGGGCCTGGGCAAACCGCTGGGTTTCGGCAGCGTCCGGCTCACCGTCGACCCGGCCCGGACGGACCTTCGCACGGGCGGGTCGTGGGCTGATTTCTACCGCTCGCTCACCCCGGAGGAACCCCCGTCGGACAGCTTTCCCGCGGCGGCCCGGGAAACCGTCGAAGAATTCCGGAAGGCGGTGGCCGGCGGCCAGCAGTTCGAGAAGGTCCCGCACATCAGGGCGTTCCTCGTCGCGGCCACGGGTGATCCGTCCACGCCCGTGCACTATCCACGGGTCCGGCCGAACGGCCTGCGGGTCGACGTCCCGGTACCGCCCGATCCCCGGGGACGCTCGTTCGAGTGGTTCGTCCAGAACGAACGGCAGCAGGGCGGCCGCATCCAGGGCGACCGCGGCGTCAGCCTGCCCGACCTCGGCGCCGGCCCCCTCCCCGTCCACCCCGAAAAGGACCGGTAGCGACGACCGCAGTGGCCGAGAGCGCCGGTCAGATAGTCACACACCCTGTTTCGACCAAGAAATTGAGTGGGAAAACGGCTGCTATCACGACCGTATGGTCCCTCAGTTTCATGATTCGACGATATTCGATCATGGATCCTTGGTCGACTTTGGAACGGATCCGGGCCGCTTGACCGACGCCCAGAGGACCAAAGGCGGCGCGATCATGTTTTTCTCGCGCCGCCGGAGAGCCAGGTCTCCGGGTCACCATGCGGCCGCTGAAGAGCGGGATGGTGACGACGGTGGTGTCATGGGCTGATGGCCTGGGTCGGCCGGACCGGGGGCGCCCGACAGGGAAGAGCATCATCGGACGATTACGTAAAGTCATTGCTTGAAGGGAGGGATCGTCGGTGAACGCAAGCACGAGTCGGTTGGCGGCGTTGGCCGGCATCCCGCTCGCCTCCCGGCATGTACAAGGCAGCTTCGGACCGGTGACGCTCCGGCTCGCCGGGGCCCGGGCCGTCCTGGAACTCGACGACAGCGGCAGCTCCCCGTTACGTCTGACCTGGACGGACGGTCCGGATCACACAGTCGGCGCCCTGGTCGTAGGCCTACTGCGCACCAGCGGCACGGCCGTGTTCGAACGACCCGACCTGCTGCGGATCGCCGGCCGGCGGAAAATCACCGACCCGCCGTCGTCGACACCGGACACACCACAGTCCGTCCGGGTCACCACGGTCAGTGACGGCATCCGCCTTGAGATCGCCCCTTGGCCGGAACGCTCCCCCGGGAACTGCGCTCCGCGGAACGCAGGCCCCGAAACGGCGGCACTGGAAACGGCTACGGCCCACGACCCCGCTGGTCCCGTCCATCCCGTGACACGCGCTGTCGTGCTGACCCCCACGCAAGCGCATGATCTTGCCGATCTGCTGGAAGCATGGGCCGCCCTGCCGTCCGGATGACGGTCGGGTGCGTGACGGGCCTGACCGTGCTGTTCCTCGACATCACGCCGCCCGACCGTCAACCGCGCGAAGCAGAACGTCGACCCAGCGGACCCCGGCTCCGACAACGAGGCCCACGAAACGGGCGACCTCAGCTCGGGCCCGTTCCTCGTCCAACCGCAGATGTCGCCGGAAGAGCGCGACGATGTCGACCTTTCTGCCGTCCCCGGCGTCGATGATCATCTGGAGCAACCGGACCATGACGAGGTTCGGGCCGACACCGACACCGCTGCCAACGCCGTGCGCGCGTCCGCGGCCAGGGTTGAACGCCAGCTCGGCTATGATCGCGCTCCGCGCAACGTGCGCGTCCGCCTCGGCCACGCAGGCGTCCTCGACGGACGGCACATGTTCGCCGGCGCACCCATGCCCGTCCGGATCGGTTGCGCCATGTGCTCCGGCAAGCGGTACGGCGACGGCTCGCTCGTAGAAGTCACGGTTGTACCGGCGCAGTAGCGCGAGCGACCGCTGGAGCCGCTCGTCGACCTCCCCCGCGGTGAGACCGAACTTCAGTTGCATGTCCGGCAGCGAGAACGGGTCGGTGATCTCGTCCCGGACGCCGAGCAGGAACTCGATGAGGATGTCCCGGTCGGCCGGGTCGACGCGCAGCGGCGCAGCCCACTCCGCCGAGCAGATCGCCACCTCCGGACGGGTCGGCAGGCCGCGCTCCGCGGCCGACTCCCGGCGTACGGTCGGAATGATCCGCTTGGACGTGGGGTAGTGGACGAGCTGCGCCCACACCGCCCGTAGCCAGTCCAGGTGCGGCGGGGTCCGCTCCCGGGGGGCGAAGTCACGCAGCATGGCGCCGAAAACGGGAACGTCCTGCCGCTCGGCCTCCGCCGAGGCGAAATGCTCCCGGATGACAATCCATTCGCGGATCTCCTGGCCGGCGTTCGGACCGCTGGTGATCGTCGGTACCTGGCCGGCGAGCGCCTCACGCACCACCTGGTAGCCGCTCATGAGCCGGTCGGTCCACAGGTCCGTGCAGCGTCCGCAGAGCGGTCCGAGGATCTCGTCCGCGATGTCGAACATGGGTGGGCGCTCGGGCCGGCAGGCGCACGTACCGGGCTTGGCACGGTGGACGCCGCGGACGATCCGCATCCACAACGCCGGGCCGACAAACTCGGTGTAGGCGGCGAAGGCTACTTCGTCGTTCTCATGCGCGATGTCGGCGATGGTCAGCGGATTCATCGGTCCTCCTGTGAAGGGCATGCCGAACCACGGACGGCACGGTGAGCAACAAACGCCATCTAGGCGTCACAGCACCCAGAGCTTCTGGGTGCTTCACAGGGGACCGGGATCGCAATGATCCTGGTCGTCGGCCGGACAACGCCCGACCTGGGCCGCAGACCGCATGCGCGGGCCGTGCCCGAAACGTACGGGAGGCAGGGAATACCTGTCAACACCGGCTCACACCTGGCGGATCGTCCCGATGGCCTGTCTCGCGGACCACAGCCACGCGGACCACAGCCTCCTGCCCCCGAGCCGTTCGACGTCGGGAACCCACGTCCGATCTTCACCTATCCCCCTATGCGCCTTCGGGCCACCGGCAGCGCGAAAAAGATCATCACGCTGCCGGTCACCCTGGCCATCCGCCTGCCAACGGAGAACAGATCAGACTAGGGGACACTGTGGCACAGGGCACAGCGGGGTATCCGTAACAGGTACGAACGAGGCATCGGCGTACGTAGAGTGACGACACGGAACGCCGACGAAGCCGGACTCCCTGAACCAGCTATACGATCATAGCGCCTGCGAAACGTCGGTCCAGATGACTGTGAAACGTCGCCTCATCTATCTGTGAAATGTCGGTCTAAGGCTTCGCAGAATGTACACTGAAGCCGCTCAGGACCCGCTGTGAGCAGGAGTTTTTCCATGGTCGACCTTCGACGGTCCTGCGACACGATCGCAGAGGAGTACCTCTCGGTCTTCCGCGTCGTGATCCTCAACGGTCCCCGGCAGTCGGGCAAGACCACACTGCTGCGGCACATGCGGGACCGCCACGGCGGTACCCTCCTCAACCTCGACGACGAGCAGACCCTTCAGGCCGCGACCAGCGACCCGGTCGCCTTCACCGGTAGCGGCTCGGAGCCACGGTTCATCGATGAGGTTCAGCGAGGTGGAGACGCCCTGGTCAGGGCGGTCAAGGCCGAGGTCGACGCGGCACCGCGCCCAGGCCGGTACGTGCTGGCCGGATCAACCCGCTTCCTCACGACCCCGAGCCTGTCGGAGTCCCTGGCCGGCCGGGCCGGGGTGGTGAATGTCTGGCCCTTCTCCCAAGGCGAGTTCGACGGCCGGGCCGACAACTTCATCGACCGCGCCTTCGACGACCCCGGATCACTCATCACATGTCCGCCCTCGGTATCCGACCGGAACGACTACTTCCAGCGGATATGTCGTGGTGGCTTCCCCGAACCGGCTCTGATGAAGACGATCCGCGCCAGGAGGGCCTGGTTTCGTGGTTACGTCGAAGCCATCGCCGAACGCGACATACGAGAGATGACCCGCATCAACGAACCGAGTTCGATACGGACCCTGCTGGCCTACCTCGCCTCCGTTACCGCCCAGGAGCACAACACCGCCAACACCGCTAACAAGACCGGCCTGCACCGCACCACCATCACCCGATATCTGGAACTACTTGAAACCGTCTTCCTTATTCACCGTCTCCCGGCATGGTCCCGCAACCTGACCGCCCGAGTAGTCAAACATCCCAAACTGCACCTGACCGACACAGGTCTTGCCGCCGCCCTGCTCGGTGTCTCCCCCGAGGCGCTGGCCAGGCCGGTCGCGCCGTCCCGCGGCCCACTGATCGAGACCTTCATCGTCAACGAACTGGCCAAACAGGCCACCTGGAGCGACAGCTCGGTGCGCCTCCACCACTGGCGGGTCAGCGGTGGCGCCGAAGTCGACATCGTCCTGGAACGCGACGACGGCCAGATCGTCGCCATCGAATGCAAGGCGGCCGATACCGTCACTGGCGACGACTTCCGCGGCCTGGCCGTCCTTCACGACCTTCTCGGCCCCCAGTTCGTCCACGGCATTGTCCTACACACCGGACGGCAAGGAGCCCTTCGCTTCGGCGACCGCATGGTATCCCTACCGATAGCCGCCCTGTGGGAAACGACTCCGAGGCCGCCTGGTTCGCTGCCGGGATGACGCCCGGGGAGAACGGCCCAGCCGTGATGACCCCGCATATCGCGTTTGCACAGAAGCCAGGTGACTTCGTCGACCCGGAGAAGCCCAGGCCTGGGGACCGCCCGCACACAGCTGATGATCCACACCCAAAATACGCCGAATTCCGACGTCAACCTTCCACTTTCCGCCACCCACACAGAACAATGCCGACACACGCAGGGTCGGCGTTTCAATCCGACTCGGAAAGTTCCTGCCGTGCGACAGTACCACCGATCCTGGGGTGTCTGACCTGCGGGTTTGCAAGATCGTCCCACAACCTCTCGGAGGGGCTGTGGACAACCGGCCCAAAAATCTTGATCGTTTATGTTTTTGCAGCTCACAGGATTATGGATCTTTCCCACAGCCTCCTTGTTCTGTCGGCGTGTCGGAGATTGTGGGCAACGATCAAGGTCAGATCGTTTGACGGGCAGACGTATCTGTGCATCACCCTGCGGATGCATGCCCGTGACCCTCACCCCTCCATCGTCCGTCAGAGACAGGTGGTCGCGTCGGTGACGCGCGGAGGCAGCCCATCGACTGACCCCAGCGCGGCGTTCCTGGTCCACCGTCCTACCGTGAGATCCGGATCGGACCTTGGACCTGTCTCAGGAGTAATGCCGCAAGAGAAAAGAAGGTGACCAGTGCCCGCTCGCGTCGTCATGTACCTCAAGCCGGCGTCCCCGGGCGCGCTGCCTCCGCCACACACAGGCCCAGCGGTCAACGCCGCCGTTCTCGCGGCTGTCCGCGACGAGCTGTCACCCGAGGCCAGCGCGTACCTTCACGACGGCCCGCCGTCGCGACCGTTCGCCATCACACCGCTTCTCGATGAGCGCCAGCGGACCCCCGGGCGTTCGTCGAACACCGTCCGCTTCGAGGTCGGGATCCTGCTCGACGAGATCGTCGGTTCGATGCTCGCAGCCCTCGGCGCCCGCGACAGATGGCGTTTCGGCTCCACCGACTACACGACCGCGTCGGTCGAACTCGTCCAGGCCGAGACCTACCCGGATCTGCTCACCACCGCGCCCCCGGCGACGTCCTGGGCGTTCGGTCTGGTCACACCGGTCAGTTTCGCCACCGGACGCGGTGACGGCGCACGCCGGCAGCGCATCCTGCCCGACCCTGAACGCGTGTTCGGCACTCTCGCCGCACGGTGGAGAACCTGGGCGCCGCCCGACGCCCCGCTGCCCTCCGACATCGATGA
>NZ_CAAAFO010000148.1:19312-24456 GCF_900634715.1 Candidatus Protofrankia californiensis | reverse complement strand
TCATCGATCCGGACGGCGGTTCCGGCCACAAACCACCCAGTGCCACCGCACCAACCCGTGTGAGCGGCGCAGCGCAACCACGATCAGATTCGCGGCTCTGATCGGGATCTGTCCGCGAGGGCTGCTGGCCGAGGTCTTCCGCTTCCGCCGGTTCCCTGATCGGCGTTCCGGGTAGCCGCGGGCAGGGCAGGTGGGAAATGCTGCTGGATACAGCCGCGAAGGGAGCGACCGCATGACCGACACGAAGACCGCCTGGGACGATGTGGCGAACAGCGTCACCACGCTGGGACAACGACTGAAGACACACTTCGACGACGTCGTCGGCGAACGCGCGTCCGATCGCAAGGGGCTCGATGACGCACTCGCCGAGCTTCGGGCAACCCTCGACCGGGCCTACTCCGCGGCCGGTCAGGCGGTGAAGGACCCGGCGGTTCGTGAGAGCGCCTCGAAGACCGGTGCGTCGTTCGTGGACGCGCTGTCCACCACGCTGACCGAGCTGGGCCAGCGGCTCAAGAACCTCCGGCAGTAGGACGGTAGGGGCGCGGCGTCGCGGGGTTGGGGCACGCACCCGCATCGACCACGGCCGGCTGTCGACGGGTCGTCAATTCCTGGGCGGCCGGTCCGCTCGTTGTAGCGGCCGGTCTGCCTGTTGCGACGGCCTGCCGGTGGGGTCCGCGAATGCTGCGACATATCCGACCTGACAACGGATGAGCGCAGCACCCGGAAATCGGCGGAAAACGCGAGACCCCGGCACTCCGGGATCCCGGGATGGTAAGCGGCATCACTTGCAGGTAGTGTGCCTCGTCGTGGATCCGGTACGCGTATTTCTCCTGGATGACCACGAGATCGTCCGTCGCGGTATCCGGGAGGTACTGGAAGATACCGGTGACATCCAGGTCGTCGGCGAGGCATCGACCGCGGCCGAGGCACTGCGCCGCATCCCCGCTTCCAACCCCCATGTGGCACTGTTGGATGCGCGCCTGGAGGACGGCAGCGGCATCGACGTGTGCCGGGATATCCGCTCCGCGTACCCGGAAGTCGGCTGCCTGATCCTGACGTCGTATGACGACGACGACGCTCTGTTCGCCTCGATCATGGCGGGTGCGGCCGGCTACCTGCTCAAGCAGATCAAGGGCACGGATCTGATCGGCGCGATCCACACCATCGCTTCGGGCCGCTCCCTGCTGGACCCGGCCGTCACGCAGAAGGTGCTGGCCAGACTCCGGGAGGGGCCGGCCGAGGACAGCAGGCTCGCAACCCTCAGCGACCGGGAACGGGAGATCCTGTTGCTGATTGCCGAAGGACTGACCAATCGGCAGATCGCATCCAGAGTGCACCTGTCCGACAAGACGGTGAAGAACTATGTCTCGGCGATCCTCGACAAGCTCGAGCTGACGAGCCGGACCCAGGCGGCGGTCTACGCTACAAGACTCCAGAAGCAGCAGAAAGAGCAGAAACAGGCTGTCCAGAAATAGACCCGCCGGCCATCATGACGGAGGCCCGGAGGAGACCTGCCATCCACCACCACCAGCATTATTATCATTATTATTATCATCAGCGACGTAGGGCGCTCCCACCCCGGCTGTAGGCAGGGGCTGGACAGGCCGCGGCATTGGACAACGGCGTTGGGGAAACCCGGCGCTAAACCGAATTTACGTGGCGTTGGGCGGCCAGGAGCGCTTCACTGATCGGCACCGCCGTCTGGATGACGCCGGCGGTCGGCCACGGTTGTGCGCGTGCTGCCAACGCCTGATGGACGGCGAGGGTCGCGTCGGAGGGATCCTCACCAACGGCGGCGCGGCGGGCGATACGGGCGGCGGCCACCTCCGGCGAGGTGACACAGCGCAGCTCGACGAGGTCGGTGGCGGTCTGCTCGGCGAGGCGGGCGGCGGCGGTGCGGTAGCTGGCCGTGGACCACGACGCGTCGAGCACGACGTTCTCGCCCCGTTCCAGGGCGTGACGGGCCCGCCGCAGCAGTTCGGCATAGGTCGCATCGGTCGCCTGAGCGTCGTAGTGCCCCTCGAACAGGCCGGCCGGGACGTGCGCGTCGGCGGGCAGACCGGCCAGCTCCTTGCGGACGACGTCCGAACGCAGCAGCACCCAGCCGTCCTCGGCGTCGGCGAGTTTCCCGGCCAGCGTGGACTTGCCGGTACCGGGCAGACCTCCGACGAGTACGAGCCGGATCCGGCCACGCCGCAGATGTCCCAGCGCGATCGCGGCGAGCTTGTGCGCCTGCCGCGCGGCCTCCGGCGCACCCTGCCGGGCACGGATGCAGGACACCTTGGCACGCACCAACGCCCGGTAGGCAATGTAGAGATGTTGCAACGACGGCGGATGCGTCTCCGCGGAGAACTCCCCGTACCAGCTCAGGAACTTCTCGGCGGCTTCGGGGACGTCGAGGCGCTCCAGGTCCATGGCGAGGAACGCGACGTCGCCGAGCACGTCCCCGAGCCGCAACCGCCGGTCGAACTCGATGCAGTCGAGCACCCGCGGACCGTCGTCGAGGCAGTAGATGTCGTCGGCGAGTAGGTCGCCGTGCCCGTCCCGGATCCGCCCGGCATGCTGGCGCTCGACCAGCAGCGGTGCCCGGCCGGCAAGATAGCGCAGGGCGAGCCGACCGATCTCGTCGACGACGTCCGCATCGATCAGCGTCCCGCGAAACGGCGCGAGCCCGGTCAGGCTTTCCCGCCACAGCGCGTCGAGCGTGGCGAGGCTGCCCGCCTGGGCGATCTCGGGGGAGGTTGCGCACCGCTCGTGGAAGGCTGCGAGCAACCGGGCGAGCGCCCGCAGTTGCCCGTCCACCCGCCTCCCCATTGTGATCATGGTGGACAGGCACCGGTTCGCGGGCATCCGCCGCATCACGACCATGTGGTCCACCAACGTGCCGTCGCTGTCACGGATGTCGGCCACCCCGAGATAGACGTCGGGGGCGAGGCGGCGGTTGAGCTCGACCTCCGCCCGGCAGGCGACCTCCCTCGCCTGCCGGGTACGGAAGTCGAGGAACCCGAGGTCCAGCGGCTTCTTCACCTTGTAGACGCGGTCACCGGAGAAATACAGCTTGGCGCTGTGTGTCTCGACCATCTCCAGGTCGGTGAGCTGCGGCCCGGCGAACTGCGGACCATCGGACTCCGGACGTCCGACCTCGAGATACGCATACGGACGCACGTGCAGGCCCGTACACCTCGACACGATCGTGCGGTCATCAACGGTCATGGCACCTCCAACATCGAACATGAAGCTGCGGCAGGTGTGGTCGTGGCGGGCCGGAGCAGCCGACCCGCCAGGCACGGCACTGGCCGCTAGACGTCCATGGTGGGTCGTGACGAAAATCAAAACGACCGTCGGAGGTTTCTGCGGGCACGGGCCGTTCGGACCCCGTCCCGTGGACCTCCGGCCCACAACCCCCTCCGGATGGCGCTCCCGGGCTGGACAAACCGTCCCAGCAACTCACGAATCCCGTACCGTGCGAGCGCGGCTCGGCAACATCAGCGGCTGCGGGTAACACGACCGGCCGCGGTGGGAGACTCAGATAAGCGGTACGGACCAGCGCAGGTGGGTGCCGCCTTCGGGCCCCGCAGCGAGGTCGAAGGTACCGCCGAGATCCTCGGCGCGGCTGTGCATGTTCGCAAGCCCGCTGCGACGATCCGTGTTCCCGATTCCCACGCCGTTGTCGATCACGTCCACGCTGAGCCGGCCGCCGGTCACCCGCACGATGACTTCGACGCTGCTGGCACGGGCGTGACGGGCCGCGTTCGACAGGCCCTCCCGCACCACGGCGATCAGATGCTCGCCGACCACCGTCTCCACCGCCGTGTCCAGCGGGCCCTCGAACCGCAGGTACGGCGCAAAGCCAAAAGCATCACTCATCGTGTCGACAATAGAAGAAATTCGCGCCCGCAGGCCAGAGCCGGCCGCCGTCCGCCGGCCCCGGAGCTCGAAAACGGTCGACCGGATCTCGCTGATCGTCACGTCGAGATCCTCCACGTACGTGGCCATCCGGCGGGCTGGCCCCGAGCGCTCCTCGGCGGCGGCCAGTCCCTGCATCCCGAGCGCAACGGCATACAGCCGCTGCATGACATGGTCATGCAGGTCACGGGCGATCCGGTCCCGATCCTCCAGGACGACGATCCGTTCCCTGGAGACACGCGCCTGGGTGATCTCGAGGGCCATCGCCACATGTCCGGCGAACGCCGCAGCCATGTCCAGGTCGCTGTCCGTGAACGGCGTGGCTCCGTGGTGCCGGCCGAGCACCACCGCTCCGGCGGCCACCTGTGAGCCGACCAGTGGAACGATCATCAGGGGTCCGATCCCGCGCGCATAGGGATCGTTTCCGCTGGCCTCGGCCGCGGCGTCCGAGACGAGCAGAGGTGCACACGTCCGCACCGCCTTGCCCCCCAACGAGCCGTCCATCGGGACCACGGTGCCCTGCAGGGGACCGGCGCCATCACCGTCGGCAACCTCGACAGCCAGATGCGACGAGGACTCCCCCCCGAGCAGGATCGCGGCCACGTCCGCGCCGGCGAGCTCCCGGGCTCGACTCACGATCAGGTGCAGCGGCTGCTCGCCGTCGGCGAGCACATGGCGGGTGATGTCCGCCGAGGCCTGCAACCACCGCTGGCGACGTTGCGCTTGGTCGAACAGCCGAGCGTTGTCGATGGCAACCCCGGCGCTGGCGGCCAGCGCCAGGACGAGCTCCTCGTCCTCCGCCGTAAATGTCCGGCCGTTCCGCTTCTCCGTGAGGTAGAGGTTGCCGAAAACCTCGCTGCGAACCCTGATCGGAACGCCGAGGAAGGTCCGCATGGGCGGATGGTCGACCGGGAAGCCGACGGCTTGGGAGTTTGTGGTGATGTCGTCCAGGCGAAGCGGTTGTGGCTGTGCGATAACCACGCCCAGAACCCCTTCCCCCCGCGGAGGGTGCCCGATCTTCTCGACAAGGGACGGCTCCATGCCGACGTGGACGAGCTGCTCGAGATACCCCTCCTTGGCGATCACGCCGAGGGCGCCGTACCGGGCGTCGACCAGCTCACAGGCCTCCTCGACAATACGGCGCAACACCACCTCAAGACTGAGGTCGGCAGTGACCATCCGGGTGGCTCGTAGCAGGCCACGCAACCTGCTCTGCGTCGCGATGACGTCCTGCGCCC
>NZ_CAAAFO010000148.1:11388-19004 GCF_900634715.1 Candidatus Protofrankia californiensis | reverse complement strand
TCCAGGCGGGCAACCGTCGGGAAAGCCAACTCGCTCACCGACTCCACCGACGGATCATCCGGCAAGGATGCGGATGTGTCAGGATCCGGCGTACGCTTGGAGATCTTGCCTGCCCCCTGGTCGTCCATATCTTCAATAGGCTAACGGAACCGGGCCAACACCGACGAGTCCCCCGGAATGATCGATTTACGAATTCCTTGCCTCGGCACGGGAACCCGGTGGATCGATATTCCTGGCGGAGCGATGTCGGACACGCCGGCCGCCCGGATATTCGGACTGAATGCGTCGGATGAACCGAATGCTGCTTTATCATGATATAACCAGCCAGGTGGAAACCGACCGATCGGTGACCCGGCACCGCATCCGTGACGCGCTCATCCGCTCCGGCCCGGACTGGAGAACCGACGCGTGACTGCCGCCCGTGCAGCCTGCCCGGGCGCAGCGGTGATATTTTCCGTCGGATAAACGGCTTCGTCCAGGCGCTGCAGCGGAGTCGCAATGACGTCGGACGCGGTACGGACGACCGCAACGGCAATCTGGTCGTCCGCCACGCCGCCACCGGAGTGCTGTGCGACAGCCGTGAAGAGGTCGTTCACGAGAACCCCGGGATCCCTGCCGGGAAGGCGTGTCAGTTCGCCGGCCAGACGCTGGAAACCGAATTGATTCCCGGCCGGGTCGCGCGCCTCGGTGAGGCCGTCACTATAGGCGCATAGAACATCTCCCGGTGCCAGGCGGACCCGTTCGGTCCGCCACGTACCGTTGCCGTCGGGCAGGATGTGGGCGACGAGGGGTCCTGTCGGGGCCAGGGACACAAGTCCTGCCTGTCCTGTTTCGTTCCCGTTCCCCTCCCGTCCTGCGTCCACGTCCCGTTCTGTGTCCGTGTCCCGTTCCGTGTCCCGTCCCGTATCCGAGCTTCGGACGATCACCGGTTCCGGGTGTCCGGCGTTCGCGTATTCGACGAGCCCGGTGGCAAGGTCCACCACCGCGACGAACGTGGTCGCGAACATCTCGCCGGTGTCACCAAGATGTCGCTGCACCCGCTGGATCGCCTCATCCGGCGCGGACCCGGTGAGCAGAGCGGACGCGAGAAGCTGCTTGACCAGCAGCGCATGCACGCCGGCTACCGGCCCGTGCCCTGCCGCGTCCCCCACGGTGAACCCGAGACGACCGTTGGGAAGCTCGAAGGTGTCGTACCAATCCCCGGCGAGCACACCTTCTGCCGGGATGATCCGGCTCGCGATTCGCATGCCCGGAATCTCGGCCACGGACGCAGTGAGCGCGTCCCGCAATGCTGCCACGGTCGGTCCCTGCTGGCCGAGCGCGGCCAGCACACGTAAACGCATCGCATCCAGCTCCTGCCCGAGCTCGGCCAGCTCGGCCGGACCGTCGCGGGGCACGGCCCGGTCATAACCACCGCCGGCGAGTTCCCTGACCGCGCGCAGCAGTCCGCGGACCGGAGCGAGAACCGACCGCCGGACGCCGACAACCACCGCTGCGACAATCAGAAAGCCCAGGAACACGGCACACAGCGCACAGGCCAGCAGTTGCCACCCGGCCTCGTCGACCTGAGCCGATGTCTGCGCCTGGTGACGCACGATCTCCTGTTGCATCGCGGCCACCCGCGTACGCATGATGTCGAAACCCGAATTTCTCGTGACAGCCGCCTCTATCGGACGAATTACCATGGCATCCCCGGAACGAATGGCGGTTACCCCGGAATCCGCCTGCGCGCGCCATGTCTCGTATGCTTCCGAAACCTGCCGCATGAGGGCGGGAAGCGTCCCGAGGCCGGCGACGGAGGCGGACAGCCGGTCGACCTCGAACGAGATATCCCGGGACACAGCCGGAGGGGGTCCGACGAGCTCGGACCGACCGGTCGTCAGGTAGCTGCGCCAGCCGCTGTCCTCGTCGGCCAGACGGTTCAGGAGGACAGCCGCACCTGCCGCGGCCGGGCCCAGCCGGTCATGCTGGACGGCGGCGGCGTCCCACACCCTGATCGCAGCTGTCAGCGCGGTCCCGAAGCAGCCAAAAGCGATGCTCAGCGTAATGACCACTAAAACGGCCACCTGCCTCTTCATCGCGTTCTCCCCCACGCCCCCCTCCTGTCGATCAGTAGCCCCGGCCACGGAAACCGCCGGTCACCTGCCGGGCCTGACAGCTGTCCTGTGTCACCACATGTCCCTGTGCCACCACGTGCCCGCCAACCTCACGTGCCGACCTGCGGCTCCTCCTTCCGCCAAAGCTCTTCCAAGCCTGACGGAGTCATCGCAGCTCCGACAGGGACCTTCGGCAGACAGGGCGGGGTCTGTCCCGACCCGATGAACAGGTGCCATTACCCGGCCGATCGGCTCCCGGCATCGGCCGGCGCACGGAGTGCCGGTGGACGGAGTAGGTCCGGAGCACGCGAGCAGGTCAGCAGGTCAGCAGATGAGCAGATGAGCAGATGAGCAGCGAGCTTGCCCGGAGTTGACACGGCAGCGGCCCAACCGGCAGAGTGCGCACGCGAACTCATCGCCGGCTACCTCATCACCGGCTACAAGGGTCTACCGCTCGTTTGCCTTCGTCGACGCGCCCCCGATGTCCGGGACGGACACGATCTTCAAGACGTCCCTGCGTGAGCACCTTCATCAGGCAGCCTTCATCAGGCCGACTGGACGGTCCGGCCATCGCCGATCCGCGAATACGGACGCCGGGAGACAACCGGCCAATCCGAGTCATTCTGGATCTTAATCGTTCTGGAGCCTGAGCCGTCCTGCTGCGCCTCGCTCACCCGCAGGACGACTCTGAAATCGCTTACCGCAACTGGCAGGGCATCGACTTCACGGCGTGCACGAAGTTGCTGCGGAGGTATGACGACTCCCCGACCGACAGGTCGGGAACACGGTACAGAAGCTCGCTGAAAATCGCGCAAAATCGCGCGTAGCTGCGTCTTGGCGAGCATGTTCACCATAAGGTATCTGGATCAGCAAGGTATCTGAATAAGCCTCAGGATCTGAACGGATCTTTCGCCCGATGGACGCCGGGCGGTTTGGCCAGCGCGTGGTACCGAGCCACGGCGTCCGTACGGTTGGCCGCACCGATCTTCCGCAGAATGTGTTTCACGTGCGATTTCACGGTACCTTCGGTCACGAATAAGATACTCGCAATCTGCGCATTCGTCTTACCAGACGCCAAGCTGCGCAGCACGTCGCACTCGCGGGGAGTAAGGTTGGCGAAAAAAGCGTCCCCTGAATATGTCGCCGAAATCTCCCGTGAATACGGCCCCTGCGAACGTGGAGCTGATTTTTCCGAATCCTCACCGATCTCCATGGCATCCTCGGCGATGTCATCGACGAGATCGTTGACCGCACACACATGCTCATTGAACATGGACCGCATGGACCGTAATCGCCGGAAGAGTACGTTCCTTTCAAACGCGACACCCAGCCCTTCGGCGAACATGCCGAGCAGGTCACGGTCGAATTCGTCCACTCCACCGAGTTCCATCTGCCGGTCGGCGTGCAGCAGTCCCACCACCTTGCCCCACGAGATCACCGGGGCAGCCACATAGCCCTTGGTGTTGACCACGGCGACCAACTCGGCATGGACACGTGGGCTCGACTGGGGATTCCGCACCAGGATCGGAACACGGCGCCGCGCCATCTCGCTTTCGACCAGCGCGCCGGTCAGCGGCCGGGGGTTCGCGACACCGACCTGCACCAGCGTCCGGGCGAGCTGTTCCTCTCCCGCCGTATAGGCTGCGCGCGCGATCCAGACGCCCTTGTCGATACGCGAGAACAGGATTCTGGTGAAGCCAAGCCGATGAGCCTCCACCGGTGCTCGCTCCTCCAGCGCCGACAACGAGGCGGTCCCGCGTAACTGGCAAAGCGCTTGCTCGACACCGAACATTCTCGCCGTCCGCCGCGCCAGCATGGCCTCCATGAGCGAGACCCGGGCCAGCCCTGACTGCAGGAGAACCTCCGCCAATTGCCGAACCGAGGAGTCCTTCGATGACTGGACGGCGAGTTGTATACACTCGCTCACCGCACGCTGAGCCGCGCCCAACGCCGCATCTGCCGCTTTCGGGTCCCCATTCGCGAACTTCGAATACGTCACGCCGTCGTCAAGAATCCGCTCGGCAACTCTCAGTATCTCCCTGGCCCGCTGCACATCCTCCTCGACCACCACCGAGTCCTCGACCACCACCGACCCGGGGCTGGCCACGGCCATGTCTGACCCGTCATCCGGCACGAGGGCATGGACACCGTTGCCCATTCCCGCCTCCTCTTCGAGTCGCAAGATCCACTGCAACCTCGAGGCCATGCGCCGGAAGGTTTGACGCGTGGCTCGCCGATCCCCTCCCCCAGCCTCCCGGCAACCGGTGCACCACGGCTTCGACACGGCCATTCGGCGGACGGCCATGACCGTCACATCACTCAACTTTGGTCGATACATTAGACCGATAGGCCAAGCCGGTCCAGACTGGATGTGAGGGCACTCGACCAAGCGCTACGCGCATATCCCGCCGCAGTCCACCGTCGAGCCGTGGCAGACGATGCGCAAGATCAGGAACTTCCCGGACCGCGGCATCGCCATGTCACTCGGACATATGCCTACAAACCCAACGACTTGCTAATGATCGACTTCATGACCTCGCTCGTGCCGCCGTATATACGCGAGACGCGGGCATCTGCGTACATCCGGGCGATGGGGTACTCGAGGATGTAGCCGTAGCCACCGAACAACTGCAGGCAACGGTCAACCGCCCGGCCCTGCAACTCGGTGCAGTAAAGCTTTACCTTCGCCGCGTCCACCGGGTCCAACTCACCAGCGACGTGCTCGGCCAGCGCGCGGTCCACCATCGCCTGCGCCGCCTCGATTTCCGTGGCCACTGAAGCCAGTTCGAACTTGGTGTTCTGGAAGTGGCTGACCGGCTTCCCGAACACACGGCGGTCCTTGACATAGGCCACGGTCGTGTCCAGCGCGGCTCGGGCAGCCGCCACCGAACCAATCGCAATAGTCAACCGCTCCTGGGGCAGGTTGTGACCCAGATAGTCGAAGGCCATCCCCTCCGTGCCCAACAGGTTTTCGGCCGGTACCCGCACGTCGGTGAACGACAACTCAACGGTGTCCTTCACCTTCAGGCCGATCTTCGCCAGGTTGCGGCCCTTTACAAAGCCCGGCATGCCGTCCTCGACGACCAGCAGACTAAGCCCCTGTCGCCGGTCGGACTCGTCTCGTGAGGTTCGCGCCACCACGATCACCAGGTCGGCGAGCGCACCACCGCTGATGAACGTCTTCGCGCCGTTGAGCACATAATGATCTACGTCCCGGATCGCGGTCGTGTTTATGCCGGCCAGATCCGAACCGGCTCCTGGTTCGGTCATCGCGATCGCCGTGAACAGGGCGCCACTCACCAGACCTGGAAACCACCGCCGGCGCTGCGCCTCGTCGGCGTAGGCCAAGAAATACGGAACCACCACGTCCAGATGCACCCGCAACGGCCCCAGGGAAACCAGCGCCCGAGCGGCCTCCTCGCTGACCACCGCGTTGTAGGTGAAGTCCGGCTGACCACCTCCGCCGAATTCGACCGGGAACGCCATCCCCAGCACCCCGAGCTTGCCTAGACCGCGGAAGAAGTCCCTGGGTACCGCACCGTCAGCCAACCAGTCGTCGAACACGGGCACCACCTCACGGGTGAGATAGTCCCGGAACATCCGACGGAAACTCTCATGGTCGGCGGTGAAACCGGTGCGCCGCATGCCCGATGTCCTTCCATGGCGTTGTGAACAACAGGGTGTCCCAGTTGGTCCTCGTCCGTCGCGAGCAGTGATCCAGATGGATGCATCACAGGGCGGAGGAGGGATGCAGACGGCGTCGTGGTGACCGACGACAACACTGCGAGGCGCCATCCGGGCGCCGTACGGCAAGCCATTGCACCACATGGGATACCGATCCCACACCCTCGACCCGCCCATGATCTCAGGGCGACCCCATGAGATCATGGGCGACAAGGTGATTCGCTTCGCCCCCTCAGCGCTTCTCGGGCATCCAGGTGGCGGGCAGCCGCTTGACACCGTTCATGAAGTTGGACAACAGCATTTCACGTTCACCGACCTTGAGATCCCTCATACGAGTGTATATCTCCCACATCTCGGCCTTGAGCGTCTGCTTGGCGAGCATGTGACCCAGACAATAGTGTGGGCCTCCGCCGCCGAAGGCCTGGTGCGGGTTGTGCTTGGCGATCCGCCGCACGTCGAACGTGTCGGGGTTTTCGAACACCTCACCATCCCGATTGCTGGATATATACCACATGACGACCTTGTCGCCCTTCTTGATGGTTTCCCCGCCGAGCTCGCAGTCCTGCGTCGCCGTACGGCGGAAATGCATCAGCGGCGGTTCCAGGCGCAGGCATTCGTTGATGGCATCGTCCGCGCGCGCATCGAAGTCCTCCAGCACGTAGGCGAGCTGGTCAGGATTCTGGTCGAACAGCGCGAGCACGTGCGCCATCGAGTGGCGAGTGGTGTCGTTGGCGCCCGCGGCGAGGAGCGCGAAGAATACGCCGACTTCTTCGACGGTCATCTTGTTGCCCTCGTACTGTGCCTGGGCGACCCAGCTGAGCAGGTCGTCACCTGGCTTTTCCTTGCGTTCCTTCGCCAGTTCGATCGCAAGAGTCGCCAGCTTCAGGGAGGCGTCGGCGAATACTTGCAGGGGAGAACCGATGTGCGCGTACTCAGGGTCGTTCCAGCACGCGAACTGCTCGGCCGCATCCATCACGTACTGGATCTGATCCGGATCGGTGATCCCCATGAAGGTCGCGAAGATCCGACCGGGCACCTCTTTGGTGATCAGGTGGCAGAGGTCTCCCTCGCCCTTCGGGGCGACCCTGTCGATGATCTCACGGACGATTCGGCTGGTGTCCTCCGACATCTTGAAGACGTTCTTCGGCGTGAAGGCGACGCCGACGATGCCACGCATCTCGGTGTGTCGAGGGGCATCCGTCACGATGAACGATAACATGGTTTCCAGCTGTGGGAAGTCGTCGACAAACACGCCTTCAGCGGAGCTGAACAGCTCTGTGTTCCGGGAAACATGCTGGATGTCGCGATACTTCACCACCGACCAGAATCCCTGGGCGTTGTCCAGGTTCGGATCCAAGGCCTCGGGCGCCTCGTGCCAACTGACCGGCTTGTTCTCCCGCAACCAGCGAAACGTGTCGTGGTGGGTGGACCGGGGCTGGGCCCAGAACTTCAGCCTGCTGAGGTTCGTGTTGACAGTCCCATCAGTAATCGTCATGGTCGTCCCTTTCTCAGTCGTGTTCCACGAGACTGACCGTAGGCTTCCGCGATCCGTTGCACTCCTCTCGTAAGAGTCAACCTGCTGCCCCCATCGGGATAACTTCACCCGTGTGCGGCCCGTCCACCTGGACCCTGCGAATCTCGATTCGGCGAAGCGCTGCCCGCAGGACGACGGTCGGCGAGACCACGATCTCGGTGGACCAGGCCGGTTACCCACGATTGGAACGGCGGACACGTGGACCCGGCGGGCAGGTCGCCTTCGGATCAACACCGCCTCGACCGTGCTGCCCGGCATCTGCGCGGCAAGGCCGCAAAGCGGCAAAACGGCAAGGGGGCAAA
>NZ_CAAAFO010000148.1:8818-10908 GCF_900634715.1 Candidatus Protofrankia californiensis | reverse complement strand
ACAATCAGAAGCGAATCAGACCGCGGATGTTTCGGCCGTCCAGCATGTCCTGGTATCCCTCGTTGATGTCCTCCAGCGCATACTCCTTGGTCACCAGTTCATCGAGCTTGAGTTCGCCGAGGTTGTACATTTCGAGGTAACGAGGGATGTCGTGCTGTGGGTTCGAGGAACCGAACAGTGCGCCGTGGACCGACTTCTCATACAGTGTCATCTCGAACAGCGACGCGTTGATCGTGGTGTCCCCGGGATGCCCGATCGCAGTCACGATCACCTTGCCACGCTTGCCCACCAAGCTCAGCGCCTCGCCTACGTACGCGCTTTCGGCCACATCCGTCGTGATGACGCACGCGTCCGCCAGTTGTCCGCGAGTCAGTTCGCTGATCAAATTCCGCGCCGCATCAGTGGTCGCGGCCGTGTGGGTGGCTCCGAACTCGACAGCCTTCTGTCGCTTGAACTCGACGGGGTCCACCGCGACGATGAACCTCGCGCCCGCACCCTTGGCCCCCTGCACCGCGTTGATACCGATGCCGCCGACACCCATCACGACCACGGTCTCGCCCGGACGCACCTTCGCGGTGTTCACCACGCTGCCATAACCGGTCGGGACACCACATCCGATCAGCGCCGCCTTATCCAGCGCCGTGCCCTGATCGACCTTTACCACGGACGCGACCGGAACAACCGTGTATTCCGAGAACGTCCCGAGCACACACATCTGACCGACATTCTCACCGCGCGCGTGGAATCGGTAGGTACCGTCCAGCTGGGGACCAAGAATGATCGCCGCCCCGAGATCGCACAGATTTGTCATCCCTCGTGCGCAGTACGAGCAGCGCCCACAGGCGGGAAGGAAGCTGAGGACGATCGAATCGCCTTCCGCCACTTCGGTCACACCCGGCCCGACCCCCACGACGACACCAGCGCCTTCATGCCCGCCGACGACCGGAAAGGGAATGGGGATGTCGCCGCTGACCAGGTGGTAATCCGAATGACACAAGCCGCTGGCGGTGAGCTTGACCAGGACCTCGCCCGCCTTGGGTGCGTCGAGCTCGGCCTCCTCGACCTGCCATTTCTCCTCCAACCCCCACAAAATCGCGGCTTTGGTCCTCATCCGGACAACCTCCTTCGGCGGTGAAGGCTTTGCCTCAAACGCGCCAGCCGAATTGTGCTGGTGTGCGGGGCTTACTTCACGGGACGGCTCATGACTCACACCACGGTACCTCTGCCATACTTTCGGCGGATCTTCCGTATGAGGTGTTTCGGTGCCCCCACCGAGGGAGGCAGCCTGAGCAGCAGCCGGACGACGGCCGGTGTTGCCGGCTCCAGCAGCAACGTCCCCGCCTGCCGGCGGAGCCGATCGTCCTCAGGCAGGTCCGGTACGGGGACACCTACCCGGCGCGGAGTTGCGGTCGGCGGTCGCGATGAACCCCACAAATCCCTACCTTCTGATCCATAGTTTTGTCCGACTTGCCCACCCGTATCCATGGACGTCCGCGGAGTCCGGTGACCGTGGGCGCGATGTCCGCCGACGTCCATCGGTGTCCGTGCTCGTCCGCCGGCTCGGCTGTCAGTTTGGCTGTCATCCGGCACCGGAGTCTCCGGGCGCATACTGAGGTATGGCGGTTGACCATCTGGCCCTGATCGCGACGGATCCGGCTGTCGGCCATGGACAGGCGTACATCCGGGGTACCCGGATGCCGGTGAGCGTGGTATTCGACTGCCTGGCGGACGGTATGTCCGTCGGGGAGATCGTGACCGAGTATCCGTCTGTCGACGAGTCGAGTGTGCGGGCGGTCGCAGCCTACGGTGCCCGGCTGGCGCGGGAGGAACTGGTTCCGCTGAGTGCCGCTCCGTGAAGGTCAAACTGGACGAGGGTATTCCGGTCTCGTTGGCCGTGCGGCTCGCCGAGCTCGGGATCGACGCCGACACTGTGTTCGACGAGAAGCTCGTCGGCTGTACGGATCCGGATGCTCGTTGCCGCGAGTGGCGAGGGCCGAATCGTGTTCACTCTGGACCATGGGTTCGGGAACATCCGGTCGTAGCCTCCTGGATCTCATGGCGGGATCGTCGTTTTTCGGCTCGACGAGCGG
>NZ_CAAAFO010000148.1:7602-8451 GCF_900634715.1 Candidatus Protofrankia californiensis | reverse complement strand
TCAGATCTGGATCTTCCGTTGGCGTCCGTGGACGTCCACCCCGTCTGCCGACCTCGTGTGCTCTGTCCGCTGGCGTCCGCCTGCGTCCACTCTCGTCCGCCGGCTTGGCTGTCACTTTGGCTGTCAGCCATGCCACGTTCTGGACCACGGGACGGGAGGCCGGTGCTGAGATCTGGGCGCATACTGGGAGGCATGGCGGAAGATCTTCTGGCGCTCGTCGTGGTCAACCCGACGGTCGGCCACGGGCAGGCATGCATCCGGGGGACCCGGGTGCCCGTAAGCGTCGTGCTCGACTGCCTCGCCGACGGTATGTCGGGTGAGGAGATCGTCGCGGAGTACCCGTCACTAACCGTGTCAGGGATCCGCGCTGCCGCTGCCTATGGCGCGCGCCTGGCCCGGGAGGATCTTGTGCCGCTTCATACTGCCCCGTGAGGGTCAAGCTCGACGAGGGCCTACCTGTCTCGCTCGCTGAACGGCTTGCCAAGCACGGGATCGACGCTGACACCGTGTTCGCCGAGGGCCTGGCAGGCCGCTCCGATCCTGAGATACTCGCGGCTGCGGTCGAGGAGAAGCGCATGGTGTTCACCCTTGACCGTGGCTTCGGGAACATCCGTACTTATCCGCCTGGGTCGCACAGTGGGATCGTGGTCTTCCGACTTGACGATCAGTCCGCACGTGCCGTGATCGCGGCTGTCGAAGATCTGGTCATACACCATGAGCTCGCCGATCTTGCTGGTGCCGTGACGGTGGCGCACCGTGGCCTGCTCCGGATCCGCCGATAGGCTGCCCGGCAGCTCTCTGCAGATGGGAACCCAGCGGAGCGCGGTACCGCAACAGACGGTCGAGAAA
>NZ_CAAAFO010000148.1:0-7177 GCF_900634715.1 Candidatus Protofrankia californiensis | reverse complement strand
TTAGATCTGGATCTTCCGCTGATGTCCGTGGACGTCCGCCCTGCCCACTGATCTGGTGCGCTCTGTCCACGGGCATCCGCCAGCGTCCACCTCCGTCCGCCGCCTTGGCTGTCAACTTGGCTGTCAGGATCCCGCGTGTCAATGTGAGGGCTCAGGACATCCTTGACGGTTCGTCCTCAGCGCATGCTTGACGGCGATCCTCCGTCCGTGATCTTGTTCTGCCGGTTGTTGGTGGCGGAATGGGCGGTTTTGTGGATCAGCAGGCGACGGTCGAGTACCGGTACCGGGCGGTGTGCGAGGTGTTGGGTGGCTCGCCGATCGGTGAGGTCGCAGTCCGGTATGGCACGTCGCGGCAGTCGCTGGACACGTGGCGGCGGCGGTTCACGGCCGAGGGGAAGGCGGGGCTGGGGGACCGTTCCCGGCGTCCGCGCACGAGCCCGACGAAACTGGGTGCTGAGGTGGAGGCGTTGATCTGCCAGCTGCGTCGTGAGCATCCGCGGTGGGGAGCGCGCCGGATTTGCCACGAGCTGGCAGGCCGCGACCTCGCGACGGCGCCGTCGCGGGCGACGGTGCATCGGGTGCTGACCCGCAACGGGATGATCGACCCGCAGGCCCAGGAGCACAAACGGAAGTACAAGCGGTGGCAGCGCGAGACGCCGATGCATCTGTGGCAGCTCGACATCGTCGGTGGCGTGCCGCTGGCCGAGGGCCGCGAGTGCAAGCTGCTGACCGGGATCGACGACCATTCCCGGTTCGTCGTGATCGCCGCCGTGCTCGTCACTCCGTCCGCGCGGGAAGTCGCCGAGGCGTTCACCGCGGCGATGCGCCGCTACGGTGTGCCCTCGGAGGTGTTGACCGACAACGGCGGGCAGTTCACCGGCCGCCACCTCAAGCCGATGCCGGTCCAGGTGTTGTTCGAGAAGGTCTGCCACGACAACGGCATCAAACAGCGCCTGACCAAGCCGCGGTCACCGACCACGACCGGGAAGATCGAGCGGTTCCATAAGACGCTACGCGCCGAGTTCCTCGACCACGTCGCCCCGTTCGCTTCGATCACCGTCGCCCAGGACGCCATCGACGCCTGGATCACCAGCTATAACCAGCAGCGCCCGCACCAGGCGTTGGACATGGCGGTTCCCGCCAGCCTGTTCCGCCCCAACGGGCCGACCCGCCTCGACACGGTCTCCTCCACGCCCGTCCCAGAGCCGGTCGAGCTCGCACCGTCCTCGCTGGTGATCGGGGTAATCGAACCGCCGGCCGGTCCGATCAGCGACGGCGCCGCCGTCGAGTTCGAGGTCCGGATTCCTCCCGCGGGCAACATTACGATCCGCTCAGAGCGCCAGTTCGTCTCGCTGCACCACAGCATGGCCGGTCGCACCGTCACCGTCTGGGCCGACCTGCGCAGCATCCACCTCAGCTGCGACGGCCATGTGATCCGCACCGTCGCTTCCCGGCTGCTGCCCGAGGACCTGCGCTACCTGGCCATGCGCGGCGCGAGACCCGCCGGGCCAGCACCCGAACGGCCGGCACTGCGCCGCGCCAACGGCACCGCGGTCCTCGAGCCCGGGCAGGCCGTCGAGATCGACCGCGCCGTCAACAAAGACGGCCTGGTCGCGATCGGCGGAACCCAGCACCTCGTCGGGTTCACCTGGGCCGGACGCCGCGTCACCCTGCGCCTGGACGGCCACCTCCTGCACGCCATCGCAGACAACACCCTGATCGGCACCTGGCCCTGCCCGATTACCACCGACACAATCGGCCGGCTTCGCGGCGCCCGGACACCAGCTACCCCGCTACCACCGCCCCCACTACCGGCCGGGTCCCTTCGCGCGCAACGCAAAGTCCACGCCAGCGGACGCATCATGGTCGCCGGCCAGAACATCAAACTCGGCCTTGCCCACCGCGGGAAGATCGTCACCGTCGTCATCGAGGACACCCACCTACGCATCCTCCACGGCGAGGAAGAGATCGCCGTCCGCCCGCGCCGAAGCACCGCCCCGATCACCCGGTTCCACGTCACCGGCGCCGGCGCCAACCCAGCCGAGCGTCAAGCATCTCCTGACGACAAAACGTCAAGCATCTTCTGAGCCCATACAGCGACACCCGCGTGCTTGCTACCTGTGGAGTGAATGATCTTCTATGTCGTCGCCCGTCAAGGGGTCGTGATCGGCCGTCTCGGCGATGTCGTCGCGCTCTTCGCAGTGCCATAGTTTAGCGGGAGCTATACTTGTCGGATGGATGGGCGGCAATGGGACGTCTACCTCGTCAACGAGGTTCGCGACTGGATCGACGGTCTGGACGCTGCTACGCACGCGCGGGTTGTTCAGGCGATCGACCTGCTCGCGGAGGCCGGCCCTGGGCTGGGGAGACCGCTGGTCGACACGATCAGCGGTTCGTCACTGCCGAACCTGAAGGAGCTCAGACCGGGTACGGTGCGGATCTTGTTCTGCTTCGATCCATGGCGTTCGAGCATCCTGCTTGTCGCCGGAGATAAGGCCGGGCAGTGGAACGTCTGGTACGCCGAGGCGATCCCACTGGCGGAACAGCGCTACAAGACCTATCTGGTGGAACGTGCCCAGGAGGAGGGTGATCGGCGATGAGTGGTTACGTACGGTGGTCCGATATCCGCGTCGAGCAGGTCGCCCGGGCTGGGGGGGAGGATGCGGTTGCCGCTGGCAAGCAGGAGCTTCTTGCGGTAGCGGTGGGTCACCGGCTTGCCGAGGTACGTCGTGCGCGGGGACTGACCCAGCAGCAGGTGGCTGAGCGGATGGGTGTGACCAAGGGCCGGATCTCACAGATCGAGCAGGGCTCGGTCTTCGGGCAAGACGTGGTTGCCAGATACGCCGCTGCTCTCGGTGGGCGGCTGCACCAGGCAATCTACTTCGACGATGGGGACATCGCCGCGATCGCTTGAACCGCTCCGTCGCCGCAATGCAGCCGACGGCACGGCCTGCGAGGTACGTTGCTGCACCTGCTGCTCCAATAGGACGGAAAGAGCCCCGTACCGGTGATCGGTTACGGGGCTCTGACCTGTCTCAACCTGACGTGCGCTCGGAGGGACTCGAACCCCCAACCTCTTGATCCGTAGCCCTCGGCACCCGGTCCACGGACGTCCGCCAGCATCCGCCGGTGCAGGTCACCGCGTCGGCGACGTCTACCGCCGTCCACCGAGCTCCGTCCCCGTTGTAGTACAACTGCCGTACGGCCGGGCACCGGACGGCGGTTACGGAGTGTCGAGCCCGGGCCTTCGTGCCGATCCGCAGTCTGCTCCGGAGCATCTATCGGTTTCCGGGAGCCGCACGCCGCCAGCACCCCTGTTCGGCGGACGTCCCAGCAGTATAGAATTTGTTTTTCAACGCAAGAGGCGGAGGATGTGGCTCTCCATAAGTTGCCCGAAGGGCGAAGCGTAATAGACGGCCTTTCTGCACTTGGAAATTCTCTGGGGTACACCGTGAAAGCGGAGCACCCAATTGACAGCGATGGCGCGGCGGTCGATGTTGCTTGGTTTGCAGCAGACTATTCAGACGTTGCATTGATGATCTTTGAAGTTGAATCAAGCGCAAGCGCGGGGATGGCGAATAACGTACTAAAAGTGTTGGGTCAGGACGTCGACGAGCTGCCAAAGCCTCTGTTCTTCTTCCATCTCCTCCTTGGTGGAGGTGATGATAACAAGAGAATTGATCGCCTTCGCCGGAACTGGGGGACTTACAACTACCGTGTCTACCGCCTGAACACCCCTGGATCATCTGACGACCTGGTCGCCGACGTACTTGCACAGCATCGACGGATAAGGAGGAATTTGTCCGTCGGCGCGATTCGCGAAGCATTGAGCCGCAAACCGTGGGCTAGGGTTAGTCTGCCGGATATCTTTGCCAGAGTCGAGCGCCTTGAGTTCAGGTGCAACTATCTGCGTGAGTATGCAACGCTCGCCCTGCGGGAGGCGGAATTGCGATCTATCTACCTTAATAGGCTGACAAAAATTGAATCTGCGGGTACATTCGAAGATGAAGGCTACGGCACCTTCGTCGGTGACGCGGTCTCGGGATTAATGGAAATCTGCCTCCGCGTGGCCGCCGGAGAGGTCGGAGATGAGCAAGGAGCGGCCATGCTGGAAAGGTGGCAGGAGAGTTCGCGCCTATCGCTGCGGACTCTCGGCCCATATATGGATCTTTCTCGTGATTATGATCAATTGATGCTCGGGGCTATTCCCCTCGTCTATGCGATAGCCGGTCTCGTTGCAGCTGACTCTCCACGTTCACTGGAATGGTTGATAGGGGACCTGAAGTCCATAATGTGCGGTGAGCAAGACCACGGCGTCCACTGGGAATACCTCGTTCCCACGGCGCTCTGGTTGGCGCACTTGGCGGCGGCAGCGCTCGCGCGGCACCAAGAATCGTGGGAGCCCTTGACCCGTACATCGATGTCGGCATTTGACGAGGCCCGTCGAATTATCAACTCCCAGGGCGGTGTGCCTGTCGACGTGTTCAACGCTCCGCCGTCGTACGTCTACCTCGAAGAGCCCGATACTTGGCTCGAACGGCTTGCCGGGAGGCGAAGTAAAATAGACACTCTCGATGCTCTTTTGAACCGCTGTCGGAAGCCAGTAAAACTCGAGAGAATAAATAATCGGATCTTGGTAGTTCCGTCGACCGACGATTTTTCCCTTGCGCTAACATGCTTACTGACAGACGATTGGCTAGACTGGGATACAGAAAGCATTACTTCCCGACTCCACGGGGTGTCGCGAGAGCGAACTTAGCGGCCGCCACCGCTGCCGGACGACTGCGTCCCAGCAGGTTGTCGCGTCTTGGTCGAGATGAACAAAATCGTTTCCAGGCCATTATCGGCGAGTGGTCTATTCGGTTGTGGTGTCATTCGACGGCAATCTGATCCGGACCGCGGACGCTGCAGCACCGAGGAGCGGAAGCAGCGCGGCAGCATCGTCCTTGGTCAGCGCTCCAAGTGGCGGTTACGTAGCGTTGCGGGCGGAGCCGACCGGCGGATTATGAGATCATCGGCCGAGTGTCCGTGGACGTTCACAGACGTCCGTCGGTGCAGGTCATGGGCGTTTCAGATTCCGTGGACACCCATACTCGTCCACGGTGGTTCGCCGGCCTGGCTGCCATCTTGGCTGCCGCACCGGCGCACGCCGCCCTCCGCCTGCCGTCGCCGAACTTGATAAGCGGCTTGCTGCTCCGTTAATGCTTCCTACGCTACGTCGCCACGTCCGGCCAGGCCTCGAGATAGGCGGCCAGCGTCCGCACAACTCCGCTGGCGCGGCTAGACGAAAATATTACGGATCGACGACGGGTGACTCAGCATGTGAAACTGTTAGCAATTCCGAAGATTGAGGTTTTACCTACAGATGCGGCCTATTGCTCGAACGCGAATAGCATCGAACTTACAAGACTACGCAGGTCGGAACGTCCTTCGCTAGGAAGTGGGATGTCACGGCACCTTAGGACACATTCTCTCGCGGCGCTCAAATTTCCGACTCGAAGGTGTATGTGCGCCAACATAATAAGATCTTCTGCAATCTCCCAGTGGTTTTCTCCGTATTGCCGTGTATCAATTTCGAGGCATTTTTTCGCTGCGTCGACCGCTTCGGAGAACTGACCGACTTCAGTATATCCTCGTGCAAGGTGAAAATATGCGGGCGCCAAGTCAACGGGTGACTGCGCCCCCGCTTCGATACGGGAAATACCTGCCGTAAGATCCCGAATTGCATGCGCGTGTTGACCTCGGACAAGTTCCAGGCGACCGCGCGTTGTGAGAATTTGGCCGTAATAGATGTGCTTTTCTCCGAGCAGGGAACGCGCCAGTTCAGCCGCTCGTCCGCAGGTCTCCTCCGATGCATCAAGCAGCCCAGCCTCGATCTCAAGATTCGCCAGGTGATCCACTGAGAGTAGGAGGTCTAGATCGATTCCGATGTTTCGATCTTCAAGGCGCCCGATCAGAAGCTTTTGAGTTCTAATTGCCCCGGTCAGGTCGCCGATCTCACGCTCTAAACTACCTTCTTCTCGAAGTATACTTACCTCATCAAAGTCGCTGGCTCCGGCTTCGCCAGCTAGCGACCGAGCGTCTCTCATCAGCTTTAGGGCGGAGCGAGACTTTCCGGTCAGCCGCAGTACCCAAGCCCTCAGCACCAGAACTTCAATGCGCTCAATATCAGCCAGCGGTTCTCTAGAGCCTGCAACGTAAGAATCAAGCTCCGCCAGGGTCGCCTCAGCTGCGATAGGATCACGCGCTCTCAGCTGCGCACTTGCTAGAATCCGGTAAAAGAAGTGCATCGACTCGTGGTTATAGGCTCGCCGAGTGCGATCAATAATCTCACGCATTTGCCGAGCTGCTTCCTGCGGTTCACCGACCGAGACAAGAACCATTACGTGCATTACTCGAGCCTGTACATACATTCCGCGATAGTCAGCTGAGATGGGAGCCAAACGATCGGCAAGCGTTACGGCTATATTTGAATTTAGTAGTGCACGGTCATGAAAACCAAGCTGACTTAGGCGGCGCCCCAATACTGAATATATTGCCGAGAAGGCAGGAGAATCATAATTAAGCAGATTTGCTCGATCGGCGATGGATTGCAGGTGCGCGAGCACGGGGTCTACAGAACTCGGATCCGCGTGCCAACGCATCAACTTTGGCATTACTAGACCCATTGCTGCGAGAGGATAAAACTCCGCGTCCCAAGATTTTTGCTGGTCGCGGATGACTCGGGCGACCAGTGAGTGTATTACAAATCCATGCTGTTCTCGTCGGACGAGAGAGTATCGGTGAAGTACACGAACCGCACTGTCTCTGTCGATCGGATCCCTGAACTTGTCGTGCAATGCGAATGAGGCCGCGCTAAGTTTCGCCCGCTTATGTTTTGCGCGGCGCGAGTCTTGTTGACCTCTGCGACAGTGTAGAATCGGAAATATAGTTCGCGGTTCGTCAAAAATTTCCTCAGGAACGGGGGCGTCACCAAATTGCGCGAGGAGTGCGAGCAAATCATTCGCTAGGCGGTCGGTGGCGCGCACCTTGCCCAGCGATAGATTGAGGACCTTCAGGAGAGATTCGCCGTGGTTGGAGTCTTTTCCGAGATCAAGAGTTGGCAGCGGTGCCTTCGCAAGTCGGTGAAGATAGTCATCAGCGGTTAACCCTTCGCACGCCATATAGTGGCTCTACG
>NZ_CAAAFO010000147.1:257653-263590 GCF_900634715.1 Candidatus Protofrankia californiensis | reverse complement strand
CGGCACGGCAGGCGCGGCAGGCGCGGCCGAGTCTGCTCCGTCACCGGTGGAGGTGAATGCGGATTCCACTTCGGTGCTGCCGTCGTTCGTGCGAACGCGGGCAGTGAGAGTGTGCTTGCCCGCGGCCGGATTGTTGAGCCGGACCGTGAACGGTGCGTCCCGGTCGTCGAGCACCGTGTCTCCGTCGAGGGAGAATTTGACCCGTTCGACCTTGTCGAGGGTGTCCGTACCCGGGTTCAGGCTCACTTCGACACTTCCCTTGACGGACTGCCCGTCGAGTGGACTCGTGCCGACGGCGAGGACCCAGGGGCCGACGGGGCGGGCCGGGGCCTGCTCGGTGGGAGCGGAGTTGGGCGCGGCGGTTGTGGCCGCCTGCGGGGATGCCGGCCCTTGCCCTCCCCGGGCGAGGATGATGCCGACGACGATGACGATCACAAGTCCGACGGCACCGATCCCCAGCCACTGCCGGCGCCGTCCGTCCATCACCGCGTGCAGACTCAGCCTGCGTCCTTCGGATCGGGTACCGGCGATTTCGCCGTCGCGGTCCGTGTTGCTGCGGGTGTGGCTGTCCACTGGTGTGGGCCTCATCCGCTTCTCCTTGCTTTCCGGCGTCCGAGTTTGGTCTGTACCGGAGCATACTGGGATGTTCCGGAGCAACTTGACGGGCCGTGCGTTCCGGATGACTCGGGGGACGTGGACCTCCGGCAGCGTGAAAGGAACATGATCGCACTTCCTTTGGCCCTCTAGTTGATGGCGCGCGCTGGCGTCGGCGCGTTCCTTGAGTCTGAGTCTGCATGCTGCCGGTTGACGAGCCTGGGTCGGTGCCGCCCGACCACGCATGGTGGTGGAGGCCGGACCGGTGTCGGCAGGTAACCGACGCCGCCGTCGACATCGGGGCATCGCCATCGCCATCGGTCCGTCGTTGGTGACAGGTCGCCACGGTCCCTTTTCGCCTCGCCGTGGAAAGGTTGTTCGTCCGGATCGGAATTAGCCGTGCCCTCCCGGCGTCCAGGCTGGCCGGCCAGGGATCCTCGGATGCGAACACAGCCACGATCAACGATGGTCGGGCTACGTCCGGACGGCCCGCGGGTGAGGTGCCCGGGATGGTTTTTCATAACCGACGCCGTACCGCACAAGCGACCCGGCGATGGACCTCGCGGATCGGCTTTCGGGCCCCTGGATCCGGCAGGCACCCCCGATCCAGCAGGAACCCCGGGAGCAAAAGGAACATGATTGCGCCGCCATTGTTTCCCCAGGTTTTCTGAAAAGCGGGACGGCTGTGAATCACGTGCGCCGACAGCCTGCGGCCGGTCTTGTCATGATCTGTCCATCCGTCGGCCGACAGCGGACTCCGGGCCATGGCTGAAGCTGTGGCGTGAGCTTCGCCGGCCCTGCGGGTGGGCTGCGGGCGAGACGGCCGTGAGTGCGTGACCACCTGGTCGGACAGAGATCCAGGTGGCATCCGCTGTGAAACGTACCCGTAACGTGATGTCCGTCTGCCTGCGGATATGGGACGCCGGCATCTCGGGGTCGGGTGCGTGGGTGCGCGCTGCTCAGGGGTGGGCGGCTCGCCGACCTTCGTCGAGGTGACCTCGACGAAGGTCAGACCGTGTGCCGACTGTTGCTGGCTGTCACCACAGGGTTGATATCGTGCCCCGGGCCCCGGACACGGGCTAGAAAGATGTGGTCATGGCCGCTTGCTCGCATCCAACGCCCATCCGACTCTATAGCTTTGGCGGTGGGCGTCACTTCTGGTTGGCGGGTTATGTGTCAGGCTGTCGCCTCGGGGGATCGCCGGGTAGACGATGGGGAGGCTTGTGTGCGCGAGGTTAAGGTCAAGTTCCATGTGAGGGACAGGGAGGCACTCTTCCTGGCCCTCAAGGCGCGAGGCATCGAGCTGGGTGAGCCGTTCTTTCAGGATGACCAGGCGTACGCTCCTGATCGCTGGACCTTCGAGGACAGTCGGCTGGGTGTGTCCTTCCCGCGGCTACGTACGATAAACGACCGTCATTTTTTCACCCTGAAACAGCCCACTATCAACGCCCAGGCATACATCTCGTTCGAGACCGAAGTCGCCGATCGCGATCAGATGCATCAGGCCATCCTGAACATGGGTTTCTGTCCGACGGTGCGGGTCGCCAAGATCCGGCGGACGGCGAGACTGGGCAACATGTCGCTCTGCGTGGACGAACTCGACGGGCTGGGTATGTTTCTGGAGCTTGACTGTCCGGTGTCCGCGCACGAGTCGGCGGTGACAGTGCAAGAGGCGCTGAATACCTTTGTGGCTTCCCTCAATGTTGACGTGACACGTACCGAGGAAACATGTGACGCGCTGGTGCGGATCGCTCAGCTGCGTGCCGCCTGAGATTCTGAGATCCTTTTCCGGATCCTCTGTCCAGGCGATCCACGCCCAAGCGGCCCCCTGGTGCGCATCGTTGCCGCATGCCGTGGTTCGCCTTGTCGGACGCTGTGGCCGGGCCGCGGTGGCATGGGGACCCCGCTTGGCCAAACCGGTATAACTCGTCCGGTATCGGCTTGATTCGGAGTCCATTGTCGATCTTCGATCGACGGGGTTCGGGTCCTGCCAGCAGCAGCCTGGACGTGGCTCGCCATCCGGCCCCATGGTTCGGAACGACTCCGGGAGCCCGGCGATCACGGCAGTGTGAGCTCGGTGGCACATGGTTGGCGGCGCACGATCGCCACGAGGTCCTGTGGTTGCGGTGGTGGGGTGGGTGGGGGCTGGCAAGGTCGGTCCGACCGTGTGCGATCTGCGCCGACATGCATACATCGGGTTCACTCTGAGGGAGTAACCACAGGGGTTTCTGGCCGGTTCGGCGCACCCTGTCCTGCTTCCTACGGATAAAATCTTTACAGGGTAGTAAGACGCTTGCGCTTGGTAATCATTTGTCGGCGTGACCGTAGATTTCGACCGATGCGGTAACGCAGTGTATTGGTGATGTGCGAGGTTCTTCCGCCCCGGCTTTCTCGCGGATGACGCGGGCAACTACATACAATTACATACAACATACGACTACATGCAATCCAACGACACGGGCGATGTAACCGACTACAGACAGGTGGGCCACGGCACATGATGCAAAGCTGTGCCCGGGCGAATGGGGCGGCCGCCTTTTCGCGCGTGGTGGCTACGGCCAGGTGGCCTGCACGTTTGTGCGCCACCGTCGTCGGTCTTGCCTGTGTGCTTGCCACCCGCACGGTCCGCGGTGTGCTGTCGATCCTGCTCCCAGCGGCTGTGCCCGGCCGGACGGGCCTTGCCGACCACGGTGTGCGCGTGGCTCAACCGTCCGGTTCTTCCGCGGCGCCTTGGACGAGCGAGATCCTCAGGTACGCGATGGCCCGCCGGGGACCGCCAGGAGCGTGCATCAGTCTTGAGGTAGGCCCGCGGCTCTTCTGGCAGCCAGGTTCCTCGGCAGTCCGATTCGCAGCGGCATAGCCAGTCCGGTGGCAGCCGGTAACCCCGCGCTCAAGAAAGCAGGATCGTATTTCCCTTGGCTGCCAAGGTCGCTACGGCTGGTGTTGGTTCCGGTAGGCTGACTTGTTGACAGTGTCTCCTGCCAGCGGCGTTTCCTGCCGACGGGGCCGACTCACTGACCAAGCAGCGACCCGGAACTTGGGCCTCCCGAACCTCCCGGATCCGGCAGGAACCTCGAGTGCGAGAAAAGCATGATCGTGTTGCTTTTCGCCCTCCAGAGCCCGGTCAGGTAGCCACGCGTCCTGTTGCGATCAAGAGATTGAGTGTGAAAACGGCTGCTATCGCGACCGTCTACTCCCTCACTTTCATGATACGACGATCTTCGATCATGGATCATTGATCGACTTCGGGATGGATCTGCGCTACCTGGCCGACGCTCTAGCCCCTGCTCCGTGCCGTGTCGGCACGTGCCTGTCGACGGACCGGCCGCACGCGCCCGGGGCTGCTACCGCCACTGCGCGGATCACGTCACCGATACGCCCTTCACGCCTTCAAGGACGGCCCTTGTTGACTACTCTCAGCCCTGAACCCGCCCCGCGAGACGACGATGCGCAGCAGCCGACGGACGTGTCCGGCACGGCGATGCGCCGCCAGCCCGGTCAGCTGGAGGCAGCGGTCCTCACGGTTGTCTGGGCGGCCCGTGCGCCGGTGAGCACCGGCGACATCCAGCAGGAGCTGGGCGGGGGACTCGCGCACAGCACCATAGCCACCACGCTTGCCCGTCTCATCGGCAAGGGGCATGTCGAGCGAGTTCGGATCCGTCGGGTCTGGATGTATCACCCGACTCGACGGCGGGAGGAGTATGCCGCCGCCCAGATGCTCGCGTCACTGGAACAGGCGGGTGACCCCGAAGCGGCCCTGGGCCACTTCGCCGCGGCCCTTCCGCTCCGGCAGGCACGCCTGCTTAGCATGATGCTGGAGGCAGCCGCCACGGACACCTCCGGAACTGCGGACACCTCCGGAACTGCGGACACCTCCGGAGCTACGGACACCCCTGGAACCGGCGGTCCGGGCGAAGAGTGAGGCGAAAGGGGCAGGGCGAAACGGGTAGGGCGAAAAGGGTGGCCTCTGGCGCTCATGGACCGTGTAGGTGTCGCTTCGCCGCCGTCCATGCGCGTTCTTACGGGGGCGGGCTGCAGCGGGAACACAGGCCGCGAAAGATGATCTGTGTTTCGTCCAGGGTGCCGATGCCGGGGTGGGTGGCAGTATCGGGATGCAGGCAGGGGTGTGCGCCGACAGCGCAGGCGACGTCCTGGACCGATCCGCAGGAACGGCAGACGAAGTGGTGGTGGAGGGCGCTGCCTGCCTCGTAGAGGGTCACGCCCGGGCCGACGTCCGCCAGCAGCGCGAGTCCTGCGGCAGTCAGGTCACGCAGCACGTTGTAGACACTGGTCCGGGCAAGATCGTATCCATTGTTTGCCAGGTGGTCGTGGACCTCGTCGGCGCGGCGGTGGCCACCAAGACGCCCCAGGGCGTCCAGCACCGCGAGCCGGGGGCCGGTGGCCCGAAGGCCCGCGGTGCGTAGCCGAGCGCTCAGTTCAACTGTGCGCCAAACATCCATGCGTGTTTGTCCAGAGTCGCGGTCAGGCCGATCAGAAGGTCCTGGGTGACCGGGTCGAGGTCGTCGAGCTGGTCCACTCTCGCACGGACGGAGTCAGCGACGTTACGCAGCCGATCGGTGATCTCGCGGACCACGTCGACGTCGGCGAGCGACCCCGCGGGCAACTCGCTCAGTGGTGTCTCCTTGGCCACGGTGGCGCTACGTCCGTCCGGACGGTAACCGACGGCCACGGCGCGCTCCGCCACCTCGTCCGCGCCCAGTCGTACGTCGTCGACCAGGGTGTCGAGCTGCTGGTGCACCGGCAGGAAGCGGGGGCCGACGACGTTCCAGTGGGCCTGTTTGCCCTGTTGGGCGAGGTCGATCAACTCCACCAGCGTGGCCTGCAGCAGGCTACCCACACGATCAACGTTGTTGATCATATTCGAGTCTCCTCTTCTTTGGACTATGTCCAATCTACCCGCTGATCGTGACGTGATCACAACGTTTTCCTGTGTAGCCGAAGGCATTGGACGGGTTGCTCCGAAGCAGCATCGCGGTGTCCCGCACAGGCAGGGATGCGGGGAGCCGGGACGGCTGATCGGCCGTGCTCGACCGAGGCGGGCGGATCGGTCCGTGCCCCCTGCCGGGCAGGGCGACACCAGGCGATCACGGCGGCCAGCGCCGCGCATCCGGCCAGGACCGTCGCGGCAGCAGCGAATCCGCCGATGCCGAACGCGACCGACGTCACTGACACGCCGAGGGCGCTCCCCAGACCGCGGGTCATGTTCAGTACCCCGCTCGCCGACCCGCTTTCCTGGGGACGGACCGCCGACATCACAGCGGCGTTGTTCACCGGAGTGAACAGCCCGATGCCAACCCCGATGATCGCCAGTGCAATCTCTGT
>NZ_CAAAFO010000147.1:253929-257265 GCF_900634715.1 Candidatus Protofrankia californiensis | reverse complement strand
CCGCAACAGCTCAAGGTCGATCACGGGAGCATCGGTCCGGGCCTGCCGCCGGATGAATGCCCAGCCGAGCGCTGCCGAGCCGGCGAGCGCCAGCCATATGCCAGGATGCGCAGGCTCGTCCGTAGCGGCTTGTGACAGCCCGACCAGGCCAGCGGTCACAGAGAGGAACAGCAGCGCCAGACCTGGCCAGTCGAACGCGGTCCGGGCCGCCCGCAGCCGGGTCCGGGGGAGCAGGACCCAACCGAGGGCGCACCCGAGAATTCCGGTGGGAATGTTGATGTAGAAGATCCACCGCCAGCCACCTGCGTTGGTGAGCAGGCCGCCGAGCACCGGGCCCAGCGACAGCCCGAGAGCCTGCGCCGCCGCCTGCAGGCCGATGGCGCGACTGAGCGCGTCCCGTGGAACAGCACTGACGATCAAAGCGACGCTGTTGGCCTGCAACATGGCTGCACCGATCGCCTGGACCACCCGGAAGGCGAGCAGCGTCGTCAGGTTCGGTGCGAGCCCGCATCCGAGTGAAGCCAGCGTGAACACGACGAAACCGTAGGTGTACAGAAGTTTTCGTCCGATCATGTCGGCGAGGCGTCCTACTGCCGCGACCGTGCCGACCAGGACGACCAGGTAGGACAAACTCACCCAAGTGATCGCTGTCAGGGACGCGCCCAGGTCGGTCCGGATGTCGGGTAGCGCGATGGTCACGATGCTGGCGTCGAGCTGCCCCATGAAGGCGCCGATGCAGACGGTCGCGACGATCAGCCAGGGGGCGCGAGCGTGATCACGGATGCATTGTGGTCGTCCCTGCTCGGTGAGGAGCCCGCGCCACGTGAGCCGACGCCATCGGAGTCGCTGGACCGCGCTGTTCCGTATGTCCTCTTCGCCACCCTGCATGTCGTCTTCGGTGTCGGTGTCGTCTTCGGTGCCGGTCTCGGTGTGGGCGAGGGCCGGGACGGCGGCTTTCGGGCGAGTGCGCGCGAGCGGATGCCTACCGTCGCGTCGAGACGGAGGTGCGAGTGGCATGGACGGCTCCTCGGGGGCGTCCACAGCATATTGCTCTGTTACAGATATATCTATCGACTACTTTTGGTAATCACTTGTGGACTCCTCGCTTGCGAGAAAGTAGGCGAGACAACCCCTCGACGTGGAGTGTCCAGGGCCGGCGGCGCCGGCCGTTGCGGTCGCAACGGTGACGGTGTGGGTCGTGCGTGACGGCCCGCAACCGGTCGGACAGGTTCACGATGAGCCGGTGCGCCTCCACGAGCGACCCGGGGACCTGGGCCTCCCGGCGGCGCGAAAGGAACGCGATCGCGTCGTCTTTGGCCCTCCAGGTGCCGGATCGCCGGTGTCGACGGACTTCTGCATGTCGTGGATCGCCGAGTTCGACAGCGTGGTCATGCTGCGTTCTTCGAACCTTCGACAAAATATTCCTGGTATACCTCCGGCCGGCCCACCTCGGTCGACCGTCGAGATCGGTGGGAACCTGGGCGCGAAAGGAACATGATCGCGTCGTCTTCGGCCCTCCGGGCGGTGTCCGGTGCCTGATATACCCTGCCATTCCAAGAATTTGAGATGATTGAGGATGACGTCGACAACACCGACCAATAGGACATTGCTGTCCGGCTGGCACCGGTGTGCAGGGCCGGTGAGCAGGGCTTTCGCGGGTGCGGTCGTGGTATCCGCGCCGGTGGCGGTCGTCTCCTCCGTCGCGTCCGGTTGAGTCTGCACTGGAGAGCGTCCACTGTCAGGAGGATCTGGACCGAAAGGCGAAAATGGCCAGAGAACGTCCGCCGGAGGGCGTTCACCGGACAATAGTGAGCCGGATCACGGTGCGGTTGTGTGCTTGGGTGTCGCAACCCCGCCGGCGGGGACATACTGATCGCGCGTCACGCGACGTTGCCCGAGACAGTCCAGGTCTGTGGACCCCTGTCCTTCGGGCCCTCTGGCAGCACGGGAAGAACCATGATCGTACGGCCTTCGGTCGGTCAGGTCTTTCGCCTCCGGTAGTACTCGACGATCCACGCGTCGATGTCGCGCTTGCGCCAGACCCGGGTGCCTTTGGAGCCCGCGGTCGGTGCGTTGACGACCTGTAGCGGAGCAGGGAACTGCGGGTCTTTGCGCGTCCAGTAGTCAACCGCCTGACGCGTGATCTTCAGCTGGAACGCTATGTCCCCGATGCCAACCAATCGCTCACCGTCGTCCACGCGAACATCGTAACGTCTTTGCTAACCGTCAAGGATACCGCTATGGTTTGTTTTGCTGGACAGCAAATACCTTGGGAGGACATCGATGGCGACACCGGTGGCCCGTCGTGCCGGCGTTCGAGCGATGCTCGATCGCGACGAGGCATATGATCAAGACCCGAAAGGAGAACCTCCGATCTCGGTACCCCGGTACCGCCGCGCCTTGCGGGCAGCGATCGATGTCGTGCCCGAACTCGTGACAGAGCAGGGAATGCCCAGGTCAGCGGTTGAAGCCGAGGCATACTCGGCAGGCGTGCGCGATGCCCTGGACACGGTCGTGGGCGTTATCGCACAGGAAATCGAGTATGTCGGGACCCCGGACCTGTCGGCTGGCGAACCCTCGCGGACCGATGCGTGATCGGCGTGACGCCCTGGGACCGGGGCATGCGGCTCGGGGGAGGTCGGCCGGCGCCGGACGGACCGGACGGACCGGGTAGACCGGACGGACTGGGTAGACCGGACGGACAGGATGGGCCGGACGGGATTGTCGGACGCTTCCAGCAGGGAGGAGGAGCGCTCGTGTGGGATGAGCAACGGTCCGATGACGACCGTGACATCGGCTGGGGTGACGATCAAGATCGGTTGGAGGAGGGCCTGGACACCGACATCGAGCGGTTGCGTGCCGAGCGTCCCCCGCACCACATCGAACGGGATGTCTGCTGAGGTGCGTGGGGACGGGGCCAAGATGTCGTTGCGCGCACGCCTGCTCGCGGCGCGCGCCGGTCGGATCACCGGTACAGATCAATCCGTCGTTACAGGGACGACCGGGGCGGACAGCGCCGCAACAGCGGCCAGGCGGGTCCTCGACCTCCCGGAGGTCGCGGCGGCGCGCTGGGTCGCGGCCTATGCGAGCCTGCCCGGCGAGCCCGAGACCGGCCGCCTCCTCGGGCAGCTCCGGGAACGAGGAGTGCGGGTGCTGCTGCCGTCCATGCGACCCGATCTTGATCTGGATTTCCGGGAGTACACGGGTTCGTTGATCGCCGGCGCGTTCGGTACCCGTGAGCCGCCTCTCGGCGCGGCTGTCTTCGATCTCGGCCGGGCGGACGCGATCGTCGTCCCGGCGCTGGCGGCCGACGTCCATGGTGGCCGGCTCGGTCGT
>NZ_CAAAFO010000147.1:253039-253871 GCF_900634715.1 Candidatus Protofrankia californiensis | reverse complement strand
ACGACCGAGCATTGCGGCGGGCGAGACCGGACACCCTGATCGTGGCGATAGTGCACGACAACGAGTTGGTTGATCGTGTTCCTACTGAGGCGCATGACGTCGGCGTCCATGTCGTCGTCACACCGAGAGCCACGGTGCGCTGCGGCACGGTCGACCGTGCGCAGGATCCGTACTCACGGTGATGTCATGGGCGCCTGTGCTGCTGCCCGCGCCTCTCTGGAGGACCAAAGGCGGCGTGATCATGTTTTCGTGCTCGGGCTCCGGAAGTCGGTTGGGGAGGTCCGGGAAGCCCGGCTCCCCGGGTCATTGGCAGGTCTCACCGCGCTCTTGGGACGTGTAGGGTGCGTCTCGGGTTAGAGTTAGCAGTCGTCGAAGTCGAGTGCTAACTCCGGGGAGGAGTCCGTGCCGCGCTACGAGTACCGCTGCACCGCGTGCGATCGTGACCTCGAGGTTGTGCAGAATTTCAATGACGCGGCGCTGACCGAGTGCCCCACCTGCAACGGCAAACTGCGCCGGGTGTTCAGTTCGGTCGGGGTCGTGTTCAAGGGCTCCGGTTTCTACAAGACTGACAGCCGGTCCGGTGGCAGCAGTGGCGCCCGGGACCGGATGAAGGACAAGGTCGGCAAGGATGCCGGCGCCGATACGTCCGGCAAGGAGACGGTGGGGGCCGGTGCCTCTGCCGCCGGCAGCTCGGCGGACGGGTCGTCGAGCCCGGCTGGTCCGTCGACCTCCACAAGCCCGGCGTCATCGGCATCCTCCACCGGATCGTCCACGTCGTCGGGTGGTTCGGGCACGGCTGTGGCCTGATCCGGCTGTTGTATCGCGCGTCTTC
>NZ_CAAAFO010000147.1:251634-252443 GCF_900634715.1 Candidatus Protofrankia californiensis | reverse complement strand
GGTGGACGTTGCTGTGTCGCCGGTTGTCCACAACGTGCGGTCGAGCGATGACGCCGGTTCGCCGGGCAGCTAACGTGATCTTCGTTCTGTTTGACGAGGATCACGGAGGTCATGATGTCGCTCGTCGGACACAGGGCGGCCCGCTTCGGGTACGCACGTGCCTGGCGGATTGCGGTCGGCGCACGACGTCGGGTGCTGGCGGCGGTCCTCGCCGCTACGGCCGTGGTCTTCGCCGTTGTGGCGGTACGCCCTGCGCGGCCGCCGTCCCCGGCATCGGTGGTGGTCGCGGCGGTTGATCTGGCCGGCGGGGTCACCATGGCACCGGGCGACGTCCGGATGGTGTCATTGCCGGTGAACGTTGTGCCGGCCGGTGCCGCACGGAGCCCGCAGGATGCGGTCGGGCGTACTCTGGCGGCCCCGGTCCGGCAAGGCGAGCCGATCACCGATGCCCGGATCCTCGGCCCAGGGCTGATCACGCAGAGACAGGCGGCGGCAGGCCTGGTGGCTACGCCGGTCCGTATCACGGACGCCGGATCGGTCCTGTTCCTGCGCGTTGGTGACCACGTGAACGTGCTTGCGGCTTCCACCGACATCAACGGCACGTCAGCACCACAGCCGCGGGAGGGGACAACGTCCACGGATCGCGCCGAGTCCTCCGGTGACACGTCGGGGATGTCGATGGCGGGTGTTCCTCGAGCGAGGGTCGTTGCTCCTGACGTCGTCGTTCTCGCGGTTGCGCGAGCCGGGGAAACCGCGGAACGCGCTGTCAGCACGGAAGAAGGTGCGCTGGTCATCGTTGCCGCGACCGC
>NZ_CAAAFO010000147.1:243051-251528 GCF_900634715.1 Candidatus Protofrankia californiensis | reverse complement strand
GGGCGGTCGCGGCACCAGCTACGTGGCCCTTCTCGACAGGTTCGCGACCCGCGCACTGTTTGCAGGCGTCTTTCGTGTTGCAGGTTCCCACCGTTTTCGTGTTGCAGGTTCCCACCGTCGTGATCAGTCGCTGACATCGACGGCTAGTCACGGTAAGAAGTCGAGACAAAACGGAAAGTTTCAACCCGGTGTGCGAGGTCTGGGCCGTGCGTGCTTGTATCGGGCTTGTCGGCCCGAGCAGATTTTGGCCGACCCCGGCACAGGATCGTTTATGGCGACTGATCCGTGCCGGTGGCAACCGGGCCGCGACGAGGCAGCCCAGACATACACGGGGAGGAAACGACGATGGGCGTCTCCATCGACGATGGTGCCTGTGGCGCGTGGCAGAGCGTGCCCGACGAGGTCATCGGCCGGTTCGACGGCCTCCCGGGTGCGGCGTACGAGGTACCGGACGAGGTCACATGCGCGCTGGAGAGCGGTCATCCCGACAAGCACATGGCCGTTCTCCAGGGCTGGGGCAATCAGGAAGCGTGGCTGGTCTGGAGCACACCCGCGACGGTCACCGCACCCGGATGCCGGACCGAGGGCCTGACCTGCCTACTTTCGGCGGGACATGTCGGCCGGCATCATGTGATCATGACGGACGTGGTGGAGGACGAAGGCCCCTACTGGTGCAACAGCCGCGCAGACCTTGAAATGCAACGTGCGCATACCTGATTGGCAGCCGCTCGACTGGCATCCACTCGGGCAGCCGTCCTCAGTCGTGGTCGACAGCCGTGTGCGCGCCATCTGTACTGAAGACCAGTACGACGTCGGTGTCGCTGGCGAAGTCGACGAGGCGGGCGTGGGCTGGCAGCTCACCGAGCAGCCAAGAAAGATCGGACACGGTGCTTCCTTCGCAGATTGTGACAGCATGCTCGTGCGACGCGGTGTTGTTCGGACGCGTGTGTGACAGGTTGGTGTTCGGCACACGCACCTGGTCGCCGGGCTCGCAAGCTGTGAGCGCGGCGTTGGTGAGGGCCTCGGCAAGGTGATGGGCCTCCTCCGGAGCCAGGTTGGCGGCGCAGACGCCGTCCGGCAGTGACGGTCGGATACGGAGCAGGATCATGGCTGGCTCCGTGCCTGTACCCGGTTGGACGCCGATGCTGACCTGAGCGCCGTCGACCCGGCTGACAAGGGTCGACGTCCGGCCATTCCTTGATCGAAGTTGTGCTGTTGTGTTGTTCATACAGTAAGCGTCGTTGCCGGAATCCGTCCGTTCCATCCCGTTAGACGGGGAGTTTTACAGGTTTGCCCGTATCCGGCCCGGCCCGGCGCGAAAGAAGCATAGCCGCGCTTCCTTTGGCCCTCCACGCGGCTGGGCCGGCCACGGTTGTTCGCAATGAGGCAGTGTGGGTGTTCGCTGTTCGGGGTAGGGCCGGGGTTGTCACGTCCGACGAGGGCGGGCAGTGACGTGGGGGTGCACCGGCCAGCTCCCGCGCCGCTGGGGACGTCCGGTCGGTCCGGGAGCCATGTACCCCAGCGTTCGCGTCGAGGTGACCGGCCGGCAGGCCGTGGTCGTCCGTCCCGTCGGCGACGTCGACTACTCTTCGCTGGAACCTCTGCGCGAAGCGCTGCTGGATGCGCGGATTGCCGGGGTCAGGGACATTATTGTGGATCTTGGCGAGGTCGGCTTTCTGGACTCGCAGGGTCTCGCTGTGATCCTTTTTGCGCACCAGCGCCAGCGTTCCCTCGGGGGTCGCCTCATTCTTCGCAACCCGAGCGAGGATGTTACTCGGCTACTACGTGTTACGAATGTCGCCCACATCATCGATGTCGAGAGCGCGAGCGGTCAGAGCGGCCCCACCTTCCCGCGCGGCGGGGAACAGGTTTCCCGGAGCTCCCCGGCGCGCGGATAGGATCGCGGACACGCACCCGGGCACACACCGGAGATCGCTTCGGCGATCGGATCTTTGCGCAGACCTTTGCGCGGATTCTTGCGTCAGGATTCCCCGTGGGCGGGGTGACTACCGCATCTGTCGGCTCCTGGCCCTGCCCGGCAACGCCGGAAGTCACCCGTGCGGACCTCGGCGAGCCGAGGGGAGGCTCGTATCGCCGGGCGATCGGGTCGCGGCGACGCGGGCGTACCCGAAGCGGCTGGTCGTACCCGGTACGACGACGTCCACGTGAACGGTCCTCGACCCCGGATGTGTTCTGATCGGCGTTCGTTTCACGTCTACTTCCATTCATCTTTCGTTCATACGGGATCGCTTCGATTCTCGCCGGCACCCCAGTCCGGGGGCGGACAGACCGGCGCCATTGCGCTGAAGACGAAGGGTCGCTTTGTGAACATAGGGAAGCGTCAGGTTGCAGTCGTGGGCCTTGCGATGTCGGCGGTGCTGGGGGTGGCCGCCTGCGGTTCCGACAACGACGAGGTGACGACGCCGGGAGCGCCGGGCGGCACCACGTCCGCGATTTCGTGCGCGACAGGGTCGATCACCGCGTCGGGCTCCTCGGCGCAGAAGAACGCGATAGACGAGTGGGTCAAGAAGTACCAGCAGGCATGTGCCGGCTCGTCGATCAACTACCAGTCGGTCGGCTCCTCCGCGGGCAGGCAGGCGTTCATCGACGGTCAGACGGCGTTCGCCGGCTCGGACTCGTCGATCAAGGATGACCAGGCGACCAACGCGGCCAAGCGTTGCACCGGCGGCCAGCTCGTCGACCTGCCCATGGTCGCCGGGCCGGTTGCGGTGATCTACAACCTCGCCGGGGTGAAGGAGCTGCAGCTCAGTGCCCCGACGCTGGCGAAGATCTACTCTGGTGCAATCACCAAGTGGAACGACCCCACGATTGCGGCTGACAACCCCGGGGCGTCCCTGCCGGACACGGCGATCTCCTCGGCGCACCGTTCCGACGGTTCGGGTACCACGGACAACTTCACCAAGTACCTTGCGGGTGCCGCCAAGAGCGACTGGACATACGGGTCCGGCTCTGATTGGAAGGCCCCGGGCGGCCAGGGTTCCAAGGGCAGCGACGGGGTGACCCAGACCGTCAAGTCGACCCCCGGTTCCATCGGTTATGTGGAGCTGTCCTACGCGGAGAACGCCGCTCTGTCGACAGCGAAGATCAAGAACGGTGCTGGTGAGTACGTGGCGGTCAGCACGGATGCCGCATCCAAGGGTCTGAGCACGGCCAAGATCGCCGAGGGTAGCGATCTGAAGCTGACCTTCGACTATGCCGCGACGACATCCGGCGCATACCCGATCTACCTGGTCGCCTATGAGATCACCTGCACCAAGGGGCTGCCCGCGGACCAGGCGGCGCTGGTGAAGTCGTTCCTGACCTACACCTCCTCTAAGGACGGTCAGGCCGCCATCGCAGGCCTCGGCTACTCTCCGCTGCCGACCGAGCTCCAGAGCAGGGTGAGCTCGGTCGTGGCGACAATTTCATGATCCCGGCATGGCGCTCCGGTAGCCACGGATTCTGACCGGACGATCAACCGGTGTGCCCGCCCGCCGCGAGGTGGGCGGGCACACCGCCTGACACCACCTGTTGAGAGGCATGATGAGCAATGAGCCGGACGGCCTGCGGAAGGGCTCGTCGAGAAACGATGCTCCCGTGGCTACGGCGGAGCCCGCCAGTAGCAGTGACAGCGCGCGGGTCAGCCCTGCGGACGCCTTCTTCAAGAATCTGACCCGGTCGGCCGGTCTGGGCCTCCTCGTGCTCATTGCCGCGATCGCGGCCTTCCTGGTGCTGGAGGCGACGAACGCGCTCAGCGCCAACACCGGCAACTTCCTGACGACCACGGAGTGGTTCCCGAACAGCTCGCCGCCATTCTTCGGGGTCGCGGCCCTGCTGTTCGGCACGCTGCTCACAGCCGTTATAGCAATGGTCATCGCTGTGCCGGTGGCAGTCGGAATCGCGCTGTTCATCACGGTGTATGCTCCACGCCGCCTTGCTACTCCGCTGGCGTTCATCGTGGACCTGCTCGCCGCCGTCCCCAGCGTCATCTTCGGGTTGTGGGGTCTGATCGTTCTTGTCCCACGGATGGAGGGTATCCAGAAGTTCCTCACCGAGTACTTCGGTTGGATCCCCCTCTTCGCCACCCAGAACAGCGTCGTCGGCCGCTCGGTCTTCGTTGCCTCTGTCGTCCTGGCAATCATGATCCTGCCCATTGTGGCCGCGATTTCCCGCGAGGTCTTCCTCCAGGTGCCAATCGCGCACAAGGAGGCGGCGCTCGCTCTCGGCGCGACCCGTTGGGAAATGATCCGGACAGCGGTGATCCCGTACGGCAAGCCGGGGATTATCAGCGCGTCAATGCTGGGACTCGGCCGAGCGATGGGTGAGACGATTGCGGTCGCCTTGGTGCTGCCCGCCTCCTTCGGAATTTCCTGGAAAATCCTGTCGCCGGCCGGTAACACCATCGCCGCGAACGTGGCAAACGGCTTCGCCGAGGCCAACACCGTCGGCCGCGGGGCTCTCATCGCCTCCGGTCTCGTCCTGTTCATCGTCACCATGATTGTCAACATGATCGCCCGTGCTGTCATCGCCCGTCGGCGCGAGTTCTCGGGCGCCGCCGCATGAGTACAACGACTGTTACACCGACTGCTACACTCGGCGGTCCGAGCCTGATCGGCCAGCGGTTGCCGAAGGCCGCGCTCCCCGCGATCGGTGTCGGCGCCGTCGTCGCCACCATCCTGCTGTACGTTGTGGCGCCGATAGAGAGCAAGATTCAGTTCGTGCTGATTTCCGGGGCCCTTTATCTGATCGGCCAGACATCAGCGTCGATCATGGTCGAAGGTTCCCGGCGGGCTGCGGACCGACTTGTCACCACACTGGTTTATCTCGCTTTTCTCCTCGCGGTCATCCCGCTGGTCGCGGTACTGGCGAGCGTGATCGCCAAGGGTGCGGAACGTGTCGACATCAGCTTCCTGAACCACTCCATGCGGAACGTCGGAGCGCGGGACGCCGGTGGCGGCATCTACCACGCCCTGATCGGGACCCTGGAGCAGATTGCTCTGGCCAGCCTCTTCGCGGTCCCGTTCGGCCTGCTGGTCGCGATCTATCTGGTCGAGTACGGCCGCGGCCGGATCAGCCGGACCATCAGTTTCTTCGTCGACGTGCTGACCGGCCTGCCCTCGGTCATCGCCGGTCTGTTCATCCTGGCGTTCTATATTCTCGCGCTCGGGCAGAAGCCCTCCGGCTTCGCCGGCGCGCTCGCCCTGACGATCCTGATGATTCCCATCGTCGTGCGCTCCGCCGAGGAGATGCTCAAACTCGTCCCGGACGAGCTTCGCGAGGCCAGCTACGCGCTCGGTGTCAGCCGCTGGCGGACGATCCTCAAGATTGTGGTGCCGACCGCGCTGCCGGGAATCGTGACCGGTGTGATGCTCGCGGTGGCCAGGGTCGCCGGTGAGACCGCACCCCTGCTGCTCACCATCTTCGGGACCGACTCCATCAACTTCAACCCGTTCTCCGGGCCGCAGTCGGCTCTGCCGCTGTACATCTACTCGCAGGCCGGTCAGCCGCAACAGGCCGCCGTTGACCGGGCCTGGGCCGCCGCGCTGACACTCATCGTTCTCGTGATGCTGCTGAACGCGGTTGCGCGGCTGGTTGCCAGGCTGGCCCGGGTCCGATGATGTCCTCGTCGCTCGGAGCGTGTTTGAGAATCGTCATTCTCGAACACGCTCTCACACTTTCCAGGCCCTTCGTTCCCGCCGCGTCGTCCACCGAACAACCGAAGCACCAGAAGCCGAGGTAACTCATGGCCACCCGTATTGACGTCTCCGGGCTGACCGCCTACTACGGGAAGTTCAAAGCCGTCTCCGATCTCCACTTCAGTATCGAGCCGAAGAGCGTCACCGCGTTCATCGGGCCGTCCGGCTGCGGCAAGTCCACGGTGCTGCGGACGCTCAACCGCATGCACGAGGTGCTGCCCGGAGCCCGGGTCGAGGGCCGGGTTCTCCTCGATGGCGAGGACCTTTACGGACCGGGGGTCGACCCGGTGAACGTGCGCCGGGCCGTCGGGATGGTCTTCCAGCGTCCGAACCCCTTCCCGACGATGTCCATCTACGAGAACGTCGTCGCCGGCCTGAAGCTCAACGGTGCCCGCAAGAAGTCGCTGCTCGACGAACGGGCCGAGCAGTCGCTGCGCGGCGCGAACCTGTGGGAGGAGGTCAAGGACCGGCTCGGCCGGCCCGGGGCGGGCCTGTCCGGCGGCCAGCAGCAGAGACTGTGCATTGCGCGGGCCATCGCCGTCGAACCGCAGGTGCTGCTCATGGACGAGCCGTGCTCCGCCCTTGACCCGATCTCCACCCTGGCGATCGAAGACCTGATCGCCAAGCTCAAGTCGAGCTACACGATCGTCATAGTGACCCACAACATGCAGCAGGCTGCCCGGGTCAGCGACACCACGGCGTTCTTCACCCTGGACAAGACCGGTGATCCCGGCCGGATGGTGGAGATGGACAAGACCGAGAAGATCTTCTCCAATCCCACGGAAAAGCGTACGGAAGAGTACATCACCGGACGCTTCGGCTGAGCCGGCCCTCTCTTGACTCCAAGCCAACCTGGACCCATCGCGATCACCCGGATGCGCCTTGTGCAGCCATCTGATGACGAGCCGGTCGCTCCGGAGCAGCGCCGCTCCAGGGACGAGTTCGCCCCACCCGACCCCCTGCGTCCACCACTGTCATCACCATCGAGCCTGCCACCATCATCGGGCCTGCCGCCGTCACCGCTGAGCCCGACACTGTTGGTTGCCGACGCCGTCGCGGACACCGAGTTGCTCTCCGCTCTCGCCGACCAGGGCGTGGGGGTCAGCGTCGCGGTCGACGGTGCCCGGGCGCTGCTGGAAATCGGTCGTCTCGCGCCGGCGGTAGTGCTGATCTCCGCCCGGCTACCGATCGTGGATGGCGTGACGGTTGTACGGACCATCCGCACCCGTGATGACATGCCGATACTGCTCGGGGTCGGCCCGCAGGACCGGCGTCAGGCCGCGGCGGGGTTGGCGGCCGGAGCGAGTGCCTGTGTTGCCAAGCCGTACCGGGTCAACGAGGTACTGGCCCTGGTACGGTCCGTGCGGGGAGCCGATACGGAGCGTGCGGAGCACGCAGTACTACGGGCCGGAGCGATCACCCTGAACCTTGCCGCCTACGAAGTACGGGTGGACGGCATCCCGGTGCGGTTGCCACCACAGGAGTTCAGGCTCCTGCGGATCTTGCTGGAGCGGGCTGGATCCGTGGTCACCCACCAGACGCTGCTCGAGTGCGTCTGGGGTACGACCAGTCACGAGACGAACACGCTCGCCGTGCACATCCGCCGTCTGCGCGGCCGCCTGGGGGACACGGGGGAGCCGGGGAAACCTCGGCTGATCGAAAGCATCCGTGGAGTCGGTTACCGCTTCCATCTCGCGGACGCCCCCACTGCCTGACCCTTGACCCGGGTTCCCGCCGACGGCTTTGCACCCGGCGAACCGGGCCTCCGGGTGCGCGAAAAGCATGATCGCGCACCCTTTGGCTGGGTAGCTCTCGTTGGGCCTCCGGGTGCGCGAAAAGCATGATCGCGCACCCTTTGGCCGGGCTAGGACCAGCCAGGCCGGGATTCGATCTGAACACCCGGTTTGCGCAGGTAGGAGATGTCGCAGCTGTACCGGCTGAAGCCGAGGCCCTCGTACAGGCGTACCGCCGGGCGGTTGGTGTCGTCGACGTAGAGCATCGCCGTGGCCAGGCCGCGATCGCGCAGGTGGTGGAGTCCGATCAGGGTCAGTGTCCGGCCGAGTCCGCGTCCGGCGAACGTGGGCTCCACCCCGACGACATACACCTCGCCGAGGTCCGCCGCGGCGCTCTCCGCGTCGTCGGCGCTGCCGCTGGAGGCCGTGCTCGGGCTTCCACCGCCAGCGGATGGGGTCGCCTCGGCCACCTTCGTCCAGTGGAAGCCGACGAGCCGGCCCGCGAACTCGGCGAGGAAGAAGCCCGCCGGGTTGAACCACGACTCGGCCTCGCGCAGCCGGAGATCCTCCACCGTCCAGCGCCCCTGTTCCGGGTGGTCCGCGAAGGCGCTGCTGTTGATCGCCACCCACGCGTCCTCGTCCTGTCCCGGAGTGAAGGTCCGGACGGTTACCCCTAGTGGCACCGTTATGTCCGGAAGAGGGGGAACATCGTGAACAGGGTGCGTCTCCCGCCCGCCGAAGGGTGCCGCGGAGGAAAGTGGACGGCGCATCTGCCACAGCACCCGCTCCCGGCCGAAGCCGTGCCTGTCCGCCAGGGCCGCTGCCGCGGGTGGGTCGCCATGCGCCCAGACGCGCAGGTCCGCTTCGGCCTGGTCGGCGGCCGCGGTCAGGGCGGCCAGCAGGCGCCCGCCGATACCCCGACGGCGCTGGAAGGGATGGACGACCAGCTCCGCCTGCCAGTTATGGTCATCAGGGGTGGCCAGATAGGCGTACCCGGCGACCGTGCCTGCGCTGTCGTCCCAGATGGTCCCGTCGGCCGGGTCATGGT
>NZ_CAAAFO010000147.1:240770-242639 GCF_900634715.1 Candidatus Protofrankia californiensis | reverse complement strand
CTACACGGACCCTGGCTGGAACTACACGCGTTCGGGAGTGCGCATTACTTCCCGACCGTCGCGGCTGGCCACTGTTTCCTCGGGCAGCGGGGCGATCGGAGGAGCGACGAACTTGTAACCGACGTGCCGCACAGTGCCGATCATCGATTCGTGCTCCGGGCCGAGCTTGGCTCGCAGGCGGCGCACGTGGACGTCAACGGTCCGGGTACCTCCGTAGTAGTCGTAACCCCAGACCTCCTGCAGGAGCTGGGCACGGGTGAAGACCCGGCCCGGGTGCTGCGCGAGGTACTTCAGCAGCTCGAATTCCTTGAAGGTGAGCTCAAGCGGGCGGCCACGCAGCTTGGCCGAGTAGGTGGTCTCGTCCACCGACAGGTCACCGGAGCGGATGACGCCGGCTTCGGCGGTGCCGCCGGCAGCCGCCACCCGACCGATCGCGAGCCTCAGCCGTGCCTCGACCTCGGCGGGCCCGGCGCTGTCAAGCACCACGTCATCGACACCCCAGTCGGCCGAGACCGCGGCCAGCCCACCTTCGGTGACGAGGGCGAGCAACGCGGTGGTGAGCCCGGTCGTGCGGAGTAGGCGACACAGGCCGCGGGCGACAACCAGTTCCCGGCGTCCGTCCACCACCACGACATCCACCGGGGGAGCGTCAAGGAGCGCGCTGGCCTCGAGTGGAGCGACGCGAACGGTGTGAGTCAGGAGCCCGAGTGAGGGAAAGGACTCCGCGGACGGTCCGGGGGCGTTGGTGAGCAACAGGACGACGCTCAAGTCGACTCCTCCAGGGTTCGGTTGCGATGTTGGGGCAGCGTCGACCCACGGATACCTTGCGGTCGGTTCGCGTTCCACGACCGTCATGGGCGCGAAACGAACACCGGCCTGTGGGGAGGATAGCGGAGTGTCGTACTCCACTCCTACCGCCTTAGGAGTTCTCCCCACTGCGGACGCTGAGATTCTCGCCACGGCCCATCGCTGCCGTGTTCGTCCCGTAACTAACCATAGTTTTGATCTTGAAGTCGACGCCGCTCACGGCTTTCCGGATTTCGTGACAAGCCCCCGGCCAGCGCCGTGTCCGACGGCATTGGGCACTATGCCGACGTGCTTGCATCCGGTCCGCGCAGCCCTGGTCGGCCCTCGGCCGTGTGCACTTTCAGTGACTCCGGTGACTGCGAGGTCACCGGGGTGGACGCCGAGCGTAGGGAGCTCCCATGGCTCGCATGACAGTCCGGTACTGGGCCGCTGCCCGGCATGCGGCAGGCGTGCCCGAGGAGCAGCACAACGCCGAGACACTCGCTCATCTACTGGAAACCGTGGCGGAACGCCACCCGGGCGCACTCGCGGCCTTGCTGCCCCGATGCGCGTTTCTGGTGGACGACCTTCCGGTCGGTCGCCGCGAACATGCCGACGTGACCCTCACGGACGGCTGCGTCGTGGAGGTGCTCCCGCCGTTCGCCGGTGGGTGAGCCGCCCTGCCCGAGATCTCCCCTGCTCCCACGATGATCGGGCGGCGCCGGGATGTGTGGGCGGCAGCCGGTGCGTGGGCGTTTCGCCCGGTTCGTCGCTGTCGTCCTCGGCTGGTCGTGGGAACCGTGGGAACATGATGGCGTGTGCGCCCGCGGAGCCAGGACGGCCTTCAGGACGAAGCCGGCCAGCACGCCGGCGCGCAGCCAGCTGTGCCAACCGGACGGATCCCCGATGTTCCTCGTCAGCGTCTCCATCGTCGTTGCCGCTGTCGTCCCGGTGTTCGCCGCGGCTGTGGGGCCGCTTCTGCTTGCCGCCGTCATCGCCGTCGAACAGCTCCTTCTCGGCTGGGCGTGGGTGCGGGCGCTGGGGGCGTCGACCGGGACTCTCGCGATCGTGCTGGTGGCGGCG
>NZ_CAAAFO010000147.1:236050-240211 GCF_900634715.1 Candidatus Protofrankia californiensis | reverse complement strand
GGAGTGGTTGAGGGCCAAAGGCAGCGCGATCATGTTCTTTCCGCGCTGCCGGAGGCTCAGGTTTCTGGAGTGGTGAAGCGGGATCGCGATTCCTCTCCGGGACAGTCGGTGACGGTCACGGTGGACATGGCCGCGGGCCTCAGCGGGGTGGTCCTGGTCACCCTGCTGGCCGGTTACCTGAACGTGGCTGCCATCCAGACGCCGGACGGCCGTGTGGTCGGCCCCATGGTGGTGGCCGCCGGTCTTGTGGGTGCGGCTACGGCCGTCCTCGTCGCGCGACTGTGTGTCGCGCGGCTGTGCGCGGGGATACTCGTCGAGCCCGTGAGATCGACGAGCATCCCCGGCTGGGCCCGCGTCCGCTCCAGCCTGCGGGCCGGCTGTCCGGTCGTCGCGCCGATCGTCGGGTTTGCCGCGGGTGCCGGCGCCGGTGCCCTCCTCGGCGGGTTCGCGGGTGATCTGGACGCCTGGGAGGCGACGTTGATCGCGGGTGCGGCTGCCGCGGCAGCGGTCATCGTCTATCTTGCTGTCGCCCGCGGAATCGCCGAGATCCGTGCCGAGCCGGCAGGTGGGTTCGGCGGGAGGCCGGTGCCCGGCGGCGGACCGGTGTCCAGCGGCAGGCCGGTGCCGAGCGCCCCCCGGGGGCAGGTGTCCTGCCGTGACGATCATCTTGTCGGGTGGCCTCTGGTCGCGACCTTCCCCCTGGCGGGAGCCGCCGCGTTCGTGTACACGTTGGGTCGCCTGTTGGTGGGATGATCGGTATGTGAAGTCACTTCCACACCGGGAGCGGGACGCCGGAGGCAGGGCTGGGGAAGACGTGGACGCGCGGACACGCTGGTCACTGTCGTGACCGGGTTGTGGGTGCTGATGGTGGCTGTCGGGTGTGCTGTCGGAGCAGCACTGTTCATCCGGGTCCGGGACGGGCGGTTCCGCATGGTTCGCCCGGATTCGCCGGCATCGGCGCCAACGGTGTCGGCCGTACCCGATGCACCGGTCATGAACGGCGAAGTGGCGAACGGCGAAGTGGCGAACGGCGCGGCCCAGGCGTCCGCGCACATGACGGCCCATCCTGAGGGGGGAGGCTCGGTGCCCGCAGTGGACGCCGAACTCGTGGCACTCGGTGTGAGTCCCGAGGCGCGTGCCACGCTGTTGCAGTTCTCCACCGCGTTCTGCGCGCCCTGTAGGGCGACCCGGCGAATCCTCGCTGACGTCGCCGGGAGCATCCCGGGCGTGCGGCACGTGGAGGTCGACGCCGAATCCCATCTGGAGCTGGTCAGGCGGCTGCGGATCCGGCGCACCCCGACCGTGCTCGTCCTTGACTCGCGGGCTCGAGAGGTTTGCCGGGCCAGTGGTGCTCCGCCGGGCCGGAGAGCTGTTCTCACGGCGCTGGAGCTGGCAATCGGCGAGCCGCACGGGCAAGGTGCGGCGGCGGCTCGAGATGGCGCCATGATCGATGCGTCCGACCGACTCGATTGGCCGTCAGATCGGTAACACATCCTTCATGTTCGCTGCTACGGTCAGGAGGTCATGTTCTCCACCGAGCTCGTCAGGCGCCGCACAGTCGACCTGTGCCGTGTCCGTAGCTCGTTGTGTCCATTTTCCTGAGCCGTGCGTTGATGCCGTCCGCCGTTGGCGGGCCCGCCCGTCAGGAGATGAGCTCGTGGTCGACCCGAGAGGTCCCCGATTCAGCGCAGCCGTTACCAGCGTCGTCCTCGCGGTGGTGCTACTGACCGCAAATGGCTGGTTGCTCTTCGCGCAGACTGTGGTATTTCTGATCGGCGCGGCGTTCGGAGTTCGTCGTGCTCCGTATGGGTTGCTGTACCGAACGTTGGTCCAGCCCCGACTGGGGCCGCCGGCCGAGCTGGAGGACGACCAGCCGCCGCGTTTTGCGCAGGCGGTCGGGACGGTATTCGGCGTGCTGGGAACGGTCGGCTTTCTCGCCGGCGTCCCCGCACTGGGGTACATCGCCACGGCGTTTGCATTTTTCGCGGCGTTCCTGAACGCCGCCATCGGCTTTTGTCTCGGTTGCCAGATATATCTCGCCATACGTTCCGTGAAAGGAGTGCAAGCATGAGTCGCACCAGCGCGCTTGTCGATCCGGCCTGGGCCGAAGCACATCTGACCGACCCCAAGGTCGTCCTGGTCGAGGTCGACGAGGACGTCTCCGCATACGACAAGGGCCACATCCGGGGTGCGGTCCGGCTCGACTGGAAGTCGGAGCTGCAGGACCCGGTCATCCGTGACTTCGTGAACAAGGAGCAGTTCGAGAAGCTCCTGTCCGCCAAAGGCATCTCGAACGACGACACCGTCGTTCTCTACGGCGGTAACAACAACTGGTTCGCCGCCTACGCCTACTGGTACTTCACCCTCTACGGGCACGCCGAGGTCCGGTTGCTCGACGGCGGCCGGAAGAAGTGGGAGCTGGACAGCCGTGAGCTGACCGAGGAGGTTCCGGACCGACCGGCGACCCAGTATGTCGCCAAAGACGTCCGTACCGACATCCGAGCTTTCCGGGACGAGGTCATCGCCGCGATCGGCGCGAAGAACCTCGTCGACGTGCGGTCGCCCGACGAGTTCGCCGGGCGGCTGCTCGCGCCGGCTCACCTGCCCCAGGAGCAGTCGCAGCGGGCCGGTCACGTCCCCACCGCGAAGAACATCCCCTGGGCGAAGACCGCGAACGAGGACGGCACCTTCAAGTCGAACGACGAGCTGACCGCCCTGTACTCCGAGGCCGGGGTGGACCTGAGCAAGGACACCATCGCCTACTGCCGTATCGGCGAGCGCTCGGCCCACACCTGGTTCGCCCTCCACGAGCTGCTGGACCTGCCGAACGTCAAGAACTACGACGGATCCTGGACCGAGTACGGTTCGCTGGTCGGCGTGCCGATCGAGAAGGACGCCTGAGACGTGTGTGGCGCGACCAGCGGCGGACCTTCGGTGGAAGGAATTGACGTGGCAAAGGAAAGTGTCATTCAGGGTGTCGTGCTGAAGGACGGCTCGCCTGTTTCGTCGGGTTACGTCCGTCTGCTCGACGAGGGTGGCGATTTCACGGCCGAAGTGCCGTTGTCGGCGACCGGGCAGTTCCGTTTCTTCGCCCGACCGGGCTCATGGACCGTCCGGGCGCTCGTCCCGGGCGCGTCCGGCGAGCGGAAGGTCGTCGCCCGTCAGGGTGAGCCCGTCAACGCCGAAATCGACGTCGCCGCCTAGAACCCCTAGAGCGGGCCGGCGGATCCGGTTCGTCCCAGGTGGGCCTTTTCCGATGTTCCGGAAAATTTCCGGATATCTCGAAAAAGGCCCACCTTTTGCGTTTAGGGCCTGGAATACGATAAGTTGCTTTCTTGCGGGGCATCTGTGCAGGTCAGGGCATTGTGATGGCGTCACTTATTCCATTACGGGCCCTTACAGCGCAGGTTTGCGGCGGTCAGAAGCTGCCGGCTCGGGGCGCGGGAATGCCGTGGTGCGCGGGTGCCGCCCGCGTGGGGACGGCAAATGACATCGGGCCGACGGTGTAGTTGTGCAGACCGTTGTCGGTCGCGAACAGCGCCGCGGAGCTTCGATCCGGAAATGGTGCGACGACACGCCGGACCGCCCGCTGTGCGGTTCCGTCGAACTGGACAACTGCGTACAGGACCTCGGGTTCGTGCATCACACGACCACCAAACCGCATCCTCCCGGCGTCGTGAAGGAGCCCTGTCGTGTGCCGCGCGTGGTCTGCCGTTGCAGGAGCGCTTGCGGAGCTTGCGCACGACACTACTCAAAGTTCGGTCGACTGACTACTCAGAGTTCGGCAGGTTGTCCAGAAAGTGCGGATCGGGCAGCTGTCCGTCATGACGGCGTTGATCACGGGCGGGGGTTCGTCCCGCTGCCGTCAGCGGACGCCTGCCGTCACAGACGCCCACTGTCGTCAGTAGACGAGAGCCCGTGCCCCGTCGGCGAGCACCTCGGAGACGAAGACCGCCGCACCGGCGATGCGTATCCCGGGGAGCACGTCGTCGGGCTCGATGGCCCGCCGTGCCGCACACTGTGTGCACAGCGTCACGCGTCCTCCGGTCAGGACGGCGTCCAGCAGTTCGGGCAGGGGGGTCGACTCGGGCAACGCGAACTCGGCGGCGCGTCCGGGCAGGGCGAACCACGCTGACTCGCCAGTGAGCCACAGGGAGACGT
>NZ_CAAAFO010000147.1:234049-235649 GCF_900634715.1 Candidatus Protofrankia californiensis | reverse complement strand
GGCCCAGGTCCCCGGACCGCTGTCCGACTTGGTTGACGTCACAGAGCCGGAGCCAGCGGGGCGGGAAGGGGTGCCGTCAGGCTAGGCTGGTCCGGTGCTGGAAATATTTTTCACCGCCCTGTTGATCTTTGTGGCGGTGCTCATCGGGTGGTTCTCCGTGTACGCGGTGTACAAGCTGTACTCGGGTCAGCGTTGAGCCTTCTTGCCGCGTCCGCGTCCGCGTCCGTTTTCGCCGTACGGACGTGACCGTGCGGCCCGGGCCGGTGGTCGACCTGCATTCGAGCCTGCTGCCGATCGCTTTTCTCCTGGGTACCTGGCGAGGCGAGGGCGTCGGCGGCTACGAGGGGATGGACGGTTTCTGCTACGGCCAGGAGATCGTGTTTTCCAGCACCGGGCGTCCTGCCCTTTCCTACACGTCCCGGACCTGGTGGATTGGCGAGCCCCGGGACGGGCGCAGCGAGGGCAGTCCGCTGGCGACCGAGGTCGGTTTCTGGCGGGTGCAGCCCGGGGACGGTGACGGACCGCCCACGGTGGAGGTCATGCTCGCCCACCCCTTCGGCATCAGCGAGATCTACGTCGGGGACGTCGTCGGGACGCGGGTGGACCTGCGGTCCAACGTCGTGATCCGGACTGCCACCGCACGCCGGGTGGACCGTTCCCAGCGGTTGTACGGTCTCGTTGCCGACGGTGACCTTGCCTACGCCATCGACATGGAAGCCGAGGGTAAACCGCTCCAGTCGCACCTGTCCGCCCGTCTGCAGCGGGTGCAGCCCACCGACTCGTCTTGACGGGTAGGAGCAGCCCACCGACCGGGTACGGAACAGCCCACCGGCTGCCGGCCCGGCGTGACCGGGCTTGCCGCAGGGGTCTGCGATGGCCGGCTTCGTCCGGGTCGCCAGCGGTTTCAGCCGCGCATCCGGGAGCCGGCTTCGGCGGCGATCCGGGCGCGCCAGGCCTTCTCCCGCTCGATGGCGCCGGCGAACCCGAGGGCGACCGCCGGATCGAAGTTCTCGTCCGAATAGGTGCGGGTGCAGCCGAGCACACGGTCGATCTCGTCGGCGGTGACTGCCGTCAGCGGGAGCTGGCCGGTGAGGTAGACGTCACCGGCCAGGTCCACCGAAAAGTGCACACCGTAGGTCTTCGCGTTGCGTCCCAGCAGGAACGCGTACGTGCCCGCCGGATTCTCGGCGGGTCTGCGCATGAAGAACGCCTCGATGAGCAGCGTGTGATCTCCCACCACCAGCCAGGTCATCGTCCGGAGTCTGTGCTCGCCCTCCAGGGTGACAAGGAACGATCCCTCGCCCACCCGCTCGTAGGGCAGGTCCATGTCGTCGAGGGCATTGTCGATCAGGCGGTCGATGCGTGCCCGTTCGGCGCTGTCGACAGATAGTGACACCGGCTTCCACCTCCACCATGATCCTCACGGATCGAACGGCTGGATCATTACCGTGGCCACCGGAGATTTCGAGGTCAGGCCAACAACGTCTAACGTACGGGTGTCAGGCCGTCGCCGGGACGATAACCGGTGTCGAAGCGTTACGGTAACCGGCGAGAACACCACGTGCTGTCGTGGACCAGCCGAACTCCACTGCCCGTGCGA
>NZ_CAAAFO010000147.1:231086-233741 GCF_900634715.1 Candidatus Protofrankia californiensis | reverse complement strand
GCCGGCGGCGCGGTTGACCGACAACCTGGGCCAGGGCGTCCGCGTAGGCGGCCGGGTCGCGTTCTGCCACCAGGATGCCGGAGACGTCGTGGCGGACCGCTGTCCGTAATCCGCCGACCGCGGCCGCGATGACCGGCGTCCCGCACGCCTGGGCCTCCAGCGCGACCAGGCCGAAGCTCTCGCTGTGGCTGGGAACGACGACTGCGCTTGCGGCCCGGTACCAGTCGGCGAGTTCCGGCTGTGGCACCGGCGGCTGCAACCGGACGATGTCGGAGATACCGAGCTCGGCCGCGAGCTTCACCAGCGCGTCAGGGCGGTCCAGGCCGGATCCGCTGGGCCCGCCGACCACCGCGACGATCAGGCGGTCACGCAACGCCGGTTCACGTGCCAGCAGGTGCGCAGTGGCGTGCAGCAGCATGTCGGGCGCCTTCAGCGGCTGGATACGCCCCACGAAGAGCAACAGCAGCGCGTCCGGCGGAATACCGATGCGGCTGCGCGCCGCCGAGGTGTCCCCGGGACGGAACACCTCCAGGTCGACACCGGGCGCCACCACGTCGACCAGGTCGGGGTCGGCGTCGTAGAGATCGACCAGATGGCGCCGTTCGTCCTCGGTGGATGCGATCAGTCGGTTCGAGCCGTCGACGACTCCCTGCTCGCCCGTGATGCGATGTGGTGGATCAGGGCGGTCGCCGTCGGCGAGCGCGCTGTTCTTCACCTTCGCCAGGGTGTGGGCGGTGTGTACCAGTGGGACAGCCCACCTGCTCGCGACCGCGAGCCCAACCTGGCCGGAAAGCCAATAGTGCGAGTGGATGACGTCGAACCAGCCGGGTTCGTGTGCGGCCTCGACCCGAAGCACGGCCGCGGTGAAGGCACACAGCCAGGCAGGAAGATCCTCCCGGCCGACGTCTTCGAACGGCCCGGCTGCGACATGGCGCACCGTGACTCCCGGCGCGAGCGTGACCGCCGGATGCACCTTGCTGCTGGTGGCCCGGGTGAAGATCTCCACTTCGGTGCCGAGCAGGGCCAGCTGCCGAGACAGCTCCACCACATACACGTTCATGCCGCCGGCATCGCCGGTGCCCGGCTGTTCCAGCGGCGACGTGTGCATCGACAGCATGGCGACCCGACGGGGGGAGCCCAACCGGACCCGACGCACCGACCACCTCCACACCGACCTGGACTCACAGACCACCGGACGGCCCGGTTCTGCGAACAACCGATCCGGGGGCTGCATGCCCGGACCCATCCGGCTGCACCCGCCTCGCCCCCGCCAGCGCGGGGCGGCCGCGACCGCGGTCCGTCACCGGATGTCTCCATCTGGGTTTGCCGACCATGTTGTGCTGACATCACCGTCGGTCCGTCGTGGTCCCTCTCCCAGCGGGCACCCGGATTCATCCTGCCAGCGGGCGAGGCGGTGAGGCAGTTGCACGATAGGTGAGATTCACCGGATTTTTTCCGACCTCGGAGGTCGGCCAGGGGCCGCCGGTGCGCGGATGGCCGGACAGCCGGACGGCCGGAGCGTGCATCATGGTTTTCCGCACCTGGCCGCAGGCCCTGGGGACCTGGTGCCCGACCGGCTCTGCGATCGTGAATGCGTGTCAGGTACTTCCCCCGCCCGCCGCCGCGAGCCGCGGCTGGCCGCGGGCCGCGCCAGAGCGCTGGGGCTTGCGACCCGCGGGACGACCGGTCCCAACCGCCTGCGCCGGGTCGATCGTTGGATCGTCGGGACGCAGGCAGCCCGGCTGCGCGCCGCCCCTAGCCCGCTTGTCGTCGATCTCGGTTACGGTTCGTCACCGGTCACCACGGTGGAGCTGTACGAGCGGCTCAGCCGCGTCCGGCCTGACGTTCGGGTCGTCGGGCTGGAGATCGACCGGGAGCGGGTGGCTGCGGCGGCCGCGCGTCCTCCGGGGCTGGCTTTTGCCCGCGGCGGCTTCGAGCTCGCCGGGCTGCGCCCGGTGTTCGTCCGTGCGATGAACGTGCTGCGCCAGTATGAGGAGGCGGCGGTCGGCCCGGCCTGGGCGGCGATGCTCGACCGGATCGTCGCCGGCGGCCTGCTGATCGAGGGCACCTGCGACGAGATCGGCCGGCGCGCCTGCTGGTTTGCCGTCGATCGCCCGCCCGGGACGTCCGAACGGCTTGAGGGGTCCGAACGGCTCGGGATGTCCGAACGACTCGAGGGGACCGGACGGCTCGGGACGTCCGGACGCCCGGAGACGACGCAACCGGAGCCCCGAAGCTGCACGCTCACCCTGGCCGCGCATCTGCCGAGTCTTGCGCGTCCGTCCGAACTGGCCGAACGGCTGCCCAAGTCGCTGATCTCCCGCAACGTTCCCGGTGAGGACGTGCACACGCTGCTGAGCGCGTTCGACGACGCCTGGAGCCGGACGGCGCCGCAGGCCGTGTTCGGACCGCGGCAACGCTGGGTCGCGGCGGTCGAGTCCCTGCGAGCGGACGGGTGGCCCGTACAGGGCACCCGTCCGCGATGGCGGCTGGGTGAGGTCACCTTCGCCTGGCCGCCGGTACGGGTGGACACGGACGCCACCGCCACCGGCGGATGAGGGCCGGTGGCAGCCCGCGCTCAGACGCCCGGCCGCTGGGACGGAGCAATCTTGTCGAGGACGGCGAGGTCGTCGCCACGAGGTTGCCACTCGCCGG
>NZ_CAAAFO010000147.1:224268-230839 GCF_900634715.1 Candidatus Protofrankia californiensis | reverse complement strand
CCGCGACGTTCGCCCGGACCTGTTCCGCTGTCGTCGCTCCGGCAATCACGGACGCGACCGCCGGTTGCGCGGCCAGGCCGCCGAGCGCCACGTCCAGCAGCGAGCGACCGCGTTCACGGGCGAAGGTCTCCAAGATCTCGACCTGGTCGAACACCTCGTCGGTCAGTTCGTCCTGGCGCCCGGCCAACCGCGTCCCGTGCGGTGGTTGTTCGTCCCGGAAGTACTTGCCGGTGAGGATGCCGTTCGCGAGGGGAAAGTACGGCAGAATGCCGATGCCGTACTTCTGCGCGGCCGGGACGAGTTCGACCTCGACACCGCGTTCCAGCAGGTTGTAATGGTTCTGAGCCGAAATGAAGCGCGTTGTACCGGACGCGCGCGCGGTCCACTCGGCGTCGGCGACCTGCCAGGCCGCGAGGTTCGACGAACCCACGTAGCGGACCTTGCCCTCGCGCACTATCTCGTCGAGAGCGGCCAGCGTCTCCTCGATCGGGGTGAACGCGTCCGGGCTGTGGAGCTGGAAAAGATCTATGTAGTCGGTCTGCAGCCGGCGAAGCGAACCTTCCACGGCTTTGCGGATGTACCGGCGCGAAGCACGGGCATTGAAGTCGGGTCCGTACACCCCACCCATGTCGTTACCGAACTTGGTGGCGAGGACCACCTCGTCGCGCCGGGCCCGCAGGATATGGCCGAGCAGGGTCTCCGAACCGCCCTTGTTGCCATATGTGTCCGCCGTGTCGAATAGGGTGATGCCGTTGTCGAGTGCTGCCGTGACGACGGCCCGGGTGCCCTCGAGGTCGACCCTTGAGCCGAAGTTGTTGCAGCCGAGACCGACGACGGATACCAGTAGGCCGGAAGATCCCAGTGGACGATATCTCATATCATCAGTACAACACGACATACCATGAACCCCGGACGTTAGGGTCTGGGCTTCTCCGGGGTCCATGGTTGCCGGATCGGATCGGTGGCATCCGGTTGTTCTTCCCGAGTGGTGGCGAAGTTCCCACCGTGAGGCGGTATCGGCCGGGTATGCCGACCGGTATATGCGGTCAGCGGGTCAGTCGGACTGCGCGGCGTCGGTGGTGCCGTTGTCCTCGGCCCTGCTCTCGTCGGCGCCGCCGGCGTCCTTCGGCGCGTGGTCGGTCGACGGACGCGCGGCCTTGGTCCGGTTGACCGCGTTGCGGGTCCGGGTCACGGCCTCCTCGGTCGTCGGGCTGCGGCGAATGCTGGCAACGCGCTTCTCGCCGCGGTCGGCGAAGCTGTTGTAGAGCGAGCTTGCGCGTCCTTGCAGGTCGGAAAGCTGGGAACTCACCGACGAGGGCAGGGATGCCACGGCGGTCTGCACGTTGGCCGGAAACCTCTGGGCGTGGACGGAAATGTCGTTGACTCGGCCGGAAATCTTCTTGATCTCGTCGGCGTAGACGGTGGGAATACTCAGGATCTTCTCCACCGCGGCGTCCGCGGCGCCCACATAGGCGTACAGGGGCTTGCGGACTTCGGACAGCGGGACCTTGACGTCGGCCGTAACCTCGACGGTGTCGTCCGACTTGTCGGCGCTGGTTCGAATGGTGGCCATCGCTACCTCCAGTTTCGTGGCTATGACCCGATCGTCAGATGTCGCTTCGTTGTCACTTTGTTGATTTTGAGGCGTCATCTGTCCGGTCATGGACAGCGGCTTCGTCGGTAACCGCGGCTGTGCGTGTGGAGCGACCGGACGACGCGCGACCGGCCTTCGTGACAACATCTCCGCCGGCCTTGCCGGTTTCACCGGTGGTCGCTGTCGCCCGCGGACGCCGGGCCGCCGGTGTCCGCCTCGACGCGGCGCCGGACGCGCCAGGAGTCCGTGGGCCAGGCGCGGTCGCCGCTCGGGCGGCTGCGCTGGTCCTGCGGGTGGTTGCGGCCGGCTCCGTCTCGGTGGCCGTGGTTGAACTGGTCGCCGTGGTTGAACTGGTCACGGTCGGGCCCGTTGTCTGCGGGGCGCCCCCGGGTGGGTCCTCGCCCGCAGCGGCCCTCGGCCGGTCGGAGTCGGGATCCCCGCCGGCGTCCGCGTCGGAACCTGACGCGGGTCCTGACGCGGATCCGTTGCGCTCCGGGTCGTCCGGCGGGGAGGTTCCGGCGCTCAGCCCGTATACGGCGTTCTCCTTCCGGAACGCGTCGTAGATCTCGACGATGACCTGCTTCTGCCGTTCGGTGAGAGCCGTGTCCGCGAGAATCGCGGCGGTCACGTCGCTGTCCGCCGACCGTTCGTCGAGAATGCCGGCCTGCACGTAAAGCACTTCCGCCGAGATCCGGAGTGCCTTGGCAATCTGCTGTAGAATTTCCGCGGACGGCTTTCGTAGACCGCGCTCGATCTGGCTCAGATAGGGATTGCTGACCCCGGCCTGCCGGGCGAGCTGACGAACTGAGATCTGTGCGGCCTTGCGCTGATCCCTGATGAAGTCTCCGAGATCGCGTACATTCAGGGGCGGCACGTTCAGTGTCGGCCTCCTCTCGTCCGAGGCGCGTCCTGTGCGCCCGGTGAACCATGTTCACGGCCGCGAGGCTCGCGACATCGCCGAACCGGTCGTTCGCAGCGTACGTCTGGATGCTAGCTGCGGCAAGCGCTCGGCAAGCAGCCTGGAGTGGTCGGGGCCCCTTTGCCCCCGCCCCGACGGACACGCTCGGTTTCAGGCTGCCCGAACGCGCACAGGTATACCAGCGCAGGAAGCCGAGGTCGTATTCCGGGCATTTCGGCCGGGCCGCATCGCGGTGGCCTGCAGCCCGGTGGCCACGAGCCGTCGATCAGCGTGTCGCGTGCGCGAGCCACTCGCGCTGCGTCGCAAGCGCCGACTCGGTCTCGGTCACCTCGTCCGCACGCCCGTGGGCACGGGCACGTTCCAGTCTTGCCTCCAGCTTGGCAACCGACTCCCGTAGCGTCGTCACGAACGGGGATTCGGCCGTCTCCTGCCGGCGCCACCGGGAATCCGCCGCAGACCGGATGCGGTCACCGGCAGCGGACAGCCGCCGTTCGAGGTCGCTGACGGCGTCCCGCGGCACCTTCCCGATGAGATCCCACTGTTCTTCGATCTGTCGCAGCCTGCGCAGCGCCTGGTCGGATCGGGCGGGATCGAGCGCGGCGGCCTCGGCAAGCAGCTGCTCCTTGGCTGCCTGATTCACCCGCAGATGCGCGTCCCGTTCGGCGTTGGCGGCGTTGCGCCGGGCGAAGAACGTGTCCTGCGCGGATCGGAAGCGAACCCACAGCGCATCCTCGACGTCCTTGGGTGCGCGTCCGGCCGACTTCCACTGGTTCATCAGTGCCCGGTACTGAGCGCTGGTGGCCGGCCACTCGCTGGACTCGACAAGAGCCTCGGCCTCGGCCACGATCGCTTCCTTGCGCTGCCTGGACTCGGTCCGCTGCTGGTCGAGCGCGGCGAAGTGGGCGCTGCGGCGCCGGTTGAACTCCTCGCGTGCGGCAGCGATCCTCTTCCACAGGTCGGTGTCGGTGCGGCGATCCACTCCCGTGATCGTCCGGAACTCGACCGTGATCGAACGGAACCGCTCCCCGACGGCCTTCCAGTCGGAGCTGTGGGCGAGGTGTTCGCCCTCGGCGACGAGTGCCTTCTTCGCCTCCACCGCGTCGGCGGCCCGCCGGGCGCGCTCGGCCTCGCGCTGCGCGGCGCGTTCGCCGACCGCGTCCAGCACGGACTCCAACCGTCTGGTGACCGCGCCCAGATCACCCACCACCGCCGCGGTGTCGAGGGACACCAGCAGCCGGTGTGCGCTTGAGGCGAGATCCGTAGGGTCGGCACTGGGGACGGTCAGCCGCTGTTCCAGCAGCGCGACTTCGGCGGTCAGGTCGTCATAACGCCGGGCAAAGTGCGCAAGGCCCTCTGCAGGAGAGCCCGCCCGCCAGGAGCCGACGGGGCGTTCACCCGCGGGCGTGCGTACATACACGGTGCCGTCGTCGCCGACGTGCCCCCATTCGGAGCTGTTGCGCTCGCTCATCGTGGTCCCGAAGATCGGCATCAGGTCAATTGTCATTCTTGCAGGGATCGCGCGGATGAGGCACATTCTGCTGGCCGTCCGTAGGTCGAGGCGCTGCTGTCGGACATGGGACATGGGACATCGGGCCCGCGAGTCCGTGACCCGGCATGCCCACTCCGCGCCGGGAGCATGATCGCATATCCTGCGGCCCGCTGGCCGCTTCGGTGCCGTCGGCGCTCTGTCGGCTCCTGTTCTCCTCTGTTCCTCTGTTCTGCGTTCCTCTGTTCTGCCGTGTTCGGCTCCTGTTCCGCCCGGTCGGCAGGGCGGTCCAGGGCCTGGCCGGGACCGGCCGCCGGGTTACCGGCGCCCGCTTTCCCAGCGTCCGGTCGTGGACGCCGCCCGGACGACTGAACTTCCCTGCCGGGTCCCGGCGCCCGGCCACGGCGTCCGGGTGCTCTCCGCGCTGTTTTCGGTGCTGCTTCCAGCGGTGGCCAGGCGCTTCTTCGAAGCTTGTCGTCGACCCGACCGGAATCGCTGCCGGTGGATTTCCCGATGTGCGTTCCCCAACATTGTCGGAAATACGACAGCAGGGTTCCGGTCGCCAATCTTGTTCCTGCTGCCCTCCCATGAACGGACAGTCATGTGTGTGGTCGTGGCGACATGCCCCGGTCGTATACAAGTGTTCGCCAAACCGCCAGGATTTCAGCCGTGTACCGAACAGATGAGACCCGCCCGGGGACGCCGGCACAGGGGCCTGCCCGTGGTTGCGCTCGCGGGCGGTCGGCGACCGGCAAGCTTCGTCCTTCGTGGTGTGTCTCGCAGCTCACGGCGGCGTCGACGCATGGGGCGCCCGACGTCGACGGTGTCCGTGGCCGGGTCCGACCGGCAACCTCGGCGGCCCCGCGGCCCGCGAGCCTGCGAATTACATTTCCATTGTCGGCTCTCGCCTCCATGATGCCGGGCGCGCCAAGTACCGCGAAATCGACTGTGTTCGTTCCGGTCCGGTGTCGGCCGCTCGCCGGAATCACCGGCGGCGCCGGCACCAAGACCGGCGGCGGCGTCGGGGCATAAGAGCCTGAAAGGAAGAAACTTGATCCGGATTCCGCCGGCGACGCGGTTCGCCGTTGCCGCCGCCGTGTTCACGATTACCGCGTGTGGGGTGGGTGGTTCGAACAGCCCGTCGTCGAAATCCAGCCTCCGCCCGCCGGCTCGGCCGGCCACCGTCGCCGTGGACGATGCGAACGGGGCCACGGCATCGATCCAGTGCGCGACGAAGGTCAAGGCGCTGCGGATGATCGCGAGTGGTCCGCTCGCCGACACCGCCAGGGTCGGCAAGGTTCGCATGGAAAAGGCCCATCCCGGCCTGACCGTCGAAATCACGTCCACCGCGACCACCTATTCCCAGATCGTCCAGCAGATCGGCGCCAATGCGTCCATCGGGCACAGCACGGACCTCGCGGTGGCCGGGCTCGACCTGCTGGCCACCTTCGTCCAGCAGCTCGACGCCCAGGAGCTGTCGCCGCGGTCGCTGCGCGCGTCCTACGACCAGCGGTTCGCCGCGCTGGGCAAGGTGGGTAGCCAGCTGTTCGTCGTCCCGCAGCAGGTGTCCGTACCCGTCCTGCTCTACAACGCCGAGATGCTCGCCCAGGCCGGGGTGGACCCGGCGTCGCTGAAGAGCACCACCGGTGTGCTCGCCGCCGCCGAGAAGATCAAGAAGGTTCTTCCCGGCGTCCAGCCGATCGACCTGCCAACCGGGGACCAGTTCGGACAGTGGTTCTTCAACACCATCGCCGGGTCGAAGGGCGCGAACATTCAGAATGCCGGGGGACGGCCGGACTTCACCAGTGCCGCGGCGCGCGACACCGCGAGCTTCCTGGCCAGGGTCGGTAGTTACGGGCCACAGTCGAACACACCGGCTGACGCCATGGTCCGCTTCGGTTTCAGCAGGCAGTCCGCGATCGTGGGCGCGAGCATCAGCTCGGTTGTGCCGGGGCTGCAGGCCATTGAGCGCCGGAGCAAGGGCATGTTCCCGCTCGGTGTGGCGCCGATCCCCGTTCTGCCGGGCGGTACGCCGCATCCGGTGGTCGGCGGAAACGGTCTCGTGGTGCTGGCCACCGACCGCTGCCAGAACGAGATGGCCACCGAACTGATGATGTCGCTGTTTGCTCCGGACGTGGTCGCCGCGGGCGTGAAGGCGCTGAGCTACCTGCCGGTCGACACCGAGGCCGCGAACCAGCTCGTGGCGTTGTACAGACAGTATCCGCAGGTCGTACCCTTCAACGCTCTGATCGATTCGCTCGCCCGCGCGCCGTACTGGTCCGGGCCGCGGGGTGGTGAAGTGCCGATCCTCGCGTCCGAGGCGGTCGCGAGGATCATGCTGGGTGCGGACCCGGTGTCCACGCTGACCGAGCTGCAGAGCCAGGCGGAGACGCTTGTCATGTAACCGACGGTTACTGTTCGCCAGGGCGCACTCCTCTCTTTTCATTTCTTTTCGTATCCGTTCCGTTGCCAAACGGAGAGCGTAAGCGAGGAGTGGGCGCTCTGGGACGCTCCGTGTGATCTCGTTGTGGTCCACCTCTCGCATGGCTCGCAACCGGCGGTAGGATCAAGG
>NZ_CAAAFO010000147.1:221381-223927 GCF_900634715.1 Candidatus Protofrankia californiensis | reverse complement strand
GCTGGTCCTACCAGCGGTTGGCCCGAGTGGTGGCGCGCCGTGCGCGTGACCTGGGCGTGGCCAACATGGCGGCGGAACGTCAGAAGGTCTGGCGGTGGGAACACCGGGGCGTCGTGCCTGATCGTGTCTCCCAACTCGCCCTTGCCGCCGAGTTGGGGGTTTCGGCCGAGAAGGTCGAGTCCCATCCCTGGCCTACATGGCTTCCGACCGGTGACGTCGTACGTACCGACTACCCGTGGAACGGCGCGGGCAGCGTGACTTCCATGATCGATGTTGTCGAGGGTGCCCTCACCGACCGTCGAGGGTTTCTCACCATCACCGGAGCAGGCGTGGCGAGCCTGGCCAACGAGTGGCTCAGCCTGGAGCCCACCCGCCTCGTCGCCGCACTGGACGGCGGGCGGGTGGACGAACAGATAGTCCACCGCATCGAGCACAACATCCCGGGATTACGGCTGATGGACGACCGGCTTGGCGGGGAGGGCGTCCGGCGGCTTGTGGACGCTGAGCTCCGGGTGGTGGCCGAGCTGCTCGCCAGGGGTTCGTACACGGAAAAGATCGGGGCGAGCCTCCAGCTGCTCGCCGCCGAGCTCGCCCGAGTCGCCGGTTGGGCGTCGTTCGATGCTGGTTATCATACGAGCGCGCAGCGTTACTGGATCGCGGCCCTGCACGCCGCTCACGCTGCCGGAGACCGGCTGGTCGGTGCGAACATCATGAAGAACATGTCGCTGCAGTGCGTCGACTTCGCCCGTCCGGGGGAAGCCGTCGAACTGGCGGAAGCGGCCGTGGCGAGCAGCGGTGGCATCAGCGGACGAGCTGGCGCGATGTTCCAGATGAGGCTGGCACGGGCGTATGCGGCTCTGGGGGATTCGGCTGGATGCTTCCGGGCGCTTGCCCGGGCCGAAGCGGCCTTCGACCGGTCCACCCCGCAGGATCCGGCCTGGGCGAACATTTTCGATGAAGGGTTCTACACAGCCCAGCTCGGGATCTGCTACATCGATCTCGGTCGTCTGCCGCAGGCGGACCGGTGGCTGGGTCGCTCCCTCGAGGTGCACCCGGTCGCCCGCGCCCGTGACCACGCCACATACCTGCTCCGCCGCGCGGCTGTTCAGATCGATCTGGGCAACCTCGACCACGGGTGCGCGCTCGCCCGCGAGGCGGTGCCGTTCCTGGAAGCCACCCGTTCGCAGCGAAACGCGCGTCGGGCGGAAGAGGTTCGGCGCTCCCTGCGCCGACACGCGTCGGATCCGGAGGTCCGCGAAGTGGATCAGCTTCTCGCCCGTCCCGCCTGAATTTGCCCGTCCCACCCGTATGACGGTCGCCCCCCCGGCTGAACCGGCCGCGGCGGCGATGGACGGGGACGACGAACTGGTCAGGTCAGCCGACGAGACGGCCGGCCGGGCGGGCCGGTTGCTCAGGCCCGCTCGCCGGCTCCACGGACGCCGCGACCTCGCCCGCTTCCGGATCGACGATGACCAGGGCGGTTTCGTCGGTCACGGTACGTTTCACGACCGCGAGCGCGATCGGACCGAGTTCCGTGTGTACGACCGATGTGCCCACGAACCCGACCGTCCGGCCACTGCTGCTCACCGGTGCGCCTCGGGTGACTGTCGTGCCGTCCAGATGCAGCAGGACCATGCGTCGTGGCGGGCGTCCCAGGTTGTGGACGCGGGCGACGGTCTCCTGACCGCGGTAACAGCCCTTGTCGAGGTGGACGGCGGTGGTCAGCCAGCCGACCTCGTGCGGAATCGTCCGATGGTCCGTCTCCGAGCCCAGGCGGGGCCGGCGGTCGGCGACTCGCATCGCCTCGAACGCGCCGATACCGGTGAGGGAGGCACCCGCGGAGATGAGCCGTTCGACCGTCCCGCCCAGCGTCCACCGTGGTGTGAGCAGGTCGACACCACTGGGCATCGCCCGGACAAGTATCCCGTACCTGTCCGGACTCTCGTGGTTGGTCACAGGGTGGCTGGCCACGGCCGGCGGTGCGGCGTCCGGCCGGACGACCGTCCGGGCGAGTGGATACTGTCCCTGCGCCAGCAGGTCGCCGTCGTAGCTCACGGTCACACTCTGCCCGGCGGGTCGGTGGAGCGGGGGGTCGAGCGGTGCGAGCGCGCTGTTCACGACGTCCACGGCGTCCGGGCCGATCACCGACAGCACTGCGTAGTCGGCACCGACGTCGACCGGCTCGACCCGCAGCAGGAAACGCATTGACTCCAGGTAGGCGAGCAACGCGGCGCTGGTACCCGGCTCGACGTCGAGCCAGGTGGCCGTTCCATCGTCGGCGATCATCAGATGATGTTCGACATGGCCGTGCGGGGAGAGCACCAGCGTCTCGCTGCCTCGCATGGCCGGCATCGCGGCGAGATGCTGGGAGGTGATGCTGTGCAGCCAGGACAGCCGGTCCGGACCGGTGATACGCAGCACCCCGCGGTGCGAGCGGTCGACGACCGCTGCGCCGCGCTCGCAGGCGCGCTGTTCGCGTAGCGGGTCCCCGTAGTGGTCGGCAACCCCCAGGTCGGGTTCGGTGGCGGGCACAGCGTCGGCGACGG
>NZ_CAAAFO010000147.1:220361-221293 GCF_900634715.1 Candidatus Protofrankia californiensis | reverse complement strand
GGCCGTCGCCCGGGTCGCCGGGCACGAGCGGCTGGGCGCCGGTTGCGGGCGTGGCGGTGGAATCGGCGGTCATGGACTGTTCAACCAGAACCCGGGTCCGTACAGTTCCCGCACCGGCCGGCAAGTGCGACGTGGCTGACGTCAACGGAAAAGCCGAGGTCGTCCCGCAGCCGGGTGACCAGGTCGGCCAGTACGTCTGAAGGGATCTCCTGTACCTTGCCGCAGCTTCCACAGACCAGATGGACGTGTTCGGCGAGGCTGGCAGCGTGGTAGGTCGGCGCGCCGTGACCGAGGTGGGCGTGCGAGACAAGCTCGAGTTCCTCGAGAAGGTCCAGGGTGCGGTACACCGTCGAGATGTTGACCCCGCCCGCGGTGCGGCGGACCTCTGTGACGATCTCCTCGGGGGTGGCATGGCCGAGCCGGGCGACTGCTTCGAGAACCAGTTGGCGTTGCGGCGTGAGACGGTAGCCCCGGGAACGCAGCTGCGTCTGCCAGTTACCCTCTACTGACCCGGAGACCTGGGCCTCTGGCAGTGTGCCAGAGGCATGATCACGCCGCCTTTGGCCCTCCCGGCCACCCGCGACGTCCACCGCCATGGGAACAGTCTAGGGTCTGTTCGGTAGATCTTCGATCGAGCCGACGGTACCCCGCTGCACTGCTGCCGTGACTGCCCGAACCCCAGGATCGATCGTTGCGCATCCGTCACTTCGCACCGTACGGGACCCGCTTGGAACGCCCTGGCGCTTGGTGGGGAAAAGCGGTTGCCGAGTCCGCCTGGGCCACCGTAGCGTTGTCCGTACACGAGAAGGGAGGTGGTCCAGTTTTGTGTGATAAACGGACTCGTGAGGTGACTGTCCGCTAGCCGGTCTTGTGGTCCTCACCCTGCCGGGTGACCTGCGGGCACCGGCACCGGCGAGAACCAGACAGGCACC
>NZ_CAAAFO010000147.1:218639-220095 GCF_900634715.1 Candidatus Protofrankia californiensis | reverse complement strand
TCTTTTTGACGTGGTCGATCCGGTCTGGTTCATCCGGACCGGTTGATCGGGGTCGGGTGTACCGGCATGCAGCGGTGAAGGACTGCACGTTCAGGTCGAATCGGCTCCGAAGGCGTCCCGGGTAAGTCCGCCACGCCCGATCCAGCCGCATCGGGCGGGTGGGTTACGGCAGGATCGAAGTCATGCCGACGCTCGTTCTGCTCCGCCACGGCGAGAGCACGTGGAACCGAGAAAACCTGTTCACCGGCTGGGTGGATGTCGATCTTTCCGAAAAGGGTCTCAAGGAGGCAACCCGCGGCGGTGAGCTGCTCCGCGACGCGGGTGCGCTGCCGGACGTGGTGCACACGTCGCTGTTGCTGCGGGCGATCCGCACCGCCTGGATCGCGCTCGACGCGGCTGGACGGACATGGATCCCTGTGCACCGCTCCTGGCGCCTGAACGAACGGCACTACGGCGGCCTGCAGGGGCTCAACAAGGCCGAGACACTCGCCGAGTACGGCGAGGAGAAGTTCATGCTGTGGCGCCGTTCCTATGACACGCCACCGCCGCCCATCGGGTCCGGTCAGGTCAGTGGTGTGGACGAGCGCTACGCCGACCTGCCGCCGGATGTCATCCCGACAACCGAGTGCCTCAAGGACGTGGTGGTCCGGATGCTGCCGTACTGGTATGACGCGATCGTGCCGGATCTGCGGCGCGGGAAGGTCGTGCTCGTCGCGGCCCACGGCAACTCGCTGCGCGCGCTGGTCAAACATCTGGACGGGATCAGCGACAGCGACATCGCCGGCCTGAACATCCCCACCGGCATCCCGCTGTGTTACGAGCTGGACGGCGATCTGCGTGTGGTGAGTTCGGCATATCTGGATCCGGAGGAGGCGGCAAGGGCCGCCGCCGCCGTGGCCGCACAAGGTAAGAAGTAGCGGACGCCAGGTAAGAAGGCAGTGGACGTAAGAAGGTGGACGTAAGAAGAAGGTAGCGGACGCTGTGGGCGTGGACATGCCGCCGCCGGGTACCGGTCGGCATGTCCGGTCGGCTTCTCGGGCCTGCCGGGCTCCCCGGGCCCGCCGCCGTGGGCTCACTTCCTCGGTTCGGCGAGCCTCCCGGGTGCCTTGGGTTCGGTGACTGCCTTGGGTTCGGCGACGAGGACGCCTGCTGCCTGCTCGTCCGGCGCCGTGCGTCGCGGCGTCACGTAGGTCACGGCGTCCGCGGAGCCCGACGTGGCTACCTGGTCAGAATCTTTTCCCGGTGACAAGGTAGATCACCCGGTGGGCGACCGACACGGCGTGGTCGGCGTAACGCTCGTAGTAGCGACCGCACAGGGTGATGTCGATCGCAGCCTCCATGCCGTAGGTCCATTCCGTTTCCAGCAGCACGTGGAAGAGCTTGCGGTGCAGGGCGTCCATGGTGTCGTCGTCGCTTTCCAGCTCCTTGGCCAAAGCGGCGTCGTGGCCCGCGATGA
>NZ_CAAAFO010000147.1:216944-218185 GCF_900634715.1 Candidatus Protofrankia californiensis | reverse complement strand
AGTGCAGCTCCGGCGGGACGGCGCGTCCGGGATAGCGACGGCGGGCCACCTTGGCGACGTGCAGAGCGAGATCACCCATGCGTTCGAGGTCGGCCACGATGCGAAGCGTCGTGACCATCGTCCGCAGGTCGGTGGCGACCGGCTGCTGGCGCACCATGATATCGAAGGATCTTTCCTCGATTTCGTTGCGCAGCAGGTCCACGGTCTCATCGGCCGTGATCACGCCCTCGGCGAGTTGCAGATCGGCGTCGAGAAGCGCAGTTGTCGCTCGCGCCATTGCTGAGGCGACCAGGTTGGTCATCTCGACGAGTGAGGAGTTGATGCTCTCGAGCTCGTCGTGGAAGGCGTCCCGCACGGACGGCTCCTTCGTGTGTGTAGCGGTTGCCAGCCCATCGGATCACAACAGGGCAGGTTGGGGATGGCCGAAGGCGGCGCGATCGTGTTTTTTTCGCGCTGCCGCAGGTCCAGGTCGCTTGGAGCGCGACCACGCACGTGCCGGCTCCCGGCACTGCGAGCCGGCGTCGGCTGCCCGGAAGGAAGCTGCCGCTCGGGCTTTCGACGCGTCATGAGGTGGTTATGAGGTGGTTATGAGGTGAGGGCGAACAGCGATTGCTCCTGTACATACGACCCCGAACGCCGCGCATACCCTGCCGCGATCAACGATGGTCGGCGGTGCTCGCCCTCCGGTGAACAGTCTCTGTTGGCCGGATGAACTCCTGACGACTATCGGCATTGGTTAGGTTGATACACCCTCAGGCTGCTGCCAGCCACCTACCATTCGGCCGTGGGCGAGGGTGCGGGCGAGCGGGAATCCGGCTTCGGGGTCTCCGGGCCGGGGTTGCACGCCGACGGGGAGCGCTCCGCGACCCGTTCCGGTCCGGCATCCTCGGGTCCGGTCCCGCCGGGCCCGGTCCTGCCGGGTCGGGGTGCGTCCGCAACCCGGACGGGCGACAGTACGATTGTGTCCCCGCGGCAGCGGATCCGCGATGTCGCGGCCGCGAACCCGCCGACTGCCGCCCACGCGGCGCTGCCCTCGCGCCTTATCCGGCGCCTCGTCGACGGACTCCCGTCCGGGCTGGTCGTCCTGGACGCCGACGGCGTGGTGGTGCTGGCCAACCCGGCAGCCCGCGCCATGGGGGTGATCGTCGACGGCCGCCTGGGCCTGGCCGAGCTCAGCGACCTGGCCGGTCGGACGCGCGGGGACGGCGTCGACCATGACCAGCAGCTCGACCTGCCGCCTC
>NZ_CAAAFO010000147.1:203366-216550 GCF_900634715.1 Candidatus Protofrankia californiensis | reverse complement strand
GGCCACGTCGCCGTGATCATCGACGATCTCACCGAGGCTCGCCGGGTGGAGGCGGTCCGCCGTGACTTCGTGGCGAACGTCAGCCACGAGCTCAAGACCCCGGTCGGTGCGCTGCACCTACTTGCCGAAGCTGTTGCCGCGGCCAGCAACGATCCGGTGGCCGTCCGGCGGTTCGCCTCCCGGATGACGCACGAGTCCTCCCGGCTGGCGCGCCTCGTCCAGGAGATCATTGATCTGTCCCGGCTGCAGGGCGCGGACCCGAGGCCGGATCCCCGGCCGGTACAGGTGTCGGTGGTGCTGACCGAGGCGTTGGACCGCACACGGCTGACCGCCTCGGCCCGCGAGATCATCGTCGCGGTGATCGGTGACAGCGACTTCGTGGTCAGCGGGGACGAGGGGCAGCTCGTCACCGCGCTGGCGAATCTTGTGGACAACGCGGTCAACTACTCCCCGCCGGGGACCCGGGTCGTCGTCGGTGTCCGGCGCTCCGGCGACACCGTGGAGCTCTCGGTTGCCGACGAGGGCATCGGGATCGCCGAGAAGGACCTGGAGCGGGTGTTCGAGCGCTTCTACCGGGCCGACCCGGCGCGGTCCCGTGCGACCGGCGGTACCGGCGGTACCGGGCTGGGCCTGGCGATTGTGAAGCACGTCGCGACGAACCACGGGGGAAGCGTGGGCGTGTGGAGTTCCGAGGGCGCCGGATCGACTTTCACGATCAGGTTGCCTCTGCTGCTGGCCGACGCCGACGTCGAGCGCGGATATGACAACGATGACGAAGGAGTGTGACGCGTGACCCGCCTGTTGGTCGTGGAGGACGAGGAGTCGTTCTCGGACGCGTTGTCGTTCATGCTGGAACGGGAGGGGTTCGACGTCGCGGTGGCCGCTGACGGGCCGACCGCGTTGGCCGAGTTCGAGCGGCACGGTGCCGATCTCGTGCTGCTGGACCTGATGCTGCCGGGCCTGTCCGGTACGGAGGTCTGCCGGGCTCTGCGTCAGCGGTCGACCGTTCCAGTGATCATGTTAACGGCTCGCGACAGCGAGATAGACAAGGTCGTCGGTCTGGAACTCGGTGCGGACGACTACGTGACCAAGCCGTTCTCCGCCCGTGAGCTGGTCGCCCGTATCCGCGCGGTGCTGCGTCGCCGCGGTGAGATCGAGGAACGCGTCACGGCGACGCTGGAGGCCGGTCCGGTGCGCATGGACGTCGAACGCCATGTCGTCACCGTCGACGGAACCTCCGTGCCGCTTCCCCTGAAGGAGTTCGAGCTGCTGGAGATGTTCCTGCGCAACGCCGGCCGGGTCCTCACCCGCGGCCAGCTGATCGACCGCGTCTGGGGGGCGGACTACGTCGGGGACACCAAGACGCTCGACGTCCACGTCAAGCGCCTGCGTACCAAGATCGAGGACGAGCCCGGCAGCCCGCGCCACCTGGTGACCGTCCGAGGTCTGGGATACAAGTTCGAGCCCTGATGCCCGTGGTCTGCTCAGCACCACAACTGTAATTTTTTCGCCACGATTATGATCTTTCGATCGATGTTCCGGCCTGACGCCGGCGATCACCGTATACCTTGATCGGGTGAAGGATCTGTCCGGCTGGGTCGCGGTGAGTGCCTGATCGCTGTCATAGTTGTTCGCCGGACGCCGGTGTTGACCTGTCGCAGCCGGCTTGATGCACGACCGACCGGGAGTGGATGCGTGAAGCTTGGCCGTGGGATGACAGCGACGCTCGTTTCCCGTTTTTTGTCTGATTTGACTGATTTTTACGGTTCGCTTGTTGTCGCGCGCGTGGACTGTTCGTGCGTCCGATGTCACTGAAGCCCGCCGTCGGGACTTCTGCTGTCGGGACCCCCGTCGGCGGCCGGTCCGGGATCGGTGAACCGCCTGCGACGCAGGCGGACCTGACCCGTCCCGACGGCCGTCGGGAGCCCCTGACCCATCAAGTCGTCGGTCATGTCGCCGTTGCGCCCGCGACCGGCCGGATACGCCTCGGTGTGATCGACATCGGGTCGAACACCGTGCACCTGCTGGTGGTGGACGCCCATGTCGGCGGCCAGCCGCTGCCGGCTGCCAGCGTGAAGGTTCCACTTAGGCTTGTCGAGCTTCTCGACGGCGACGGAGCGCTCTCCGCCGAAGGTGAGCGGATCCTGACCGAATGCATCATTCAGATGAGCGTACGTGCCGACGAACTCGGCGTGGACGATCTTGTAGCGTTCGCCACCTCGGCGTTGCGGGACGCCGCCAACAGCGAGGCCGTCCTGGCCCGGCTGCGGACTGCCAGCGGCGTCGCCCTCGACGTCCTGCCGGGGCAGGACGAAGCCCGGCTGACTTTCCTGGCGGTGCGGCGCTGGTTCGGCTGGAGCGCCGGGCGCCTGCTTGCGCTCGACATCGGAGGCGGGTCCCTGGAGATCGCGGCCGGGATGCACGAGGACCCGGACGTCGTGTCCTCCCTGCCGCTGGGGGCGAGCCGGCTCAACCGTGACTGGTTCGCCAACGACCCGCCGAAGCGGTCCGAGGTCACGGCCCTGCGGCGGTACGTCCGGGCGCAGATCGCCCCGGTCGTCTCCAAGCTGTACGTGGTCGGCGAGCCCACCCGGGCGGTGGCGACGTCGAAGACCTTCCGCTCCCTGGCCCGCATCGCCGGTGCCGAACCCTACAGCCGCGGCCCATATGTCCGCCGGGTCCTGCGCCGGGACGCGCTGCGCGAGATATCCACGCGACTGTGCAAGATGTCCGCCGCCGAACGATGTGATCTGCCGGGGGCGTCGGCTGATCGCGCGGGCCAGCTGGCCGCCGGGTCCGTGGTCGCCTCCGAAGCCCTCGACCTGCTGAACCTGGATGAGGTCGAGATCTGCCCGTGGGCGCTTCGGGAAGGCATCATTTTGCGCAGGCTGGACTGGTTGACCTCCGCGTGACCCCGGCCGGTTCGCGCGAGGCGCCGGCCTGCGCGCTCAGGCACTACTCTGGAAGGATGTCCGAGGCGCCGACCCCAGCGCCGCGGCTCGGGGATGCCGAGGTCGCGGACAGCCGTGGCCCAGGTTTGCGGCAGCCGACAGCGGATTCCGCTGTTTCGCCCCGTGGCACCGCATACCCGACCTTGCTCACACCTCGTGGAAGCGGGCGGATCATCGCGCAGGTTCCTTCAGCCAAGATTGCATTGTCGACCGCGTCGACGTATCCGGAGTCGACGGCGGCGGCCTTTGAGATGGCTGCCCGGCTCGGCTATGACGGTGTCGAAATCATGGTGTGGACGGACCCGGTGAGTCAGGATCCGGAGGCTCTGCGGCGGCTTGTCGATTATCACGGCATTCCGATTTTGGCCATCCATTCCCCGTGCCTGCTGCTCACCCAGCGCGTGTGGGGGGTCGAACCGTGGGCGAAGTTGCAACGGGCCCGCACCGTCGCGGAGACGCTGCATGCACCGACCGTGGTCGTTCACCCACCGTTTCGTTGGCAGCGTGACTATGCCCGCGATTTCGTCGAGGGCATCGAAAGGATGGCGGGCGAGACGGCCGTCCGCTTCGCGGTCGAGAACATGTTCCCGTTGCGTGCCCGCGGGCGGGAGGTTTCCGCGTACGCGCCGGCCTGGTCACCCGTGGGTGACGACTACCGGCACGTCACCCTGGACCTGTCGCACACGAGCGTGTCGCGCTCCGACGCGCTCGCCATGGCCGACGAGCTGGGCGAGCGACTGGTCCACGTGCACATGGCTGACGGGGTCGGGCTGGCCAAGGACGAGCACCTCGTGCCGGGACGCGGCAACCAGCCGTGCGCCGACCTGCTGGAACGGCTCGCGGCCCGGGGTTTCGACGGGACGGTGGTTGTGGAGATCAACACCCGGCGGGCGGAATCCCGGGCGCAGCGGGAGGCCGATCTCGCCGAGGCCCTGGCCTTCACCCGGCTCAATCTCGCGGCGGCCCCGGCGGCTGCGGGCGGTCGCGCACCCTGAGCCACGGCCAGGGGGTCACGGCCGGGGGTCACGGTCGGGTCGGTTGACAACACCGGCGAACTACCGCAGGTGAATAGAGGCGAATAGCTGTATGCCTCCTGCGTGATGGTGTCACCATGCAGCAGTGAGCACCAGGTCACTTTTCGATCCGCTGGTGGATGCTTATGACGCCGCGCGGCCGTCCTATCCTGATCGGCTGTTCAAGGATCTGGAATGGCTGGCCGGACGTGAGCTGGCCGGCGCGGACATCCTCGAGGTCGGCGCGGGGACCGGCATAGCCACCCGCGCACTGCTCGTGCGGGGTGCCCGGGTGATCCCGGTGGACCACAGTTCGGGGATGCTCGGCCGGCTGCGGGAACGCACCCCCGGGATCGCCGCGGTACGCGCCGACGGTGAGGCCCTGCCGTTCTCCGACGCCGTGGCGGACCTTGTCTGCTACGCCCAGGCGTGGCACTGGGTGCGGGTGCCGGTGGCCGCGGCCGAGGCGGCGCGGGTGCTGCGTCCCGGCGGTGCGCTCGCGCTCTGGTGGAACGACGTCGACGGCGAGGATCTACGCTGGTGGGAGCGTCAACAGCAGCGGCTGGAGGCGATGAGTCCCGGTTACCAGCGCGCCTACCGCACCCGCCCCTGGTCGGACGAGCTGCGCTGGACGGGCCTGTTCACCGAGGTCGTGACGGTGTCCGGCCGCTGGAGCCGGACGCTCCCGCTGGACAGGTACGAGCTGTGGCTGCGCTCGAAGTCGTACGTCCAGGCGATCGGAGATCGGCTGGAGGACTTCCTGGACGCCGAGCGGCGCTCGCTACTGAAGGTTTTCCCCGACGGTATGGTCACTGAGCCATTTCACACGGTGTTGGTCGTGGCCCGCCTTCCCCCGAATAGTCGCTCCGCGACGATTCGGGGACCCCTGGCGGATGGGCTGGCCGCTGGGGTGGGCTTACCGATCATTCAGTGATGATCGGTAAGGAAAAGGACCGGAGCGGGTTGGGGGCTTCGCCATGATGCTGAAGGTGACCAGTCACGGGAAAGGATGTGGATCCGCTGCTGTCACAACAGCACCGCATCCACATCCTTCGGGCCTGGCCGGGGAGATGGGTCGGCTGGGATGAGGTCTGGCCGGGAGGCGGCTTCGTAACGATTCGCCGGGCCTCTGGTGGATGGGTTGGTCGCCGTGCGGGGTTACCGATGGTGGGTCGGTAACCCCGTGGTCCTCGTGTTCCTGGAGGGCGCTCTGCGGGATCCTTGAGCGGTGCTGCGAACAGCGTTGCTGATGGCTTCAGGTGATCCGCGGGTCCGGCGGCTGGTGTCCACCGCGCCGCTGACCCGGGGGGTGGTCGCGCGATTCGTCGCGGGCGAGGACGTCACGGCGGCGGTCACGGTCGCCGCCGGTCTGCGTGACGCCGGTCTGCGGGTGTCCCTGGATCTCCTCGGAGAGGATGTGACCGACCGTCACCTGGCCGAGGAGTCGGCCGCCGACTACAGCGAACTGCTGCGCGCCCTGGCCGACGCGGGGCTCACACCCGCGACGGAGGTGTCGGTCAAGCTTTCCGCACTGGGTGCGGGGCTGGATGCCTCGCTTGCTCGCGACCTCGCCTTCCGGGTGTGCCAGGCGGCCCGCGACGCCGGCACGCGCGTCACCGTCGACATGGAGGACCACACCACCACCGACGCCACCTTGACCGTTGTCGGCGAGCTGCGCCGGGAGTTCGACGAAACCGGTGCCGTCGTCCAGGCGTACCTGCGGCGTACCGAGGCGGACTGTCGCGATCTCGCTGTTGCGGGCGGTCGGGTGCGGCTGTGCAAGGGCGCCTATGCCGAGCCGGCCTCGGTCGCGTACATCCGTCGGGCCGAGGTGAACGCCTCCTACGCGCGGTGCCTGGCGGTTCTGATGGCGGGCCGGGGTTATCCGATGGTGGCCACCCATGATCCGGCCCTGGTCGAGCTGGCCGCGAGCCTCGCCGGCGAGCTGGCCGTGGGAGGGCGGCTTGCCGGGCGAGCGGTCGGACCGCTGCAGGGGTCTGACCGGCGACCGTTTGAGTACCAGATGCTGTACGGAGTCCGGCCGGGGGAGCAGCGGCGCCTTGCCAGGGCCGGTGAGGTGGTACGGGTCTATGTTCCGTGCGGGCGCGAGTGGTACGGCTATCTGATGCGGCGGCTCGCCGAACGTCCGGCCAACCTGCTGTTCTTCGTGCGTGCGTTGCGGTCCACCGCGTGAGAACAGCGCGATGAGCAGCAAGAACCAGTGAGAACAACGTGAGAACCGGTGAGAGCCAAGTGAGAGCCACGTGAGAGCCAAGTGAGAAAGGCGGTCCACCGGATGACAGGGATGGTCCGCCGGCTGAAGGGACGTCCATGACGATCGCGATCCTCGGTGCCGGCAAACTCGGCGAGGCGTTGCTGTCGGGAATGCTGCGCTCCGGGCATGACCCGGGCGATCTGTTCGTGACGGCACGGCGGTCGGGCCGTGCCGAGGAACTGTCCGCCCGCCACGGGGTCGAAGCGGTTTCCAACCCGGCCGCGGCCGCCCGGGCGGACGTGCTGATACTCACGGTCAAACCGCAGGACATGACCGCTCTGATCGGCGAGATCACGAACGTCGTCACGCCGGATCACCTGGTGATCTCGGTGGCGGCCGGCGTCACCACCGCGTTCCTGGAGCACCGGCTTGCCGCGGGCACACCAGTGGTGCGGGTGATGACGAACACCCCTGTTCTCGTGGACGAGGCGATGTCGGCGATCTCGGCCGGTGCCCATGCCGGCGAGGAGCACCTGCGCCGTACCGAGGACCTGCTGGAGCCGGTCGGCAAGGTCGTACGGGTACCCGAGGCGCAGCAGGACGCCGTGACAGCCCTCTCCGGCAGCGGCCCGGCCTACTTCTTCTACCTGGTCGAATCGATGATCGACGCAGGCATCCTGCTGGGGATTCCGCGGGGGGTCGCGGCGCAGTTGCTGGTGCAGACCGCGGTGGGGGCCGCTGTGATGCTGCGCGACTCCGGTGAGCATCCGGTGATGTTGCGGGAGGCGGTGACGTCCCCGGGCGGTACGACGATCACCGCTATCCGGGAGCTGGAGAAGCACGGCGTCCGGGCGGCGCTGCTGGCCGCGATCGAGGCGGCCCGGGACCGTTCTCGCGAGCTCGCCAGCCCCGGCTAGGTTCCTTCGGCCTCCGAGCGCGCAAAAAATCATGATCGACGGGTGGAGGCGTCCGGCGGCGTGAGGGAACCCGTGATCGCGCCGCGTTGACCGGCGGACCGGGTAGGCTCGGCCGGTAGTTCGTTCGGCTTTCCTTCCAACAGATCGGTCGGGTTCGTGGGTTCGGTTATCAAGAAGCGTCGCAAGCGAATGGCCAAGAAGAAGCACCGCAAGCTCCTCAAGCGGACCCGCGTTCAACGGCGCAACAAGAAGTAGCTAAACGATTACTTCAAGTTCCTTCCGTTGCCGCGCTGCGTGGCGCGGTGCTGCGCGTCCTTGTGCCGGACGCCGGACGTAGGGGCTGGACGGCCTGGGGTGAACGCCGCGTAACCGGATAATACCGGGTGGTGCACCCTTCGCTGCCGGCCGCCAGTCACTGCCGGAAGTTCCGTATGACGGACGGCACCTGATGTGACTGACGGCAACCGGACCGGCGTTGGCGCCGGGGGTCGCGTCATGGGTTCGTGGACCGGTTCTCTCCCCGGACCACGGACTGGCATCCCCTGCCGGACACGTGCCGGGTGACGGCGTCGACGTCCGGCAGGTCTCCGACCGGGATCTGTTCCTACCGGTGCCGGCCGCGGTGTTTCGCCACCGGGACGGCTACCCGCCCGTTGCCATGCGGCGGACGTGCTCCGCGGGTGTGCTGTGTGGTCGTGGCGCGGTCGTGACAGCACATGCTTCCTGTGAGCCCTTCCGCGAGCTCCGTCCGTGATCAGTCGTGTCTGCCGTGTTGCTCCCGATTCCCGCCTGATTCCGACGGCCGGTCGGCCTCGCCTGCATCCCGGATGATCTTTCCGGTATCCGGGTCGGCCTCGCCGGCGTCCGGCCGGCTTTCGGTCGCCTTTCGGCCGTTGCGGGCCGCGTTCGGTTGTGTGCTCGACGCGACTGATCCGGCGATGCTGCCGGATGATGCCGCCGGATCGGGCGATGTCGCCGGATGAGGCCCGCGAATCGTTGTCGGACGAGACTCCGGAATCGTTACCGGATGAGCCGGCGGTGTCGCCTCGGGTTATGTTGCCCCGTCAATGTCGACGTTGGTTAACGTTGACCAATAGGACACCACGCCATGTACGCCACGATGTTTCTGCCGCGACAACACCAGGGCGTAGCATGGGTTCGGATGTCGGGGGTAGGGGGCGACGAGAAATGCGACCACGCTGCGTGCTGGTGACTGGTGTTTCTCGGCCGCTCGGCGCGCAGGTGGCGAGCGTCTTCGCGGCTGATCCGGAGATCGAGAATGTGATCGGGGTCGATACCGCGCCTCCACACGACGACCTTGGCCGCACGCAGTTCGTCCGCGCGGACATCCGTAATCCGCTGATCGCAAAGGTAATCGGTGCCGCCGCCGTCGACACCGTCCTTCATCTGAATGTGATCGCCACTCCGCTCGGAGCCGGCGGACGGGCGACGATGAAGGAAATCAACGTCATCGGCACCATGCAGCTCCTCGCCGCATGTCAGAAGGCTCCGAGCGTCACAAAGGTCATCGTAAAGTCCACCACGACGATTTACGGATCATCTCCCCGTGACCCGGCGCTGTTCACCGAGGACATGGAGCCGCGCAGTCTTCCTCGCGGGGGTTACAGCAAGGACGCCCTGGAGGTCGAGGGGTACGTACGGGGTTTCAGCCGCCGGCGGCCCGATGTCACCGTCAGCGTGCTGCGGTTTACCAACATCATTGGCCCCGGCATCGACAGCCCGCTGACCCGTTACCTCGAGCTGCCGGTCGTCCCGACGGTGCTCGGCTTTGATCCGCGCCTGCAGCTCCTGCACAGCGAGGACGCGCTCGGTGTGCTCATGAAGGCGGCTGTCGAGGACCATCCGGGCACGTTCAACGTTGCCGGGGACGGCGTTCTCCTGCTCTCCCAGGCCGTGCGGCGTGCCGGGCGCGCCCCTCTGCCGGTACCGTCCCCGGCCGTGGTCACGTTGGGAAATCTGGTCCGCAGATCCCGGCTGTTGGACTTCTCCGCCGAGCAGCTCGGCTTCCTCGCGCACGGGCGTGCGGTCGACACGACCCGCCTGAAACACGTGTTCAACTACGTCCCGCGATTCACGACACTGCAGACTTTTGACGACTTCGTACGAGACCGTCCGATGCGTTTCGCGATCGACCGCGACGCCGTGATCCGGCTGGAGCGGACTTTGTTGGACGTGCTTGCGCGGCGCAGGCTGGTCGGGACGTCATGACGTCGTCACCATCTTTGGGTGGCTTCCGCGGCGGGCGGGGAGAAGGTAGGCAGGCAGAGAAGAGGTTGAGTCTGGTCATGACCGTGTCCACCGCGCGGCGTCCGCCGTGCGGCCCGGTTCGGCAGGAGTGGATCGAAGGTTGGGAGGCCGCTGAATAACGGCATTCGATCAGCGAACGGGCTGTCCGGGGGACACGAGCCGGACAGGTGTTGTCCACCGGTCTCCCAGTCGGCCGAAGAGCGCACGAGCATGGCCGTTGTCGCGCGTGTCGCGCGCTCGGAGGTCCCAAAGGAACCCAGGAAACCCTGGAAACCCTGGAAGCTCACACGGAGTATCAGGGCAAGTCCGGTGAAAAGGTGGTCACGGGTGTGAGTGAGGCGCGCATCATCCCGCTAGGCAGCAAGGATGCCCGAATCAGGGCGGGCGGTGGCGCGGCGGAGCGCCGTTCCCGGCCGCAGGGCCCGTCAGACGGCGATCACGACGATCCGATTGCCGTGAACGGTGCCAATGCCGGTGAATCGGTCGACAGTGGGCATGTTGTCGAATATCGGATGGCTGACGACGGCGACCTGGAGCCGCACCGGGACGATCCGACCGCTTCGGCGACGGTGGAGACGGGTCCGGAGAGATCCGGTGGCCAACGGCGGCGCGACGGTGGTTCCTCTCGGGCCCGGGGCGCGGCGCGGCGGGCGTCCTCCCGTCTCGGTACCGCCGACACGAAAGGTACCGGCGATGCCGGTGTGCGGGGTTCGGCAGATTCCGGGGATCCCCGGGAATCCCCGGAATTCGGGGAATCCGCCGGTGAGGAGACCGGCAGCGTACGTGGCGGTCGGCTCGCCGCCGCGAACCGTGCGGCAGGCACCGGGCGGACGGCTGACGTCGACGGGACGGCCGACGTCGACCGGACGGTAAATGCCCGCGGAAACGGCGGTGCGCAGGCGTCGAAGGGACGGGCGGGTGTTTCCGGCAGGCATGCCCCCTCCGATGATTCCGGCGCCGGGCAGGTGTCCGCGCTGCCGTCCGAGCCGCTGGCCGACGCGGGCAGTCTCGAGCGGGCTCTCGCGGGTTTCCTCGCCTTCCTGCGGCGACGGATCACCGGCGATTACGTGGTCGACGAGCACGGCTTCGACCAGGATCTGACCGAGAACGTCATCGCGCCGCTGCTGCGTCCGATCTACCAGAACTACTTCCGGATCGAGACCCGCGGCCTGGAAAACATTCCGGACACCGGCGGCGCGTTGATCGTGGCCAACCACTCCGGTACGTTGCCACTGGATGCGATCATGACTTCGCTGGCGATAATGGACCATCATCCGGCCCACCGGCATCTGCGGATACTCGCCGCGGACCTGGTGTTCTCCGTGCCGTTCCTCGCGCCGATGGCACGCAAGACCGGTAACACCCTCGCCTGTCAGGCCGACGCCGAACGGCTGCTCGCCGGTGGCCACCTGGTGGGTGTCTGGCCGGAAGGTTTCAAGGGGATCGGCAAGCCGTTCAGCGAACGGTACAAGCTGCAGCGCTTCGGCCGCGGAGGTTTTGTTTCGGCGGCCCTGCGTACGGGCGTCCCCATCATTCCCTGCACGATTGTCGGGGCCGAGGAGACCTATCCGATGATCGGAAATCTCCGGACGCTCGCCCGACTGCTCGGGCTGCCCTACCTCCCGATCACGCCGACATTTCCGTGGCTGGGGATCCTCGGTCTGATACCGCTGCCGTCGAAATGGTTCATCGAGTTCGGCGAGCCGGTGGACACAGAATCGCCGACCCCGACCCCGACCCCGGCCGCGGCCGCGGCCGAGGACCCGATGCTGGTGTTCGAACTCACAGATCGTATCCGGGAAACGATCCAACATTCCCTCTACGGGCTGCTGATGCAACGCCGATCGGTATTCTTCTGACTCATGGCGACCGTGGATGGGCACCGTGGGACCTGGTGGCGCACGAGGTCGGGACGAACATGGGTGGGTCGCAGTCTCGCAGCCGGCTATCTGCTGTCAGTGACCGCAGCGGTCGCTGCGCTGGCGGTTATAGGCGATCTTTTCCTGTCGGTGTGGCTGGCCGTCATCGAGGCGGCCTCGGTCGCCACGATCTTCTTTGTGGTGCGCCGGGACGAGCCGCCGGGCCCGGCGCGTACCACCCGGCTGGGCACGCCGAACGATCCCGGCATGCCCAGCGGCCGCCGGTAGGCGCACCCGTTCAGGTCCAGGTTGCCGGGTTGCCCAGGCTGTGCGAGATTGCCTGGTTGCCCAGGCTGTCAGGTTCCGGCGAGACGCCGCCTGGTGATCAGCCGGTCGCGCCGATGTACCGACGGCGCAGCGCCATGCCAGCCGCCACCCCTCCGGCCAGCGCGCCCATCCCGGCGGCTGTCGGCACGCCGATGCGGGCGGCCTTCCTGGCTGTGCGGAAATCCTTGATCGGCCAGTCCCGTTCCCGGGCGACGGCCTTGAGGTCGGGGTCGGGATTGATCGCGACGGGATGGCCGACCAGCGACAGCATGGGCAGGTCGTTGATCGAGTCGGAGAAGGCCCAGCACCGGGAAAGATCCAGCTGTTCGCGTTCGGCAAGAGCGCGCACCGCGGCCGCCTTGGCCGGGCCGTGCAGTGGTTCCCCGACGAGATGGCCCGTGTAGCGTCCGTCCACGACCTCGCTGACCGTTCCGAGCGCACCGGTGAGCCCGAGCCGCCGAGCGATGACCGAGGCCAGTTCCACCGGCGTGGCTGTGACGAGCCATACCCGCTGCCCGGCGTCCAGGTGCTGCTCGGCCAGGGCCCGGGTGCCCGAGTAGATCCGTTCCGCCATCCGTTCGTCGTAGATTTCCTCACCGAAGCGGACGATCTCGGCGACCTCACGGCCGGCGACGAACGCAAGCGCCGCCTCCTTGACGTCCCGCATCCCGTCGGTGTTCTCCAGCCCCCAGACCCGGTAGGTGACGTGTTGCCAGCCGAATCGCAGCAGGTCCCGGGACTGGAAGAAGTCGCGCGCGGCCAGCCCGCGCGCGAAGTAGAAGATCGACGCCCCCATCATCATGGTGTTGTCCACGTCGAAGAAGGCCGCCGCGGTCGGGTCCGGTGGTGCTTTGGCCGCCTGGTCGGCGGCCACCTTCAGCGCCGCGGTAGCGGCGGCTTCGGCATCGGCTCTGCGGGCCTTGTCGTCCGCTGACCGTTGCGGGCGTGGTCGAAACCGCATCGTGATCTCCTGGGCGTGCGCGGCGCGGGGAAGGACCGCGCTGTCACTGTGACGTGGAAAGCGTACGGTGAAAACGGTCCGGGGCCGGGGACGCGTACCAGCACACGCACGGTCCGCGGGCGGCCGGGGCGGTCGGGATGCCTGCACCCGCGGCGGTGTGGGGCTCAGACCGACCCCTCCTGGATACGCCGTGCCAGGGATCGCACGGCCCGGTACTGAAGAGCCTTGATCGCACCCTCGTTCTTGCCCATCGCCAACGCGGTCTCCCGGACGGAGAGTCCTTCCACGAAGCGCAGTACCACGCATTCCTGCTGTTCGGGGCTGAGCGTGCGGACGGCGTCCATGAGGGCTCTGCCGGTGATGACGGCCAGGACCGACTCTTCCGGCCCGGATACGACGACATCCTGTCCTGCCGACAGGATGTCGTCGGGGAAACTCCAGCTGGGCCCGCCTGGACTTCCTGGAGTCGATTATCAGGTTCCGGGCGATGGTGATGAACCAGGCGCCGATGTCACGCCCCTGCCAGGTGAAGGTCCCGATGTTGCGCAACGCACGCAGGAAGGTCTCGCTGACGATGTCCTCGGCTGCCGTCCAGCTGCCTATCCGGTAGTACACGTACCGGAAGACCATCCCCATGTAGAGGTCGTAGAGCTCTCCGAATGCCTCGCTGTCG
>NZ_CAAAFO010000147.1:200883-203020 GCF_900634715.1 Candidatus Protofrankia californiensis | reverse complement strand
CCGCGAGGTCGGCGTCGGGCCGGTGCGTGTTCGGCGGCGGCTCGTCGGGAACGGACGCCTGGTGATCGGTCCGGCCGTCGGGGGATGCGGCCCGGACCGTCTGCCGGCCAGGCGATGTTCCCGCGGTCGAGTTGGCCACAAGGGGTCTGGCCAGCATGGCCGCGGAGGAGATGATCATGATGCGAGCCAGCTCGGCGCGTAGTGCCGCAAAGCAGGTGGGATCGGCACGTGGCACCGCAAAGCAGGCGGTGCCGGCGCGTAGCGCCGCGCAGCTACCGGGATCGGGAGCTCGTTGCGGCCACGGCGGGTTCACGTCGGCGATCGGTCCGCGGCGTCGCGGGCGGCGACGGACTTCAGGTCGAGCCTCGGGTCGTCTGCCAGGTGGGGGTCCTCGCTTCCACGTCCCCGCAGCGCTCGGGAAAGGGCGGAGGGCATACTGGCTCCAAAGATCGAGGAGGCTCGGTGAAGCAGGGCACGACCCGCTCGGAGACCGGGATCCTCCGGTGTGTGTCGGACAGGTGGGACCGGGCCGACGGCGACGCGATCGATCTTTGCTCCTCTCGCGTCAAGGTATGCCACGGCCAGGGACGACCCATTCAGTGACCCGGGGACTGAGGACCCGACGGTCCGTGCAGCGATCTGACGGGCATGCTTCTCACGCGGTCGGAGTCCTCGGAATGGCCCGGGGACCTGGGCCTCCCGGACCTCCCGCATCGGCGTAACCGATCCGGGAGGAACCCCGAGCGCAGGAAGAACATGATCGCGCTGCCTTTGGCCCTCCAGAACCCTAGGGAGCTGAGTGTAGCCAACGACCCGACACCGGGCATGTGGAGTGGGGCGAAGATGCGCGGTCGTCTCATGTGCCGGGAGGAAGTGCTTTTCTGGCTTTGTTGCACGGTGCAGGCGATCTTTTTACGCGTGACACCTTTTGATGATCGGAGCGATGGTGAGGGTTTCCGCGGGTCGAGGCGCCGGCAGCGGCAGCGGCGTCGGCAGTGCGCAGGCGGATGTCAGCGGCGTCGGCAGTGCGCGATCGGATGTTCGGGTCACCCTGCTGGTCCGGGCCGGTTGTCATCTTTGTGCTGACGCCCGGGTCGCGGTGGCCCGGGTGGCGGCCGACACCGGCGTCGGCTGGACCGAGGTCGATGTCGACACGTCGGCCGATCTCGCGGATGCCTATGGTGATCGCGTCCCGGTGGTTCTCGTCGACGGGCGGGAACACGGCTACTGGCGGGTCGAGGAAGCCCGTCTGCGGCGCGCACTGACCGGTGGCCGCTGGGGGTGGTCGAGGAAATGATCGTAGGTCGGGTCCATGGCGTACCTGAACTTAAGATCACGCCGACTTCGTGAACACCTTCACGAAGTCGTAAACTCGCCCCGACAGTCGTCTACTGGTGTCGTTCGACCGTGCAGCACTGTGGGGCCGCACGGCCGGCGCCGTCGGCAGTCGGGCGTCTCGAATGGTGCGGGAGCCGTACATGACCGAGCTTCGGCGGGCAGCCACCACTGTCCGTGAACGCTCGTCCGTGCCTGAGGCGACAGTTGCCCGCCTCCCGCTGTACCTGCGGGTCCTCACCTCGCTGGCAGATCGGGCAGTCCGTACGGTGTCGTCCGAGACACTGGCGAAGGCGGCGGGCATGACCTCGGCGAAGGTCCGCAAGGATCTGTCCTACCTCGGCTCGTACGGGACGCGTGGCGTCGGCTACGACGTGGACTTCCTGCTCGGCCGTATAGCCGCCGAGCTCGGGCTGACCGAGGACCGTGCGGTTCTGCTGGTCGGGGTCGGCAACCTCGGCCACGCGCTCGCGGGATACGGCGGTTTCCAGTCCCGGGGATTCCGTGTGGTCGCCCTGCTCGATGTCGACCCCGGCCGGATCGGCGAATCCATCGGTGGCGTCGTGGTCAGCCCGCTTGACGAGATGGAGGTCCTTGTCGAGCGCAACCAGGTGACGATAGGTGTCATCTGCACGCCGGCGGCAGCTGCGCAGGCAGTGTGCGACCGCCTTGTCTCCGCGGGAGTCACAAGCATCCTCAATTTCGCGCCGATCGCGTTGTCGGTGCCGGTGGGAGTGGACGTGCGCAAGGTTGATCTTGCTGTGGAGTTGCAGATCCTGTCGTTCCATGAGGCTCGCAAGCG
>NZ_CAAAFO010000147.1:186416-200660 GCF_900634715.1 Candidatus Protofrankia californiensis | reverse complement strand
CCGAGGTGGAGACCTTCCACGGAGGCGTTGCCGACGTGTCCGACCAGCTCACCCGGATCACCGGGACGCAGCTGTCGGATCTCGCCCCACACCTGTACGTCCACCACGAGGCACGGGCCGTCGGCCACCTGTTCTCGGTCGTCTGCGGGCTTGACTCGATGCTGGTGGGGGAGACGCAGATCCTCGGGCAGGTCCGCTCGGCGCTGCGCGCGGCCCAGGCCGAGGCCAGCGTCGGTGCCGCTCTCGAGGGCCTGTTCCAGACGGCTCTGCGGGTCGGTAAGCGGGCGCACAGCGAAACCGCGATCGGCACGGCCGGAGCGTCGATCGTGTCCGTCGGGGTACGGATGGCCGCAGACGGGTGGGAGCCGGTGCCCTCCAGTGCGCCCGACCCGTCACCCGGGAACGTGCCCGCCGACGGCGCGCTGGCCGGTCGACGCGTCCTGCTCGTGGGTGCGGGAGTGGTGGGGGCGCTAGCCGCGGCGGTCGTGCGGCGGGCCGGCGCGGCCGATCTCGTCGTCGCGAACCGCACCGCGGCACGGGCCCGCCGGATCGCCGACACCTACGGCGCCAAGGTGATCCCGCTCGCGCAGCTGGCGGACGAGCTGGACCGGGCCGACCTGGTGATCTCCTCGACCGGTGCGTCCGGGCTGATCCTGACCCGGCAGCTGGTGGCCGACTCGCTGGCCCGGCGCGGCTCCCGGCCGCTGGTGCTGCTGGATCTCGCGCTCCCGCGGGACGTCGACGTGGCCGTCCGTGATCTGCCGGGCGCCACCCTCATCGACCTCGACACGCTGCGGACGGCCCTTGACGGCCAGCAGGCGGTCGGCGACGTCGAGTCGGTGCGGACCCTCGTGGCGTCCGAGGTCAGTGCCTATCTCGACCGCCGCCGTGCGCACCGGGTCGCCCCGACGGTCGTGGCACTGCGGGCACAGGCCGCCGCTGTCGTCCGGGAGGAACTCGCCCGGCTGCAGACCCGGCTGCCCAATCTTGACTCGCGGGACTGGGCCGTGGTCGAAGGTGCAGTGCGCCGGGTGGCGGACAAGCTCCTGCACGCGCCGACCGTGCGGGTCCAGCAACTTGCGGCGTCCCCTGGTGGTGATTCCTATGCCGAGGCGCTGCGGGAGCTGTTTGATCTGCCTCGGGAAGCCCCCGCGGTGGTCTCGGCACCCGATCTGCCGGAGGCTCCATGACCTCCATGACCTCCATGAAGGGAAATCTTCGATCCCGCCGTGCCCTTCGATCCCGCCATGCGGCGCGGGGTGTGTGCCCGCATGGCGGCCGAAGCGAGTGCGCCACCTGAGCATCGCAATGGGGCGATGACCACCTGGCGAGTGGCCAGCAGCGCATACCCGGCCTGGGACTGAGCGCATACCCGGCCTGGGACTGAATGTTGTGCCGATACGAGGTAACGTCGCCGAATAAGGGCCGCGCCGATAGGCGCGTTGGATCAGCGAGCAGGCTTCGGTGACCCATCGCGAAGCGATGTACGAGGTCTGTGGGGCCGTGGACCCGGCAGTGCCTGTTGACGCCGGCCTCACAGTCGCAGCGCCCTGGGGACAGGACGTTGTGAGGACAGGACGACGTTGTGAGGACAGGACGTTCGATCAGGCAGCGGCGTCCGGGTGGATGCCTGGCGAGGTGACAGGAGGGATGCGCTGGCAGTCGAATACGTAGGTGACCAGGATGCGTCGGGGTTCGTCTTCGATCGCGCAGCCTGTACCGACGACAAGCAACTCTCGGCCAGCTGCTACGGTTTGTGCTGGACGATCCACCATCGCGGACTGCTGTTGTTGCCGAGCGTGCCTACCCGGCGGCCATTGAGGTCGGTTGTGGCGCGTTGGTTGGTGCCCTTGCCGACGTCGCGATGGCGTCCGCTGGAGCACCGGGCGCCGGTGCGATCCGACCACGGGCCGTGGTCGCCGTTGCCGGAGGGGAACCGTGTTCTCCGGTGCGAGATCACCGGGTCCGCCGACTACCCGGAGGCGCTGGGAGAGCGCCTCGCGGACAAGATGTTGTCCGCCGGAGCACAGACGCTGATGGGAAATCGCTGATCATGGCCACCCGCCGCACGAAGAAGCCTCTAACCCCGGTCGCCCTCGTTGGAGCAGGCCCCTGCGACCCCGGTTTGTTGACAGTTCTCGCCACCGAGACGCTGGCCGGGGCCGATTCGATAATCGTTGATCCGGACGTCGCCCCCGAGATTGTCGCCAAGCTACCCGGTGAGGTGCTGCGGATCGGCGATACCGAGGCGGCAAGACCAATCCTGGACGCGGACGCGGCGACCGCCGCGGTCGTCACCCGGGCTCGTGCCGGTGAGCGGGTCGTGCGGCTGTATGCCTCGGACCCATGGCTGACCGGAATCGGTACTGCCGACGCGCAGGCACTGGCCAAGGCGAAGATTCCTTTCCGGGTCGTGCCGGGGATTCCGACCGGCGCGGCGGTCGCCACCTACTCCGGGATCGCTGCCGGCCTTCCGGTCACCTTCGCGAGCACGCTGGGAGTCTTCTCCGCCAGCGGTGTGCAGCCCAACGTGACCCCGGTGACGGACACGCCCGCCGCGGGGCTGGGTTCCGCTCCCTTCGTGGCCGGTCGCATCGGCGGACGCGGCCTGTCCGGTCTCGGCGGTTCCGGTCTCGGCGGTTCCGGCCTGGGCGGCACGGGCCTGGGCGGCACGGGCCTGGGCGGGCCCGCTCTCGGTTCCGGTCTGGGGGCCTCGCCACTGGGTGCGTCGCTCGGCCTTGGTGGGCTCAGCGGAAGCCTGGACGCCCCTGGCGGGTCCGGCGGCCCGGACGTCGACTGGGTGGCGCTCGCCCAGGCACCCGGCACCCTCGTGGTGACCGCGGTCTCGAACGAGGTCGGCAAGGTGGCGGCGGCACTGGTCGAACACGGCCGGGCCGGTGACACCCCCGTGTCGGTGACGGTGGACGGCACCACGACCGACCAGCGCACGGTCTCCTCCACCCTGGACCGGATCGAGTCCGACGCGGCACCCGTCATCGCGAACGCCCCCTGCGTGGTGATGTCGATCGGTGCCGCGGTCGCAGCCCGTAACAAGCTGTCCTGGTGGGAGTCGCGCGCGCTGTTCGGCTGGACGGTGCTGGTGCCCCGGACGAAGGAGCAGGCGGCGATCCTGTCGGATCTGCTGCGCTCGCACGGCGCGAGTCCACTGGAGGTGCCCACGATCGCGGTGGAGCCGCCGCGGACGGCCGCACCCATGGAACGCGCGATCACCGGCCTGGTGTCGGGACGCTACCAGTGGGTGGCCTTCACCTCGGTCAACGCGGTCAAGGCCGTCCAGGAGAAGGTCGAGGAGCGCAGCCTGGACGCGCGGGCGTTCGCCGGCGTCAAGGTGGCCGCGATCGGCGAGGCGACTGCGGACGCCCTGCGCGCCTTCGGTATCCGCCCGGACCTCGTTCCCTCCGGCCAGCAGTCCAGTGAGGGCCTGCTCGCCGACTGGCCCGAGTACGACGACGTGTTCGATCCGCTCGACCGGGTGCTGCTGCCCCGGGCCGACATCGCCACCGAGACCCTGGTGGCCGGCCTGAAGGACCGCGGCTGGAACGTCGACGACGTCACGGCGTACCGTACGGTGCGGGCCGCGCCGCCGCCGGCCCCGATCCGGGAGGCGCTCAAGGGCGGCCGGGTGGACGCGGTGGTGTTCACCTCGTCCTCGACCGTGCGCAACCTGGTCGGGATCGCGGGCAAGCCGCACGAGACCACGGTGATCGCGGTGATCGGCCCGCAGACCGCGGCCACCGCGGTGGAGCTGGGCCTGCGCGTCGACGTCCAGGCGGCCGAGGCGACGATCCCGTCGCTGGTGCAGGCGCTGGCCGACTTCGCAGCCGAGCACCGGGAGGAGCTGGGCAAGGTCGGTCCGCTCTCGGCCCGCCTGCCCAAGCCCCGGCGCGGTTCCCGGCGGTGAGCGTGCCGTCGGGCGCCATCGCCGGTGGGGGTGCGGGATTCCCCCTGGCGCGGCCCCGCCGGCTGCGCCGTGGCGCGCCGCTGCGTCGGCTGGTTGCCGACGTCCGGCTGCATCCTGATGATCTTGTGCTGCCGGTGTTCGTCAAGGAGGGCATCGGCACCCCCGCTCCGATCGCCTCGATGCCCGGGGTGGTCCAGCACACGCGGGAGTCGTTGCGCAAGGCTGCGGTGGAGGCGGCCCGGGCCGGCGTCGGCGGTCTGATCCTTTTCGGTGTCCCGGCGCACAAGGACGGGCGCGGTTCGGCCGCGGACGACCCGTCCGGCATCGTGCAGCTCGCCCTCGCTGATCTTGTCACCGAGATCGGCGACGACATGGTGATCATGACGGACCTCTGCCTGGACGAGTACACCGACCACGGTCACTGCGGTCTGCTGACCGAGGACGGCGAGGTCGACAACGACGCCACCCTGGCCCGCTACGCCTCGATCGCCCTGGCGCAGGCCCGCGCCGGCGCCCACGTGGTGGCCCCGAGCGGGATGATGGATGGGCAGGTGGGCGCGATCCGGGCGGCGCTCGACAGCGGCGGCTTCCCCGACGTCCCGATCCTGGCCTACTCGGCGAAATACGCCTCGGCGTTCTACGGCCCGTTCCGGGACGCGGCCGAATGTGCACCGCGTTTCGGTGACCGCGCCGGTTACCAGCAGGACCCCGCCCGCTCCGCGCGTGAGGCCCTGCGCGAGGTCGCGCTCGACCTCGCCGAGGGCGCCGACGCCGTGATGGTGAAGCCGGCACTGGCCTACCTCGACGTCCTGCGGGCGGTTGCCGACGCCGTTGACGTGCCGGTCGCCGCATATCAGGTGTCCGGTGAGTACGCGATGGTGGAGGCCGCGGCAGCCAGCGGCTGGATCGACCGCGAGCGTGCCATCACCGAGACGATCACCGCCGTCCGCCGGGCGGGCGCGGACATCATCCTGACGTACTGGGCGACCGAAGTAGCCCACCGCTTGCGCTGACCCGTGCCGCCGCCGGCCGGTACGGCTCGGCGCGAAGAAGAAGCGATGTCCGCCGCTACTGGTAGCTGCCCGTTAGCTGTGGGTGGACGCCGACCGGCGGCCGGCAGGAATCGATCATCTGGTCGCGGACGGCTGTCTGACCGGCGTTTCAACGATTCTGTGGTCTCGATGTATACGCTACGTGCCGATCTGCCTACTTCGGCCGGTAATCTTGCTTTACAGCAAGATCTGCCAGGGGTTGGAGGAAGGTGCGCAGTGACCCTGCTTCCGGATTGGCCGGGCCGAGAGCTCTCGGCCGCATGTTCGTACCGATGGTACGAACAGATCGACTACGGTGACGGCATGGCCGTGGCGAAGGTGTCCCTCTCCCTGGACGAACGTGTGCTCGCTGCCGCACGGGCGGCAGCGGCGACCGAGGGCATCAGCCTGTCGGCCTGGATATCCCGCCTGATCGACCATCACATCGGCATCCAGGAGGGTCTCGCGGCCGTCCGCGAGTACGAAGCCGAGCACGGCCCCATTCCCGAGGAAGCTCGGGAGAACGCCCGCCGCGTCCTGCGTGACCTCGGAGTGATCGAATGAAGGGTCTGGTCTACGACGCGGGGGCGCTTATTGCCGCTGAACAGGCGGACCACAAGGTGTGGGCCACGCACGCCGAGGCGCTGGAGCACGATGTCCGGCCAGTCGTTCCGGCGCCCGTACTGGCGCAGGTCTGGCGGGGCGGGCCGCAACCGAACCTGTCCCGCCTGTTGAAGGGCTGTGACATCGAGCCGCTTTCCGAGGAAACCGCACGAGCGGTCGGCGCGCTGTTGGCCCGTGCGGGAACCAGCGACATCGTCGATGCCACGGTCGTGCTGAACGCGGCATCGAAGGATCATTCGGTCCTGACCAGCGACGCGTCAGACCTACGCACGTTGGCCGAGGTGCACGGAACAAAGGTCAGCATCCACTCCGTGTAAGCATCCCTCCCGTCCGTCCGCGGCGGTTCCGAGCATTGACGATCTTGTGTTGTTGGAGGAGACCCTTGGCGTCACGGGGAACGCGAGGCTCATGACCGGGATTCGGGAAGCCCTGAACCGTTGCACCTGCCGTTACCGGTACCCGCCCAGGATCTCGACGTCTCCGTCCTCGATTACTCGTCGGCATTGGCCCAGGTTGTAGCCAAAGGGACGGCGCGGGACCTGGAGCGGCGATTTCAAAACGCTGCCCAGGCGCGGTCGGCGCTGCTTGCGGTGCCAGAGGCACGTGAGTTCGACGGACATCCACCGTCATCTGCCGAATGATCCCTATTCGAGAACGCAAGTATCGATCCGGCAGTATCGACCCGGCGCCGCCGCTCCCGCGGGGGGATTCCGGGTGCAGCCAGGTGGGCCGGGCCTCTGCCGGCTATCTGTCGGACATCGGCCTGTTGGGACCGGAATCCCAGGGGAAGGAAAGGACTGGTTGAGACGGAGCTCCAGGGCAGGGAGGCGGACGTGGTTCTGACACCGGTATCCACCGAAAAGCTGGAAAGTGTCCACGAAGCGGCCGAGCGTGCCGTCCGGCACGGTGTCGTCACTGTCGACCTCGCCGGTCGGCGCTACGAGCTGCTTCCTCCTGAGCAGCTTGGTTACCTCGCCGGTCTTGTGGCGCTCGGATTCCTCGGAATCATCGAATGGTCGATCGCGGCCGTCGTGGCCGTCGGGCACACGCTTGTGTACCGCAGCCACCGGCAGGGGTTGCGCAGCCTGGGAGCCGCTCTCCAGGAAGCCTGAGCAGGTGGGCGCCCGACCGTCCGGGTGCGGGTGGGAGAATCGATCATTGTCGGGTGCCGAACAGGGGCGGGTGCCGAACAGGCGTGTTGCGGGTTCGTGACTGGCCCGGCGCACCGTCACCGTCTGTTGACCGTGATACCGCAGCCCTGTCCGAGTTGGCCCGTCGGTATCCGGCCGGGCACGGCTCTGCCGGAGATCGTGATCTCACCAAGTGGGCCGGGTTGTCGTTCCGCGACGCCCGGTGTGCTCCGGCGATCGCCGTTCGCCGGAGCGTTGGCCCCGTCGGGTGTGCGCCGGTTGAGGGATGGTCGGCATACACGCAGCCAACCGCGGGGCCTGATGTGGGACGAGTCTCGCGTTGCCACGTCTCGTAGGATCGGCGTCGGACCCGAATGGACCCGGAGGATGCGTCGACATGGCGGAGGACGGCATCGACGTTCGTGAAGAGTACTTCGACAACATGGCAACCGGTGTCGAGATCGAGCTCGGTGACGAGCAGTCGGCGATCGCCAGGCCCTGGAATCCAGATGACATCCGGGTCGGCACGAAGCAGTTCTCTCTTCGTAACATCCTCGACCTGATCGACGACGGTGATTTGGAGCTGGCCCCCGACTTCCAGCGGAACACGGTCTGGAAGGCTCGCCAAAAGTCGCGCCTCATTGAATCGATCCTGCTGCAGATCCCGCTACCGGCATTTTATTTCGCCGAGGACACCAACGGCATGATGCGTGTCGTCGACGGTTTGCAGCGGCTGTCCACCGTGCACAGCTATGTACGAGGTCAGCAGCAGGCGTTCGCACTGACCGACCTGGAGTATCTCGATTCGGCTGCGAAGAAACGCTTCGAGGAGCTGACTCCGGCCCTGCAGCGTCGGATCAACAATGCACAGATCGTTGTCCACGTCATTGATCCGACCACCCCTCCGGGTGTCAAGTACGACATCTTCAAACGAATCAACACCGGTGGCACACCCCTCAATGCCCAGGAGATCCGGCACTGCATGAGCAGGGAGCGAAGCCGAAGCTTCCTCAAACGGTGCACGCACACCCCGGAGTTCGATCGTGCTACGGGTGAGCGTTTTCGTGATCATATTCGGATGGATGACCGCGAGGTGGTTCTCCGGTACTGTGCCTTTTGGCTGTACGGTGTCGACGGCTATGTTCGCGAGGGCTCCATGGACGCTTTCCTGGAGAGAACGACAACCATGCTCGACGACCCGCGAGAGGTTCCGGACGACCGTTTGACGGAACTTCACGCCTCTTTTCGATCGGCGATGATCAAAAGTTATGAGGTATTTGGCGAGCACGCGTTCCGAAAATGGCCTCGGGGAGCGAGCGCGCGGAATCCGATCAACCGACCGTTGTTTGAAAGCTGGTCGTATGTGCTCGGTCAGTATGACCTCGCAGACCTGACCAGGCGCAAGGAGCCGGTGGTGGCCGCGGCACGCGATCTCATGACTCATGATCGAGCGTATATCGATGCGATCACGACATCGACAGGAGATCCCAGGAAGGTGCGGCTACGGTTTGCTCTGGCTGGCCAGGCCGCACAGGCCGGCCTGCGATGACTACTCTTGCGGTCCGCAATTTCAAACGATTTGTCTCGACCGACCTGACGATCCGGCCTCTGACTGTTCTCACCGGACTGAACGGTACCGGGAAGAGTACCGCTATCCAGGCTCTGCTGCTCGCTCGGCAGGTGGCAGAGAACACGGGTACTCGTGTCGTGCAGCTCAACGGACCATACGGGCTGGCGCTTGGTGAAGCATTCGATATCCTACACCCTGAAGCCGAGCATCAGGAGATCGAAATCCGGATCGATTCCGGCGGGGCCTCGTCCCGGTATTTGTTTGACGTCCCGGACGATCGAGCTCTGAATCTGCCGATACGTGACCGTCCGACCATCGTTCCAGCTCTGCTCGCAGGTCAAGGCGTGTCGTTCAGTTATCTCAACGCGGAAAGGCTTGGTCCTCGGGATCAGCTGGATGTCACCGCTGAAGACCCGGATCGTATCGGTGTCGGTGTGCGTGGCGAGTACACGGCACAGGCACTGGCTCTTCATGAGACTGTGGAGGTTCGTGAAGCATTGCGCCATCCTCGTACCGTGGAACACGGCGTCACAACGCTGCGTACCCAGGTCGAGACCTGGGCATCTGAGATCATCCGGCCGATTAGAATCACTGCGCAATGGCCGGCAGGGATCACGGCTAGCTTGATCCGCTTTCAGGAGCCCGGATTACTGAGCGAGCAGATCAGACCTGCCAACATGGGTTTCGGTTTCTCCTACGCGTTGCCAATCATCGTCGCCGGCCTGCTGATGCCGGCAGATGGTGTATTGATCGTCGAGAATCCTGAGGCTCATCTGCATCCGGCGGGCCAGTCCCGGCTCGGCCGATTCCTTGGCCGAGTCGCGGGAAGTGGCGCACAGGTGGTTGTCGAAACACATAGCGACCACGTGATCAACGGTATACGCCTGGCCGTCGCGGACGACCGGGTTCTCGATCGAGGAGAGGTGGTGGTGCATTTCTTCGGCGATGGTGAAGACGGTGCTCCGGTTGCGATAGAGCTTACCGGCCGCGGCGGACTCACTATGTGGCCGAAGGGATTTTTCGATCAGATCGAGGAGGACCTGGGGAGGCTGGCGCGTGCGAAGCGCCGAGAAAAATAGTGGCGGTCCTCGTCTCGTCGTCGACGAGGCGAGCTTCGACTTCCGGGGATTATCCGACGCCCAGATCGAACATCATTTGGATGAGCTCAACGAGACCTTGCGAACACTCCGGGCCGAGGACCGCTTCGGGGTTGCCTGCGCGCCGATGTGGGACGCGGTGAAGTGTCTGGACGATTGCGAGCTCTACCAGTTCCTCTGTGGTGAGTACCCGTCCAACGTGGACCGGGACACGCTGCTGCTGAGTCACACTCAGCTTTCGCGATGCCCGGAATGGGACGACATCCCGGATGTTGATACCCCCGTGAGCATCGACGGTGGAGAGCCTGTAATGACGCTCTCCGCCGCATATGCACTGCTCATGGTCCTCGAGCGATATGGGGTTGCCTGCGTGGTCTTCCCGGGCTCCACTCGCCGGGGACATCTCGTTGTACGTGGTCAGCATGGTGAGGGCGACGTGTTCTTCTTTCACGACCCAGCGGAGCTGTCCGAGTTCTGGCGGCGTTTATTCGCGCTCGAGAACGTACCGGAATTCAGCTTCTTTGATTTGGCTGAGCACGCCTTCCCGAACCTTGTTTTTCATTCGAGCCTCTCGTTCGGCCGTTTCGACGGAGCCTATGCGGATCTCCGGGACAGGGTGGTGTCGATACTTGCCGGCCTCAACGATCGATTTATCGATGAGTACCGCAGGTGCAAGGGCATGCCTGGCGAGATCCAGGCTGCGATGGGTCGCTATCACATAGACCTGTCCCCGGAGAGTCCGAATACCAGAGGCAGCCGGCAGCTGATGCGGCTGCGAGATGTTTTCCACGACGGCCACACCTTCCGCTGCGAGTGGCACGCGAAACTCGAGCGGCACCGCAACCGCATCCATTTTTCCGAGCCCAGTGAGATTCTGGCCGATAAGATTTTCATCGGTATTTTTGTTGCGCATCTTGACACCTGATGTCATGGCGGCGCCTGATTCCGTAGCCTCAACGGTCGCCGTGTGGCTCCGCTCGAGGTGTAACCCGCCTCCGCGGGCACCGGCAGCGGGGCGGCACACGCGGAGGCGGGTTACGGGTTACCTCGGGCAATGCTTCACCGGAACCTGTTCACCGGAAGCGGGCCGTCCTTACCTACAGGGAGCGGTGACAGGCGCACCTACAGGGAGCGGTGGTAGACGTCGAAGGCGCGGGTCGCGAGTCTTCCCGCCACCAGCGCCAGCGCGGCAAGGTAGGACAGATGGAGGCCGACGGAGAGCCAGTCCGGGTCGACCGATCCGACCTCGCGGACGGCGGTCACCGCCCAGTCCACCGGGTTGACCCAGGCGACAGCCTGCATCCAGCCCGGCATGAGATCCTTTGCCATGATCGCGGATGACAGGAACGTCAGCGGCAGGATGCAGAAGTTCACCGCCGCGATTAGGACCTCTTCCCTGCGCACGATCAGGGCGAGCGCATAGGACAGGGACGCCACGATGACCGCGATCAGCGCGGCACCGGCGAGCAGTACGGCCGGACCCAGCAGCCCGTTGTGGTACCGGGCTCCGATCGCCCAGCCGAGCAGCATGATGATGACCGACTGGATGATGGTCACTATCACCTGGAAGACGAGTCTGCTGCCGATCAGGGCGCCGCGCCGGACCGGGGACGTCAGCATACGATCCGTCACGCCGCGGTCGATCTCGATGATGGCGTTCATCCCGGACCAGCCTGCCGAGAACAGCGCGCTCATCACCACGACGCCGGGCGTGAGGAAATCGAAATAGGAGCCGCCGCCGAAGCCGGGAACGTCCACGACCCGGCGGAACAGCGACCCGAACAGGGGCAGCCACACCACCGCCTGCACGATCGTGATCGCCAGGTAGGCCGGCTGGCGCAGCGTCGAATGCAGGTGACGAACGGTTAGCCACCATAGCTGGCTGCCGGCCGAGGCCGTGAATTCGCTCCGCTCGGCAGGCAGCGGCCGTGACCTCAGGATGTCCGTGGCGCTGTCAGGGCCGGCCGGGATGCCGACTTTGGTGGCGGCGCCGGGCGAGGCGTTGATCGTGGTGTTGGGGTTGGCCAGGACGTCGCTCTTGGCGGTGGCGCTGGCCAGGGTGCCGGTCTTGCTGTCAGGGCCGGCTGGGATGCCGGCTTCGACGTTGCTGCCGGTCGGGGTGCTGATCGTGGTGTCAGGATCGGCCGGGGCATCGGCTGTGGGATCGGCTGTGGGATCGGGGCCGGAAGCATCGGTGCTGTCGTCCGTGTCCGTCCTGGCGTTGGTTCTGATGTTGGTTCTGGTGTCGGTGCTACTGGCCGTCCCGGCGTTCGTGCTGCCGGTCGCCTCGGTGTCGGCGGTCGTGTCGGTACCCACGGTTGTGTCGGTGCCGGCGGTCGTGTCGGTGTCAGTGAGGCCTGCCATCAGGCCACCCCCTTGTCCGGAACAGCTTTGCGCTGGGCAGCCTTGTCCTCAGTGGTCTTGTCCTGGGTGGCGCCGGCATCCGGCCCGGAACCGGAACTCGCGTCGGCGGTGAACCGGCGGCCGACGTGGCGCAGGTAGACGTCGTCGAGGGACGGCCGGGCGATCGTCGCCGCGACCACCGCAACGTCCACGCGGTCGAGGGCTGCGAACACGGCAGGTAGCGATGAGGCGCCGTGCGTCACCCGAGCGTGAACCTCTCGGCCGTCCACCGTGGTTCCGGTGACGCCCGGGACCTGGCCGAGGGCCGCGGTCACCGTGTCCACGACCGCGGCAGCCGGGACGGTCGCGAGCTCAAGGTGGACGGCGTCACCTTTCAGTTCGCTCTTGAGCTCGTCGGGGCTGCCTTGGACGAGGATGCGCCCGCCGTCGATGATGGCGACGAGGGACGCGAGCCGGTCTGCCTCCTCGAGGTAATGCGTGGTGAGCAGGATCGTCAGGCCGTCCGCCGCGAGAGAACCGATCTCGTCCCACATCTGGGCGCGTGCCTGTGGGTCCAGGCCGGTGGTGGGCTCGTCGAGGAAGAGCACACTGGGCCGGTGAACCAGGCCGACCGCCACGTCGAGCTTGCGCAGCATGCCGCCGGAATAGGTGCGCGCCGGCCGGTCCGCGGCCGCTGCCAGCTCGAACTGGTCGAGCAGCGCGGCGACCCGGTCGATCACCATGGGGCGGGGCAGTCCGTGCAGACGGGCGGCAAGTGCGATGTTCTCGCGACCGGTCGCCTCCAGATCGATGCCGGACCGTTGGGCGACGACACCGATGCGGTGCCGGACCTGGCCGGGGTGGGCGAGGACGTCGATCCCGGCCACGCTGGCTGTTCCCGAGTCCGGGCGCGACAGCGTGGTGAGGATCTTCACCGTCGTGGATTTCCCGGCGCCGTTGGGCCCCAACAGGCCGAACACCGTCCCGGGGGCGACACCGAAGCTCAGGCCGGACAGCGCCTGGACGCCCCCGCGGTAGGTCTTCACCAGGTCTTCGGCCTGGATCGCGAAACGCTCGCCAGGGTTGGTGATCACGGCGGTCCCGAAGGTCGCTGTGTCCGTGTCCGTGTCCGTGGCTGTCCGCGTGGCGCTGGCCGGCTGCGTCAGCGTGGCCGTTGCCGCCGCGGGCTCGACTGTTTCGGGTGCTTCGGCCAGCTGCGTCGTGGAGATGCCGGGTGGCTGCCCGGCGTGTGCCGGAGCCGGGTGTGAGGTCATCAGGTCCCCCTTTTTCTGAATTACTCTTTGTGGCCTCTGGCGGCGTGATCAGGATAGGTCATGGCTGCGCCGGCCGGAGATTTACGTTGGATCTCCCGGAGACCTGGTGGGCCGAAGGCGGCACGATTATTTTCCTTTCGTTCTGCCGGAGGCTCAGGTCTCCGGGTCACCTGTGTCCAGGTCGGCTGGATATGTGATCCTTCAAAGACGAGCAGGAATTGTGGGACGACCGTGAACGGGTCGGATGTCGCAATACGGATAACTATGGATTCTTCCCGTGTAGGAGGTCCGTGTCGGATTCTGTATCGCCGTCCGCGGGTTCGACGGACGACAAGGGATGGCAGGATTGGGCGGCGGGGGATTCGCGGTCGGTGCCCTCCGGTCCGACCCGGGCGGTGATAGCCCGTCCGGTCGTGTTCACGACGGACCTGGGCGCGAAGTCCTTGCGGCTGCCGGCTTCCAGAGCCTTGATCACAACCTCTCGTATCCGGTCGGGATCGGTCTCGCCGCGGGTGTGGATCGCGTCCCAGATGTGGATGCCGTCCAGCGTCCTGTTCGTGATTTCTGAGATGAGCTCGTCCACGTAGCGCAACTCGGCCTCTGTCAGCGCGCTGAAATACTCGGTTTCCAGGGTGAACAGCCGAGGGAGCCCTTTACGGACGGCGAGCGCCTCGCCCGCGTGGCTGTGCTCGATCTGGAGTATGAGCCGGTTGCGGCGTTCGGTGAGCAGCCGGACGGTGTCCTCGGGTGTGAGTACTGCCAGCATGGAAAGCGCCGCCTCGAAACGAAGGTATTCCTTGGCGGGTGTACTGACCAACTCGGACATCCAGTCGTAGAGTTCGGTCCGGCCGGCCGGAGTGATCTCGTAGATGGTCCGTTCCGGCCGCCGACCTTCGCGGAGGGTCTCGCGAGCGGTGATGTAACCGTTATGGGCCAGCGCGTCCACCACCGTGTAGAGCGAGCCGTACGTCAGCTTGATGCTGTCTTCCTTGTGTCGTTCACGCATCGTCGTCGACATCTCGTATGGGTGCATAGGCCGTTCGTTGAGTAGTCCGAGTACGGCGAGAGCCAGCATGTTTGCCATCCGTCGACGGGCCATGTCCTCACCGTTCTCCATCCGCACCGTTCTCCGCTTCCGATTACTCGACTGCGAGTGTCCGGTTACAAAAGCTGGACTGTCAATCCGGCCGGGTGACCGGTGGAGTCGGTAACGGCATTCTGATTCAGGGGATATGTCAGAATTCCCGCCCGGC
>NZ_CAAAFO010000147.1:180386-185808 GCF_900634715.1 Candidatus Protofrankia californiensis | reverse complement strand
GGAGGTTCGGGCCGGTTGGCCGGATCGGATCCGGCGGCGGACGGATCGGGTGGCCGGACCAGGTAGACGGATCCGGCGGATGGACACGTCGGTGGTCCGTCACCGCGGGTCCCGCATGGTCAACCGCTACAACGAGCGCCGCGCGACCCGCTGCGTCATGCTCGGAGATGCGTCGTGACACCTCCGGCGCGGGTGGGCTCGGCGGCGCACCCGCGCCGGCCTCCGGCCAGGTGCACGGACGGCGTATTCGCGCCGGCATCCGCCGGTGCACGGTAGGTATGCCGTGCCACGGACCGCCGCCGGTGGGCGGCTGGGCCATCCCCCACCCACCGGCGGCCCCCCGGGGGTCAGCCGGATCTTCGGCAGGCGGAGCCCGGATTTTCGGCAGGCGGAGCCCGGATTTTCGGCAGGCGGAGCCCGGGGCTATCGGCCGGCACCAAGCCGCTGGTACGACCGGTACGACGCCGCTGGTACGACCAGGGCCAGCGGGGTGCGGCGCCGACCTGCGAGGATCGGTGGCATGTCAGTCGTGTCCGGGGCCGCAGCCTCCGAGGAATTGTTCCGTCGAGCTCAGCGGATCATTCCCGGCGGGGTCAATTCGCCTGTTCGGGCGTTCAGGGCGGTCGGCGGCACGCCGCGCTTCATGGTGTCCGGGAACGGTGCGTACCTCACTGACGTGGACGGCCGCAGATACGTCGACCTGGTCTGTTCCTGGGGTCCGATGATCCTGGGGCATGCCCACCCGGCGGTCGTCGAGGCCCTGCGGGTGGCCGCGTCGCGGGGCACGAGCTACGGCACGCCGAGTCCGGGCGAGGTCGAACTGGCCGAGGAGATCGTGTCCCGGGTGCGGCCCATCGAGCAGATCCGGCTGGTCAACTCCGGGACCGAGGCCACCATGAGCGCATTGCGGCTCGCCCGTGGCTTCACCGGCCGATCGAAGATCATAAAATTTGCCGGCTGTTACCATGGTCATGTCGACGCGCTGCTTGCCGCCGCGGGTTCGGGGGTGGCAACTCTCGGTCTGCCGGACACGCCGGGGGTGACCACGGCGACCGCTTCGGACACGATCGTCCTGCCCTACAACGATCTGACCTGCGTGGAGGCAGCCTTCGCCGAGTACCCCGAGCAGATCGCCGCTGTCATCACCGAGGCCGCCGCGGCGAACATGGGGGTCGTCCCACCGCTGCCGGGTTTCAACGCCGGGCTGCAGCGGCTGTGCGACGTCCATGGTGCCCTGCTCATCCTGGACGAAGTCATGACCGGTTTCCGGATCGGCCCGGCCGGCTGGTGGGGAGCAGAGGGCGCCGTCGAGGGATGGGCTCCGGATCTGTTCACCTTCGGCAAGGTGATGGGCGGCGGGCTGCCGGCGGCGGCTTTCGGCGGGCGCGCCGAGGTGATGGCCCACCTTGCCCCGGCCGGCCCCGTCTACCAGGCCGGGACGTTGTCGGGTAACCCGCTCGCCGTCGCCGCTGGCCTTGCCACCCTGCGCGCCTGCACGCCCGAGGTGTACGCCACGGTGGACGCGCGCGCCGGCGACGTCGCCGGCATCGTCTCGACGGCGCTGACCGAGCAGGGAGTGCCGCACCTGCCGAGCAGCGCCGGCTCACTGTTCAGTTTCTTCTTCACCGACGCACCGTCGGTGGTCGACTATGCGGGAGCGCGGACGCAGTCCAGCGCCCGGTATGCCGCGTTCTTTCACGCCATGCTGGATGCCGGGGTGTACCTGCCGCCTTCCGGCTACGAGGCGTGGTTCGTGTCGGCGGCACACGATGACGAGGTCGTCGAGCGGATCGCGGGCGCCGCGCCGGCGGCGGCCCGTGCCGCGGCCGGCGTGCCCGAACCGATCCCGGCCGCGAGCGCTGGAGGGAAGCGTCCATGACACCTGCACGGCCCGGGGCAACCGGCCCCATCCGCCAGCATCGGTCCCCAGCGCCTGAAGCAGCGTCGCCGGACGGGCTGACCACCGTCCACCTGGTACGCCACGGTGAGGTGTTCAACCCGGAGAAGATCCTGTACGGCAGGCTGCCCGGGTTCCGCCTGTCCGAAGCGGGGGTCCGGCAGGCGAAGATTACGGCGGAGTTCCTGGCCGGACGTGACGTCGCCGCGGTCGTGGCGAGCCCGCTCGAACGGGCGCAGCAGACCGCCGCGCCCATCGCGCAGGCCCTGGGCGTCGGCGTGGACGTCGATCCTCGCCTCATCGAGAGCCGCAACGTCTTCGAGGGCAAGCCGTTCGAGGCCGGGCCGGCTCTGATCCGCTATCCGCGGATGTGGAGGGTGCTGATCAATCCGTTCAGGCCGTCCTGGGGTGAGCCCTACAGCGAGATCGCCGGACGCATGATCGCCGCCGTGGCCGAGTGGCGTGATGCCTTCCCCGGTCGCGAGGTGGTGCTCGTTAGTCACCAGTTGCCGGTGTGGACGACCCGGCGCGCGCTGGAGGGCCAGAAGCTCTGGCACCGGCCGGACCGTCGCCAGTGCGCGCTCGCGAGCGTCACCTCGGCGGTCTACTCGGCGGACCGGCTGGTGCGGGTCGACTACGCCGAGCCCAACGGCCCGAGCACGAACCAGCCCGGCTCCGTCGGCGCCTGAATTCCTGGGCCACTGATGATCGGTGACGTGTCCGAGAGAGCGTCTGGTTCAGGTTGGTGACGATCCGACCGAGAAGTCAGACCCACGGCAGGCCACATCCGCTGTCAGGGATCAACAACTTCCAGTAGGACGAACAGTATGCAGCCTCGACGCGCATACCGCTCGGACCTGTCCCACCCACACCGCCCGAACAGCTTCCCGATGAACCCGCGCCATTACGTGCTGTCCGTGGCAGGCTTTCATAGCCTTCGTGGCACCGGCAAGATTTTCTCTAACCGTGACAACAAAGGGATGGTTCGGGCCGAGGACCCGCAGGGCGTCGGCCAGGGTCTGCTCGTGCAGGGCGAGGGCCTGTTCCACCCGTCCCGCCGACCGGTAGGTGCTGGCGAGGTTGTGCCGCGAGCGCAGGGTGTGGGGGTGGTCGGGGGCCGAGGAGCCGCAGCAGGTCGGCCACTGTCTGCTCGTGCAGGGCGATGGCCTGCTCCATCCGCCCCGCCGACCGGTAGGTGCTGGCGAGGTTGCCCCGCGCGGCCAGGGTGTCGGGGTGGTCGGGGCCGAAGGTGCTCTCCTCGAGGGTCAGGACACGGCGGAACAAGGCGACGGCTTGGTCGGGCTGGCCGTGCTCGTCCAGGTAGACGGCGGTGCGGTCGCACAGCCAGGTCAGCCCGCCGGGCGGCGGGTTGGCGCCGTCGGCCCGTGCGAGGACCGCGAGCACATGCGGCAGGCAGCGCCGCCACCGCGGCCACACCGCCGGATTCCCCCTGATGTCCCCGGGCAGGACGGCGGCGCACACCTCCACCAGCACCCCGACCCTGCCCGCCGCCTGCTCGACGGTCAGGGTCGTCCGGGTCGCGGCCTGGACCAGCCGGTGCACACTGACCGTGTCGGTGTCGCGGCGGGCCAGGCTGTAGCCGACCAGCGCCCCGACCGTCTCCGCCCACCCCACCCGGTCCGCGGCCACCTCCCGTAACGGTCCGCCGAGGGCGTCCGGGACGGTGGTGAACAACTCCAACGGGATCGCGTCCGCATCGCAGAACGCCCACAGTTCCAGCAGCGCCACCGCAGCCGGATGCTCTCGGCGCAGCCGGGCGATCGACAGCTCCCACAGGGTGGCGACCGTCCGCGCCGCCCGCTCCACCGGGTCGGGCACCGCCCCCCGGCCGAGCATGTCCTCCAACCGGTCGACCAGCAGGTCGGCGTACTCGCCTGGGGGTATGCCGGTCTGGTCGAGGTAGCCGGCGGCCTGCTCGACGGCCAACGGCAGATCCCCTAGCAGGTCGCAGATCCGATCGGCCACCATCGGATCCATGTCCGGGAACCGGCCGGTGAGCATGACCATCGCCTCGGCCCGCGGTGGCGTCGGGACGTCCACCACCTGGCCGAGCTGCCGCCAGCCGGCCCGCCGGGACGTCACCAGCAGCCGGCCCGGCCCCGGTGACGGCCGCAGAGCTGTGAGCACCACGGGGCCGTCGGCGTTGTCGAACACCAGCAGCGACCGGGGTTGGCGTGCCCAGCCCGCCACCGCCACCACCACCGCCTCCCGCGATAGGCCCACCGTTGGGGCCAGTTCGGCCAGGTAGCTGCCGATCAGCTCCGGGTTCTCCGCCGGCACCCAACCCACCCGGTCGAACGCGTCGGCGTGGCGGTGGAGGTACTCGATGACGAGCGTGGTCTTGCCGACTCCGCCCATCCCCGCCACCGTGGTCACCGCCACCAGCCCGGCAGCCGACAGCTCCCGGTGCAGCTGATCGAGCAGCGCCTGCCGGCCGACGAACCGGGCCAGCCGGGCCGGCACGTTCCACACCGCCGGCAGATCCGCGGGAAACAGCGGGGCACCAGACCCGACCCGCTCCGGCAGCGGTACCGGCTCGGCCGGTTTCCCCCGCCCTACCTGCGCGGCTTCCACCCCGGCCAGCAACCGGGACCGGGCAACCTCCTCATCCCCGTCCCGCCGCCCGGAGACATCCCGTAGATCAATCCACCCCCGCGTGCCCAGCAGCCCCAACGCCCCGGGTTCGCACTCGCTGATCAGGACCGGGAGCAGGCGACGTGCCCCGCCGGCGATATCGGCCGCCCACATCGCTTGCCACTCCGCCGTCCCACCCACCGACTCCAGGTAGGCCGGGGACACCACCAGCACCAGCCGCTCGGCCCGCCGCACCCCTTGGTGTACCAGCGCCGGCCAGTTCGACCCCGGCACGAAATCCCCCCCCTGGAACAGGACCCGGTAGCCGGCGTCCTCCAGCGTCCAGGCGATCCACTCCGCCCACGGCCGGTCCACCTGCGTGTAGGACACGAAGAAGTCCGGGTCGGTACCCCCTGCCCCCGTCGGTCACCCGGCCAGCATGCCATGACCACCCAACACGCCAGAAACAGGACGATCAGCCGGCGCCGGCCGGCACCGGCCGGTAGCGGTTCGCGGGAACGCCGGCGCGGTAGTGCGGGCCACCGGGATCTCGAGCGGACGCCGCCGAGCCGGGCACAGGCGTGGGGATGCCGGGCATGTGCCCGGCTCCTGGATGGTGGAAATGTCCGGATAAACAGCTAGACTCGTACACATGTTCGAATCCGAGCTGGTCGACGCCGACGCCATCCCACCCAGCCCCACCGCGGGGGCCGGCGCGGCCACAGGGGCTGACCCCCCTGCCGGCGGCGCGGCCGGTACGGCCTGCTGTACGTGCACCGCCCTGCCCCCACTCCAGGCGTGCGACGCCGACGCCTGCCTGACCATCATGGCCGTCATCCGCCGGCAAAAGGCTCGGCTGGACGCGCTGATGATCCGCACGCAGGCCCGGTTCGCCGCCCTGCGGGAGCCTCCGGAAGCGGAATTGGGTTC
>NZ_CAAAFO010000147.1:179243-180288 GCF_900634715.1 Candidatus Protofrankia californiensis | reverse complement strand
GCCGCCCGGATGCAGCTGGACTTGGCCGTGACGGTGATCGGCCGGCTGCAGGCCACCCTGGCCGCGCTGGAGGCCGGCGCGATCGATCTGGGGCGTCTGCGGGCGGTGGCCGAGGCCACCGCCGCCCTGTCCGATGAGAAGGCCGCTGCGGCGGAGGCGAAGGTGCTCGCCCGCAGCGGGCGAGCCAGTCACAGCCTGTTCCGGCAGGCGTTGCGTCGCGCCGTCCTCGCCATCGACGCCGACGGGGCTCACCGCCGGCAGGCGCAGCGCCGCCGGGAGCGGCAGGTCCACATCAGGCCGGTCGAGGACGGGATGGCCGAGCTGTGGGCGCTGCTACCCGCCGCCGACGCGCAGGCTGCCTACCAGCGCCTCGACACCCTCGCCCGCCGCGCCGCCACCCCGGACGATCCCCGGGGCATGGACGCCCGCCGTGCCGACGCCCTCGTCGACGTCCTCCTCGGCCGCGACCACGGCGCCGACGTGCCCGTGGAGATCGGGGTGCTCGTCCCGGTGACCACCCTGGCCGGGGTGGCCAACAGCCCCGGGGAGCTCGCCGGCTACGGGCCGATCCCCGCCGCCACCGCCCGCCAGCTGGCCGAGAACGCGACCTGGCGGCGGATCCTGACCGACCCGGTAGACGGCCGGGTGGTGGACGTCGGCCGGCGGTTTCCGTCGCCGGGGCTGGCCCGGCTGGTCCGGGCCCGGGATCGCACCTGCCGGTTCCCCGGCTGCCGGAAACCCGCCCGGTCCTGCGACCTGGATCATGTCCGCCCCTACGCCAAGGGCGGGCCGACCTCGGAGGGGAACCTGATCGCCGCGTGCCGTCGGCATCATCGGGCCAAACACGACGGAGGGTGGAGGGTGGAACAGGCCACGGGCGCAGTGGTGGCCTGGACCGCCCCGACCGGGCGGGTGTACCGCACCGTGCCCGAGCCCTGGGAGGAACCCGCCCGCCCTGTGCCCGAGTCCTGGGAGGAACCCGATCGCCCCGCAGCCCCCCCAGCAGCCACAGTGGCCACCGCCGCGGCCACCACAGCGTCCGTCT
>NZ_CAAAFO010000147.1:175997-178813 GCF_900634715.1 Candidatus Protofrankia californiensis | reverse complement strand
GGGGGCTGCCGGGGAAACGGTGTATCGATCTGTGACGTTCAGCCGTTTTCTGAGTTCAGGGCCTCCACGTGGAGGCTATAGATCCAAGTCCTCTGACGCTCCCTCTGCAAGTCGGTGACGTGTCCGAGGGCCGGTGACGGACGGTTGAATCGTCAGAGCGCGTGAGTCATCGGCTGTCCGGGACGCGCCCGTAACCGGGGCTGATCCTCGGGGTTGAGTTCTACAGTTGGTCGTAGGCTGGTGGGCCGGGGCATGTACTGGCTCGGTCCGGTCCGGGCGGTAGCCGGCCGGTCAGCGGGCCAGCGGTGGCGCGATCATGTGCCTTTCGCGTATCGGGGTTCCTCACCGGGAGGAGTGTGTGTGGACGGGCGGCAGAACGCGCGAGCGGCATCCGGTGTGTTGCGCGCACGGGTTGGCCGGGTGCTGCACCGCCGTCGTCCCCTCAGGTTCGTGTGCGCGCTGTGCGCCTCGGTGCTGATGACGGTTGCCTCGGTGTTGGTGACGGCCGCGTGCTCGAGCGGGAGTGACAGCGTGGACCAGGCCGCCGGCGGTGGTTTCGGTTTCGTCCAGCAGGCACCCAACTCCGACTTCGTCCCGGTCGGCAGTCGCAAGCCGGCTCCCGAGCTCACCGGTCCCACCGTGGCCGGTCCTGATCTGAGCCTCGTGGACTTCCGCGGGAAGATCACCGTTGTGAACTTCTGGGCGTCGTGGTGCGCGCCGTGCCGGGCGGAGACGCCCGGTCTGGTCAGGATGGCCGCGGACAATCCGGAGGTGGCCTTTGTCGGGGTGAACGAGAAGGACAACCTCTCCGCGGCGAAGGCGTTCATCCGCGACAACGGCGTGATCTATCCGAGCATCGTCGACCGGATCGGCACGCTCGCGGCGCGCTGGCCGGTTCCGCCCGGTCTGCCGTCGACCTTCGTGCTCGACGGCGAAGGCCGGCTTGCGGCGCGCTTCACCGGCGGTGTGCTCCCGGACGAGCTGACGCCCGTGCTCGCCCGGCTCCGGGCGGAGACATGAGCAGCGACGGGATGAGCCGTACGGACGCCGGGGGCACGGGCACCGCCGGCACCGATACCGGCTGCACCGGTGCCCGGGGTACGGGCACGGGCCGTATCGATACCGGCTGCACCGGCCCCGGCCGTGACCGCATGAGTGAGCCGCGCGGGCATGAACGGCGGGATGCCGGCGGTGACGGTATGAGCCGTATGAGCCGTGCAGGTATGAGCGGCGACGGGATCGGCCGCGTCACCCGGCCGGGGGGAGCCCTCCGGTGAGCGTCACGTCGTTCGTCGCGGACGGACCACTGCTGCTTGCCGCACCGGTCGCGGCGGCGGCGGGGCTGTTGTCGTTCCTGTCCCCGTGCGTGCTGCCTCTCGTGCCCGGATACCTGTCCTTCGTCACGGGGCTGTCGGGCGAGGAACTGGCCGCCCGACCCGTGGTCGGCGCCGGGGCCTCGCCGCTGGTGGCCGGTGCTTCGCCGTTGCCAGCCGGTGCTTCGCCGCTGGCCGCTGGCGCCTCGCCGCTGCCAGCCGGCGGTCGGCTGGCCGACTCCCGGCCCGCCGGCAGCACCGGTATCAGCATCAGCAGCCGGGCCCGACATCGGCTGTTGGGCCGGGTCACACTCGGTACCGTGCTGTTCGTCGTCGGCTTCACCGCCGTCTTCGTCAGCTATGGTGCGGCCTTCGGCGGGTTGGGCCGCTGGCTGACCCTGCACCAGGTCGGCGTCAGCCGGATCCTCGGCTCGGTGACCATCGTCATGGGGCTGGCGTTCGCCGGGGTGTTCGCCCGACTGTCGCTGGCCAACCGGGAGTGGCGCATCCACCGGCTGCCCGCGCCTGGCCTGGTCGGCGCCCCCGTCCTCGGCGTCCTGTTCGGGATCGGTTGGACGCCGTGCCTCGGGCCGACCCTGACGGCGGTGCTGGGGCTTGCGGTGCAGAGCGCGACCGCCGGTCGGGGCGCGTTCCTCTCCGCCGTCTACTGTTTCGGCCTGGGGGTGCCGTTCCTCGTCGTGGGCTTGGCCTTCCGGCAGGTGGCCGGCGTTCTGGCGGCGGCCCGCAGGCGCGCTCGGGCGCTCACTCTTGCCGGGGGCCTGCTTCTCGTCGCCGTCGGACTTCTCCAGGTCACCGGTGCCTGGACCGACCTGATCGCTTCTCTCCGGCCCTACGTGCCGGGATTTGCGGAGACCCCCTTGTGAGCGGGCGGAGCGACCGGACGCGCCCGCCCCGCCCCAACCCGGCGCGCGGTGGTGCTCCAGGCCCGGTGACCGACGGATCAGGAGCGACGGCAACCATGGCTGTATCAGACGTGGGCGATCCGATCGGGGCCACCGACCTGATCGGGGCCACTGACCCGACCGACTCGACCGGTGCCTCCGACGGGGTCGGGATCCTGACGACCGTGCCCGACGAGGTGCGTGAGCGTGCGCCCGCGGCGCCGTCCGGACCGCGTGGCGGAGGTGGTGGAGGCGGCGGCGCCAGCGGCGCGTCTCGTTCCCCGCGGTTGGTCATTGGCCCGCTCCGGCGTGCTTGGCACCAGCTGACCAGCATGCGTACGGCGTTGCTGCTGCTGTTCCTCTTCGCGCTTGCGGCTGTTCCCGGCTCCCTGCTGCCGCAGCGGTCGCTGAACCCGTTGAAGGTCGAGCAGTACTTCCGCGATCATCCCTCGCTCGCGCCGTTTCTCGACAGGCTGTCGGCCTTCAACGTTTTCGGTGCTCCCTGGTTCGCCGCGATCTACCTGCTGCTGTTCGTCTCCCTGATCGGCTGTCTGGCCTCCAGGGTCCGATGGCATGCCAGGGCGCTGGTGGGACGGCCGCC
>NZ_CAAAFO010000147.1:163384-175429 GCF_900634715.1 Candidatus Protofrankia californiensis | reverse complement strand
TCGTGGGACAGCTCGCTGCGTCCACCGGAGGTGATCGAGGCCGCGGGCGTGGTCCTGCGGCTGCGGCGGTTCCGGGTCGTGGTCGCGCCCGAGGACGCGACCCGGCCCGACGGCAGCCGTGATTTCTCCGTGGCGGCGGAAAAGGGCTACCTGCGCGAGACCGGAAACCTCGTCTTCCACATCGCGTTGGTGCTGATGCTCGTCGGAGTCGGGCTGGGCTCGTGGTTCGGCTACCAGGGCACCGTCCTGGTCATCAAAGGCGACGGTTTCACGAACACGCTGGTCTCCTACGACCAGTTCAGCCGGGGCAAGCTGGTCGACCCCGCCGGTGACCTGACGCCGTTCTCCCTGACGCTGGACGAGTTCACCGCGTCGTACCAGCCCAGCGGCCAGCCGGCGGACTTTCGCGCCGAAGTCGCGTACACCGCCGATCTCGGCGGACCCACCCGCACGGTCGACATCCGGGTCAACCATCCGCTGGCGATCGGCAGCGCCAAGGTCTACCTGATCGGGCACGGCTACGCGCCGCACTTCGTGCTGAAGAACAGTGACGGCAGCATTGTCTGGGAGGGCTACCAGCCCTGTACGCCGCGGGACGCCATGTTCGCGTCCACCTGCACGTTGAAGATCGGCGACACTGGGCTTGCGCCGACCGGGCCGACCCGTGAACCGCAGCAGCTGGCGTTCACCGGCGTGTTCACCCCGACCACGCAGCTCGATCCGGCGCACGGTTACATCTCGACCCATCCGGCCGCGGACGCCCCCGGTCTCACCCTCACCGGCTATGTCGGCAACCTCCACATCAACGAGGGCGTGCCGCAGAACGTCTACTCGCTGGACACCCGGGACATGCGCCAGCTGCGGCTGGACGGCCCGATCGGTACGGGTCGGGTGGCGCAGGTGCTCGCGTTGAACAACCCCGACCAGCGGACGATCAGCGGTCTGCCCGGCGGAATGTCCCTGGAGGTCGACGGGGTCCGTGAGTTCGCCACGTTCCAGACCAAGTCGGATCCGTTCAAGGGCTGGGTGCTGGTTGCGGCCGTGGCGATCATCGGTGGCCTGCTGGTCAGCATGCGGGTGCGCCGGCGCAGGGTCTGGGTACGGGCGCGTCCCGCCACGCCCGCGCGGGCCGATGCCGATGCCGATGCCGATGCCCGCGCGGTGACCATGGTCGAGGTCGGTGGGCTGTCCCGCTCCGACACCGACGGCTTCGCGGCCGAACTGCAGGCGATCATCCAGGATGTGCGGACGGCCACCGCACCCGCCGAGGGCGTGCCTCCGGACCGGGCGGACGGCTCGGCCCGGTCGGACTCGTCGGCTCGGACGCCGTCGGACCGGACGGCAACAGCCATCTGGGCCTCCGGGACCCCCACCGGATCCGGGGACCCCACCGAACAGGAGCTGTGATGTCCGTCAACTCCGGCCTTGCCGCGTTGTCCGATCATCTTCTCGGCGTGACCATGGCGGTCTACGCGCTGGCGATGCTCGGTTATGCGGCCGAGTTCGCCTTCAGTCGCTTCGGGCGCACCTCCGGCGCCACGGCCCTGGTGGAGCGCCGGACGGGGGCGTCGGTGTCACCGGTGTCATCGGTGCCGGTCACGGCGGTCACGGCACCCGGACGGGTTGCCGCCATGGTCGGCGCGGACGCGGCGGGGGTGTCCGTCCCCCGTGCGGCGGACAATCATGATCTTGTTGTGGACCCTGCTGCCGCGGCACTTGCCGCGGCGGACGCCCGAGCGGCCCAGCGGGCTTCCGATCGGGCAGCCGTGACCGCGGTGATGGCCGGGGAGGGTGCGGACCCGTCGACCTCACCCCGGGCGCGCTGGATCGGCCGGACCGCGGTAGTGCTGACCGTCCTCGGGTGTGCGGCGCACGTGGGTTCGGTGACGGCCCGGGGCCTGGCCGCGAACCGGGTGCCGTGGGGGAACATGTACGAGTTCTCATCCATGATCACCTTGGTTGCCGTGCTGACCTATCTGGGCATGCTGGCCCGGACCCGGGCGCGGATCCGTTGGCTGGGCGTCTTCGTGATGCTGCCGGTGGTCCTCTACCTCGGTCTCGCCGGCACGGTGCTCTACGTGGCGGCGGGCCCCCTTGTCCCGGCGCTCAACTCCTACTGGCTCAAGATTCACGTTGTGGCGGCGATCGTGGCCAGCGGCGTGTTCATGGTCTCGGCGGTCACCACCGTCCTGTACCTGCTCAAGGACCGCTGGGAGAACCGGCTCGCGGCGGTCGCCACCGGCCGGGCCGAGGCCTCCGCGGCGATGCGCAGGCGCGGTGGGATCATGATGCGCCTGCCCGCGGCCGCGTCGCTGGACCGCATCACCTACCGTGTGATCGGCTTCGCATTCCCGGTCTGGACGTTCGCGGTCGTCGCCGGCGCCATCTGGGCGGAGGCGGCCTGGGGCCGTTACTGGGGCTGGGATCCCAAGGAGACGTGGTCGTTCATCACCTGGGTGATCTACGCGGCCTACCTGCATGCCCGTGCCACCGCCGGCTGGAAGGGTCGTAGGGCCGCAGCGATATCGCTGCTGGGTTTCAGCGCGCTGTTCGTCGACTACTACCTGGTGAACCTGGTGATCTCGGGCCTGCACTCCTATGCAGGTATCGACGGCTGACATCGCCGACGGATCATGCTAATGGTCGGGTGGCTGGCGCTGTCGACGGATCATGCTAATGGTCGGGTGGCTGGCGCCGCCGACGAAGCACGCCAATAGCCGGGTGGCTGACGCCCTCGACGGATCACGCCAATAGCCGACTGAGGCCGACGGGGTCACGCCGAGGGCTGGCGCTTGGAAACGCCGGCCCACCGGCGCCGGGCCCGTTGACGTTGCCGTGAGGACCGCTCGCGGTCAGCTCCGGGACGTGCCGTCGCCGTCCCCGCGGCGGATGCGCTCGGACAGTTCCCGCAGGAACTCGGGGTTGTCGTCGGGTGCGACCAGCCGTGGCGCGGGACTCCGGCGCGGCCATGACGGTCGCCGGGCGGCCGTCGGCCCGTCCTGGTCGCCGTCCCGGCTGCCCCGGCCGAAGCCGTCACCGCCGGCCCAGCGACCCCGGCCCTCCCACATCGGATGATCGGTAGGACCGATACCCTCGCCGGCCCGGTCGTTCTGGCGAGGGCGGCCGACAATGAACCAGACCACGCCGCCGACGGCGTAGAAGAGAACGATGATCACAATCCAGGCAATCTTGGGGAACATGCGCACGGCAACGGATGGGGTCATGATCGCGTCAATGAGCGCGAAAATCCAGAAGCCGAAGACCACCAGCGTCAGTACGAACCCCACCACCGCACCGTTGCTCCTCTCCAGTCTTCGCTCCGTCCGTCATGACCGTCCGTCATGACCTGGAGTCCTGATCGCGTGCCGATCCATACCCGTCATTCGACGGTACAGCTAATGCCTATTGGAACAGCGAATGCCCATTGGAGCCGTCCGCCCGTTCAGTCGGATCAGTAGCGCCGGGGCGGCTGGTGCGCAATGACAACACTCCTAGTGTGCTCCTTTCGATCGCCGGACGTGCCGCATGGGCGGTAACCACCGGGTGCGGGCAATCCGGGTGCGGGCCTCGGCACGGCCGCCTGCCCGATGCCCGGTGGCGGCCGCCGGCCTGGCGCAGCCGCGGGGCGGGCCGGCCGGCGCGGCGGTTGCTGCGAGGATGGACGTCATGGCCTGGGCGGATCTGCGTGCGTTCCTCGTTCATCTCGAGCGTCACGGCGACCTGCGGCACGTCCGCGTCCCGGTCGACCCGGTCCTGGAAGTCACCGAGATCGTTACGCGGGTGGTGCGCGAGCGCGGGCCGGCACTGCTGTTCGACCAGCCGCTTGGCGCCGACATGCCACTGGCCATCAACGTCTTCGGAACCGAACAGCGGATGGCCGCCGCGCTGGGGGCCGGCAGCCTCGACGAGATCGGCGACCGGATCGCCGCCCTGCTCAGGCCCGAGCTTCCCGTCGGGCTCGGAGGGCTGCGGGAGGCTTTCGGCAAAGTCGCCGCGCTCCGGTCGGTGCCACCCCGCAAGGTCCGGACCGCGCCGTGTCAGGACGTCGTGCTCAAGGGCTCGGACGTCGACCTGCTCCGCCTGCCCGGCGTGCATGCCTGGCCGGATGACGGTGGCGTGTTCCTGAACCTGGGGCTCACCCACACGAAGCACCCTGAGACCGGTCAGCGCAATCTCGGCATGTACCGGCTGCAGCGCCATGACGCCCGGACGGTCGGCATGCACTGGCAGATCCACAAGGATTCCAACGCCCATCACGCCGTCGCCGAGCGTCGGGGGGAGAGGCTGCCGGTGGCGATCGCGTTCGGCTGCGACCCGGCGGTGACCTACGCGGCCTCCGCCCCGCTGCCGGCGGAGATCGACGAGTACCTGTTCGCTGGGTTCCTACGCGGCGAGCGGGTGGAGATGGTCGACTGCCTGACTGTTCCGCTGCAGGTGCCGGCGAACGCCCAGGTCGTGCTCGAAGGCTGGCTGGAGCCGGGGGAACGGCGTCCGGAGGGTCCGTTCGGCGATCACACGGGTTTTTATACGCCGGTCGAACCGTTCCCCGCCCTGCACGTCGACGTGATGACCATGCAGCGTGACCCGGTCTTCCAGACGATCGTCGTGGGTCGACCGCCGCAGGAGGACGGACCGCTCGGCAAGGCAACCGAGCGGATCTTCCTGCCGCTGGTACGGATGATGATTCCGGAGATCGTCGACTACGACCTCCCGGTCGAAGGTGTCTTCCACAACTGCGCGATCGTCTCGATCGAGAAGCGCTATCCCAAGCACGCGCAGAAGGTCATGCACGCCATCTGGGGCGCCGGGTTGCTGTCGCTGTCCAAACTCGTCGTGGTCGTGGACGCCGACTGCGACGTCCACGACTACTCCGAGGTGGCATGGCGGGCGTTCGGCAACGTCGACTACGCCCACGACCTGCTGACCACGATCGGTCCGGTCGACCACCTCGACCATGCCTCGTACGAGCAGTTCTTCGGCGGGAAGATCGGCGTGGACGCGACGCGCAAACTCCCGACCGAGGGATACCGTCGCGAGGGCGGCTGGCCCGCGGAGGCTGTGATGGACCGGACGGTCAGGGACCGGGTCGCCCGGCGCTGGAAGGAGTACGGGCTATGACCACCGTCCACGGTGGGGATGTGCCGGCTGCCGGGCCGTCACGGGAGTTGATCATTGGTGAGTGACGCGACGTTCGCCCCGGGAATGCCGGGGCCGGCATCGGCGCCCGACGGTCCCGTCCGCGCCTTCCTGCGGGTGGTGGTGATCGAGCACTCGGTGTTCGCGCTGCCGTTCGCCTACGTGTCCACGCTTGCCGCGTCGTTCAACGCGTCCCGGTCCGTGCACTGGCTGGACATCGCGCTGGTGACCGTCGCGATGGTCGCCGCCCGCACCTTTGCGATGGCGACCAACAGGATCATCGACCGGAAGATCGACGGACGTAATCCGCGGACGGCCGGACGGGAGCTGGTCACCGGCGTCGTGTCGGTGCGCACGGCCGCGGTCGGCGCGGCGATCGCCCTGGTGGTCTTCTGCGGGTCCGCCGCGGCACTGTCCTGGCTCTGCCTGGCCCTCGCGCCGTTCGCGGTCGCCCCCCTGGTCGTCTACTCCTACGCCAAGCGGTTCACCAACTTCCCGCACGCCGTCCTCGCGCTGGCCCAGGCGGTCGCGCCGGTCGGCGCCTGGATCGCGATCACCGACCGCTGGTCGTGGGCCGCGGTCGTGCTCGGGGTCGCGGTCGGTACCTGGATAGCCGGTTTTGACCTGATCTACTCCTGCCAGGACGCCGAGGTCGATCGCGGGATCGGCGTGGGTTCGGTGCCGGCCCGTTTCGGGGTCCATGCGGCGTTGACCGCCTCGATCGTCACCCATGTCGTGACGTTCGTCCTGTTCGTCGTGTTCGGGCTGATGGAGAACTTCGGCCTGTGGTGGTGGGCGGGTCTTACGGTGACCGCCGCCGCGTTCTGCTACGAGCACGCGATCGTCTCCGCGGACGACCTGTCACGGGTGAACCGGGCTTTCCTGACCGCCAACGGATTCGTCGGCATCGCCCTGTTCGGCTTCGCCGTCATCGATCTCGTCTCCCGCGGCCTGACCTGGTGACCGCCGGAACGACCAGAATGACCGGGACCACCGGGACATGGTGATCCCGCAGGTGGGCGGAGGCGAACCGCGGCGGCCGTGGGTGGTGGGCGTCAGCGGTGCGAGCGGAACGCCCTATGCGGCGTCGGTGCTTCGCGGCCTGTTGGACGCCGGGCTGCCGGTGGATCTGGTCGTCTCCAGGGCGGCCCGGCTCACGCTGCTGGACGAGACCGGGGTCACCTGGCGGGACGGCAGCTGGCCGCAGGCGCTGGCCGGCTGGCTCGGCGTCGACCCGTCCACCGTCGGGTCGGCGGTCGCGGCGGATCTGGTCCGCCACTGGTCCTGCGGTGACCTCGCAGCCGGGCCGAGCAGCGGTTCGTACCTGACCAGAGGGATGATCGTCGTTCCGGCAAGCACGGCCGCCGTGGCCGGGATCGCGCTCGGGCTGTCCAAGGACCTGCTGCAACGTGCCGCCGACGTGACACTGAAGGAAGGCCGCCGGTTGGTGGTCGTGCCCCGGGAGATGCCGTTCACCCGCTCGACCCTGCTGCACATGCTGTCGCTGCACGACGCGGGCGCGGTGGTGGCGGCTGCCAGCCCCGGCTTCTACGCCGGAGCGACCGATGCGCGCTCGCTCGTGGACTTCGTCGCCGGCAAGGTCCTGGACGCGGCCGGCGTGCCCAACAGCCTCCTGCGCCGATGGACCGGTGAGCTCGGCGCCGCCCGGCGCCTGCCCTCATGACCACCGCGGATCCGGCGGGTCGTACCGTGAATCGGCGGCATCCGTACTCATGCCGGTTCGGGATGCCAGTTGGGGAGATGAATACCAGGCCGGGACAGAGGCGAGCATGGCACGCGACGACAGCAGGAAGAAAGACGGCAGCGGGAAGAAAGACGCGGCGGCGAACCCGAACCGGGTGCCGCAGCGCCGGACGCCCACCCCAAGCGGTGGTTCGGGTACACGTCCGGGCCAGTCCGCCAGGCGTCCCGGGCCCGACCTGGCCCCGCCCGACCTACGAGCGCAGTTGCCGTATTTCGCCGCGCGGATCGCCGCACTGCTCGTGATGCTGGCCATCCTGCTCATCCTGAGTGTGAATCCCATCCTCGCGTTACTGGCCGGTCTTGTGATCGTGGGTGTGCTGACCTACCCGCTGGGCCGGTTGCAGCGCAAAGCCGCGCAGCGGGCTGCCGGGCGTGCTGATGCCGGCCCGCGCTCCAGCGCCGGCCCGGCCCGCCGGTGACTCGGACGAGTTTGAGCTGACGGCCCGCGGCAGGCCGCGGCGCGGCGTACGCCACCAGCCGGTCGCCCGCGGCCAGCCGGGCAGCGGAAGCGGCGCGAAGTCCACCTCGGTACCACCAGCCGGTCGCCCGCGGCCAGCCGGTCGTACGGCGCCGCGATCCCTTCTTTATCATCCTCGAAGGCGTCTGGTCACTGACCGTGTTGCTACTCATGTGGACGTGAGCGGACTAGTCACCACATGACCCTGATGTGTCACGCCCGAATTGCCACCGAAGCAAGAACCTTCTGTATATTGACTGTCAACGCTCTGTGACAGGAGGCTCTGTGACAACGACACCAACACCGCAATCCGCTCCTCTGCTGACGCCTGCCGAGGTGGCGAGCATGTTCCGGGTGGACCCGAAGACGGTGACCCGCTGGGCCAAGACCGGGAAGCTGACTTCGATCCGCACCCTCGGCGGCCACCGGCGTTACCAGGAAGCGGAGGTCCGCGCGCTCCTCACCGGCATCTCGCCCGGGGACGCTCTGGCCTAGATCGTGTTTCTTCCGCACCCGGGGTTCCTCCCAGGTTGGCGAAGCCGACCTGGGAGTTCCGGGAGGCCCAGCTCTCGGGTCGTTGGCCGGCGTGTCGGGGGTTTGTGGTGCCGCGGGTCACGTGTCGGCGAGATGTCGCACCGAGCGGGGCTACCCTCGTTCTCATGGACGTCGGGCTCAAGCGTGAGATCGAGGCGAAGGTTCACGCCGGCGAGCGGCTTAGCCGAGCGGACGGCGAGGCCCTCTACACCAGCGACGAGCTGGCCTGGCTGGGGGAGCTGGCGCACTCCGTCCGCGTCCGCAAGAACGGGGACGCGACGTACTTCAACGTCAACCGGCATCTGAACCTCACGAACGTGTGCGCGGCATCCTGCGCCTACTGCTCGTTCCAGCGCAAACCTGGCGAGACCGACGCGTACACGATGCGCATAGAAGAGGCGGTGCGGCTGGCCAGGGCGATGGAGCCCGCTGGCATCACCGAGCTGCACATCGTCAACGGCCTGCACCCCACACTGCCGTGGCGTTACTATCCGCGATCGCTGCGTGAGCTGTCCAAGGCGCTGCCGGGTGTGGCGCTCAAGGCGTTCACGGCCACCGAGATCCACTGGTTCGAGAAGATCAGCGGCCTGCCCGCCGAGGAGATCCTCGACGAGCTGATCGACGCCGGTCTGGAATCGCTGACCGGGGGCGGAGCGGAGATCTTCGACTGGGAGGTCCGCCAGCACATCGTGGGGCACGAGACGCACTGGGAGGACTGGTCGCGCATCCACCGCCTTGCCCATTCCAAGGGCCTGCGGACACCGGCCACCATGCTCTACGGCCACATCGAACAACCACGGCACCGGGTCGACCATGTTCTGCGACTGCGCGAGCTGCAGGATGACACCGGCGGGTTCGTGGTGTTCATCCCGTTGCGCTTCCAGCATGATGCCGCCGGTGACCCCCGCAACCGGCTCATGAACCAACCGATGGCGACCGGGGCCGAGGCGCTGAAGACATTCGCGATATCTCGGCTGCTCTTCGACAACGTCGATCACATCAAGTGCTTCTGGGTGATGCACGGTCTGACCACCGCCCAGCTCGCCCTGAACTTCGGCGCGGACGACCTGGACGGGTCCGTCGTCGAATACAAGATCACCCATGACGCCGACGGTTTCGGAACGCCGGACACGATGACCCGTGACGACCTGCTCGGGGTGATCAGGGATGCCGGGTTCCGCCCGGTGGAGCGAGACACCCGATACCGCGTGATCCGAGAGTTCGACGGTCCCGACCCCGCCCGCCGGGACCTCCCCCAAGAGATCAGTGCCTAGCCGAAGGCGGCGCGATCATGTTTTTCGCGCCGCCGGAGGCGTTGAAGAGACCGATGCCCGAAGGCGGCGCGATCATGGATAGTGACCAGCTGGACGACCGAGATGAGCGGACGTCACAACCGGCCCCGCCGGGGCGCCGTGCCCGGCCGAAGGGATCCGTGGGGATCGGCTCCATCTTCACGCTGGCCTTCCTGGTGATTCTCCTGCCGGGTGTGGCTGGGTATGCCCTGCTGCGGCTCGCCGGTCTGGCGATCGGCCCGTCCGGCCTGCTCGGCCTGCTGCTGATGTTTGTCTGTCTGGGGCTGTATCCGTCCCTGCTGCAACGTCTGGGCTGGGTGCCCCGGCGTGCACGCCGGCCGAGATGACAGTGAGATGGGATGAACCGGCCGCGTGTGTCCGGACGCCGGGAACCGGGAGGATTCGTGAATCTTCATAAGAGGATGGCGGACAGCTCGGGGCGGGCGCTGCCCCAGGAACTGTCCGGGCCGTCGCCGTCATCGTCCGGGTCGTCGTCGGGGCCGGGTCTGCTCGCCATCAACGCCCGCTACTTCGCGTTGCGGGCCGTCATCTTCGCCGCCGTGCTGACGGCTGTGCTGGCCCTGGGAGTGCACTGGCTGCTGGGCTTTGCCGTTGCGGTGGTCCTCAGTGGGCTCGTGAGCTATCCGCTGGCGATTCGCCAGCGCCGGGCGGTGCTCGGTGCCCTCGCGCAACGACGCGGTTGGCTGCGTTGACCGGCGAGCCCCCTCGACGTCATGACGGTGCACATCATGACGTCGCACATCATGACGTTGCACGACAGCACGAAGTCGCACAGGCGACCGACCAGGCGGGGGCGTACGCGGCGGTGTCGTCGCTGCCGGCCCAGAGCCGGTCGCCCGCACCGGCGCCCGTTCCGATGCGCCCGCGGGTCGGCCACATCCAGTTTCTCAACTGTCTCCCGCTCTACTGGGGTCTGGTGCATTCCGGGGCGGTGCTGGACGTCGAACTGACCAAGAACACTCCCGACCGGCTCAATGAGGCGCTGGTGGCGGGCGATCTCGATATAGGCCCGATCAGCCTGGTCGAGTACCTGCGGCACGCCGACGACCTCGTCGTCCTGCCGGACATCGCGGTCGGTTCCGACGGTCCGGTGCTGTCGGTGGTGCTCGCGAGCTCCGTACCGTTGGACCGGATCCGATCGGTCGCACTGGGTTCCACGTCGCGGACGAGTGTGCTGCTCGCGCAGATGCTGCTGGAGGATCGGCTGGGGCTGCACCCGACCTACACGAGCATGCCGCCCGACCTTCCCCTGATGTTGCGCGAGGCCGACGCAGCCGTGCTGATCGGTGACGTGGCATTGCGGGCCACCTATGACGCCGAGCGCGCCGGGGATGCGCATCCGCTGCACATTGTCGATCTGGGTGCGGCCTGGCGGGACTGGTCGGGGTTGCCGATGGTGTTCGCGGTATGGGCGGCGCGCCGTGACTTCGCCCAGGTCCGCCCGGGGGTGGTCAAGGAGGTTCACGACGCCTTTCGCGGCAGTCTTGATCTCGCGTTACGCCAGGTAGACGCCGTAGCCCGGCATGCGGCGCGCTGGGAGGTGTTCGACGTGGCGACGTTGACGCGGTACTTCACGACTTTGGACTTTTCGTTGGGGGAGCGTCAACTCGAGGGAATAATGGCTTTCGCCCGGCAGGCGGCGGCGCGAGATGCTGTCCCACCGGGCGTGAACGTGATATTCGCCGGCGAGTAGGTACGAGCGGGTAGGTACAGGCGAACGGGTATAGGTATACGCATGGCCGCCGGTTGTTGTCCGCGGCGATACGGCCTGTTGTTCGTGTCGGCGCGCCCTGTTGTTCGCGGCGGTACGCCCCCTTCGTGCGGGTGGTCGTGCTGATAGTCACATGCGGAATCTCGCGGGAACCCGTTGCCCGGACGTTGGTGTGGGTGCTGCCGGTACGGGTGTGTTGGAAGTTGCCGGCAACCGTCATCGGTGTTGCCGGCCCGCCGGACATCGATGACAATCCGCAAGGAACCGTTTCACATCGTTTCGCAATTGTGAACCGGGGCGATTGCGGGATGTCTCGTGATTGTGGGACGTCTTGTGCCGGCGGGTGCCCCGCCGCCGCGAGATTCGATAGGGGCTAGCTCCGGAAACCATCCTGAATGACGATGGGCGGGTGGTGTCGGCGCGGCGTAGAACGTCGGATATGGACGGAGAGCCAGGTGTGCAGGATGCCGTCCGCGTCGTGGTGGCCGACGATGCCGACGGTGTACGCGATCTCGTTTGTCTCCTGTTGGACATGGAGCCCGACTTCGTGGTCGTCGGCCAGGCCAGGGACGGGGCCGAAGCAATTGAGATCGTTTCGTGTACCGAACCCGACCTGGTCCTGCTCGACGTCGCCATGCCCGTCATGGACGGTCTTGCTGCGCTGCCTATGATTCGCCGGAGGGCACCCCAGGCCCGGGTCGTCATCTTCACCGGATTCTCCGAGCAGGCTCTCGGCGAACAGGCTTCGGCACTCGGCGCGCATGCCCTGATCGAGAAGGGCCTTGCCGTGGACAGCCTGGTCGACCGCCTGCGGGAGGTGTGTGGACGTGCTCCCGCCCCGGTCGCCGCAAGCCGGTCCACCCGGCGCTGAACCGCCGAACCACTCAACCGTTGACCCGTTTACCACCGTTGACCCCTTTACCCACCGATCCGCTGAACAATGAAATCGCGCGGTGCCGGTTGTCGGCAGGCGGCCACCCCGGATTTTCGACGCTCCGTAGCCTTATCCTGATTTTGGGTGCAGTAGCTGTCTTGTGGGTGCCCGATGTGAAAGCATAGGGCGTGTGACCGCGCGCCCGGATCTCCGTCTGCCCAGTTCAGGCATGACGGACTTCGGCCCGGATGTCCGT
>NZ_CAAAFO010000147.1:157855-163200 GCF_900634715.1 Candidatus Protofrankia californiensis | reverse complement strand
AAGGGACAGGGTCAGTGGGCGCTCGGTCACCTAGAACCCCTCAATCCCAACGAGCGGATGAAGAAGGACCAGGACGGCCTCGCCGTCCGGGACCGGATCCTCAACCGCTACCCCTACACGGGCTTCGCTGGTATCGACCCCCAGGACCTTCGGGGGCGGTTCCGCTGGTGGGGGCTGTACACCCAGCGCAGGGAGGGCATCGACGGCGGCAAGACGGCCGTCCTGGAGCCCGAGGAGCTCGACGCCCCGTTCTTCATGCAGCGCATCCGCCTCGACGGCGGCCGGCTGACCAGCGATCAGCTCCGCGTCATCGCCGGGATCTCCACCCGCTACGGGCGGGACGTCGCCGACGTCACCGACCGTCAGAACATCCAGCTCCACTGGATCCGCATCGAGGACGTTCCGGCGATCTGGGCGGCGCTCGAGGGCGCCGGGATGACGACGGCCGAGGCGTGCGGTGACACTCCCCGCGTCATCCTGGGATGCCCGTTGGCCGGCGTCGACGGCGACGAGGTCATCGACGCCACCCCGGTGATCGAGGAGACCGTCCGGCGCTATGTGGGCGACACGTCCCTGAGCAATCTGCCGCGCAAGTTCAAAAGCGCCATCTCCGGCTGTGCCGACCACTGCACACTGCACGAGATCAACGACATCGCGTTCGTCGGGGTCGTCCATCCCGAACTCGGCGCCGGCTACGACCTGTGGGTCGGTGGCGGCCTGTCGACGAACCCCAAGCTCGGGGTCAGGCTCGGCACCTTTGTGACCCCCGGCCGGGTCGCCGAGGTCTGGCATGGCGTGGCCAGCCTGTTCCGGGACTACGGCTACCGGCGGATGCGCACCCGGGCCCGGCTGAAGTTCCTGGTGGCCGACATGGGGCCCGAATGGGTCCGCGCCACCCTGGAGAAGGAGTATCTGACCGCGCCGCTGCCCGACGGCCCGCCGCCGGCGCCGCCACGCAACGAGGGGCGCGACCACATAGGCGTCCACCAGCAGACCGATGGCCGCCTCGCGGTCGGGTTCGCCCCCCGCGCCGGGCGGCTCACCGGTACCGCGCTCACCGCGGTCGCGGACCTCTCCGACCGTTTCGCCGCCGGTCGCATCCGGGCGACGACCACGCAGAAGCTGGTCATCCTCGACGTCGACCCGGCCAGGGCCGACGAGCTGGAGGCCGAACTCACCACGCTCGACCTGGTCGTGCGGCCGAGTGTGTTCCGGCGCGGCACCATGGCCTGCACCGGTATCGAGTTCTGCAAACTCGCCATCGTCGAGACCAAGGCGAAGGCCGGTTCGTTGATCGACGAACTTGAACGCCGCCTGCCGGATTTCACCGAGCCGATCGGTATCCACGTCAACGGATGCCCCAATGCCTGCGCGCGTTTCCAGGTCGCCGACATCGGGCTCAAGGGTTCCCTGGTCCCGGACGTCTCCGGGGAACTCGTCGAGGGGTTCCAGGTCCATCTCGGCGGTCATCTCGGCACCCGGTCGCGACTCGGCCGGAAGTCCCGGGGGTTGAAGGTCACCTCTGCCGGGGTCGTCGACTACGTCGACGGACTGCTCCGCGCCTATTCCGTCGGCCGTGGCGAGGGTGAGTCCTTCGCGGACTGGGTGGAACGGGTGGACGAGTCCGTGCTCGCCGTTTCGTCCGGCGAGGGCCGTGCGTCCCGCGGCGGCGGCTCCGGCGGCAGCGGATCCCGCGGCGGCGGCTCCGGTGATGGCACTGCTGGCGGGGTTCGCGCGTCCGGCGGTGATACGTCCGGCGGAGCCGGTTCGGCGGCGGGTACCGATGCGCTGGGCAACGGGCGGCTCGGAGGCGGCGATGGCTAGCGCTCATTCGGTCCCGTTCTACTGCCCGTACTGCGGCGAGGAGGACCTCGTCCCCTACCTGCCGGTCGGGGATGCGTCCGCCGGGTCGGGTCATGGCCAGTGGTCGTGCGGTAGCTGCCGGCGGGCGTTCCGGCTGAGCCTGACCGCGCTTGCGGTTGCGGTGACGCCGGCCGCAGCCCACGCCGTCCCGTCCTTTGAACAGGGAGTCGTCGCAGCAACGGAGGAGAGGCGCTGATGGATGCCGCGTTGAAGGCTCGGGCCCTACGTGCCGGTGACGAACTGGAGGGCGCGCCAGCCGAGGAGATCCTGAGCTGGGCGGTGGAGCAGTTCGGTACGAAGTTCGCCGTCGCCGCGTCCATGGCCGAGGCGGTGCTCGTCGACATGCTCTCCCGGATCCGCTCGGACGTCCCGGTAGTGTTCATCGACACCGGCTACCACTTCGCCGAGACGGTCGGCACCCGGGACGCGGTCGCACACCGTTATGATCTGCCGCTGGTCAGCATTGGCCCACAGCTGACCGTAGCCGGTCAGGACGCCGTGTACGGGCCGAAGCTTTTCGAGCGTGACCCGGACCAGTGCTGCCGGATGCGCAAGGTCGTGCCCCTGGACCGGGCGCTCGCGCCGTACCGGGCATGGGCGGCGGGTTCGCGGCGGGCCGAGAGCGCCGGGCGCAAGAACCTGCCGGTCGTGGGGTGGGACGAACGCCGCGGCAAGGTGAAGGTCCACCCGTTGGCGACATGGACGGACGAGGACGTCGACCGCTACGTCCAGGAGCATGGGGTCATCGTCAACCCGCTGCTGTCCGACGGCTATGACTCGGTCGGCTGCTGGCCGTGCACCGAACGCGGCCAGGGGCGGGCAGGCCGCTGGATCGGCTCGACCAAGACCGAATGCGGCATCCACTGACCTTTTCGCCCGGCTCCTTTTCGTTTTCGTTCGACCTCTGTCGGTCGATTCTTGTCCCGTGGATCCGGTGACAGCCGTACTCGGCCAACGGCCATTGGCGCGACCGTTCATTAACACTGTGGATTCCTGATGCGGTTGCCGGGGCGGTATCGGCCGTCCGCGATGGCCAGCATGAGTTCGTCACCAGTATCGGACATCTCGTGACCACGATTGAGACTTCCGTCCGCTGATGAGCAACCATCTCAGAACAGCGCGAAGGCCGGGTCCCGTCTTCCGCACGGCCGCCACGTCGGTCAGGTCGGGCAGCACGGCGTCCGCTCCCGTCGCCGCCAGCTCTGCGGTGTTGCTCGCACCCGTGGCCACGCCAACCGCCCGGGCTCCGGCGCCGTGGGCGCCCTTGATGTCGTGCGGCGTGTCCCCGATGACCACCACACGACCCGGTGCGAACGCCACGCCGTACCTGGCCTCGGCCCGCTTGATCGCCAGCCGTACCAGCACGGCTCGATCGCCGTCGTCATCCCCGTAACCGCCGACCTCAAGGTCGAGGTGCACCGTCAGGCCGAAGGCGTTGAGTTTCGTGGACGCGATAGAGCGGATGTTGCCGGTCACCACCGACTGCACGGTGCCCTCGGCCACCAGAGCAGCGATCGCCTCGCGGGTACCCGGCAACCGCTCGCAGGCCTCCCGCATCCGTCCTTCAAGCTGGCGGGCGGCGTCGCTCAGCGCCTCGTAGATAGGCGTTGAACATCGGCTCGTCGTCCGAGATGCCGTTGAGTCGCAGCGTGTCGAGCAGGATGGCCCGCTCAGTGCGGCCCGTCATGTCGGCCAGCTCGCCGAGGGGCTTGCCGGTCACGATCTGGAACGCCACGGCGTAGATCTCCCGGCTGACCGGGCCGATGTTGACGAGGGTGCGGTCTATGTCCCAGAGGAGGAGGGCGGGCGTCGCGGTCACTGGCATATGATCTCGCGGCTGAGGTTCGTCCGAGACGTGGTGCTGCGCGGCGGTAGCGTCGCAAGGATGAGCGAGGGCCATGGAACCGGGACGGCGGACGGGTCGGCGCGGGTTTCGGGAGAGGTCTGGTTGGTCGGGGCCGGGCCCGGTGATCCGGGGTTACTTACCGTTCGTGGTCGGGAACTGCTCGGTGTGGCCGATGTCGTCGTCACTGACCGCCTGGTGTCCGCTGACGTTCTCAGGTATGTCCGGCCCGAAGCGGAGATCATCCATAGCGGCAAGAGCGCTGGCGCGCTCACCCGCACGCAGGACGGCGTCAACGCGTTGCTGGTCGAACGGGCGCTTGAGGGTTGTATGGTCGTCCGGCTCAAGGGCGGGGACCCGTTCCTGCTCGGCCGCGGCGGCGAGGAGGCGGAGGCGTGCCGGCTCGCCGGCGTGCGGTGCACGGTTGTCCCGGGGGTGACCGCGGCATTCGCCGCCCCCGCGTACGCCGGCATCCCGGTCACCCACCGTGGTATCGCTCAGGATGTCGCGGTCGTCTCCGGCCATCTGCCACCCGGGCATCCCGACTCCACCGTCGACTGGGCGGCGCTCGGCGCGTCCCGGATGACCATCGTCGTGCTGATGGGGATCGCCCGGCTCACCGACGTCACCGCGGCCCTCATCGACGGCGGACGGTCGCCCGACACGCCTGTCGCGGTGATCGAACGTGCCACGACGCCGGCGCAACGGGTCGTGCGCGGCACCCTCGACGCGGTCGCGGTCGACGCGGTCGCGCAGGGTGTGCGATCACCGGCTGTCGTGGTGGTCGGCGACGTCGCGGCCCGCCGCGACGCGGTACCGCGGATCTTCCTGCGCTCCGACGGCGGGAATGGTGACGGCCATGGTGACGGTGACAGCAATGGTGACGGTGACATGCGGGGGTCTGCCGCCGACCCGCCAACCCCGGGCGCCGACGCCGACCGTCCCCTGGAGGGGGTCCGGGTCCTTGTTCCACGGACGAGACCGCGTCCCGGTCTGTTGGCCGCCCGGCTGCGCGCGCTCGGCGCGGACGCTGTGGAGACCACAGTCTCGCGTCCCGGGCCGGTGACCGACCCGGCACCGCTGCTGGCAGCGCTTGCCGGCGCGGACGCGTTGGTGCTGGCGGGTGTCGCGGAGGTCGGGGCGGTCGTCGCGCTGCTGCGCCGGGCCGTCCGCGACACCCGTGCGCTTGCCGGGCTCGTGCTGGTGGCCGCCGATCCCGAAGCGGAGGTCGCGCTGGAGGCTCTCGGGCTGTCCTGCGTCCGGTCGCTCGTCAGCGTGCAGGGCACAAAGCCGCAGGGGACGGAGCAGGCCACGGAATATTTTGGCGTGCAGGGCGCAGAGCCTGTTGGCGTGCAGGGCGCACACCGGCCGCTGCTCGTCCCCGGTTCGGCGAGCGGCACTCCCCGAGTGGCGGTGTGCGCATCCGCGCTGCCGCCCGCCGGAGCGGAAACGGTGCGCAGGATCAGCCTCCTGACCGACATCGTCGCCGAGCCTGATCCGCGGATCATTGAGGAGATACGGCACGGCGATCTGCACGCGGCGGCGTTCGCGTCGTCCACCGCGGCTCGCGCGACCGTTGCACTGTACGGCCCTCTACCAGCCGGGATCATGGTGGCCGCGATGGGCCAGCGGACCGCCG
>NZ_CAAAFO010000147.1:154706-157484 GCF_900634715.1 Candidatus Protofrankia californiensis | reverse complement strand
ACCGCGTGCCAGCGGACTTGGAGGTGACTGCTTGTTACTGCCCAGTCGGGCGCAGAGATCTTTGCCGGGTCGGGTGCAGGAGCTGTTGCCTGGTCGGACGTGTCGGACGTGTCGGACGTGTCGGACGCGGAAGCCACTGCCCGGTCGGGCGTGGGAGTTGTGACCTGGCCGGGTGTGGAGGTTGTAGCCCGGCCGGGCGTGGTGAGCAGGCGCGCGACCTCGCGGACGGTCGCGTTCGCCTCGTCCCGCCGTGAGCCGTGCCCGATCACCAGTAGACCCCGCATGCCCACCAGTCTGCGCCGGTGGCGTGTTCATCGGGTAACGGCGGTGTTCGTCGGATGGTGCATCGACGGTGACAGCGGTGTCCGGCCGTCAGATGCCAGTGTTGATTGCCAGGTGTTGACTGTCGAATTGTCAGGTGTTGTCAGGTGTTGATTGTCAGGTGGTGGTATTTGGGCCGTCAGGCGGCGGCGCCGTCGTCGGAGCTGTGGCCGGGGAAGACCTTGGCGGACGGGTCGATGATCGGGGCTGCGTTGTTCACAGCGGTCGCGACCTCACCGAAACCGGTCGCGATCAGGCGGACCTTGCCCGGGTATTCGGTGATGTCGCCGGCGGCGAAGAGCCGCTCGACCCCGGTCGCCATGGTCGAGTCCACCACGATGTGGCGCTTGTCGATGGTCAGGTTCCAGCGGGTCAGGGGCCCCAGATCGGCGGTGAACCCGAGGGCCGCGACGATTGCCTGGGCCGGGCGGACCTGGCGGTCGCCGGACTTGTTGTTCACCAGCTCGACCTTTTCCACCTGGTTGTCACCGTGGATGGCCGTGACCTCGGTGTACGTCAGCACCTCGACGCTGGAGGACAGCACCTTCTCGACGGTGTGCGCGTGCGCACGGAACCGGTCCCGCCGGTGGACCAGGGTCACCGACCGTGCCAGCGGCTCCAGGGCGAGCGCCCAGTCGAAGGCGCTGTCACCCCCGCCGACGATGACGACGTCCGCGTTGGCGTAGACGTCCAGCTTCGGGACGAAGTAGACCAGGCCACGGCCGAGATGATCACTTCCGACGGGGAGCGGGCGTGGCGTGAACGTCCCGAGCCCACCGGTGATGACGACGGCCTTTGCCCGAACCCGCGTCCCCTGCGCGCTGGTGACCACGACGGCGTCGGCCTCGTGGGTCAGTTCGGTTGCCTGCTGGCCGAGCAGGTAGTTGGGGGAGAACGCGCCGGCCTGGGCGACAAGGGCGGCGATGAGATCCCGGCCCCGCACCGCGGGAAACCCGGCCACATCGTAGATTATTTTTTCCGGGTACATTGCGGTGACCTGACCGCCCGCTTCGGGAAGCGAGTCCATCAACGTTACGGACATCCCACGGAATCCGGCGTAGTAGGCACCGAAGAGCCCGGCCGGGCCAGCACCAATGATCAACATGTCGGTGTCGACATCCGCCGATGTCGAGCCGTCGGGACCGGTAGTGGTCAGTGCGTCCACACGCGACTCCTGTTGCCATGTGGCTTGGCCGGACCAGATATGCAGGGGCCGGGTGGAGCCACCGGAAGACTTTTTCACTCATCCTGCCGCATCGAACAGCGATGCGTCGCAACCCGCGCGCTGACGTCGGCGCGTCGCGCGAACATGTGTAGCGGCTCGAGTCCCTGGCCGTGACCTGGGGACTTGGCCCTCCTGGCAGCGCGAGAGAAATATGATCGCGCTGCCTTCGGCTCTGTAGACAGTTACCGTCGAAGCCGTCGGCCTGTGCCAGTTGGTGATTATGACTGCCAGTTGGTGATTATGACGTGTGGCCGGGATGGTGATCGGGAGGTCGATGATCGAGGAAACACGGCAGGCGGGGGCGCGGGCGTGAGGCTGGCACCGGGATGGGAGCACCCGAGAGCCGTCATGCCCCTCCAGCGCGACGACCCCGGTGTGGTCGGCCGGTACCGGATCACGGGTCGACTCGGGTCGGGCGGTATGGGCGTGGTCTACCTGGGCCTGGACACCGCCGGCCGTCCAGTGGCGGTGAAGGTGATCAGGGCGGATCTGGCCGCCGATCCGGAGTTCAGGGCACGGTTCGCCGACGAGGTGGCGGCCGCCCGGCGGGTCGCGCCTTTCTGCACCGCGCAGGTCCTGGACGCCGATCCCGGAGCTCGACTGCCCTACCTGGTGACCGAGTACATCGACGGGGTCCGCCTCGACGACGTCGTCACCAGCCGCGGGCCGCTGTCGCTGTCGACGTTGCAGGGCGTCGCGGTCGGGGTGGCGTCCGCGCTGACCGCCATCCACGGCGCCGGGATCGTGCACCGCGACCTGAAGCCGAGCAACGTCCTGCTGTCCTACTCGGGTCCGCGGGTCATCGATTTCGGTATCGCCAGGGCAGCGGACGCGGCAGTTGGGCGCACCCGGTCCGGCCTGGTGCTGGGATCGGCAGGCTGGATGGCGCCCGAGCAGATGGAGGGAGTGCCGGTCGGCCCGTCCGCCGACGTCTTCGCCTGGGGTCTGCTGATCGCATATGCCGCGACCGGTCGCCATCCCTTCGGCGGTGGTGCGCCGCTGGAGGTGGCGCAGCGGATGGCCGTCGAGCGGCCGACCCTGGAGGCTCTTCCCGCTGGTCTGCGTCCGCTGGTCGCCTCGACGCTCGCCCGCGATCCGCACGCCCGCCCGTCCGCCGAGCGCCTCGTCCTGGTGTTGCTCGGTGACCGGGGGCGTTCCGGGGGCGACACCCGTGCGGCCGTCACCCAGGTCCTCGGCGATACGTGGATCTCTGGCGACACGCGGCCGGACGG
>NZ_CAAAFO010000147.1:150396-154340 GCF_900634715.1 Candidatus Protofrankia californiensis | reverse complement strand
GGCGGTGCGGCCGGTGGCGGTGCGGCCGGTGACGCCGGGGGGAGCGCCCCCCGACCCGCCGGCCAGGGCGGACCGGTTCACCCCGGGCGCGGGCAGGCTGCCGGGCCGCCACCGCACGCCTGGGGAGAGGGCGACCGTGCACGACCCCAGGCGCCCCTCGCGCCGCGCCGCACCCGTCGTCCTCGTCGTCCCCGGCGGCCGCGAATACCGGGAAAGCGGCTGATCGTTCTTCTTTTGCTGATCTTTCTGGTGATGTCCGGCATCGACCAGCTGGGGCGTATCTGGGACGATCAGCGGGGCCGGCTGTGGGAACAGGTCTGGACCCACCTGGAGGACGGTTTCCAGCACGAGGTCGTCGACCGCGTGCGTAACACCGTCGACGACATCCGCGACGGATCCGATCGGAGCTGATCGGAGCTGATGTGGTGGAGGTGAGTCGTGGAGGGCGGTGAGAACGAGGCGACCCGCCGTACCATCACAGGGTGAGCCTTGTGGATGCCGGCAGTGGTTTTCCGTCAGTGCAGGCGGGTCCGTCAACTCCGGGAACACCGGTGACCGGTGACTCGGAGATTTCGTCCGTGCTCGCGCGCGCCGCGGACGGTGGGCGAATCACCGCCGAAGAGGCGCTGTTGCTGTACACGAGGGCTCCGCTGCACGCTCTCGGCCGAGCCGCGGACACCGTCCGCCGCCATCGCTTCCCGGACGGCGTTGCCACGTACATCATCGACAGGAACATCAACTACACGAACGTGTGTGCGACCGCGTGCCGGTTCTGCGCGTTCTACCGCGCGCCCGGGCACAAGGAGGGGTGGGTCCGCGACGTCGACGACATCGTCGCCAGATGCGGCGAGGCCGTCGAGCTGGGCGCGACCCAGATCATGCTCCAGGGCGGCCATCATCCCGACTTCGGTATCGAGTGGTACGAGGGCACCTTCACGGCGATCAAACGTGCCTATCCCCAGCTGACCCTCCATTCGCTGGGCGCCAGCGAGGTCGTCCACATCGCCCGGACGTCCGGGCTGAGCTTTGCCGACGTCATCATCCGGCTGCGTGACGCGGGGCTCGACAGCTTCGCCGGAGCGGGCGCGGAGATCCTCACTGAGCGCCCCCGGCATGCGATCGCACCCCTGAAGGAGCCCGGGCACGTGTGGCTGTCGGTGATGGAGGCCGCCCACGGCCTCGGCCTTGAATCGACCGCGACGTTCATGATGGGCACCGGGGAGACCAACGCCGAGCGCATCGAACACCTGCGGATGATCCGTGACGTGCAGGACCGCACCGGTGGCTTCCGGTCCTTCATCCCCTGGACCTACCAGCCGGAAAACAACCACCTGCGTGGACGCACGCAGGCGTCGACCATCGAGTACCTGCGGCTGGTGGCGGTGGCCCGGCTGTTCTTCGACAATGTCGCGCACCTGCAGGGCTCCTGGTTGACGACCGGCAAGGAGGTCGGCCAGCTCACCCTGCACATGGGCGCGGACGACCTGGGCTCGGTCATGCTGGAGGAGAACGTGGTGTCCTCTGCCGGTGCCCGGCACCGGACCAACCGGGCCGAGCTCATCCACCTGATCCGCGCGGCCGACCGGATCCCGGCGCAGCGTGACACCCTCTACCGGCACCTGGTCGTACACCGTGATCCGTCGCAGGACCCCGTGGACGACCGGGTGGTCTCACACTTCTCCTCGACCGCTCTGCCGATCGTCTCCGCTACGTAGGGCATCCGGCTACGTAGGCTATCCAGCTATGTAGGGCGTTCAGGCATGCAGCGGCGCCACTGGCCGGTGTGACCGGGTTACCGCCTCGCCGCCCATGAACCCGTGCCCGAGGTGCCGGCTAGCCTGTCGGGGTGACCGTGTCCACTGGACCGAAGATCGAACTTCATGTTCACCTGGAGGGCACCGTCCGCCCGGCGACATTGCTGGCGATGGCCCGGCGTAACGGGGAGTCGTTACCGGCGACGACGGTCGAGAGCCTCACCGAGCTGTACCGTTTTCGGGACTTCGACCACTTCATCGAGATCTGGGTCCTCACCACGCACGTGATGCGCACCGCCGAGGACTTCCGTCAGGCCGTCGTCGACTACGCGGCCGAGGCGTCCGCGCACGGCGCGGTCTACGTCGAGGGGATCTTCTCTCCGTGGTTCCGCGTCCAGCGCGGGATCTCCTGGGAGGAAATCTTCAACGGATATGCCGACGGGGTGGCCGAGGCCCGCGAACGGTTCGGCCTGCACATGAGCCTCACCCCTGACGTCGACCGTGTCCTGCCGCCGGAGGCCGCCTGCGAGGTGGCGCGCCAGGCGGTCCGGTTCCGCGACCGGGGGATCGTCGGCCTGGGGTTGGGCGGACCGGAGGCCAACCATCCGCCCGAACCGTACGCACGGGCGTTCGCCATTGCCGCCGACGGTGGTCTGGCCGCCGTCCCCCACGCGGGTGAGAGCAGCGGGCCGGCCTCGATCCGTGGTGCGCTGGACGCCCTGGGCGCGCGCCGCATCCGCCACGGCATCCGAGCCCTGGACGATCCCGATCTCGTGGCCGAACTGGTCGAGCGGGACGTCGTCCTGGACGTGTGTCCGGTGTCCAACCTGCGGACACGTTCGGTGACAGATCTTTCTCTGCATCCCCTGCCCGCGCTGGTCGACGCGGGGGTGCGCTGCTCGCTGGCGACCGACGATCCGGCCATGTTCGACACCGATCTCGGCCGTGAGCACGCGGTGGCCGCGGCCTTGGGCGTATCCGCCCGTGACCTGTACGAGGCCGGAGTCGCCGGTGCGCTGTGTGACTCCCCGACGCGACAGCGGCTGGCGGCGATCGGGGCCGGGACCGACTGGGACGCCGTGCAGGTGGCGCTGGCCACGGCCGCCCGGACGGATCCGCTGGCCGCCGGTGTCACCGCACCCGGCTCCCTGCCCGTCACCGCGTCCGGGTCCGCGACCGCACCCCCGGTCGGGTCCGGGTCCGTCGGCGGTACCGGAACCGCGGTGGTACCGCAGTGAACGCCGTACCGGGAAGCCCGGGAGGTACGGGAAGCCCAGGAAGCAGAGGAGGTACGGGAAGCGTGGCCCCGGTGCGCGTGGCCGGACCGGAGAAGCGGCCGGAGGAGGTCGCGGCCATGTTCGACGGTGTCGCGCGTCGCTACGACCTCACCAACGCGGTGCTCTCGGCCGGTCTGGACCGGACCTGGCGCAGCGCCACCGCAGATGCGCTGGAGCTGCGTCCAGGACTTCGGGTGCTGGATCTGGCCGCTGGCACCGGTACCTCGTCGTGGGCGTTCGCAGCCCACGGAGCCTCGGTCGTGGCCTGCGACTTCTCCCTGGGCATGCTCAGGGTCGGGCGCAGGCGCCTGCGTCACCGCCCGGCTGCCTCCGGTGGCGGCACGGTCGCACTGGTCGCCGGGGACGGGCTCGCGCTGCCGTTCGCGGAGGCCTCCTTCGACCGCGTGACGATCTCGTTCGGCCTGCGTAACGTGGTCGACGTCGAGGCGTGCCTGGCAGAACTGGCGCGGGTGACCCGTCCCGGCGGACGCCTGGTGGTCTGCGAGTTCAGCCGTCCGACCTGGGCGCCGTGGCGCACGGTCTACATGGAGTACCTGATGCGAGCGCTGCCCGGCCTCGCCCGGGTGGTCAGCAGCAGCCCGGACGCCTACGTCTACCTGGCCGAGTCGATCCGGGCCTGGCCGGACCAGCCGACCCTTGCCGGTCACATTGCCGGTGCCGGCTGGACTCAGGTGGGCTGGCGCAACCTCACCGGCGGCATCGTGGCCCTGCACCGTGCCTGGCGTCCAGCCTGACCGGGCCGGGCGGGCCGGACGCCAGGCGGTCAGACGGCGTGTGGTCGTCACACACCAGGTGCCGTCAGACACCAGGTGCGCCGGGGCAGGCCGGGCCGCGGACGCTCGGACAGCCTGGGCCGTGGAAGGCCGTGGAAGGCCGTGGAAGGCCGTGGAAA
>NZ_CAAAFO010000147.1:149057-150125 GCF_900634715.1 Candidatus Protofrankia californiensis | reverse complement strand
CAGCCGGGGACCGCGCGCCGCCCCGGGCGTCGGTGATCAGTTTGATGATCAGGTCGGGATGTGGGCGTCCAGCCAGGTCAGCGTGCGGGCCCAGGCATCCTCGGCCGCGGCGGCGTTGTACGCGGCGGGCCGAGCGTCGCAGTGAAACCCGTGGCCGGCGTCCGGATAGCGGACGATCTTCGTGGGCGCGGGCGCGTCCTGTGCGGCCGATCGGATGGCCTCGACCTGCTCCACCGGGATGCTCTGGTCACGGTCGCCGAACAGGCCCAGCCACGGGGCCTGGAGCCGGGGCGCGATCTCGATCAGGGGTGCCTCGCCGAACCTGCCCTCGGCGAGCCCTCCGCCGTAGAAGCTGACGGCGGCCCCCAGCGGGCGGTGGACGGCCGCGATGGTCGCGACCGTCCCGCCCATGCAGAAGCCGACCACCGCTATACGGCCGACGGCGGTCCCCTCGTCGGCGAGCAGGGCCATGCTCGCGTCGACGTCCTCCAAGATGTCGAGGCTGTTGAGTGTCTGCATGGTCGGCCGGATCGCGGCGAAGTCCCCGTCGTAGGGGAAGACCGGTGAGTCTGCGCGGTGGAAGAGGGCCGGTGCGATGGCGCGCCAGCCGGCGGTGGCGAACCGGTCGCACACGTCCACGATGTAGTCGGTGAGCCCGAACGCCTCCTGGGCGACGACGACCCCACCTCGAGGTCTGCCGACCGGGTGGGCGACGAAGGCCTCCATGGGTCCGTCCGCGGTGGACAGCGTCACGGTCTCGCGGCTCATCTCTGCTCCTGTCCGGCGCACCAAGCTTGGATGCAACCCTATGAGGGGATCGCATCAGAGATGGAGCGACCCATGCTCCGCACTACCCCAGCGTGCGGGATCAATCACTGCGTTTCGGTGCGCCGTCCGGTATCCAGCGAGTGGCCTGGGGATTTTGGCCTCTGGCAGCGCGGAATAAGAATGATCGCGCTGCCTTTGGCCCTCTGAAGCCTCTGGAGGAGGCTCGGGGGTACGCCGGCAGGCACGGTGGATCGGTGGGTCCGCGAGTCCGGCGGCTCACCGGGTCCGCCGAGGCCACCG
>NZ_CAAAFO010000147.1:141287-148677 GCF_900634715.1 Candidatus Protofrankia californiensis | reverse complement strand
GGACCACCTCCGTTGGGACCGGAGAAGGTAAGGCAAACGATTGCGTGTCGATCGATCGTCTGATCACGGTCGCAATTGTCATGAAACTTCGGATATACGGTATATCTGGCTTCTGTTGTGTTTTTCGTGGCTTTGTTGATCATAGTTGATCGTTGCTGGTCGTCGTTCGGTGCGACGCCGCCGGTATGCGCCGGCCGGTTGGCGCGACGCGGAAGCCGGCGCGATCCCGGCGCCTGTGCCAACGGCGGGCGCAGGGCCTAGACTCGCCGTTGCGCTCGTGAAAACGTTCACGAGCGGCAGCAGTGCGGCAAATGGGAATACAACCGGCGATCCGGAGACGTGTGATCATGACAGCGGTCCAGGCCGAGCATGCCGATGTCATAGTTGTCGGCGCCGGGCCCGGTGGGTCGACGGCCGCCTGTCACCTGGCCCGGACCGGGCTTGATGTCCTCCTGCTGGAAAAGACCCGCTTCCCGCGGGAGAAAGTCTGCGGTGACGGGCTGACCCCCCGCGCCGTCCGCAGCCTCATCGAGATGGGCATTGACACCGGCACCGGAGCGGACGTGGGCGCCGGCACCGACAACAGCACCGGCATCCACGACAGGGATGATCCGCCTGGTCATCCGGGGCATGCCGGATCGCTCGCCGAGGCCGGCGCGGGTCGCGCGGCCGGCGAGGGCCGTGCGGCTGGCGAGGCCCGCGACGGCTCCGGATGGGCTCGAAACCGTGGTCTGCGTGTCATCGGTGGTGGGCTTCGCCTCGAACTGCCCTGGCCGGAGCTGGCGAACTGGCCGGATTACGGTCTGGTCCGTCCCCGCCTCGACTTCGACGAGCTGCTTGCCCGGCACGCCGAGAAGGCCGGTGCCCGGCTGCGGGAGGAGACCACCGTCACCGGCCCGATCCTCGACGAGCGCACCGGACGGGTCACCGGTGTCCAGGCCAAGGCCGGACGCGGCGGGCAGCCGCTGGCGTTCCACGCCCCACTGGTGATCGCCGCGGACGGGAACAGCGCGCGGATGGCGTTGTCGCTCAACATTCGCCGCCGGGAGGACCGGCCGCTGGGCGTCGCGGTGCGCCAGTACTACCGCAGTCCCCGCACGCATGACGACTACCTGGAATCCCACCTGGAACTGTGGGAGGGCAAGCCCGGCGCGTCCCGGCTGCTCCCCGGCTACGGATGGATCTTCGGTGTGGGTGACGGAACGAGCAACGTCGGGCTCGGCATGCTCAACACCACCAGCGCCTTCCAGAACACCGACTACAAGGATCTGCTGCGGCGTTGGCTCAACGGGCTCCCGCCGGAGTGGGGTTACACCGAGGAGAACGCCACCGGGCCTGTTCGCGGCGGCGCTCTGCCGATGGCCTTCAACCGCGCACCGCACTACCGCGACGGTCTGCTGCTGGTCGGGGACGCCGGCGGCGTGGTCAATCCGTTCAACGGCGAGGGAATCGCCTATGCGATGGAGTCCGGACGGCTTGCGGCCGAAGTGGCCGTACAGGCACTGGCCCGGTCACAGGGACCGTCGCGGGAACGGGCGTTGCAGGCATACCCGAACGTCCTTCGCCAGCGGTACGGCGGCTACTACACGCTCGGGCGGGTGTTCGTCGAATTGATCGGAAACCCGACCGTGATGCGGACGGTGACTCGTTACGGGCTGCCACGGCCGACGCTCATGCGCTTCACCCTGAAGCTGCTGGCGAATCTCACCGATCCACGGGGAGGTGATGCGCTGGACCGCCTGATCAACGCTATGTCCCGGCTCGCGCCCGCAACCTGAGCATGTGGTGGCGGCACTGGCGAAAGCGGGGTCACGGGTTTTCCGGAATGCGGGTTCCGCTCGCTGAACCAACTGGTGGACGTGTCGACGGCATCGGCTTGGGCTGAAACATGCGGCGGGTGTGCGTGGACGCCCATTCGTTCTGGAGGACCAAGGACTACGTGATCATGCCTTTTCCGCCCCCGGATCACCGCCGGGAAACCGGTTCGAGCTTCCGGGTCGGACATCGCGTAGGCTCCCTGGCGTCACCGGCGCCGGATTCGGCATAACCGGTGACCGCGGCCGGCGTCGACGGCGTGATCCGGTCGTCCCTGCCGCGCCAACCGCGTACCGGCGGCCAGTCGTGAACCGGCGGTCAACCGTGAACCGGTGGCCGACGGTCAACTCCGACCGCGAACCGATAACTGCCAACCGAAAACTGCCACGTCCCGCACCAGACCTGCAGAGAGGAGCTCGGCATGCTGTCGAACTACGTGCCGATCCTCGTACTTTTAGTGATCGCGTCGGCGTTCGCGATCGGATCTGTGATCATAGGCGCGCTGGTCGGCCCGAAGAGGTACAACCGCGCCAAGCTCGACGCATACGAGTGCGGAATCGAGCCGTCGCGCGAGCCTGTTGGTCCACACCGCTTTCCGGTGAAGTTCTACCTGACGGCGATGCTGTTCATCGTCTTCGACATCGAGATCATTTTTCTGTATCCGTGGGCGGTCGCGTTCGGCAGCCTGGGGATCTTCGGGCTTGTCGAGATGGTGCTGTTCGTCGCGACCGTTTTCGTCGCCTACGCCTACGTGTGGCGGCGGGGAGGCCTTGAATGGGACTAGAAGAGAAGCTACCCGGCGGCCTGCTGCTCACCACCGTCGAGAAGATGGCCAACTGGTCACGGCGGTCCTCCCTGTGGCCGGCCACGTTCGGCCTGGCCTGCTGCGCGATCGAGATGATGTCGACCGGTGCCGGCCGTTACGACCTCGCCCGGTTCGGGATGGAGGTGTTCCGGGCCAGCCCCCGGCAGGCCGACCTCATGATCGTTGCGGGTCGAGTGAGTCAGAAGATGGCTCCGGTGCTGCGCCAGATCTACGACCAGATGCCCGAACCCAAGTGGGTCCTGTCCATGGGCGTCTGCGCGAGCAGCGGTGGGATGTTCAACAACTACGCCATCGTGCAGGGCGTCGACCACATCGTCCCGGTGGACATGTACCTGCCGGGATGCCCGCCGCGTCCGGAGATGCTCATGGACGCGATCCTGAAGCTGCACGAGAAGATCCTGGCTGGCACGGTCACCGGCAAGGTCGCGTACACGAAGATCGGTGAGTCGCCCTATCCGAAGCCGATCGAGGTGGCCACGGCGCGGGCCGGTCTGCCGGCAGGCGCCATCGACACCAGCACGCTGTCGGTCAACGACCGCAAGCGGTTCCGCCTTCCCGCGGGTGCTCCGGTGCCGGCCGGGGTCGGCGCGGTCGAGCCGTCACTGGACGACCGGCGACCGGCTGCCATCGCCCCGGACTCGGTCTTCAGCCGGACCAAGCGCCTGCCACCGGCTTCCGGGCCGGCCGACGAGTCGCGCTCCGGGACCGCCCGGCCCACCGCGAACCCGTTGGACGCCGATCCCGCCGGTGAGGCCGCGTCATGAGCGAGCTCGTACCGGCATCAGGCGCGGCGTCGGGCAAGGGCGGACCGCGCCGGCATGACGCCTTCGGCGCGTCCGGTTCCGGTGACACGTCCGGTTTCGGCGGTCTGGTCCGTAACCCACCGGTCCTCGCCTCGACCCCCCGGCCGTTCGGCGACACCGACGCCGACAACGTCTACGACGCCCTCGAGCGCTCCTTCCCGCAGCTCACCGACGCCCTCGAGCGGGTGGTCGTCGACCGCGGGGAGCTGACCCTGCACGTCCGGCGCGGTCATCTGCTCTCGGTCGCCCAGATCCTGCGGGACGACCCGAGCCTGCGCTTCGAGCTGCTGTCCGGGGTCTCCGGCGCGGACTATCCCGATGATCCGACCGGGCGCCGGCTGCACGCCGTCTACCACCTGATGTCGATGACCTGGCGCCGTCGCGTCCGGGTGGAGGTCTCCCTTGCCGACGACGACCCGGTCGTCCCCAGCGTCATGGACGTCTGGCCGACCGCGGACTGGCACGAGCGGGAGACCTACGACCTGTTCGGCATCGTCTTCTCCGGCCGTGACGGACTGCTGAGGATCATGATGCCGGACGACTGGGTCGGCCACCCGCAGCGCAAGGACTATCCGCTCGGCGGCGTGCCGGTCGACTACAAGGGCGCTCAGGTACCGGCACCGGACACGCGTCGGAGCTACTCATGACCGGCCTGACCGGTGTGCTCAGCCCTTCCGGTGTGCCCGGCTTTTCCCGCGTGCCCGGTGGCTCACCGTGGCGCCGCCCCTATCTGTGTCGTCTTTGTCCGCATGGCCAAAGGCGGCGCGATCATGATCTTCTCGCGCCGCCGAAGGCTCAGGCTCCTGAGCCACTACGAGGTTCGTTATGACCCAAGCATCCGACACGTCAGCCGCATTCACCGCTCCGGCCGGGTCCAGGGCATCCGCCGGACCGCCGGTTGACGACGTTCCCGCGTACGGCGACGCCTACGAAGCCGGTTTCACCGAGTCGGCGGGAGGGCGGGTCTACACGGTCACCGGCGGCGACTGGGAGCAGGTGCTGGGCGGCGAGGACTATTCCGAGCGCCTCACCGTCAACATGGGTCCCCAGCACCCGTCCACGCACGGGGTGCTGCGGCTCGTCCTGGAGATCGAGGGTGAGACGGTCACCCGGACCCAGGTCGTCATCGGTTACCTGCACACCGGGATCGAGAAGAGCTGTGAGTTCCGCACCTGGACACAGGCGGTCACATTCCTCACCCGTGCCGACTATCTCGCGCCGCTGTTCAACGAGACGGCCTACTGCCTGGCGGTGGAAAAACTACTTGGCGTGACCGATGAGATCCCCGAGCGGGCCACGATCATCCGTGTGCTGGTGATGGAACTGCAGCGGATCGCCTCGCACCTGGTGTGGCTCGCCACCGGAGCCATGGAGATCGGGGCCACCACAGGGATGATCTTCGGCTTCCGTGAGCGGGAGAAGATCCTCGATCTCCTGGAAACGATCACTGGCCTGCGGATGAACCACGCCTATGTCCGCCCCGGTGGGCTGGCCCAGGATCTTCCCGACGGCGTCGTACCCGACATCCGGGCGTTTCTCCTCGACATGCCCAAAAGGATCAAAGAATATCACGCTCTGTTGTCGGGGCAGCCGATCTGGAAGGGGCGCATGGTCGACGTCAACTACATCGACGCGGCCAGCTGTATCGCACTCGGCGTGACCGGGCCGGTGCTGCGTGCGGCCGGGCTCGAGTGGGACCTGCGCAAGACCATGCCGTACTGCGGCTACGAGACCTACGAGTTCGACGTCCCCACCTCGCTGGATGCCGACTCCTACGCCCGTTATCTTGTGCGGCTGGAGGAGATGGGCGAGTCATTGAAGATCGTTGAACAGTGCCTCGACCGGTTGAAGCCCGGCCCGGTGATGGTCGCGGACAAGAAGATCGCCTGGCCGGCGCAGCTGTCGATCGGCACCGACGGGATGGGTAACTCCCTCGACCACATCCGCAAGATCATGGGTACCTCGATGGAGGCCCTGATCCATCACTTCAAGCTGGTCACCGAGGGCTTCCGGGTGCCGGCCGGGCAGGTGTACACGGCCGTGGAGTCGCCTCGGGGGGAGTTGGCCTACCACGTGGTCAGCGACGGCGGCACCAGGCCGTACCGCGTCCACGTCCGGGAACCCAGCTTCGTCAACCTGCAGGCGGTCCCGGCAATGACCGAAGGCGGGCAGGTCGCCGACGTGATCGTCGGCGTGGCCTCCGTCGACCCAGTCCTGGGGGGAGTTGACCGGTAGTGCCGCTCACCGAACAGACCCGCGCCGCCGCGGCGGACATCATCGCGCGGTACCCACCCGGCCGTTCCCGGTCGGCACTGCTGCCCATGCTGCACCTCGTGCAGGCCGAGGCCGGCTGTGTCACGTCCGAGGGGGTGGAGTTCTGCGCCTCCGTACTCGGTATCACCCAGGCGGAGGTGAGCGCGGTCGCCACCTTCTACACGATGTACAAGCGCCGGCCCGTCGGCGACTGGCTGGTGTCGGTGTGCACCAACCTTTCCTGCGCGCTGCTCGGCGGCGAGGAGGTCTACGCCCGCCTCTCGCAGCGTCTCGGGGTCGGGCACGACCAGACCACACCGGACGGCACGATCACACTGGAGCATGCCGAGTGCCTGGCGGCGTGTGACTACGCGCCCGTGATGACCGTCAACTACGAGTTCTTCGACCAGGTGGACCCGCAGTCCGCGAGCGAGATCGTGGACGCGCTGCGGCGCGGCGAGCGACCGGCCCCGACCCGGGGTGCGCCGCTGTGCACGTTCGCCGAGGCGTCCCGGCAGCTCGCCGGCATCCCCGACCCGCGGCCCGACGCGGTTGCCGGCCCGGGTGTGGGCGAACCGTCCGTGGCCGGGCTGCTGGTCGCGGATGCGCCCGCCGAGGCGACCGCCTCCCGCGACGGCGTTGCGGTCGACGGAGCCCCCGTCGACGGCGTTCCGGGCGCCACCCCGCAGACCGACGATCCGACGAAGGGGAGCTGACCATGCCGGTTACCCCGGTCCTCACCGGACGGTGGAACACCCCCGAGTCCTGGACGCTCGCCGTCTACGAGCGCACCGACGGCTATCAGGGGTTGCGCCAGGCCCTGGCGATGAGCCCGGACGACATCATCAGGATCGTCAAGGACTCCGGCCTGCGAGGTCGTGGTGGCGCGGGCTTCCCCACCGGCATGAAGTGGAGCTTCATCCCGCAGGGCGATGACAAACCGCACTACCTGGTCATCAACGCGGACGAGGGCGAGCCCGGCACCTGCAAGGACGCGCCGCTGATGATGGCCGATCCCCATTCGCTGGTGGAGGGCATCGTCATCGCCTCCTACGCGGTCCGGGCCCACCGCGCCTTCATCTACCTGCGCGGGGAGCTGGTGCACTGCGGACGCCGACTGCGCGCCGCGGTCGCCGAGGCGTACCAGGCCGGTTATCTGGGCCGCGACATCCTCGGCAGCGGCTTCGACCTGGACCTGGTCGTCCACTCCGGTGCCGGTGCCTACATCTGCGGCGAGGAGACGGCGCTGCTCGACTCGCTGGAGGGCCGCCGCGGCCAGCCCCGGCTGCGCCCGCCGTTCCCGGCGACACACGGGCTCTACGCGTCCCCGACCGTGGTCAACAACGTCGAGACCATTGCCACCGTGCCCTTCATCATCCGGCACGGGGTCGAGTGGTTCCGGTCGATGGGCCGGGAGCGTTCGCCGGGGCCGAAGATCTACAGCCTGTCCGGGCACGTGACCCGCCCGGGGCAGTACGAGGCGCCGATGGGGACCACCCTTGCCGAGCTGCTGGAGATGGCCGGTGGCATCCGCGGGGGACGGCGGCTCAAGGCGTGGACACCCGGCGGTTCCTCGACGCCGATGCTCACCGCGGACCATCTCGACGTCCCGCTGGACTTCGAGGGTGTCGCCGAGGCCGGTTCCCTGCTCGGTACGGCCGCCATCATGATCATGGACGAAACCGTGGACATG
>NZ_CAAAFO010000147.1:135288-140913 GCF_900634715.1 Candidatus Protofrankia californiensis | reverse complement strand
CGTCGCCGGTACGCCGGACGCCTTCGCGGGAGCTCACTGATCACTATGACAACCGTGTCGAAGAGCAGCGCCTCGCAACCCCCGGCCGAGCCCGCGCCGCCGGATCTTGTCACCCTGACCATCGACGGCATCGCGGTGAGCGTCCCGAAGGGGATGTTGATCATCCGGGCGGCCGAGCTTCTCGGGATCGAGATCCCGCGGTTCTGCGACCATCCGCTGCTCGATCCCGTCGGCGCCTGCCGGCAGTGCATCGTCGAGGTCGAGGGCCAGCGTAAGCCGGTCGCCTCCTGCACGACGACGGTCACGGCCGACATGGTCGTACGCACCCAGCTCACCTCACCTGTCGCGAAGAAGGCGCAGGCGGGGACGCTGGAGTTCCTGCTGCTCAACCATCCGTTGGACTGCCCGATCTGCGACAAGGGCGGCGAGTGCCCGCTGCAGAACCAGTCGATGGCCAACGGCGGGTCCGTCTCCCGGTTCCGGGAGCCCAAGCGGACGTTCCCGAAGCCGGTTGCCATCTCCACCGAAATCCTGCTCGACCGGGAACGCTGCGTGCTCTGCGCGCGCTGCACCCGGTTCTCCGCGCAGATCGCCGGCGACCCCTTCATCGAGCTGTTCGAGCGTGGCTCCAACGAGCAGGTCGCGGTCAGCGAGAACGAGCCGTTCCAGTCCTACTTCTCCGGCAACACCGTGCAGATCTGCCCGGTGGGGGCGCTCACCAGCGCGGCGTACCGCTTCCGGGCCCGTCCGTTCGACCTCGTGTCCACCCCGACCGCCTGCGAGCACTGCGCGGGCGGATGCGCACTGCGGACCGACCACCGCCGCGGCAAGGTGATGCGTCGGCTCGCCGCCGAGGATCCGGCCGTCAACGAGGAGTGGAACTGTGACAAGGGCCGGTTCGCCTTCACCTACGCGGGCGGCGCCGACCGGTTGCGCACACCGCTGATCCGTGACGACTCCACCGGGGAGCTGGTCGAAGCGTCGTGGACCGAGGCGCTGGCCTTCGCCGCCCGGGGACTGGCGGAATGCCGGGACCGCCACGGTGTCGGCGTCCTGGCCGGCGGCCGGCTCACCCGCGAGGACGCCTACGCCTACGCCAAGTTCGCCCGGGTCGCCCTGCGCACCAACGACGTGGACTTCCGGGCCCGGCCGCACTCGGCCGAGGAGGAGGCGTTCCTGGCCCACGCGGTCGCCGGCACCGGCATCGGGGTGACCCACGCGGGCCTTGAGACCGCGCCCGGCGTCCTGCTGGTCGCGCTCGAGCCCGAGGAGGAGGCGCCGACGATCTTCCTGCGGCTGCGCAAGGGCGCAACCAGACGGGGCACGGCGGTCTTCTCGCTCGCGCCGCTGGCCACCCGCGGGCTGGCAAAGATAGCCGGGACGCTGCTGCCGGTCGTCCCCGGCGCCGAAGCCGCCGCCCTGTCCGCTCTGCTGGACGTGAACGGGGACGGGGACGAGTCACCGGTCGCCACCGCGCTGCGGACCCCCGGGGCCGTGATCCTCGTGGGGGAACGCGCCGCGCAGGCTCCCGGGACGCTGACCGCGGCGCTGCGGCTGGCCGAGGCGACCGGCGCGCGCCTGGCCTGGGTGCCGCGCCGGGCCGGGGAGCGTGGCGCGCTCGCCGCCGGTGCCCTGCCCTCGCTGTTGCCGGGCGGGCGCCCGGTGGCGGACCCGGTGGCCCGCGCCGAGGCCGAGGAGGTCTGGGGCGCCGCCCTGCCGGCCGAGCCCGGCAGGGACACCGCGGCCATTCTCGCCGCCGCGGCCGCCGGTGAGCTCGACGGGCTTGTCGTCGCCGGGGTGGACGTCCGGGACCTGTCCGACCCGGCTGCTGCCCTGGACGCGATCGCGTCCGTGCCGTTCTGCGTGTCCCTGGAGGTGCGCAGGTCCGCGGTATCCGAGGTCGCCGACGTGGTCCTGCCGGTCGCGCCGGTGGCGGAGAAAGCGGGATCCTTCGTGAACTGGGAAGGGCGCCTGCGCGCGTTCCAGCGAGCCCTGGACACTCCCGCGCTGCCGGACCTGCGGGTGCTGCACATGGTGGCCACCGGGATGGGGATTGCCCTGGGCGTCGACGACCCCGGAGCGGCCGCCCGCGAACTGTCGAGGTTCGGCCGTGCCGGTGCCGAGGTCAACCGCGCTCCCGCGCCGTCGGCCGAGCCACCCGCGCTGCCCGAACCGGCGTCGGGCCAGGCGGTGCTCGCCAGCTGGCACCAGCTGATCGACGACGGCCGGATGCAGGACGGCGAGCCCTACCTCGCAGGCACGGCCCGCCCGCCCAGGGCCAGGCTGTCCGCGGTGACAGCCGGTGAGATCGGCGCGGTCGACGGCGAGCCCGTCAGCGTCACCACTGGTCGCGGAACCGTCACCCTTCCTCTGGAGATCGTTTCAATGCCGGACCGGGTGGTGTGGCTGCCGACCTTCTCACCCGGCTCCCATGTCCGTGCTTCGCTTACCGGGCGTGCCGGCGAAGTGGTGAATGTCAGCGTGGCTGTCCGTGCTCCGGACGGCGGCCGCGATCTCGTCGACGCCGCCGGCGGGCGGACCTCGGAAGGCCGGTCATGAGCTACGCACCCTCGTTCGCACCTGTGCTGGCCGCCAGCGCCGGTGACCCGGACCTGTCCGTCTTCGGCGACGACCCGTTCTGGCTGATCCTGCTCAAGGCCGTGGCCGTCTTTGCCTTCCTGCTGCTCACGACGCTTTTTGCGATCGTGTTCGAACGCAAGGTCGTGGCCCGGATGCAGCAGCGCGTCGGCCCGAACCGGCACGGTCCCAAGGGCTGGCTGCAAAGCCTTGCCGACGGCGTGAAGCTCATGCTCAAAGAGGACATCATCCCGGTTCTCGCTGACCGGCCGGTTTTCATCCTCGCCCCTATCGTCTCGGCGATCCCGGCGTTCCTCGCGTTCGCGGTGATCCCGTTCGGGCCCGAGGTCTCCATCTTCGGTGAGCACACCACCCTGCAGCTCGCGGATCTGCCGGTGTCGGTCTTGTTCGTGCTGGCCGCGTCGTCGCTGGGTGTGTACGGGCTGATCCTGTCGGGCTGGGCGAGCGGGTCGACCTACCCGCTGCTGGGATCGTTGCGTTCGGCAGCCCAGATCATCTCCTACGAGGTCGCGATGGGATTGTCCTTCGTCGCGGTCTTTCTCAACTCGGGGACGCTGTCCACGTCAGGCATTGTCGAGGGCCAGAGCCACTGGTGGAACGTCGTGCTGGTGCCGTCCTTCATCATTTACTGCATCGCGATGGTGGGCGAGACGAACCGGACGCCGTTCGACCTGCCCGAAGCCGAAGGCGAGCTGGTCGGCGGTTTCCACACCGAATACAGTTCGATCAAGTTCGCGTTCTTCTTCCTCGCCGAGTACATCAACACCGTGACTGTGTCCGCGGTGGCGACGACGTTGTTCCTCGGCGGATGGCAGCCGCCGCCGATTCCGTTCCTCTCGCACTTCGACACGGGCTGGTTCCCGGTGATCTGGTTCGTGTTGAAACTGCTGCTCTTCCTGTTCGTCTTCATCTGGCTGCGCGGTACGTTGCCCCGGCTGCGGTACGACCAGTTCATGGCGTTCGGCTGGAAGGTCCTGATTCCGGTCGGGCTGGTCTGGCTGCTCGCGGTGGCGACCTTCAAGGTCTACCGGGAGAACGTGACCGACCGGACGCCGTGGCTGATCGGTTTCGGAATCGCCACCGGCATCCTGCTCATCATCACGATCATCGATCCCGGTGCGCGCAGACACCAGGAACGTCTGGAGGCCGCCGAGCGGGAGCGCATAAGCAACGCGCCCAGTCTGGACCGGATCCCGTGGCCGCCGCCTGCCACCGTGGCCAACCGACCGTCACCCGCCACCGGTCCGAACCGACCGTCGTCCGCCACTGTCATCGTCGCGGGTGGACCGCGGCAGGAGAGCTGAGCCATGGGGATTCTCGACCCGTACAAGGGATTCGGCGTCACCTTCTCGACCATGTTCAAGAAGCCGACGACCGAGCAGTATCCGGAGGAGAAGAAGGAGACCGCGCCCCGCTTCCACGGCCGGCACCAGCTCAATCGGCATCCCGACGGGCTGGAGAAGTGCGTCGGGTGCGAGCTGTGCGCGTGGGCCTGTCCGGCTGATGCGATCTACGTGGAAGGCGCGGACAACACCGACGAGGAGCGCTATTCCCCCGGAGAACGCTACGGACGCGTCTACCAGATCAACTATCTGCGCTGCATCCTGTGCGGCCTGTGCATCGAGGCATGCCCGACCCGGGCGCTGACCATGACCAACGACTACGAGCTCGCCGACGACAGCCGCTCCGACCTCATCTTCACCAAGGAGCAGCTGCTCGCCCCGCTGGGCGACGGGATGACGGCGCCACCGCATCCGCTGTTCCTCGGTGACAGCGAGACGGACTACTACAGGTTCGACCCGAACCGCATGGGTCCCTTCGACGCCTCCGGTTTCGTCGACGTGGCCGATCGGGACACCGAACCGGAGCCGGTCCGATGAGCACGCAGATCCTGGTCCAGGCGGCGGGGGAGTTCACCCGGACGTCCACCGGCGAGGCCGCGACATTCTGGGTTCTCGCCCCGGTGGCGGTGCTCGCCGCGCTGGGTATGGTACTTGCCCGCAATGCCGTGCACGGGGCCCTGCTGCTCGTCGTGAACCTTTTCTGCCTGGCCGTCTTCTACCTGCTCCAGGATGCACCGTTCCTCGGTTTCGTACAGATCATCGTGTACACCGGGGCAATCATGGTGTTGTTCCTGTTCGTGCTCATGCTGGTCGGGGTGGACTCCTCCGACTCCCTGGTGGAGACCCTGCGGGGCCAACGGGTGACCGCGATCGTCCTGGGGATCGGGTTCGCCGGGCTGCTGGTGTTCCCGATCGGTGGGGTGATCGAAGGCACCACCGCCGCCGGGCTCACGGCCGCCAATGACGGCGGCAACATCCAGGCGATTGCCCGCCTGTTGTTCACCGACTACGTGCTTGCGTTCGAAATCGTTTCCGCGCTGCTCATCATAGCCGCGGTCGGGGCCATGATTCTCGGGCACCGCGAACGGGTCGACGGCAAGGTGACGCAGAAGGAGATGCTGCGGCGGCGGTTTGCCGCGGGCGGCCGGGTCACCCCGATTCCCGGGCCCGCGGTGTATGCCCGGCCCCAGGCCGCCGGGGTTCCATCGGTTCCATCGGAACTGCCCGGCGGTTCTGCTGGGCCCGGGGAGACACCGCCGTACGGCGGCGGTTTTCCCGACTCCGGTGTGGGTGCCGACCCCGCGGACGTCGAAGGTGACAACGGTTCCGGCGCGCAGGACGACAAGAATCCGCACCCGGTCGGGGCCGGGAAGGGGACGAACCGGTGAATCCCGCAAACTATCTGATCCTGGCCGGGCTGCTGTTCACGATCGGTGCGGTCGGCGTCCTGCTGCGTCGCAACGCCATTGTCGTCTTCATGTGCATCGAGTTGATGCTGAACGCGGCGAACCTGACCCTGGTCACCTTCTCCAGGATCAACGGAACCCTGGACGGTCAGATCATCGCCTTCTTCGTGATGGTGGTGGCCGCCGCCGAGGTGGTCATCGGCCTGGCAATCATTCTTACGATCTTCCGAACTCGCCGCTCCGCCTCGGTGGACGACGTGAACCTACTCAAGTACTAG
>NZ_CAAAFO010000147.1:128320-134979 GCF_900634715.1 Candidatus Protofrankia californiensis | reverse complement strand
ATGGCGCATCGCCGGAGGCCCGAGGGAAACAGCCAGTTCTTCGGATACCACCGGTGGTGATCTCACCGCCGCCAGTCGCCGGTGAGACGTGGTGACCGGAACTCCGGTCACGGCAGAACGGACGATGAGTGCAGTGACGCATATACCCCATGGCCATGCACACCGTGTCGTTGCATGTAGTGTCGATGCATCCGGCGGTAGGGCATCCGATGGCCGTGCATCCGACGACCATCTGCTCGATGACGAGGTACGCCATGCCGCATGAGGTGGGATACGCGACGGCCAGCGGCTCGTTCTCGGCGATGTGGCTGCTGTTGGTGCTGCCGCTGGCGGGGGCGGCGATCCTGCTGCTGGGCGGGCGCCGTACGGACCGCTGGGGTCATCTGCTGGGTACCGCGACCTCCGCCGCGAGTTTCGTCCTGGGGCTGGTGCTGTTCTTCGCGCTGCGCGGCCGTGGCGGTGAGGACCGGGCGGTCGCCCAGCACCTGTTCTCCTGGATTCCGGTCAACGGCTTCCAGGCGGACGCCGGTCTGCTGTTCGACCAGTTGTCAGCGGTCTTCGTTCTGCTGATCACCGGTGTGGGGACGCTGATCCATGTTTACTCGATCGGTTACATGGCGCATGATCCCGGACGGCGTAGGTTCTTCGCCTACATGAACCTGTTCCTGGCGTCCATGCTGCTGCTCGTCCTCGGTGACAACTTCCTCGTCCTGTACGCGGGCTGGGAACTGGTCGGGCTCTCGTCCTACCTTCTGATCAAGTTCTGGGAGTACAAGCCGGCCGCGGCAACCGCGGCCAACAAGGCCTTCTACATGAACCGGGTCGGCGACGTGGGGCTTGCCCTGGCCATCATGCTGATGTTCGCCACGGTGGGCAGCACGAACTACGACTCGGTGTTCGGAGCCGCCGCGGCCGACGTCATCGGTTACGGCACGTTGACCGCGATCGCCCTGCTGCTGCTGCTCGGCGCCTGCGGAAAGTCCGGCCAGTTCCCATTGCAGGCGTGGTTGCCGGACGCGATGGAGGGCCCGACCCCGATTTCCGCGCTCATCCACGCCGCCACCATGGTGACCGCCGGGGTCTATCTCATCGCCCGCGCCAGCCCGATCTTCACCGAAACCCAGGCCGCCCGGACGGTGGTCGTCATCATCGGCGCCGTCACGATCCTGATCGGCTGTGTCATCGGCTGTGCCTACGACGACATCAAGAAGGTCCTCGCCTACTCGACGGTGAGCCAGATCGGGTACATGTTCCTTGCGGTGGGTCTCGGCCCGGCGGGTTACGCGCTCGGTATCATGCACCTGCTGGCGCACGGTTTCTTCAAGGCCGGCCTGTTCCTCGGATCCGGCTCGGTGATCCATGCGATGGACGACGAGCAGGACATGCGAAAATACGGTGGCCTGTGGCGGTTGATGCCGATCACCTGGGTCACTTTCGGCCTCGGCTATCTGGCCATCATCGGCCTGCCCCCGCTGTCCGGGTTCTTCACCAAGGACAAGATCATTGAGGTCGCCTTCGACAAGGGCGGTACCAGCGGATACCTGCTGGGGTCGATCGCGCTGCTCGGCGCGGGTATCACCGCCTTCTACATGACCCGGCTGTTCTTCATGACCTTCCACGGTGAACGCCGCTGGTCGACCTCGGGCCCGCAGGCCAAGCATCCCCACGAGTCCCCGAGTGTGATGACCGGGCCGATGGCGGTGTTGGCTGTGGGCTCGGTGTTCGCTGGTGGGCTGTTCGTCCTTGGCGGTTCCATGCAGCACTGGCTGGCACCGGTGCTCGGTGAGAGCGCCGAGGAAGGCGTCCACACGATCTCCCCGGCAGTGGTCACGGCACTGACCCTGCTGGTTGCCGCCGGTGGTTTCGCCGGCGCCTATCTGCGCTACCAGCTCCGTCCGGTGGATGCCGTCGCCCGCCCGGATTCCGAGGTCGGGCTGGTCACCGTGGCCGCGCGGAACGATCTTTATGCCAACACGTTCAACGAGACCGTGTTCATGCGTCCGGGTCAGTACCTCACCCGCTTTCTGGTCTGGCTGGACACGGTCGGGGTGGACGGGGTGGTCCGGGGCACCGCCGCCGGGATAGGCGGTCTGTCCGGACGGCTGCGCCGCGCCCAGACCGGGTTCGTCCGCTCCTATGCGCTGTCGATGTTGGGAGGTGCCGTCCTCGTGGTTGCGGCTCTGCTGGTGGCAAGGGTCGGATGACGTGAACAGTTTTCCGTGGTTGACACTCCTGCTCGTTCTCCCGGCTGCCGCGGCGGTCGTCGTCGCGGCTGTTCCGCGGCGGCTGGGCACGCTGGCCAAGCAGATCACCCTGGCGGTCACGCTCGTGGAGTTCGTGCTGGCGCTGCTCGCGACCATCGCGTACGAGCCGTCGCGGGCCGGGTTCCAGTTCGCCCAGAAGTATTCCTGGATCAAGCAGTTCGGCGTGTCCTACTCGGTGGGAGCCGACGGGATCTCGCTGGTGCTGATCCTGCTCGCGACGCTGCTGGTGCCGGTCGTCGTCCTCGCCTCCTGGGACGAGGTCAGCGACGCCGGCCAGCCCGGTGCGTCCGTTGCGGGCAGGCGTAGCGTCCCGGCGTTCTTCGCTCTGTTGCTCGCGCTCGAGGCGGGGATGATCGGTGTGTTCGCCGCCACCGACGTCTTCCTGTTCTACGTCTTCTTCGAGGCGATGCTGATCCCGATGTACTTCCTGATCGGGAGCTACGGGCTGGCGAAGGAGCAGGCGCAGCGGTCCTACGCGGCAGTGAAGTTCCTGCTGTACAGCCTGTTCGGTGGGCTGCTCATGCTCGCCGCGGTGATCGGTCTGTACGTTGTCTCAGCCGATCAGCTCGGCACCGGCACCTTCGATTTCGCCACTCTCCGCCAGATGGACATCACACCTGGTGTCCAGAAGCTGCTCTTCCTGGGCTTTTTCATTGCCTTCGCCATCAAGGCACCGCTGTTCCCCTTCCACACGTGGCTGCCGGACGCGGGCGCGCAGTCGCCGACAGGCGGCGCGATCCTGCTGGTGGGCGTCCTGGACAAGGTCGGGACCTTCGGGCTGATCCGGTACTGCATCCCGCTGTTCCCGGACGCCTCGTCCTACTTCGCGCCTATGGTGCTCGCGTTGGCGGTGATCGGAATCTTCTACGGCGCGCTGCTCGCCATCGGCCAGCGGGACATGAAACGCCTGGTGGCGTACACCTCGCTGGCCCACTTCGGCTTCATCGCGATGGGAACCTTCGCGTTGACGTCGCAGGCGGGGACCGGCGCCGTCCTCTACATGGTCAACCACGGGCTCTCGACGGGTCTGCTCTTCCTCGTCGTCGGCTTCCTGGTGGCCCGGCGCGGTAGCCGGGACGTGGGTGCCTACGGCGGCATGGCGCAGGTCACACCGGTACTGGCCGGTGTCTTCCTTGTCGCGGGTCTGTCGTCGTTGGCGCTGCCCGGCCTGAACAGCTTCGTCAGCGAGTTCCTGGTGCTGGTCGGGACGTTCACCCAGTACCGGGCACTGGCCATCGTGGCCACCTGCGGCATGGTGCTCGCCGCGATCTACATCCTCTACCTCTACCAGCGGACGATGACAGGTCCGCTGGTAGATGAGGATGCTCGTGGGGTGCTCGACCTCAGCGTCCGGGAGAAGATCGTGGTTGCACCGGTGGTCGCCCTGATCGTCGCTCTCGGTGTCTACCCGAAGCCGCTCATCGACATCATCCGGCCGACCGTCACGGCCACGTTCGAAGACGCCGGGCATACCGATCCCGCACCAACCGCCCCCGTGAACGCAAGCCAGCCCGGAGGCCACTCGTGAGTGCCACAGCATCCGCCATCGCCGGTCAGGACGCGCTGGCCCAGCACATCCTGGCCCAGAGCACACAGGGGACGATCGACGTCCCGGCGATCCAGTACAGCGCGCTGAGCCCGATCATCATCGTCTTCGGGGTGGCGCTGGCGGGTGTTCTCATCGACGCGTTCGCGCCGGCCAAGGCCCGTCGGGGGATCCAGCCGTTGCTGGCCGCGGCGGGGTTCGCGGCCGCGTTCGTGGCGGTCGTCCTGCTGCACACCCGACGACAGGTGCTGGCGGCGGGGTCGCTGGCTATCGACGGCCCCACGCTGTTCATGGAAGGCGCCATCCTGGCGTTCGCCCTGCTCGCGGTGCTACTGGTCGCCGAGCGGCGGCTGGATTCCTCCGGCGGCGCGATCGTGGCGTCGGCGGCGATCACACCGGGATCGCCGGGGGCGACCGCCCAACGCTCCTCCGCCGGGGTACAGACCGAGGTGTACCCGCTCATGGCGTTCTCGGTGGCCGGGATGCTGCTGTTCGTCTCCTCGAACACGCTTCTGATCATGTTCGTCGCGTTGGAGATCCTGTCCCTGCCGCTGTACCTGCTCGCCGGCCTGGCCCGCCGCCGTCGCCTGCTGTCGCAGGAGGCGGCGATGAAGTATTTCCTGCTCGGCTCCTTCTCGTCAGCATTCTTTATCTACGGCCTGGCTTTTATCTACGGTTATGCCGGCAGCGTCAACCTCGGCCGGATCGCCGATGCCGCGGGTATGGTCGGCGCGAACGACACCTACCTCTACCTGGGCATGGCCCTGCTCGGCGTCGGCCTGTTCTTCAAGATCGGTGCTGCGCCGTTCCACTCCTGGACACCGGACGTCTACCAGGGCGCACCGACCCCGATCACGGCTTTCATGGCCGCGGGTACGAAGGTGGCGGCGTTCGGTGCGCTGCTGCGGGTGTTCTACGTGTCCTTCGGCGGGTTGCGCTGGGACTGGCGGCCGATGGTCTGGATCATCGCGATCCTGACCATGGTCGTCGGTGCGGTGCTGGCGCTGACCCAGCGCGACATCAAGCGGATGCTGGCCTACTCGGCAGTCGCTCATGCCGGCTTCCTGCTCACCGGCCTCGCCGCGGCCAACAGCGACGGGCTGAGCGGATCACTGTTCTACCTGGTCGCCTACGGCTTCACGACGATCGCCGCGTTCGGCCTGGTCACCATGGTCCGTACCGGGGACGGCGAGGCGAGCGACCTGTCCCAGTGGCAGGGGCTCGGGCGGCGGTCCCCGGTGCTCGCGGGCATCTTCGCCTTCCTGCTCCTCGCGCTTGCCGGCATCCCGCTCACCAGCGGATTCACCGGGAAGTTCGCCGTCTTCCAGGCTGCTGTCGCCGGTGACGCGACTCCGTTGGTGGTCGTCGCGCTGATCACCAGCGCGATCGCCGCCTTCTTCTACGTTCGGGTGATCGTTCTGATGTTCTTCCAGGAACCGGGTGCGGACGGCCCCATAATTGTCACTCGTCCGACACTTACCTATGCGGCTGTCGGTATCGGCGCGATCATGACGCTCCTGCTGGGAGTTGCGCCACAGCCTCTACTCGAGCTTGCCGGTACCGCGGCCACGTCCGGCTTCGTACGCTGACGCCTAGCTGGCCGAAGAGTGCGCGATCATGGTTGTTTCGCGCGCTCGGAGGCCCCAAGGAACCTACATGAGCACAACGGGGCTGGATCTTGCGGGGATCAGGGCCGACCCTGATCTGGAGCAGGCTATTCGCCGTGGCCTCGACGAGGTCGAACGGATGCTGCGCGACACCGTCCGTAGCAACGTGCCGTTCGTCACCGAGACGTCCCGGCATCTCGTGGACGCCGGTGGCAAGCGCTTTCGACCGATGGTCGTGCTGCTCGCGGCCCATTTCGGCGACCCGGACGCCATCGGCGTGCTGCCGGCCGCGGTGGCGATCGAACTCACCCATCTGTCGACGCTGTACCACGACGACGTCATGGACGAAGCGCCGTTGCGACGGGGAGCGGCCTCGGCGAACGTCCGATGGACCAACACGATCGCGATCCTCACCGGCGACTTCCTGTTCGCGCGGGCCTCGGACATCACCGCCGATCTGGGGCCGGAGGCCACCCGCATCCTGGCCCGCACGATCGCGACCCTGTGCGAGGGCCAGATCCGGGAAACCGTCGGGCCGGTGCCGGGACAGGACCCCGTCGACCACTACCTTCGTGTGATCAGCGAAAAGACCGCGTCACTGATTGCCACGTCAGGCCGGCTCGGTGCGATGCTCGCCGGTGCCGATCCCTTCACCGTGGACACCCTTGCCACTTTCGGTGAACGGTTCGGGGTGGCCTTCCAGCTTTCCGACGATCTCATTGACGTCGCCTCCGACCCGTCCGCATCCGGTAAGACACCCGGCACCGATCTGCTCGAGGGAATTCCCACGCTGCCGGTGCTCTACGCGCTCCAGGAGGACGATGCCGCCGCAGCCCGGCTGCGCAGCCTCATGCGGGACGGCTTCGCCGTGGAAGGAGCGCTCGCCGAGGCGCTGGACCTGCTGCGCGGTCACCCGGCCATGGGACGTGCCCGTCGTGAGGTGGCGCGCTGGGCGGGGCAGGCGCGCAACTGCCTGACCTCGTTGGAGAAAGGTCCAGCCAGGACCACGCTGGAGGCGCTCGCCGACTACGTGATCGATCGCACCGGATAACCGGTGCCAGGGCCTGTCTGGTGAATCTTCAACTATCCATCAGACAGGCCCTGGGAGCCGCACAGCTCCTACTCCGTGTGCACCTGAGCTGTTTTCCCGGTCCGTCCCTATCTGCTACCTGCTCAGTGGCGAGACCGGTGGGGGATCGTAGAACTCGACCAGCTTGGTGGGATTGTCGGTGGCTGCCCCGG
>NZ_CAAAFO010000147.1:121874-127910 GCF_900634715.1 Candidatus Protofrankia californiensis | reverse complement strand
CGGGCGGGCCGGCGGGTCGATCCCACCGGTGGTGGTGCCGGGGTAGGTGCTGGAAGCCTGCGGGAGATCCATCCCGGTGGAGTCGAGAACACCGGCTGCCCAGAGTAGATCGTTCCCGGTGGAGCCTGTTTCAGGGATGCCCGGGTTGGGCGTGGCGGCGGTCTGCGGCGGAGCAGCCAGCCGTGCCCACGGCCTGTGAGCGTCACGAGGAGTCCTGATAGTCGTCGGCCTGAAAGCCGACGGTGTGTCCCCCAGCCCGACGGACGGTGCCGTGGCGGCTGCCCCGAGCTCGACGGTTTGCTCATCATGGCTGCTGGCCAGGGCCATGCCGGTCAGCAGGGCGGAGATCCCGGCGATGGAAGCGGTACCCGTGACGACTAAGCGGCTGCGACCCTGCCTGGCGGCGACGTCCCGATGTGCGCCACGGCGGGTGCCAGGCGAGCGCCTGTCATCCGACTGCGTTCCGCCGGTACCGGAGCCGAATGCCTCCGGCACCGGTGTGCCCGTCGCTCGTCCCACGGAGCGGATCGCCGTCCGCTCCTCACGCCCCCCGATCCCCTGGACGCCGGACGTGGTGCGCCCCGTGGTCCAGTCGCTGCGCCGCGCCGAGGCGCTGAACGGGATCGGCCCGCTCAGCGTGTCCAGTTCGCCGGAGTTCCTCAGCTGCTGACGGGGGATGAACATCGCTCCCGGCCGTGACGGCACCGGTTCGGGGAACGTCGGTGTGACCGGTTGCGATTTCGGACGGGCGTCGCGTTTCCGGAAGATTCGTGGCGATCTGACGGGTTCGATCACCGTGGAGCTGTCGGAGACCATTCCGCTGACAGCCGCCTGTCTGCTGCTCGGCGCGCTGGTGACTGCGGACGCACGGTCGAAACCGGTTCGGTGTGGGTCGGCTGCCGCCTGCTTCCGTGAGTGCCGGCCGGCGGAATGGTTACCCACGGCCCACCTCGCCTGCCGCGGGAAGTGATACCCGGGGAGAAGTCCGTCGGGTCTGCCGGCAATGGAACGATCTGTCCTGCATTGTTCCTCCGGATCGGTAGCTCACGGTAGCCCCCGAGCCCCAGCACCCGCCCGACCGGTACGGAGATCCAGAAAGGCGGATTCGGGATGCCAGACGTGGTACGGATCCTAACGTACGAGTCGCAGATATTCCGACTATATGCAGACAACGCTTCATCAAAGGTGCTATTCGGACCGCAGAGCGACCTTCAGGCGACCCGGACGCGAAAAATCATGGCTACGCAATCTTCGGCCCGCTGAGTTCCCTGAAGTCTCCGAGTGTGCGCAAAACCACGGTCACGTGCTATTCGGCCGGCTGGGCTCCCGGGGCCTGCGAGCGCGCGAGAAACCACGATCGCGCGCTCTTCGGCCCCGCTGGGAATCGACCGGCGTCCTAGGAAACCGTCCAGGTGTCGCCGCTGCCCAGCAGCTGCATCAGGTCACCTTCGCCCTGGCGGGTCTGTGCGTCGGCGATCTGGCTGTTGAGCTGCTCGTCATAGGTGGGGACGTCCACGTCCCGGAAGACCCCGATCGGCGTGACTCCGGTGGAGCTGCCGGTGACCCGCGACAGCGCGAACGCCAGGCTCGGCTCGGTCGCGTGGACGTCGTGGACCAGGACGCCGTCATCGGTCGCGGCGCACACCTCCAGCTCGCCCGTGGGGCCACGGCGGATGCCCTTGTCGCTCTCCGCGCCGAACACCAGCGGCTCGCCGTGGTTGAGACGCAGGGTCGCGTCGTCCTTGGACGAGCGGTCCTTCAGGCTGTCGAACGCTCCGTCGTTGAAGATGTTGCAGTTCTGGAAGATTTCCACGAAGGCCGAGCCGGGGTGGGCGGCGGCCGCACGCAGCACCGAGGTCAGGTGCGCGCGTTCGGAGTCGATCGACCGGGCGACGAAGGACGCCTCGGCGCCGAGCACCAGCGAGATCGGGTTGTAAGGCCGGTCCAGCGAGCCGTATGGGGTCGACTTTGTGATTTTTCCCACTTCTGATGTGGGTGAGTACTGCCCCTTGGTCAACCCGTAGATCTGGTTGTTGAACATCAGAATCTTGATGTTGACGTTGCGGCGGAGCGCGTGGAGCAGGTGGTTGCCACCGATTGACAGTGCGTCACCGTCTCCGGTGACAACCCAGACCGACAGGTCCGGCCGCGAGACCGCGAGACCGGTGGCGATGGCCGGGGCCCGACCGTGGATGGAGTGCATCCCATAGGTCTTCAGGTAGTACGGAAAACGGGAGGAACAGCCGATGCCGGAGATGAACGCAATGTTCTCGCGGGCGATCCCGAGCTCCGGCAGGAATCCCTGGACGGTGGCCAGGATGGCGTAATCACCGCAACCGGGGCACCAGCGCACCTCCTGGTCGGAGGTGAAATCCTTGCGGGTCTGCGGTCGGTCCGCGACGGGGATGAGATCGAGTAGCCGGTTGGTGATACCGGCCTGGTTCGTCGTGACGGTCACTGGTTAATCACGTCCTCCAGGACACCCGCCAGTTCGGCGGCCTTGAACGGAAGCCCGCGGACCTGGTTGTAGCCGATGGCGTCGACCAGGAATTCCGCTCGGACCATGGCCCTGAGCTGACCGAGGTTCATCTCGGGAACGAGGACCTTGTCATAGGCGCGCAGCACTTCGCCGGTGTTCTCGGGAAATGGGAAAAGGTGGCGCAGGTGTGCGTGGGCGACATGCAGGCCCTTCGCGCGGACGCGCCGGCATCCGGCCGCGATCGGCCCGTAGGTCGAACCCCAGCCGAGGACGAGCACCCGAGCCTGACCGGAGGGATCGTCCACCTCAAGGGCTGCGATGTCGCGCGCGATACCCTCGATCTTCGCCTGGCGCAGGCGCACCATGCGGTCGTGGTTCGCCGGGTCGTAGGAGATGCCACCGGAGCCGTCGGCCTTTTCCAGACCGCCGATGCGGTGCTCCAGCCCGGGGGTGCCGGGCACTGCCCACGGCCGGGCGAGCGTCTCGCTGTCGCGAAGGTACGGCCAGAACTCCGGACCGTTGTCGCCGGTGTGGTTCGGCCCGGTCGCGAACGCCACCTGAAGGTCGGGCAGGTCGGCCCGGTCAGGCAGCAGCCACGGTTCGGACCCGTTGGCGAGATAGCCGTCCGACAGCAGGATGACGGGTGTCCGGTACTTCGTCGCCAGGCGTACAGCCTCGATGGCGGCGTCGAAACAGTCCGCCGGGGAGCGGGGGGCGATGACGGGCAGCGGCGCCTCGCCGTTACGGCCGTACACGGCCATGCTGAGGTCTGCCTGCTCGGTCTTGGTCGGCAGCCCGGTGGACGGTCCACCCCGCTGGATGTCGACGACGACCAGCGGGAGCTCGAGGGCCACCGCGAGGCCGATGGTCTCGGTCTTCAGGGCCAGGCCAGGTCCTGACGTCGTGGTGACACCGAGCGAACCGCCGAAGGAGGCTCCGAGGGCGGCACCGACACCGGCGATCTCGTCCTCGGCCTGGAAGGTCCGCACCCCGAAGCGCTTGTGCTTGCTCAGCTCGTGCAGGATGTCGGAGGCCGGGGTGATCGGGTAGGAGCCCAGGAACAGCGGCAGTTCGGTGAGCTCGGCAGCGGCGATCAGCCCGTAGGACAGCGCGAGGTTCCCGGAGACGCGACGGTATTTGCCCGGCTTCATCCGGGCCGGCGCAACCTCGTAGACGACGGCGAAGGTCTCGGTCGTCTCACCGTAGTTGTAGCCGGCGCGCAGCGCCGCGATGTTCGCGGCGGCGATCTCGGGGCGTTTTGCGAACTTCTTCTCAAGAAATGCGACGACGCCGTCGGTGGGCCGCTGGTAGAGCCAGCTCATGAGGCCGAGGGCGAACATGTTCTTTGCCCGCTCGGCCTCTTTCTTGTTGACGGTTCCGGCGCTGCTCTCCAGCGCGTTCACCGCTTCGATGGTCATCGACGACAGGGGCACCCGGTGCACTCGGTACTCGTCCAGCGTGCCGTCGGTGAGAGGGTCGGAGGAATATCCGGCCTTTTTCAGGTTGGCGCCGGTGAAGGCATCGGTGTTGATGACGAGGTCGGCGCCGTTCGGCAGGTCCTTCAGATTCGATTTCAGCGCTGCCGGATTCATCGCCACCAGCATGTTCGGGGCGTCCCCGGGCGTCAGAATATCGTGATCGGAGAAATGCAGCTGAAATCCTGACACGCCGGCCGGTGTGCCGGCTGGGGCGCGGATTTCCGCCGGAAAGTCCGGCAGGGTGGACAAGTCGTTGCCGAATGCCGCTGTCTCGCTGGTGAACTGCTCCCCGGTGAGCTGCATCCCGTCGCCTGAGTCACCGGCGAACCGGATGACAACCCGGTCGAGTCGATGGATTTGACGGTCCCTGACCTGGCCTGACACGTTGTGTGACCTCCTCGGGTACCACTTGAGCGTACCGGTCGGACTATTGGCGTGGGCGCAACGTCCCGACGGGGTCAGGTCTGTGTGATGAATATGACACGTGCTGACCGGAGCGGCTCGCCGGCCGTCGAGTGGGGACCGGCGGTAAACGCGCGGGCATCTTCCGGCGCATGCGGTAAAAAGCGAGGGTTCTCACCAGAATATCCGCAAACATTGCGTAAACATTGCGTGATCAGATGTGTCCGCCAGCTTCCTGAATGCTATCAGGAGTCCGTGCCGTGCCGGTCGTGTGGGGAACGCGCGGAGAAAGAGTCCCGCGGCCGATGGGGACGAAGAGGCTTACAGCCGGTGGGGACCTTGCGGCTGGTGGGGGCTTTACGGCCGGTAGGGACGAAGAGGCGTACGGCCGGTGGGGACCTTACAGCCGGTGGGGTTGGGCAGGACCTCCGGTGAGACCATGGCCTGGTGGCCGGGGACGCGGGTGCTGCCAAAGGCGTCGACGCCGCCGCGCAACGACCTGTGGTCCGGACGGCGTGCGCGGGAGGGAAGCCGCGAGTCGGGATCGTCGGCCTCGGACGGGCGGGGAGCGCGCTCGGGACGGCGCTGTCGGACGCCGGCTATCCGGTGGTGGCGGTGCACGCGCGCTCCGTCACAGCATTGGAGCGTGCTCGTGTTCGCTTCCCAGCAGCGTCGGTCGGGACGCCAGCGGCGGTGGCCGAAGCATCCGATGTGGTTATTCTCACAGTTTCCGATGATGTGATTCGGGACGTCGCCGGCGGCATCGCGAGTGCCGGTGCCCTGCGGGCAGGGCAGGTTGTCGTGCATGCCAGCGGACGGCACGGTACGGACGTCCTGCATCCCGTTCTCGCCTGTGGGGCGTTCCGTGCGGCAGTACATCCGATCATGACGTTGAGCGGTGCCGCCGACGACGCGGGCCGGCTGGCGGGAGCCGGGTTCGGGGTGACTGCCGACCCGGGCGCGCAGCCGGTCGTCAACGCGCTCGTGACCGCTGTCGGCGGCCGGGTCGTTTCGGTGCCTGAGCAGGCACGGACGGCCTACCACGCCGCCGTCGTCCTGGGAGCCAACTACTTGGCGACGCTGGTCACAGCCACCCTCGAGCTGCTGGAAACCCTCGGCGTCGGGCAGCCGGCGGACGCTGTCGCGCCGCTGCTGGAGCAGTCGCTGCGCAACGCCCTTGAGCGTGGTCCGGCGGCGCTGACCGGTCCGGTCCGGCGCGGGGACGCCGAGACCGTGCGGGCGCATCTGGGTGCCCTCGCGGCGCTTGATCAGAGGGTGGCGTCGGTGTATGCGGCCCTGGCGGCCCTCACCGTCGACCAGCTCGAGCGGGCGGGACTGGCCGGTGTCGAACTGGCCGCGGGCATCCGGGACGTTCTCGGCACAGCCGGCGGATAGGGGCCCTGGTCAACGGTCCGGCCGAGGATCGCCGGTAGGGATCACTGATGGGGATCCCCGCTGGATCAGCGGAGCCTAAGTCATCGAGTGAGTATGCTGTTGCAATAGGTGACTATATGGGGCGGGAACGCTCCCGGTCGATCCGGGCGTTGCTACAGGCGCAACCCTCGAGACGACAGGACACCGACGCCATGTCCCACCGCTACCTCAACGGGCTCAAGACCGCCGTCCTGCTGGGCGTACTGTCCGCGGTGATTCTGTTTGTCGGTTCCCTGTTCGGGA
>NZ_CAAAFO010000147.1:112352-121757 GCF_900634715.1 Candidatus Protofrankia californiensis | reverse complement strand
GGCGGATAGGGGCCCTGGTCAACGGTCCGGCCGAGGATCGCCGGTAGGGATCACTGATGGGGATCCCCGCTGGATCAGCGGAGCCTAAGTCATCGAGTGAGTATGCTGTTGCAATAGGTGACTATATGGGGCGGGAACGCTCCCGGTCGATCCGGGCGTTGCTACAGGCGCAACCCTCGAGACGACAGGACACCGACGCCATGTCCCACCGCTACCTCAACGGGCTCAAGACCGCCGTCCTGCTGGGCGTACTGTCCGCGGTGATTCTGTTTGTCGGTTCCCTGTTCGGGAGCCGTGGCCTGCTAATCGCTCTCATTGTCGCCCTCGGTATCAACGGGGTCTCATACTTCTTTTCGGACAAGCTGGCCCTGCGCGCGATGCGGGCTTATCCCGTCAGCCAGATCCAACAGCCACGTCTGTACGCGATCGTCCACGAGCTCGCGACCCGGGCGCGGATGCCGATGCCGCGGCTCTACATCAGCCCGACCGCGGCGCCCAACGCATTCGCGACCGGCCGTAACCCGCGCAACGCCGCGGTGTGCTGCACCGCGGGAATCCTGGAAATCATGGATGACCGTGAGCTGCGCGGGGTCCTGGGCCATGAGCTCAGCCACGTCCACAACCGGGACATCCTCATCGCCTCCGTCGCCGGCGCGCTCGCGAGCGTCATCGTCTACCTGGCGCACTTCGCCCAGTTCGCGGCCATCTTCGGGATAGGCCGCGGGGACGACGACGACGGTCCGGGCATCCTGGAGATCATGCTGTTCATCGTGCTGGGGCCGATCGCGGCGGCGATCATCCAGCTCGCCATCAGCCGGGCCCGGGAGTACCAGGCCGATTCCTCCGGCGCCACGTTGACCGGCGACCCCCTGGGCCTTGCGCTCGCGCTGCGCAAGCTTCAGGTCGCCGCGACTGCCCGGCCGTTGCCGCAGAGCTCCCAGTTGGCGCCCGTGTCCGCGCTCATGATTGCCAATCCGTTCCGGGGTGGTGGCGTCGGCCAGATGTTCAGCACACACCCGCCGATGGAGCGCCGGATCGAGCGGCTGGAGGGGATGGCCCGGATCGACCCTTACCGTTGAATCCTCGCGAGGAAGTCGTATTCTGAAAAGGCCTGAGCCGCAGGCCCAGAACCTCAGGCTCAGACCTCGCAGCCGCGGAACCTCAGACTCGCGGCGGGGCAAACCCCCAGGCCTCGCCGTGCGGCACCCCGCCCGAAACCCCCCATCGGGCGGGGTGCACCCTTTTTGCGGAATATGTTCCGGGCGGCCGGGCCAACCCTGCGCCCGGCAGCGACCCGGGGACCTGGGCCTCCGCCGACGGGAGAAGCATGATCCCGGCCCTTTGGTCCTTTGGCCGACTGGGAGGGAAGCGGCTACGCTGCTGCGCCGACCGCCTGGGTCGGCCGTCGGCGTACCCATTGCTTCCGGTACCCGTCCAGTACCTGTGGCCGGGCCTGACGCCACCGGTCCGGCGTCCGCCCTGGCGGGACATCCGCTCGTGGAGCGTCGGTCAAGCAGCGCAGATCCATTTCGAAGTCGACCAAGAATTCATGATCAAATATCGTCGAATCATGAAAGTGAGGGAGTGGACGGTCGTGACAGCAGCCGTTTTCGCACTCAATCTCTTGATCAGAACCTCTTAATCGAAACAGGACGTGTGAGTACCTGGCCGGTCCGCTGACGATACTAGCGGTAATTGACGAACTGGAGAGGCAGCCCGAAGTCGGCCTCCTTGAGCATCTGGATAACCCGCTGGAGGTCGTCCCGCTTCTTGCCGGTGACGCGGAGCTGGTCTCCCTGGATCTGGGCCTGGATGCCTTTCGGGCCGTCAGTCCGGATCTTCTTGGAGATCGCCTTGGCCTTGTCGTCGGCGATGCCCTGCTGGACGGTCACGACCAGCTTGTGTTCCTTGCCGGCCTGCGTGGGCTCGTCATGCTGCAGGGCCTTGAGCGAGATGCCGCGCTTGACCCACTTCTCCTGCAGCACGTCCAGCACCGCCTTGACCCGTTCCTCGGTACTCGCAGTGAGCAGGATGGACTCACCTGACCACGCTGCCGACGCTCCCGTGTCGCGGAAGTCGAAGCGGGTCCGCACCTCCTTGGCGGTCTGGTTGATCGCGTTGTCGATCTCCTGACGGTCGACCTTGCTCACGATGTCGAACGACGGGTCCGCCACGGCGAAGCGCCTCCTTGTTGTCTCGGTTGCCCGCGCACCTGGCGCAGATCTTCGTATCCGTGCGTCGCGCGTGCCTGCGACGCCCGCCCCCGAGTCTGCCCAGACTCCAGCGTGGGGCACACCTGTGGCCCGGAGGGCCAAAGGCAGAGCGATCATGCTTCTCCACAGAGGTCCAGATCCCCGAGGCGCTATGTGGGTTGGAAGGGAGCGTCCGTAGACGGGAGGGTGCGTCGAAGCACGTGCTCCATCCCGTATGCTGTCCACCAACGGCAGGTTGCCCGAGTGGCCAAAGGGAGCGGTCTGTAAAACCGCCGGCTCAGCCTACGTTGGTTCGAACCCAACACCTGCCACCACCCCCGCACCATCCTGGAACCCCAGGTCAGCACTCCCGTCGCGTATCGACGGGGCCGCTGTCGTCTGCACGGTTGTTCGCGGCTTATCCCGGTCATCGCTGACTGCGCGTGCACAGCGCATGCACGCGATCATCAGTCGCTATCGAGACGCAGCGCCGCCTTGATTTAGGTCGTGGTCTCGCCGAACACGGTCGGGTCACCGGCGGCGATACGGGCACGGTCGACGTCGACACCGGCCTGGATCTCGGGGTTGGCGCACAGCACGGCCTGGGGCCACCAGCGGTCGACGACCCGCTGTAGCGGGGCCAGGTCGATGGCGTCGTCCGCGGCGACGATGGCGGCGTGGAATTCGGCCTCGAACTCGGCGCGGCGGGCGGGGTTGAGCGCGGCGCGGACCGCTGGGGCAGTGCGCTCGACGCGCTGACGGACGGCGTAGGGCGGCATCGTCACATCCGTGCTCATCCACCCATGATGCGACCATCACCCTGCCTGTACGCCTCCGGCCGGCCCGCGTGCCGTCCGCCCCCGGTGAGCCAGACCGGGGCAATCTCGGCCGGATATGTGACCGGACGGTGGCCAGCGTTGTTCTCCGGCTGGGCGTGAAAATGTGGTGATGGTGACGTTCACGATTAATCTTCTGGTGGTCTACACCGCTGACCTTGATGCCTGCGGGGAGTTCTACGGACGGCTCGGGCTGCGGTTCACGCGGGAACGTCACGGGTCGGGGCCCGAGCATCTGGCCGCGACCCTCGCGGACGGCAGCGTGCTGGAGCTGTACCCCGCTCGATCGGGAGTGCCGACCGGCCGTCTGCGGCTGGGCCTCACGGTGGATCCGGGTGCGACTGATCCCCCGCTGCCGCCCGGCCGTCATGTTCTGCAGGATCCCGACGGGCGCACGGTGGACCTTCAGGTGGGTATCCGGTAGCCGACCACGGCGGCACCGTGAACGAGGGCTTCTTTACCGTCGTGGTAAGGACGTCGTTCCGGTACGGACGTCTGTTTCCACCCCTGGTACAGGCGTCGGGCTGTATTAGAGTCCGCAGGCATGGGTGACATCGGCACGCTTGCCGCCCGCGTCCGGGCTGCGTCCCATCTGACCGGTCAGTTTCTGCTGCGCTCCGGTCGGACCAGCGGCGAGTACTTCGACAAGTACCTGTTCGAGGCCGACCCGGTGCTGCTCGCCGACATCGTCGACGCGATGCGACCGTTGCTGCCCGTGGACGTTGACGTGCTGGCCGGTCTCGAGCTCGGCGGAATCCCGCTGGTCACGTTGCTGTCCCAGCGTACGGGACGGCCGGCTCGGTTCGTCCGCAAGAAGGCCAAGGAGTACGGCACCTGCCGCACCGCCGAGGGCGGAGATGTCGAGGGCCTGCGGGTCGTCCTCGTGGAGGACGTGGTGACCAGCGGCGGCGCCGTTGTGGAAGCGGCCCGGGTCCTGTGGGAGCAGGGTGCGATCGTCGAGGACGTCCTGTGTGTGATCGACCGTCAGGAGGGTGGCCGGGACAGCCTTGCCGCGCTCGGTCTCACCCTGCGTGCGGTCCTCACCCGTGCCGAGCTGGACGCCGTCGCCTGAGCCCTGTCGCCACTGTCGCCATCCTCAAGTCCCTGAGGCCTGTTGCCATGCCGTTGCTGTTCGTCTACGGCACCCTGTGCTTTGCGGAGGTTGCCCACGCCCTGCTCGGCCGGCGGCCGTGTTCGCAGCCGGCCGCGGTTGCCGGTTGGCGGGCGGCGGCGCTGCCCGGTCGGGTCTATCCCGGTCTGGTTCCGGACGCCGTGACAACGGCGGTGGTGGCCGGACGCGTACTGTCAGATCTCACTCTGCGGGAGCGGACCGTTCTCGACGTCTTCGAAGGCGATGAGTACGAGGTGCGGCGCCTCGCGCTTACCGACGGGCGATCGGCATCCGCCTATGCCTGGCGTGACGTTGCGTCCGCCTTGGACGAAACCTGGGACGCGGAAGCGTTCGCCGCGGCCCACCTGTCGGCATTCATATGGCGCTGCTGTCGTTCCTGACCGAGAACAACGGTCCTTCCGCGCAATTTTCTCCTTTCCGACACCTTCCTTTCCAGCGTCCTTCTTTTTCCTGACAGAGCGAATCTCATGACGTGGCGAACCGCCTTTCCGCGGCCGGACGTGAGCGATCGACGCCGGCGTCCAACCCTCTGAAAGAGGGCCGGAACGCCGCCGTCGTCGAGCTCCTGCTGTTCGCTCCCCGGTGTTCAGCGAGTTGGCACATCAGGGCCGGGCCGGGTGCTTCCCGCGGTGGACCGGGAAGGTCCGGTGTATTCCGGTCGGTCCGTGGGGGTCTCGATCCGGCCGGTTTCGGGATAGGGCTCGTAGGAGCCGCGCAACGGCGCGTCGTACCTGGTCAGCGCATAGATCACGAGTACGTCGAGCGCGATGACGACGACTGCCCACACTGGGAAGACCGCGAGGAAGGCCAGGTGCGCGACCGCGTTGATCACACAGATTGCGATTGCCGCCCAGCGGGCCCACTGCTTGCCCGTGAGCAGACCCGCGGCGACGGCGATCTCGACGACGCCCATGGCTATCAGCAGCCAGCCCCAGAAGTTCAGGTCCTGGTAGATGATCGTACCGTTTTCGCCGACAAGGTACGCGTAGTTGTCGAGAGCGGCAATTCCATAGATGAGATTGTGGAAGCCCGCGATGAAGATGATGATCGTGGCGAACACCAGCCATCCGCCGGTGCGTACTGACCGTGCCGGTTCCATTGAATCCTCCCTGGAGCGTGGCGGGACGCTTGGCGACCCGGGACCCAAAGGCCTCCGGCGGCGTGGGAAGAACATGATCGCGCTGCCCTTGGCCGGCTAGCCCACTTGGCCATGCCCTCCGTGTGCCCTCCGCATGCCTGCGCGTGCCCCGGACATGCCCGGTCTACATTCCGGCCTGGGAGTGCTCCTTGACGGGAAGTCATATCCGGGCAGGCGAGATCCGGCGATGTCCACCGATGGTGATATGTAGTCACAGCAGGCGACCAGGCGATTCGGATCAGGAGGGAACGCCCAGCTCCCCGGACCACCAGTTCCCCGGGACATTCGGGATACCAGGGATACCAGGGATACCAGGGACGTTAGGGACGGATGATGATGACCGCGTTGGAGTCCGCGTCCCAGCGCAGCCAGCCGTACTGGAAGGTGCTCTGCCGTCCCCCCTCGACCGGGTACTCGTCGCTGACCGGCAGCCCGAGCCCCGAACCGGCGGCACCGAGCGACAGGTAGTAGTTGAGGATCGCTCCGTGGACCTCGTGGGCGTCCGTGGAGCTGCTCCAGTAGATCCGGCCGCCCTGGAACACCGACTGCCGACTGCCCGAAGCCTCCGCGTCCACCTCGTCACTGGTCGGCCGTCCCAGGAAGCTGTTGCTGCCGCCCAGGTTCAGATATTTCGCGCTGATCCCGCCGTGAACTTCGTGGACGTCGGTCGCCACCGACCAGAAGAGCAGTCCCTGCTCGAACTGCCTCCACCGGCCGCCCCCGCCTGCGGGTTCCTCGTTGCGGATGGCAGCCCCCAGCATCGAAGGCACGCGGGGGTCCGCGCCGTAACGCCGGTCGATCTCGCTGACCCGCCCGTCGGCGTTGGCCGACAGCGCATCGGCACCGCAGCAGACGATGTTCATGTCGACGTTCCCGGTGATGCCGGGAAGGCTCCCGGAGGAGGTGAACTGCCACATTGTCCACTTCTGCCAGCCGCCGGGCAGGGGTCCCGGGGACGAGCCTCCGTTGTAGATGGCGAACCACAGCGGGTAGCGAGAGAATGACGTGGTGTTCTTCATTGTGTCGGTCCAGAACGACCGGTAGGTGTACAGGATGGGAGTACGTCCGGTCTTCGTCTCGATCTCCTCCATGAAGGCGCGGGTCCAGGTGGTGAGTTGGTCGGCTGACAGTCCCCCATGGGCCTCGAGGTCGAGGATGGGGGCTATATGACCGTTGGAACGGGTGAGGCCGGTGACGGTGAGGAACCGGTCAGCCTGTTCGGTCGCGGTCGCGATCGGCAGGACGGGCCGGGCGTAGTGGTATGCGCCGACCACCAGACCTGCCTGGACGGCACGGGTGCGGTCAGTGGTGAAGTACGGGTTGGTGTAGGTCATGCCCTCGGTCGCCTTGACGATGGCGAAGGTGACGCCGGACGAGCGGACCGCGGCCCAGCCGATCTGTGCGCCGCCGGGGTGCTGCCATGACGAGATGTCGATACCTCGCGGCCACGCAGCCGGGATTGCCTGCGCAGACTGAACCGCGATTGGCGCGCCCTCACCGGATGAGGCCACGGTTGTGCCCTCCGTCATGGGGACGGCGGCCGTGGTTCCCTCGGCCGGGGCCATCGCGTCGAATGTGGCGGCCACGTTACGAATAGTCTGATTGCGGATGATTTGCACTTCTGGATGACCCGTCCGGAAGCTGCCGGCGGTTGCGAAGGCGATGAGAGTCAGCGCTGTCGTGGCAACCGTGCGTGTGCTACCCCACCGGCGGCGAGTCCGTCGACGGTGGGTGGGCAGGACGGCCTGGCCCGGCCCGCCGTCGTCCTGGCGGGCGGGTGCGATGTGCATGGGAGCTCCCTGGCGTGTTCGGGTGGACTGGCCGGCGGGTGATCCCAGATGGCAGGCTTACTCGACCAACTACTACGCTAAGCAAAGTATCGACTACTTACAGCTACGTAGACGGCGCGCAAACCGACTTTGTCGTTACTCACAGTTTCAGATCTTTACGATCGGATCCATTTTCATGACATGGAGTAGTGTCTCTGCGACGCAGGATCGTGGCGTGCGACGAAGATCTATTCGTGCCGGGTCGCGGAGTCCCATGCGGGGTTGCGTACGCAGCCTGGGTGCGTGGTAGCCCCGGGAAAGCTGTGACCGTCGACAGACGTGGCGAGGCCGGTGCGCGGGTCTGCCGGGCTGGGCGCGGGTCTGCCGGGGCTGGGCCGGACGGGTTGCGGGGTGGCCCCAAAGCCGGTTTGCGGGGCGCCGTTAGGCGTTGGGCGTCGACGGTGACCGCGGGTGAGTGTCACTACGGACGGGCCTGCGGTACGCGATGCCGCGCTGTCGTGTAGCCTTAGGCGCGCGTACCCGCCCCTTTAGCTCAGTCGGCAGAGCGTCTCCATGGTAAGGAGAAGGTCTACGGTTCGATTCCGTAAAGGGGCTCTGTGGCACCGGTCGGTAGCCGGGTGACCGGTTGTCGGCCGCTACTCCGTCGGCTCGATCAATCGATGGGGTAGGTCCACCCAGGCGGTGTAGCTCAGCCAGGCAGAGCAAGCGGCTCATAATCGCTGTGTCGCCGGTTCAAATCCGGCCACCGCTACCGGTCGGGTCGCGACCCGCCGAGGACGGCGCCCGGTCGTCCTGTATGTCCAAGCTTTGGTTCGTTCTTGTCCGACCTGCAGGAAGAGGCACAGCACCGTGGCCGCCACCGACGTCCGTCCAAAGATCACTATGGCGTGTCAGGTGTGCAAGCACCGCAACTACATCACGCGCAAGAACCGCCGCAACGATCCCGACCGCCTGGAGCTGCGCAAGTTCTGCCCGAACTGCCGGCAGCACACCGAACACCGAGAGACCCGCTGACCCGGCCCGGGGTATCTCCCTGGGTATCTGCGGCCTCCAGAATGCTGTCGGGTCACCGTCGGCCTGTCGGCGTGGCAGCAGGGAGGCATGGGGTTAGTGTTCAGCCTGTCGGATTGATCTCTTCGCTGTTGGTGATCGTCGCGTCGGCTACTGGAACCTCTCACCCTGTCCGGTCGACGCGTTGGAGTGCCCTGTTCTCGGGCGCTCCAGGGTAATTCCAACCGTGGGGACGGTGAGATCGGAGCATGCGATGCCGCTCAATCGGGATTTTGTCGGGCGCAGGTTCGTCGCGGACACTCCGTTCCTGGTCGGTCGCGAGCACATCCGGCAGTTCGCGATCGCGATCCATGAGGACAGCCCCCTCTGTCACGATCTTGAGGCTGCCAAGGCGGCCGGCTATGTCGATCTTGTTGCGCCGCCCACCTTCCTGACGGCGGTCGCCATCTGGCGGCCCGTGGTTCCGGTGCTTGACCCTGACCTCGGCCTCGACTTTTCGCTGGTGGTGCACAGCGAACAGCGCTATTCGCTGCGCCGGCCGGTCGTTGCCGGTGACGAGATCGTTGTCTCCGCCACCATCACCGACATTCGTAACGCCGGGCGCAACGAGTTGCTGATCAGCGAGTACGAGTTTGTCACGACCGGCGGAGAGCTGGTCGCGACCGGCCGGACGTCGTTGGCCTCGCGCGGAACCGCGGCCTAACCGGCCGAAGAGCGCGCGACCATGGGTGTTTGCGCGTTCGGAGGCCCCGAGGATCAGGAAGGGTGCTGAGGCGCTCACATGCCTGCCATCGTTGACTATGACGACGTCGAGGTCGGTACCCGGATTCCGGAGCGGGAATTCCGGATCCGTCGGGAAGATCTTGTCCACTACTGCGGAGTCTCGGGCGACTTCAATGTGATCCACTGGAACGAGCGGGTGGCGCAGAGCGTCGGCCTGCCCGATGTGATCGCTCATGGGATGTACACCATGGCCACGGCCGCCCGGCTCGTCACCGACTGGGCGGGCGATCCTGGCAGCGTGGTCGATTACGGCGTCCGGTTCTCCTCCCCGGTGCCGGTACCGGACGACGACGAGGGTGCCACGCTCGTGGTGAGCGGCGTCGTCGAGAAGAAGCTCGACGACAACCGGGTGGTCGTCAATCTGACCGTACGGTCGGGCGGCAGCAAGGTGCTGCTGGCGTCACGGGCCACCGTCCAGCTCGCCTGACCAGGATCCCTGACCGCTGCGGGCAGGGATCCGGTAGCGACGATCCGGTAGCGACGGTGTGTCCGCTGGCCGTGGCTTGTGGACACTTGGCCGTAG
>NZ_CAAAFO010000147.1:105305-112275 GCF_900634715.1 Candidatus Protofrankia californiensis | reverse complement strand
CACACCGTCGACTGGTTGGCGGGTACCTGCCTGCGCGCTGGTCAGTGCGCCTCGGCCAGCAGGTCGGACAGGCGCTGTACGCCCGTGACCAGGTCCTCGTCGCCGAGTGCATAGGACAGGCGGGCGTAACCCGGAGTCCCGAACGCCTCACCCGGCACGATTGCCACACCTGCCTCCTCAAGGATGAGCGTGGCCAGCTCGGCCGAGGTGGCCGGGGTCTTTCCCCGCAGCGTGCGCCCGAGGACGCCAGCCACCGACGCGTAACAGTAGAACGCCCCGTCGGGCAGCGGGCACACCACCCCGGGCGTGTTGGAGAGCATCCGGTGCATGGTCAGCCGTCGCCGGTCAAAGGCGTAGCGCATCTGCACGACGGCATCCAGCGGCCCGGTCACGGCCGCCAGCGCCGCGGCCTGCGCGACGTTGGAGACGTTCGACGTGGCGTGGGACTGCAGGTTGGTGGCGGCCTTCACCACGTCCGCCGGACCGATCAGCCAGCCGACCCGCCAGCCGGTCATGGCGTAGGTCTTGGCCACTCCGTTGACCACGATGCAGCGGTCGGCGATCTCCGGTACCTCGACCGGCAGGGAGGCGAACCGGGCGTCGCCGTACACCAGATGCTCGTAGATCTCGTCGGCGATCACCCAGAGGCCGGCCTCGGCCGCCCAACGCCCGATCGCCCGGACCTCCTCGGGGGTGTGGACCGCCCCGGTGGGGTTGGACGGGGAACAGAACAGCAGCACCTTCGTACGGGGCGTGCGGGCCGCTTCCAGCTGCTCGACTGTGACTCGGTAACCCTGCTCAGGGGTGGTGACGACGTCCACCGGGACACCGCCGGCCAGACGGATCGACTCCGGGTACGTCGTCCAGTAGGGAGCAGGCAGCAGCACCTCGTCACCGGGGTCGAGCAGGGTGGCGAATGCCTGGTAGACCGCCTGCTTACCGCCGTTAGTAATGATCACTGCGCTGGCGGGGACGTCGAGCCCGGAATCGCGGCGGGTCTTGTCCGCTACCGCCTCCCGGAGCTCGGGCAGGCCGGCGGCGGGTGTGTATCGGTGCATCTTCGGGTCGCTGCAGGCCTTCTCGGCGGCTGCAACGACGTGGTCGGGCGTGGGGAAGTCCGGTTCGCCGGCACCAAAGCCGATCACGTCCCGGCCGGCTGCACGCAGCGCCTTCGCGGTCGCGTCCACGGCAAGCGTCGCCGAAGGGGCGATGCTGCCGACGCGGTGAGAGATCCGGGTCATGACCGTCATGCTGCCACGTGTCAGGGGTTGCCCGCCCGATCATTGCCGGGGCCGTTCGGATTCCGCAGGACACCACAAGGGTCGGTGTACGGGTGGTCCGGCAGCGGTTTCGGCCGGTATCTGGCCCATCCGCTGGAAGACCTTCGGCGCCTGCCATCCGGCGGGCGCCGGTTCCGGCTCGATGCTGGACGCCGAATCCCGACCTCTGGGATCGCCCGCGCGGCAGGCGTTGGGCGATCGGGGCCGGGATCCGGGGTGAGGGAGCCAGCGTAGGAGTATGGTGGATGCGCTTGGGCTGTCGTCCCGGTATGTAGTGCTGCTGATGGTCACCAAGATTGATCTTTTTAACGGATTCGATCTTGTTCGGCGGCTGCTGCTCCGGTGACAGCCGTGGCGCAAAGGGGCGTGGCTCAATTGGTAGAGCACCGGTCTCCAAAACCGGCGGTTGCAGGTTCGAGTCCTGTCGCCCCTGCGATACCCGACGACCAGGTAGGTGGAGTGAGTGGCGACCGACACACGTGACGCGGCACCGCGGGCCGGCCGGCCGGCCAGGCCCGCGGGCCGGCGCCGTACGACGCCGCTGCGGTTCTATCGGGAGGTCGTCGCGGAGCTTCGGAAGGTCGTCTATCCGGGCCGGAGCGAGCTGATCACCTATGTGATCGTTGTACTCGTGTTCTGTTCGGTCACGGTGGCCTTCGTCGCCTCGTTGGACTTCGGTCTCACCAAGGCGGTGTTGGCGATCTTCGGCTGATGTGAACCGAATCCCGCGGATTCATGTCGCCCCGAGGCCCGCACAGCTCGCAGAGCACGGTTATAGAGAGAAGGAACGTCCGCGTGTCCCAGTTTCCCGAGCACGTCTCCTCCGAACAGGGGGAGGCCCTCGACGGTCTTGACCCGCTGGCGGCACTGGCGCGCGACGAGGTGGCGAGTACGGAAGCCGGCGCCCTACCGCAGGACGGCGAGGGCGGCGACGGCTCCACAGGTACCGACACCCGCCCCGGCTATCTCACGGCGGACGCGGCCGACACGGTGGACGTGAGTCAACCCGCTGTCGACGACGACGACGACGATGACGATGACGGGGACATCCGGCGTGCTCTGGAGGACGCTCCGGGCGAGTGGTACGTCATACATTCGTATGCCGGATATGAGAACAAGGTCAAGACGAACCTTGAGACCCGGATCTCCAGCCTCAACATGGAGGACTACATCTTCCAGATCGAGGTTCCGACCGAGGAGGTCCCGGTCATCAAGAACGGCAAGCGTCAGCTGGTGCAGCAGAAGAAATATCCTGGCTACATCTACGTACGGATGGATCTCACAGACCAGTCGTGGTCGGCGGTCCGTAACACCCCGGGGGTTACCGGCTTCGTGGGTCTGACCAACAAGCCGTCGCCCCTGCGCACGGAGGAGGTCCTTTCGATTCTCGCGCCGCCGGCACCACGCGAGAAGAAAGTCGAGACGGTCCGGGTACAGGAGTTCGAGGTCGGGGAGTCGGTGACCGTCATGGACGGTCCGTTCGCGACCTTGCCGGCGACCATCAGCGAGATCAACCTCGACGCACAGCGGCTCAAGGTGCTGGTGTCCATCTTCGGCCGCGAGACGCCGGTCGAGCTTCAGTTCAATCAGGTCGCAAAGATCTGAATCCGCTCCCACCAGCTCCAGTAACTCGGAGAGAAACGACACCATGCCTCCCAAGAAGAAGATTGCCGCCATCATCAAGCTCCAGATCAATGCCGGTGTGGCGACGCCGGCGCCTCCGGTGGGGCCGGCGCTCGGCCAGCACGGCGTGAACATCATGGAGTTCTGCAAGCAGTACAACGCCGCCACCGAATCCCAGCGCGGGAACGTGGTCCCGGTCGAGATCACGGTGTACGACGACCGCTCGTTCACCTTCGTCACCAAGACGCCGCCAGCGGCGCGGCTCATCCTCAAGGCCGCTGGTGTGGAGAAGGGCAGTGGCGTGCCGCACCGCACGAAGGTCGCGAACCTGACCGCCGAGCAGATCCGCCAGATCGCCCAGACCAAGCTGCCGGACCTCAACGCCACCACCCTGGAAGCAGCCGAGAAGATCATCGCGGGGACCGCCCGGTCGATGGGCATCACCGTCAGCGAGTGACAACCGGTCCGCTTGGACGGCTGGACCGGCGGTGAACGCAACGACTGTGGGAGGGCGCCCGATCGTGCCCGACCCGTACCGGCGTGTGCCCAGGTTGCAGGGCCACTGACCGGGACGAGGTGGGTAGCACAGTGGATCGGCTCCGGCCCGCCATGACCACGAGGAGACACACATGAAGCGCAGCAAGGCATACCGGACCGCGGTCGAGAAGATCGAGGCGGATCGGTTGTACACGCCGTTGGAAGCTGTCCGGTTGGCCCGCGAGACCTCCACGACCAAATACGCCGCGACCGTCGAGGTCGCGCTGCGTCTCGGGGTGGATCCGCGCAAGGCCGACCAGATGGTCCGTGGCACCGTGAACCTGCCGCACGGCACCGGGAAGTCCCCGCGGGTGGCGGTTTTCGCCGCCGGGGAGAAGGCGGCCGAGGCCACCGCCGCCGGTGCCGATGTCGTCGGCAGTGATGATCTCGTGCAGCGGATCCAGGAGGGTTTCCTGGACTTCGACGCGACCGTCGCGACCCCCGACCAGATGGCCAAGGTCGGCCGTATCGCCCGGATCCTCGGGCCGCGCGGGCTCATGCCGAACCCCAAGACCGGCACGGTCACCCTTGACATTGCCAAGGCCGTCCGCGACATCAAGGGTGGAAAGATCAACTTTCGGGTTGACAAGCAGGGCAACCTTCACATCGTCATCGGGAAGACGGCCTTCACCGACGAACAGCTGATCGAGAACTACGGTGTCGCGCTGGACGAGATCGTTCGGGTCAAGCCGGCCGCGGCCAAGGGCCGCTACCTGAAGAAAATCACTTTCACGACAACGATGGGCCCCGGGATTCCCGTCGATCCGGGTCGTACCCGCAACCTGATCGAAGACGCCGTGGCCTGACCTTCACGACGCCGACCTTCTTTACAGCTCTTTACAGCGCCGCAGTCCACGACACCGTAGTTTCTGACATCGCAGCGCCCCCTGTCGGACGGGTGGGCGCTGCGGTCGGCCCGGTGTCACCTTCCGGGGTGCGCTTGACGCTCCCGATCCGTCCACGGTTTCCAGGCCGTGTAGCATCTACGTGAGAACCAAACCGAAGACCGCTGGTCGTCGTCCCTCTGCGGGGCGGCCGAAGGTTCCGGCATCGCCGGACGGCCCGCGCAGGTGAGGGAGCGTTGTCCGGGTGTCGGCCCTTGTTCCGTCCTCCGGTCGGCAAGCCCCGTGCGCCTGCGCCGGGGCGTTCGTTGTTTACGGCACCTTTCGGGCGACTGGCCAGACCTCATGAAGGAGCCCGATGGCGAAGCCGGAAAAGGTCGCCGCGGTAACGGAGATCGCAGACTCGTTCCGGGGCGCGTCCGCGGCGGTACTGACCGAGTACCGCGGGCTGACGGTGAGCCAGCTCACCGAACTGCGCCGTTCGCTCGGCGAAGGCACTCAATACGCGGTGGTCAAGAACACCCTCACCAAGATTGCCGCCGAACAGGCCGGCATCGACGGCCTGGACGACCTGCTGGTCGGTCCTACCGCGGTCGCGTTCGTCACCGGTGATCCGGTTGAAGCGGCCAAGGGTCTGCGTGACTTCGCCCGTGCCAATCCGGCCCTGATAGTCAAGGGCGGGATCGTCGAGGGCAAGGCGATGTCGGCGGACGACATCCGCAAGCTGGCCGATCTGGAATCGCGCGAGGTGCTGCTCGCCAAGCTCGCCGGTGCGCTGAACGGTTCACTGGTCAAGGCGGTCGGCCTGTTCGCGGCGCCGTTGTCCCAGGCGGCTCGCCTGGCTGCGGCGTTGCGTGCCAAGCGGGAGGCGGAAGCGCCCGCGGCGCAGGCGTCGACGGCCGATGCCTCCCCAGCCGAGGCGAGCGCCGAGTAGCCCCTTTCAGACCGTTTTTCTGGGCCCCTGGTAATGCGGGAAGGGCGACAATCGCGCCGCTTCCGGCTCGCTGACGGCGTAATGCCCCGACCGGACCACCTACTCACCCAATGAAAGGACCGCCACCATGGCGAAGCTGTCGACCGACGAGCTGCTGGACGCGTTCAAGGAAATGACGCTGCTGGAGCTGTCGGAGTTCGTGAAGCAGTTCGAGGACACCTTCGGTGTGACCGCGGCGGCGCCGGTTGCGGTTGCCGTTCCGGGCGCTGCGGGGCCGGCCGCTGACGCGCCGGCTGTCGAGGAGCAGGACGAGTTCGACGTCATCCTCGAGTCCGTTGGTGACAAGAAGATCCAGGTCATCAAGGAGGTCCGCGCGCTGACCAGCCTGGGGCTCAAGGAGGCCAAGGACCTCGTCGACGGAGCGCCTAAGCCGGTGCTGGAGAAGGCGACCAAGGAAGCCGCGGAGAAGGCCAAGGCCGCTCTCGAGGGCGCTGGCGCCACGGTCACCGTCAAGTAACGGCTGCCTCACGGCTACCTTACGGTTACCGTCAGGTAGCCGTGACGGGTCGGGCTGTCCTCCTCCAGGCCAGGGGGAAGGACAGCCCGACCCGCCAGTTCCAGACTCTTCGGCGCAGCTCCAGGTTTTCCGCCGTCTCTCGGACCTCCCGGATCCGGGAGGAACCCCGCGCCCGGAAACAGACATGACTGCGTACTCCCCGGCCAACCGGATCGCCGGCGGCACCGGACCGCCCGGCGGTGGACCCGAGGCTGACGGCGTCCGTGGAGCCGATCGTCGGAGCCTGTCGAGAGGCCGGCGGGTAGGCGGGTCGGGCGGGGGAGTTCCACCGCACCCCCACGGGGCCGGACGGCCCACCCATGCGCGGGGACGGGCCGCCGAACGCGGCTTGACCCGTCCGCTCGGTTCCCTCGTGCTCACTACCTCGCAACCGGTTGACGACCTTACCCGGGACGGAGTTCCATCATCTCCGAAGCGGTGACACATACCCGCCGACCAGCCTTGCCAGCAGTGCAGCCATCGGCTACACTGCTCGTTTGGGCTGTCCTTTCGTCGTGCGCTCACTGCTCCTCGAGGTATGCGACGGTGTCAGCCCGCGTACGGCTCAGCCCCCGTGCAGCCGCGTCCACCGGGCGCGGTCGTCCAGACGTCACGACCGAGGTAATCCGAGCGAGACCGTTGATCGCAATCCGCCACCGAAGTGCCGCCACGCCACCAGCCCGGGACGACCATCTCACGCGGGGGTCCTCTTCCGGAAGCTGTCGTGACGGACTACTCGCCGACGCCCGCGTCGCGTCTGCCCGCATCCGTGGGGCACCCGCGCACCCTGTTGGACTACCCCCGCCGACAGTCCCCACAACCGTAGCGAGACACTGATCACCCGACCATCCCCTCCGCCGGATTGTTCGAGTAGGCCGAAGGCGACGCGATCATGACTCCTCCCGCGTTGCCGGAGGTCGCATCAAGGAAGCCAGAGCGCCACCAGCCCGACGATCAGGCCACCGGAAGGACCACCTTGGCCGCCTCGCCTACCTCCTCCCGCATCTCGTTCGCAAAGATCATCGAGCCTCTCGAGGTCCCCGATCTTCTCGCCCTGCAGACCCAGTCCTTCGACTGGCTGATCGGCAGTGAGGCGTGGGCGGAACGGGTCCAGGAAGCCATCGACGCCGGCCGTGACGATGTACCCGTCACGTCAGGTCTCGAAGAGGTCTTTGAGGAGATCTCCCCGATCGAAGAC
>NZ_CAAAFO010000147.1:102662-104644 GCF_900634715.1 Candidatus Protofrankia californiensis | reverse complement strand
GACCATCGACAAGGTCTCCGACAAGGACCTGTTCTCCTGCAAGGTCATCCCGTCCCGAGGCGCCTGGCTGGAATTCGAGGTCGACAAGCGGGACACCGTCGGTGTCCGTATCGACCGCAAGCGCCGCCAGTCCGTGACCGTGCTGCTCAAGGCGCTCGGCTGGGACGAGGCGCGCATCCTGGAGCGGTTCGGTGACTTCCCGTCGATGCGGGTGACTCTGGAAAAGGACCACACCTCCAGCCAGGACGACGCGCTGCTCGACATCTACCGCAAGCTGCGACCGGGTGAGCCGCCGACCCGTGAGTCCGCGCAGACGCTGCTGGAGAACCTCTTCTTCAACCCGAAGCGTTACGACCTGGCCAAGGTCGGTCGTTACAAGGTGAACAAGAAACTCGGTGTGGACGTCTTGCACGATGTCGGGGTGCTGACCGAGGACGACATCGTCCGTACGATCGAGTACGTCGTGCAGCTGCACGCCGGCAAGGACCAGTCCTACGACGTGGACGACATCGACCACTTCGGCAACCGGCGGCTGCGCACGGTCGGCGAGCTGATCCAGAACCAGGTGCGCCTGGGCCTGGCCCGGATGGAGCGGGTCGTCCGGGAACGGATGACCACGCAGGACGTCGAGGCGATCACGCCGCAGACGCTGATCAATATCCGGCCGGTGGTCGCCTCCATCAAGGAGTTCTTCGGCACCAGCCAGCTCTCCCAGTTCATGGACCAGACCAACCCGCTGGCGGGCCTCACCCACAAGCGGCGTCTGTCCGCGCTCGGCCCGGGTGGCCTGTCCCGGGAGCGGGCCGGGTTCGAGGTCCGTGACGTCCACCCCAGCCACTACGGCCGGATGTGCCCGATCGAGACACCGGAAGGGCCGAACATCGGTCTGATCGGTTCGCTGTCGACGTTCGCGCGGGTCAACCCGTTCGGCTTCGTCGAGACGCCCTACCGCAAGGTCGTGGCCGGGCGGGTCACCGACCAGATCGACTACCTCACCGCGGACGAGGAGGACAAGCACGTCATCGCGCAGGCGAACGCGCCGTTGACCGCCGACGGGTCGTTCGCCGAGCAGCGGATCCTGGTCCGGCGCAAGGGTGGCGAGGTCGAGTTCATCCCGCCCGACGAGGTCGACTACATGGACGTCTCGCCGCGTCAGATGGTGTCGGTCGCAACAGCGATGATCCCCTTCCTCGAGCACGACGACGCCAACCGCGCCCTGATGGGCTCGAACATGCAGCGCCAGTCCGTCCCGTTGCTGCGCAGCGAGGCGCCGCTGGTCGGCACCGGTATGGAAGCCCGCGCGGCCAAGGACGCCGGTGACGTCGTCGTCTGCACGCAGTCCGGTGTGGTCGAGGACCTCTCCGCCGACTACATCACCGTCATGCACGACGACGGCACCCGGCGCACCTACCGGATGGCGAAGTTCCGCCGGTCCAACCAGGGCACCTGCATCAACCAGAAACCCATCGTCGACGAGGGGGAGAGGGTCGAGGCGGGTCAGGTCATCGCGGACGGTCCCTGCACCGACAACGGCGAGATGGCACTGGGTAAGAACCTGCTGGTCGCCTTCATGCCGTGGGAGGGCCACAACTACGAGGACGCGATCATCCTCTCCCAGCGGCTGGTCCAGGACGACGTCCTGTCCTCGATCCACATCGAGGAGCACGAGGTCGACGCCCGGGACACCAAGCTCGGGCCCGAGGAGATCACCCGGGACATCCCCAACGTCGCCGAGGAGGTCCTCGCCGACCTCGACGAGCGTGGCATCATCCGCATCGGCGCCGAGGTCTCTCCCGGTGACGTGCTGGTCGGGAAGGTCACGCCCAAGGGTGAGACCGAGCTGACTCCGGAGGAGCGGCTGCTGCGCGCGATCTTCGGCGAGAAGGCCCGGGAGGTCCGCGACACCTCGCTGAAGGTGCCGCACGGAGAGTCCGGCAAGGTCATCGGGGTCCGGGTGTTCTCCCGGGAGGACGGCGACGAGC
>NZ_CAAAFO010000147.1:101413-102315 GCF_900634715.1 Candidatus Protofrankia californiensis | reverse complement strand
CGGGAACAAGGGTGTCATCGCGAAGATTCTCCCCGCTGAGGACATGCCGTTCCTCTCCGATGGCACCCCGGTGGACGTCGTGCTCAACCCGCACGGTGTGCCCCGCCGGATGAACATCGGCCAGATCCTGGAGACCCATCTCGGCTGGGTGGCCAAGACCGGCTGGAAGGTCGATGACGGCTCCGAGAACTGGAAGGAGCGTCTGCGCGGCATCAGGGCGGACCAGGCGCCACCGGACACCAACGTGGCCACCCCGGTGTTCGACGGCGCCCGCGAGGAGGAGATCACCGGTCTGCTCTCCTCGACGCTGCCCAACCGTGACGGCGTCCAGCTCATCGGTGCCAGCGGCAAGGCCAAGCTCTTCGACGGCCGGACCGGCGAGCCCTACCCGTACCCGGTGGCGGTCGGTTACATCTACATCCTCAAGTTGCTGCACCTGGTCGACGACAAGATCCACGCCCGTTCGACCGGCCCCTACTCGATGATCACCCAGCAGCCGCTGGGTGGCAAGGCGCAGTTCGGTGGACAGCGTTTCGGCGAGATGGAGGTGTGGGCGCTGGAGGCCTACGGTGCCGCCTACGCCCTGCAGGAGCTGCTCACCATCAAGTCGGACGACGTCCTCGGTCGCGTCAAGGTCTACGAGGCCATCGTCAAGGGCGAGAACATCCCTGAACCCGGTATCCCGGAGTCCTTCAAGGTACTCATCAAGGAAATGCAGTCACTGTGCCTGAACGTGGAAGTTCTTTCCAGTGACGGTGTTTCCATCGAAATGCGTGACACCGACGAGGACGTCTTCCGCGCCGCGGAGGAACTCGGTATTGACCTGTCCCGGCGAGAGCCGAGCAGCGTTGAGGAGGTCTGACGAGTAGTGGTCTGCGGCCGGGTGACCGCCAGCGGCCGGA